>CAWISL010000011.1:0-554634 GCA_963838795.1 uncultured Actinomycetes bacterium
GCCGTTCACCATCTTCCGCGTCGTCGGCAAGGGCCATCCGGGCCTCGAGCCGGGCGCGGTCGTCGATCGCGTGATCACGGCCCGCGCGGACTTGCTCCGCTAGGGCGGCGTCCCCGCGTCGATCCAGTCCCTGAAGCGCTGTACCTGCTCGTCGGGCCACGGGTCGTCGCACGGCATCGAGCCGTCCGCGAGCCGGTCGTAGATGCTTTCGGCGTGCTCCTTCACGTCCTCGTAGGAGGCGAGGTTGAAGGCCCACGACATCGCGTTCGCGTCCTCCGGGCGAAACAGTGGACCGATATCCGTTTCGAAGCTCATATCACCACCCTGCTCCGTCGTCGATGGCGATAGGGTGCCCTGCCGGGACGACGCTGTCGAGCGCCAGCCCCCCGAAGCGGCCGCGGTGAAAGACGAGCGGCTCCCCTCCGCCGTGGGCGATCGACACGACCTCGCCGAGCACAAGGGCGTGGTCGCCGGCGGGCTCGATCCGCTCGACGGTGCAGCGCAGCACCGCCGTGGCGCCAGCCACGGTGAGGAAGCCCTCGCGGTCCCGCTCCACGTGCCCGAGTGGGAACGGCGCGCCCGGCTCCGAGAAGGCGAGCGCGACCTCGTGCTGACCACGCTGGAGGATGCTGACCGCGAAGCGCCCGCTCGCGGTAGTGGCGTACAGGGTTCGTGACACGTTCCCGAGCGAGATGAGCACGAGGAGCGGGTCGAGCGAGACCGAGGTGAAGGCGTTCAGGGTCATGCCGGCCGGGACGTCCTCATGCTCGGCGGTGACGACGGCCACGCCCGTCGCAAACTCGCCGACGCAGCCGCGGAAGGCGCTCACGAGGGCCTCCGACGGCCCTCCCCCCTCAGACATCCGCGCCGTCCCTCGTCGTGACGCGTACCGGCATGCGCTTGAGCGCGTTCGTGAAGTTCGTCCGCATCCGCTCCGGCGGGCCGGTCAGCTCGAGGGCCGCGAGCCGCGGCAGCAGCAGGTCGAACATCACCTGCACCTCGAGCTTGGCGAGATGGGCGCCGAGGCAGTAGTGGGGGCCGCCGCCGCCGAAGGTGACATGAGGGTTTGGCTTCCGGCCCACGTCGAAGCGGAGCGGGTCGGCGAAGACCTCCTCGTCGAAGTTCGCCGATGCGTACCAGATGACGACCTTGTCTCCCGCCTTGATCGTCTGCCCGCGCAGCTCGACGTCGGCGGTGGCCGTGCGGCGGAAGTGGAGGACGGGCGACGACCAGCGGAGGATCTCGTCCGCGCCCGCGCTCCACAGGAGCTCCGGGTCGGCCCGAAGGCGGGCCCACTGGTCGGGATGCTCGACCAAGGCCAGCATCCCGTGCGCGATCGCCTGGCGCGTCGTCTCGTTCCCGGCGACGACCAGCAGCAGGAACATCGTGTCGAACTCCTGCTCGGTCAGGCGCTCGCCGTCGATCTCGGCGTGCACGAGCTTGCTGACGAGGTCGTCGGTCGGCTCGCGCCGCCGCTCGGCTGCTAGGCGGTGCCCGTAGTCGAAGAGCTCGAGCGCGGCCGGGCTGCGGAAGGGGAGCATCCGATAGCGGTCGCTCTCCGGGCTGTCGAGCAGCACGTCGGTCAGCTCCGGGTCGGTGTTGCCGATCATCCGGTCGCCCCAGTCGATCAGTGCGTCGTTGTCCGCCTCGGGGGCGCCGAGCAGGCGGGCGAGGACGCGGATCGGGAGCTGCTTCGCGATCTCCTCGACGAAGTCGAGCTCGCCGCGGGGCAGCGCCCGGTCGAGGACATCGGTCGTCAGCTCGCGCAGGGCCAGCTCGTAGGCCTTGACCGCGCGGGGGGTGAAGGGCGGTCCGACGAGCCCGCGCAGGCGTGTGTGGCGTGGCGGATCGGTCTCCAGCATCGACCGGCGGGCGTCCTGCTGCTCCTCGTCGAGGTCCTCGAGGTTCGCCCCCTCTCCGGAGATGAACGTCTTCGTGTCGCGGGAGACGGCGACGACGTCCGCGTGCTTCGTCACGCACCAGTAGCCGCGGCCGTGGGGCCAGTCGTACCACCACACCGGCGCTTCGCGACGGAGGAGCGCGAAGGTCTCGTGGGGGAGGCGCTCGGCGAAGACGTCGTTCTCGAGGTTGACGTCGCCGAGGCCGGGGCGAGGATCGACCACCGTCACCGGGTCGTGCCCTCCGCGACCTGCAGCGTCTTCAGGTCGGAGTAGAAGTCGAGCGCGTAGTCGCCTCCCTCGCGGCCGATCCCGGAGATGCCGACGCCGCCGAAGGGCGCGGTCAGGTCTCGGACGAGGAAGCAGTTGACCCAGACGGTGCCAGCGCGAAGCGCCCGCCCCACCCGCTCGGCTCGCTCGGCCGACGAGGTGTAGAGGGTGGCCGCGAGCCCGTACTCCGTCGAGTTCGCGAGCGCGACGGCCTCCTCGTCGGTGCGGAACGTCTGGAAGGTGAGGACCGGCCCGAACACCTCCCGTTGGACGATCTCGGAGTCGTTGGAACGGGGCTCGACGAGTGTCGGCTCGTACCAGAGCCCGCCGATGTCGGCGACCTTGCCGCCCCGGACGATGCGGTCCCCGTTCGCGCGCGCCCGCTCGACGAAACCCTCGACGCGCTCGAGGTGGTCACGGTGGATGAGCGGCGAGATCGTCGTCGCCTCGTCGCGGGGATCGCCGAGAACGTGGGCGTCGACAGCCGCATGGAAGCGCTCGAGGAACTCGCCGGCAACGCCCTCCTCGACCAGCAGGCGCGTTCCCGCCATGCAGTTCTGGCCCGAGTCGTCGTACTGGAGCGCCGCCTTCTGTGCAGCCGCGTCGAGGTCGGCGTCGGCGAAGACGAGCAGCGGCCCCTTGCCGCCGAGCTCGGCAGTGAAGGGAACGAGGTTCTGCGCCGCCGCCGTCGCCACGAGCCGGCCGGTGTCCGAGGACCCTGTGAAGCTCACGCGGCGCAGGCGCGGCTCAGCTACGAGCGTGGCCCCGGCCTCCTCGCCGATTCCCTGGACGACGTTGAAGACGCCGGGCGGGATCTCCGCCTCCGCGGTCAGGTCGGCGAGGAGCGAGCAGGAGAGCGGTGCCCACTCGGGCGGCTTGAGAACGACCGTGCAGCCCGCCGCAAGCGCCGGCGCCGTCTTCCAGGTGGAGAGCATGAACGGCGCATTCCACGGCGTGATCACGCCAACCGGGCCGGCAGGCATGCGGGCGACGCGGTTCGCGGTGTCGTTCGAGCTCCAGGCGCGCTCCTCGTGGGTCTCGGCGAGGTCGGCGTAGGCGCGGTAGTTCCGCGCGCCGCGCGGGATCACGCGGGCGCGCAGCGAGCGCTCGAGCATCGCCATGTCGAGGCACTCGACGGCGGCGATCCGCTCGACGTTCTCGTCGATCAGCTCGGCGAGGCGGCGCAGGCGCTCGGCCCGCGCGGAGACGCCGCGCGCCGCCCACGCGGGGAACGCGTCGGCGGCCGCCTCGACGGCGAGGCCGACCTCGTGATCGCCTCCGCGTGCGACTTCGGCGAGCACCTGCTCGTCGATGGGGGAGCGGTCCTCGAAGCGGTCGTCGCCCGCGACGTGCTTCCCGCCGATGAAGTGGTCGGGCGAGACCGCGACTCCCGCGACGACGGTGCCGGTCATGGCGTGAACACGGTCGCGCTCGGGTCGACGACGGTGTTGCCGCCGTCGATGGCGACGACGGCGCCGGTCATGAATCCCGCCTCGTCGGACGCAAGCCAGGCGACGGCTGCGGCGATCTCGTCGGGGTTGCCGGGGCGTCGCAACGGCACCGGCGAGGCGACTAGCCCGTAGGCGCCCTCGCGGTCAGTGCCCCTGAGCTCGCCGAGCGCGTCCATGGAGCCGTCGGCCATCGGCGTCCTCACCCAGCCCGGGCAGACGCAGTTCGCGCGCACCCCGAGCGGCCCGTAGTCGACAGCGATGCACTGAGTCAGCATGATCAGGCCGGCCTTCGCGGTGCAGTAGGCCGCCGAGGCCGGACTGGCGCGCAACCCCGAGTCTGAGGAGATGGTGACGACGGAGCCCTTTGCCCGCACGAGCTCGGGCAGAGCCGCCCGGCAGGCGAGGAAGGCGCCGGTCAGGTTCGTGCGGAGAACCGCGTCCCACCCCTCCAGCGTCTGCTCCTCGACGGTGCCGCCCAACCCGATGCCGGCGTTGCAGACGAGGACGTCGAGCCG
The DNA here is from genome assembly GCA_963838795.1 of uncultured Actinomycetes bacterium. GTDB lineage: Bacteria > Actinomycetota > Thermoleophilia > Gaiellales > Gaiellaceae > JAIBJN01. The sequence goes on from CAWISL010000011.1 coordinate 4,135, forward strand.
GCCGAAGGCGTTCTTCGCGGCGGCGACCGCCTTCTCCGCGTCCGCCGGGTCGCCGGTGTCGCCCTGAACCGCGAGCGCGCCGGTCTCGGCGGCCACCTCGTCGAGCGGTGCGCGGCGCCGCCCCGTTATGCAGACGTCGTAGCCGTCCGCGGCGAGGCGGCGGGCGATCGCGGCGCCGATGCCCGTCCCGCCCCCGGTGACGAGCGCCGCCCGGCTCATGCTTCCGTGCCGGCGCCGACCTCGGAGCGGGTGTAGTCGAGCACGGTCTCGAGGTCGTCGACCGTGTAGCCGAAGGTGAAGCGGAAGCCCTTGCCCACGCGCACCGGCGCGAGGGCGGCCAGCTCCTCGCCCGGAGCCCGGAGGAGCTCGAGCTCGGCCGAGCCCTCCCAGATCGGCGAGATCGCCCGGTCGCGGCTGCGGGCGCGTACCAGCTCGTGCACCGCAGGATCGTCGTGGTGACCGGCGGCGAGGCGGGGGAAATGCCGGACGTTCACGAGCGGCGGGTCGTTGTGCGTCGGGCCCTCGGCGCTCTCGCGTTGGAGTGTCACGGCGCCGAAGGCGAGGCGGCGGTCGTTCGCCGAGAGCGTGCCTGCGAAGCGCCCGCCGGCGGCGAGGTCCGGCCCCGCGTTCGAGGCGAGCGGGAAGTGGCGGGTCATGTGGATGGAGCCGAGCTTCTTCGGGAACCCCTGCACCCAGCCGCGCACGAGCGAGAAGTCGCGGTCGACCCAGATGTACGGGCAGGTCGTGACCGGCTCCCCGTCGAGGAGGGCGTTGACGACGACGAAGAACTCCTTGTACTGGCCGCGCACGGGGTCGTCGAGCTCCTCGCGGGAGTCGGAGCACGACTGCCAGTCGACGAAGAGCGCTGCGCTGCGGCCCGGGTCGGGGTGGGGCTCGAGCCCGGGCGGCAGGACGGCCTCGACGGCGTCGGGAGCCGCCCAGTACTCGATCACCAGGAAGTCGCCGACGTAGTGCCACGGCGGTGCCGGCACGAGCGAGGAACGGCCTTCGGGCGAGCGGGGAAGCGAGTAGCCGCGCAGCATCAGTCCTGCAGGAACTGCTCGACGAGGGACTCGGCGAAGGACTTGTCGGCGATCGAATAGGCGAGGGCCGTCATCCGCCAGGAGTCGGAGAGGTAGAAGCGCTCGTAGAGCTCGCCACGTCCGCCGAGGTCGGACCCGATGTAGTCCCAGGCGAGGCGGAAGAGCCGGATTCGGCGTTCCGCGTCGGCCCCGGCCGCCTGGTAGAAGGTGTCGATCAGCGGCCGCAGCGGCCCGTCCAGGTCGGCCCGCGAGGGTGTGGCCATGAAGCCGCCGCCGCCGATGAGCTGGAGAAGCTCGTTCGCGCGCGGCAGCCACTTGGGCATCTCGCCGCGGAGCGCCAGGAAGGGCCGGTCGTCGGGGTACCAGACCCCGCCCTCGTCCAGGCTCGAGCCCGCCTCGCCGGCCACGATGGCCGAGCGGGTGAGCTCGCACATGTTCCAGATCTGGCCGAGCTTCTCCTGGATGTGGTCGAAGCGGACGACCCCGATCGTGTTGGCGATCAGATGCCCGAGGCCGAACGCGAAGCAAAGCTTGACGTACGCGCGGGTGAAAGCCTGGTGCATGATGTGGCCGCGCCAGCCCGTGTCGGTGATCACCTCGGAGTAGCCGACCGTGTCGCCGTCGAGGAAGACGCGCTCCTTCGAGACCTCGACGTCGTCGAAGATGACCACGCAGTCCATCTCGTCGAAGCGCGACGACAGCGGGTAGTCGAACGCCGGCCGCTGCTTCGAGTAGCTGTCGCGGCAGATCAGCTTCAGGCCGGGCGTGGCGATCGGGATCGCGAACGAGAGCGCGTAGCGGCCGTCCTGTGGGCGGATGTCGGAGCCCGGGTAGATCAGCAGCTCGTCGGCGAACGGGGCGAGCGTGGCGAGCATACGCGCGCCGCTGACGACGATCGCGTCGTCCGTCTCGTCGATCTTGTGCAGCGAGATTTGGCCTGCGGCCTGCTCGGCCTCCGGCTTCGACCGGTCCACCTGCGGGTTCATGAGCGCATGCGTCGTCGAGAGGTCCTCGTCGCGCATCCGCTTCTGGTAGGCGACGAGGTTCTCCGCGCCCTGCTCGTTGCCTCGGCGTGCCCATACGTCGGAGCGCCCCGCGAAACAGGCGAAGGTGACGTTCAGGTAATCGGGAGTCCGCCCCATCATCCCGGCGGAGAGCGAGGCGGTGAGCTCGATCGCCCGCCGGCGCCGCTGGAGGTCCTCCTGCGAGCGCGGGACCGCGTGCGTGACGTTCACGAGGCGCCCGTCGTCGGGCGAGGGCGCGAGCATTTCGTCGGCGTGGGTGTGCTGGAGATCGAAGACGCGCGCCATTGACTCGGCCGCCGCGCGCAGCTCCGCGTGCTCGAGGGGATGCGCGACCCGCTCCCCGTTCAGCCAGACCTCGCGCTCGCCGCTTCGCAGGCCCGCTAAGAACTGCTCCCCGGTCCGGGCCGCCACCTCGGGTTGCGAGCCTTGCTTCTCCTCGGTCCGGGCCGTTGCCATCAGGCCCCCCTCTCCTTCAGCGGGATTCCCAGGGCCTCGAGCCCCTGCCGCTCGGACTCGACCGCCTCGGCGTCGAAGCGGAAGTACGAGCGCGGGGGAAGGATGCCCCACACGTTCGACGAGTGTGTGTCGTCCGGCCACTCGCGTGGCTCATGGTCTGCCTCCAGCTGCTCGACGTCGCAGAAGATCTCGACGAAGAGCTCCTCCTCCGGCACGCGCACGTAGCCGCTCAGGTTGCGGCCGAGGCCGTGGCGAAGCGGCCCCCAGGCGAGCCACCGTCCATGCTGGGCGAGGTGGTCGAAGGCGACTCTCAGCTCGCCCCAGTCGACCATCTCGAGGGCGAGATGGTGCAGGTGCGGGTAGCCCTTGTCCACGAAGGCGAGCGCGTGGTGGTCGGCGTTGACGTGGAGCCACACACCCGCGTCGCCCAGCCGGTCGGTGATGCGCATCCCGAGCACCTCGGTGTAGAAGGCCGTCTGGCTCTCGAGGTCCGCGGTCAAGAAGTTCGTGTGGCCGAGCTTGCGCGGGCGGAAGCCGGGGAGCTCGTCGGTCGAGCGCGCGACGTCGGGCCAGGGCACGTCTGCGGGCCGGTGAGGAACGAGCTGGACCCCGTTTTCCTCCGGGTCGGCGAGATGGAGCCCGTCGTCGCGCACCTCGTGGGCGACGCCCGCGGCGTCGAATTGAGAGGCCGCGTCGTCGAGCGAGAGGCCGCGCGCGAGCTCGAACGCGTGGTGGTCGAAGCCGGGATCGCCGCCCTCGACGAGCTCGAGCGAGTACGGCTCGTAGCCGCAGCGGAGGAAGGCGCGTCCGTCCTCGCGTCGGCTCTCGGTGAGGCCGAACTGAAAGCACCAGCGCGGGACGGCCTCGTCGAGGTCAGCAACCCGCAAGGCGACGTGATCGATTCGGCGAAGGCCTAGCATGCTCACGGCGGCGAGGCGCCCCGATCACGCTCCGCCACGAGTTGCATACAATATCCCGTTTCCGTCTAGCACCGCAAGGAGGCCGCATGACAGAGCTGCAGGAGCGGCGACAGCGCGGGCTGGCCCGGCTCGCGGAGCTCGGCGACGAGCCGGGCGGCGAGGAGTTTCTCGCCCGTATGGGCGACATGGGGGACTGGCTGGTCGACTTCGTCTTCGGCGACGTGCACGCGCGGCCCGGTCTGGACGCCCGCGAGCGCGAGCTGATCATCCTCGCCGTGCTCACCACCCTGGGGAGCTCCGATCCGCAGGTCCGCGCCCATGTGCGGGCGCTGCGTGCGCTCGACGTTCCGTTCGCGGAGATCGAGGAGGCGATCCTGCAGACCGCGCCGTATGCTGGCTTCCCCCGGGCTATCAACGCGCTCAAGGTGCTGCGCGAGGAGCAGGAGGCGACGGCGTGAAGGCCGTCCGGTTCATCGAGCCGGGAGGCGACGTGCGGATCGGGGTGCTCGACGGCGAGCGGGTCCGTGACGCCGGCCCGGCCGGGCCCCGGGGATTCGTGCCCACGCCGGAGGCGTGGGCGGCGCTTGCAGCTGCCGACGGACCCGAGCACGCGCTCGGCGACGTCAGGCTCCTCCACCCGGTCGTCCCCGAGAAGATCCTCGCGATCGGCGTCAACTACCGCTCACACGCCGACGAGTCGGAGCTCGACGTGCCGGCGGTACCCGTCGTCTTCGCCAAGTGGGCATCCGCGCTCATCGGCCCGGACGAGGACATCGTCGTCCCGCTCGAGGAGACCCGTCCGGACTTCGAGGGCGAGGTCGCGATCGTGCTGGGGGAGCGGGTCTACCGCGCGGACGAAGAGCAGGCGCGCCGGGCGATCGGAGGGATCACCGCCATCCACGACGTCTCCGGACGCCGCGCCCAACTCGAGACGCCGCTCCGCCAGTTCACGCTCGGCAAGAGCTTCGACACGTTCGCGCCGCTCGGGCCCTGCATCGCCTCACCTGATGGCTTCGACCTCCGGGACGTCCGCCTCACCACGACCGTCTCCGGTGAGGTCATGCAGGACGCCTCGACCCGGGATCTCGTCTTCGGCTTCGTCGACCTGATCGTCTACCTCTCCCAGGGGCTCACGCTGGACGCCGGGGACGTGATCGCCACGGGGACGCCGGGCGGCGTCGGCGACTCGCGCACGCCGCCGCGCTACCTCGAGGAGGGCGACGTCGTCGAGGTTTCGGTCGAGGGGGTGGGAACGCTTCGGAACCCGGTTCGACGGGAGGTTCTCTAACGCTCGGGCGGGTTGGCGGCGATGTGCTCGCGCGTCAGGCGCTCCGCGCGTGCCGCGCTGCCGGCCGCTACTGCATCGACGATCGCCTCGTGCTCGTCGGCCCAGGCGAGGATCTGCGCCCGGTTGCGAGCCTGGCGAGCGAAGATCGGGACGCCGATCCTCGGGAGCCAGAGGAGCTCCGCGAACTGAGACAGGAGGGCATTGCCTGCTGCGGCCACCAGGACGAGATGAAACTCCCGGTTGAGGGCGAAGCTCGCCGTGACGTCGTCGGCCACGTCGCGCTGTCGACGCACGATCTCGCGCATGCGCGAGATCTCCGCAGAGTCGCGGCGCTCGGCCGCCCGGCGCGCGGCGCCGGGCTCGAGGATCAGCCGCGCCCTCCAGTTCTCTTCCATGTTGCCGAAGTCCCGTAGGGCGACGGTCGCGCCTCGGTTGGGCACGAATTCGACCAGCCCCTCGCTGACGAGACGCGCGAGCGCTTCCCGCAGCGGCGTTCGGGAGACGCCGAGCTCTTCGGCAAGTGCTTCCTGTCGCAGCCTCGAGCCCGGCGGAAGCTCCCCTGCGACGATCCGCTGGAGTAGCTCTTCGTGCACCTGGTCGACGACGCTTCTGATCTCCAGCGGCCGGGCGTCCTTCATGGCGCATCCACCCGACGCTCCGCCTCGTCCTCCGGGATGGCGAGGGCCACGTGGAGCGTGTTCGCCGTCACCGCCGGCTGCTCGCCGACGGGCTCGAGCTCGCGGTCGAGCTCGACGACCGGGTTCTCGAGGCGCCCGATCCCGTCCACCTCGACCGCCACGACGTCTCCCGGCTCGACCGGTCGCGAGTTGGCGGGCGTCCCGGTCAGCAGGACGTCGCCCGGCTCCAGCGTGATCAGGCGGGAGACGTCGGCGATCTGGTACGCGAACGAGAAAAGCAGGTCGCGGCCCGTATGGCCCTCCTGGGCGAGCTCGCCGTTCACGTAGGTGCGGATCGTCAGATCGTCGGGGTCGACCTCGTCGGCGTCGACGAGCACGGGGCCGAGGGGGCAGAAGCCGTCCTGCCCCTTGACCCGGAGCATCGAGCCGCGGTCCGCATGCCGGAAGTCGTGCACGCCCCAGTCGTTCGCGACCGTGTAGCCGCCCACGTAGCGGAGCGCGTCCTCCACCGACGTGCCCAGACACCGCTCCCCGATCACGACTGCGATCTCGCCCTCGTAGTTGAGGAAGCGACACCCCGGCGGCCGCGCGACAGGAGCTCGATGGGCCGAGACCGAGCTGGGCGGCTTCAGGAAGTACGACGGCTCCGCCGGGAGCCTCGCCATCCGGTACTCCTCGGCCCGGCTGCGGTAGGTCAGGTGCGTGGCGACGATCTTGGACGGCTCGACCGGCGCGAGATAGCGGGCCTCGTCAGCGGCTACGGTCGACCCGTCGTCGAGGCGGATCGCGTCTCCGACCGGCGTTCCCCAGGCTTCCTCGGCTTCGACCTCGATGCGCACGCGGCCCATCCGACGAATGTATACATTCGCCACAAGGAGCTGAGAAGTCCAACGGCGCCCGGCCATCAAGACCGGGCGCCGTTTTGCGATCTCTCCCGCTACGCCGCGAGGTCGAGCGCGGGCTCCGCCTTTTCCGGAACCTGCTCGAGCTCGTCGCGGCGGATGAGCGTCAGCGCGGCCACGATGCCGAGGGCGGCGGCGATCGCTGCGGCGAAGAACGCCGCGGTGAAGCCGTCGACGAGGGCTGCGCTCTGCGCCGAGCCCGAAGCGACGGCGTCCGCGGTCCGCGTCGTTGCGATCGTCGAGAGCGCCGCGATCCCGAGCGCGCCGCCGATCTGCTGCGAGGTGTTGATGAGGCCGGACGCGAGGCCCGCTTCGGCCGGCTGAACGCCCGCGAGGGCCGCGATCGAGATGGGCACGAACGAGAAGCCGATGCCGACCCCGATGATCAGGAAGCCCGGCAGCAGGTCGGCGAAATACGAGCCGCCGAGCGAGACCTGCGTGAAGTAGACGAGCCCCGCGGTCAGCATCGCCATTCCGACCGTGAGCACCGGCTTGACGCCGATCCTGGTCACGAGCTGCGCCGCCACCGTCGACCAGATGATCGCCGTACCGGCGACCGCGAGGTAGGCGACGCCGGTCTTCATCGCCGAGTAGCCAAGCACCTGCTGCATGTAGAGGGTCAGGATCAGGAACATCGAGAACAGCACGGTGCCCATGATGAATCCGGCCACGTTCGCTCCTGCGACCGTTCGGGTCCGGAAGATGCCGAAGCGCATGAGCGGCTCGGGATGCCTGAGCTCCCAGGCGACGAAGCCGGCGAGCAGGACAACGGAGCCCGTGAAGAGCGCGAGGGTCTCGCCCGCGAGCCAGCCGTCTCTACCCCCCGCCGTGATCGCGTAGACGAGCAGCGAGAGGCCCCCGGTCACCAGCACCGCGCCGGGGACGTCGAAGGTCTTCACGCGGGCGTCGCGGCTCTCCTTGAGGAGGACCGGCGCGAGCGCGAAGGCTGCAATACCCACGGGGACGTTGACGAAGAAGATCCACTCCCAGCTGAGCGCGTCGGTGAGGATCCCTCCCAGCAGGACACCGGCCGCGGCGCCGAAGCCGCCGACCGCGCCCCAGACGCCGAGCGCGATGTTGCGGTCGCGGCCCTCGGCGAATGTGACCGAGAGGATCGAGAGCGCGGCAGGCGTGATGATCGCTGCTCCGAGCCCCTGAAGTGCCCGTGCGCCGATCAGCGACGCCTCTGACCAGGCCAGGCCGGCGAGGAGCGAGGCCCCGGTGAAGACGACAACCCCCAGGAGGAAGATGCGCCGGCGCCCGAGCAGATCGGCCGCCCGCCCGCCGAGGAGCAGGAAGCCGCCGAACACGAGCGCGTACGCGCTGATTACCCACTGCAGGTTTTCTTGAGAAAACCCGAGGTCGACCTGAATCGAGGGCAAGGCAACGTTCACGATTGCGATGTCCAGGACGACCATGAACTGGACGACGCTCAGGAGCGCCAGTGCCAGCCACTTGCGTCGTTCAGAAGTCACCATGCGGTGTAGTCCTTTCCGTTTGCGTAGGGAAGGCTGCCAACCTAGCAGAGATAACTTGCAATTCGCAAGTAAAGACTTAACGCCAGCAAGTTGTTTCGCTACACTGCAGCGCATGCGGAAGCGCTACGACTCGTACTGTCCGGTGGCCCACGCGTTGGGCCTCGTCGGCGAACGCTGGGCTCTACTGGTCGTTCTGGAGCTGATGCACGGCCCCAAGCGCTACACGGACCTCGTCGACGGGCTCCCCGGAATCGGCACGAACATCCTCGCCTCGCGGCTGCGCGACCTCGAGGCCGGGGGCATCGTCGCGAAGCGGACGCTGCCCCCGCCGGCCGCGTCCCGCGTCTACGAGCTCACCGAGTACGGGCAGGGCCTCAGGCCCGCCATTAGGGAGCTGGCACTCTGGGGTGCTCGCTCGCTCGGGCCGCCGAGCGACAGCGACGAGCTCTTCCCGGGCTGGCTCGCGAACGCGCTCGACACCGTCCTCGCGCCGCTCGCGCCTCCCGGCCGCTTCGAGTTTCGCGTCGGCGACGAGATCGCCTCGATCGTCGACGGCGAGGCGCAGTCCGGGTCGATCGAGGAGCCCGACGTGGTCGTCGAGGGCGACCCCGAGGCGATCTACCACATGTTCGTCGACCGGCGCCTCGACCTCGTGACGATCGAGGGAGACCGCGGGCTGCTCGAGCAGCTCATCGCTTCAGCGCCGACGCCCGTGGAGTCGCCGCTTCCGGCGTAGCTCGCAGCCCGGACCCCGGGTCGCTCTTCTGAGTCAGGCGGAGTCTTCGGCGTGGTAGCGCTCGAGGAGGCTCCTCTCCTCGTCGCGCTTCGGGAAGAGGAAGAAGATGAGAAGCCCGCCGAGGACAACGGCGACGATTCCTGCGAGGTAGGCCCACTGGTCGCCCTGCAGGAAGGACGTCTTCGCCGCGGCGATGATCGTGTCGGCGTCCTTTGGGTACTGCTGGGCGATCGCCTCGGCGCCGTCGAAGGACTTCGTCAGCTGGCTCTGGACGCTGTCGGAGACGTCCTTCCCCGACGCGGAGATCGCAGCCGACGCCGCGCTCGCGTAGCCGGCGGTGAGGAGCGCGCCGAAGATCGACTGCATGACGGCCCCGCCCAGGTCGCGCTGCAGGTCGGCGGTGCCGGAGGCCATGCCGGCCCGCGTGACCGGGCACTGAGCCGGTCAGCGAGTGTGAAGCCGGCGTGCCCGCGAGCCCGACCCCGATGCCGACGAACGCGTAGCCGAGCCCGACCTTCCAGTAGGAGATGTCCTCCTTCCAGAGGAGGAGCATCGTGAGGAAGCCGAGCAGGATGAAGACGTACCCGAGCAGCAGCGTCGCCCGCGCTCCGTGCGCCTCGACGAGCTTCGCCGAGCGGGGCGCGACGAGCACCATGAAGAGCGCCGCCGGGATGATCGCGAGACCCGCGTCGAGGGTGGAGTAGCCGAGCACGTTCTGCAGGAACTGCTGGCCGATGAACATCGCGCCCATGAGGGAGCCGAAGACGATGATTCCCCCGCACGCCGCCACCCAGAAGACGCGCCGACCGGCGACGTGGAGGTCGTACAGCGGGTTTTCGGCCCGCCGCTGCCGGAGGTAGAACGCGACGAGGGCGGCGAGGGCGATCACGGCGAGGCCGGCGACCAGGGCTCCTTCATTCGGCACGGGCGCAAAGTTGATCGCCAGGATCAGCGCCGCGACGAGGACCACGGAGAGGATGCCGCCGAGGTTGTCGACGGGGTCGGTCGTCTCGTTCACATGGGCCGGGACGAGCAGCCACGCCAAGACGAGGGCGACGCCCGCGAGCGGGAGCGTGATCAGGAAGACCGAGCCCCACCAGAAGTGCTCGAGCAGGAGCCCCGAGAGCAAGGGGCCGAGCGCCGCGATGGCACCGCCGATCCCCGACCAGAGCGCGATCGACTTGGTGCGTGCCGGCCCCGACCAGAGCGCCGTGATCAGCGCCAGCGTCGTCGGGTAGGCCATGCCCGCCGCGAGGCCGCCGCCGACGCGGGCGGCGAAGAGGACCTCGTCCGAGGGCGCGTAGGCGGCGAGCAGCGACATCGGGATCGCCAGCGCCGTCCCGAGGAGGAGCATCAGCTTCCGGCCGTATCGATCGCCGAGCGCGCCGAGGTAGAGGACGGATGCCGCCAGGCCCAGGGAGTACCCGACCGCGATCAGGTTGAGCGACACCTGGCCTGCGTCGAACGCCTCTCCGATCGAGGGGAGCGCGACGTTGGCCACCGAGAGGTTGAGGTTCGCGACCGCCGCGACCAGGATCAGCGCGATCAGGACGAGGCCCGAGCGCGCGGGCGCGCTCGGGCCGTTGCGCGGAGCGGCGTTCGTCGCGGCCGTCAAGGTACGCGAGAGTATCCTGCCGCGCGTGCATCTTGCGCTTCCAGTCGGCGACGAGAACCGCTCGCGGCGCTTCTACGAGACGTACTTCGGCTTCGACGCGGAGCCTCCCGAGCGCATGTCGGACGGCGTCCTCATGCTCTCCGATGCGGCCGGGTTCGCTCTCGCGCTCAAACAGACCGACGAGCCGATCTCGTTGCCGGGCTTCCTCCATTTCGGGTTTCGAAGCGCCGCCAGCGCCGGCGAGGTCAGGGCCTTCCGGGACCGTCTCCGCCGGGACGGCGTCCCGATCGTGGAGGAGTCGGAGGAGCCCGGCTACGTGAGCGTCAAGTGCCGCGATCCCGACGGCTACGTCATCGAGCTCGCGTGGGAGCCCGACTATTAGGAGAGTTTGGTGAAACGCAGTCTGTGCCGAGCGACGTTCCGCCAAGCCCTCCTACTAGAGCAGGATCCGCGCCGCGGTCTCGGGCGGGCAGCCGGCGCGGCCGAGCCGGACGGCGAGGTGGAGGTCAACCTCGGGACGAAGAGCCAGCTTGAGGGCGTTCCTGCCGTCGTAGCCTGCCGTCAGCAGGCTTTCGTGACGCCATGAGAACACCCGCTCCTCCTCGGTCTCGAGAGCGTCCAGCTCGTGCGCGATTGTGTCCAAGGCCGCCATCGGATCTCACCAGATAGACGGCGCGCACGACCGATTTCTTCCCGACTATTTTCGTGTCCCGAGCACGAGCAGGTATTCCCGCGTGTGGACGATCTCTCCGTTAGCGCCATAGTTCTGCTCGAAGAAATCGACCCAGTCGTGGTGGAGCTCCTCACGCCGCTCGCCGAGCGAGTCCGCCAGCGTCTTCGTGGGGCCGTAGCTCGTGGAGAAGAGCTCCCAGTACTCCTCGGCGGAAGCCGTCCGCAGGGTGGACACGTGCTCGCTGAGCTCGAGCTCGAACGCTTCGCCGAGCAGCTCCGTGACGTGCTCTTCGCCGCCCCACGCAAAGGGGCTGCTGGGCGGCGGGGCGGGCTGATACCGGGCCATGACCGCGAACATCTTGGCCAGCCCGCCCGTCGGCGTCCAGTTGGCCAGGGCAATCTTGCCGCCGGGCCTGGTCACGCGGGCGAGCTCACCGGCGCTCGCCTCGTGATCGGGTGTGAACATGACCCCGCAGGTCGAGGAGACCTTCTCGAAGCTGGCATCGGGCAGCTCGAGGCGCTCCGCGTCGCCGACTCTGTAGTCGATGTCGAGGCCGAGCTCGCCGGCTCGCTCCTTCGCGGTCTCAATCAGGACCGGTGCGAGGTCGACGCCGGTGACGTCCGCCCCGGCGGCCGCGGCACGCTCGGCAACTGCGCCGGTGCCGCAAGCGAGATCGAGCCACGTGTCGCCAGGGGCTGGGGCCAACCGCTCGACCACGAGCTCGTGGATGTCGGTGATCGTCTCGGTAATCCGCTGGTACGGGCCGGTCCCCCAGACGACGCTCTGCTTTGCCTTGAGCTCCTCATGTGCCATTCGTGCTCCCTTCGTCGACCGGTGCAGTATTCCCGAGTCGGTCAAATCCAACTCGGCTACACGTCGCGGATCGCGCCAACGGCGAGCGCCAAGCCCGCCACGATCTCGAAGGCTCCGAGCAGTCGGCCTCCCGCGATAAAGAGCGCGTCGGCCCGTGGCCCTCGGGGAACGGCTGTCGTGGCCAGGACGGTGGCGAGCGCGACGGCGAGCGCCCCGAGCGCCTCAGGCTCGACATCGTCGCCGCCGGCGGCGACCGCGAGCGCGACCACTCCGGGCGACAGGAGGAGCGGGAAGGCCACCGGCACGAGAGCCGCCCTGAGGCCCCCGAGCTCCGGCTCTGCGGCCGGACGGGCGAAGACGAGCGCCCGTGCGCCCTCGAGCGTGAGCACGAGCGCGGCCCCCAGGCGGAAGCTCTCGGGGCTGATGTCGAGCGCATCCAGGAGAGCGCCGCCGAGAGCGGCGATCGCGGCGACCCCGCAGAACGCGAGCAGAGCGCCAAGGGCAACCGCAGCCCGGCGCTCCGGCAGGGCCAGCCGCAGGCGGCACGGGTTCACCGCGGCCACGAACGCGAACGCGAGAAAGGCGAAGGTCATCCGGCCGGGGCTCCTCGAGCAGTGGAAGCGTGGCGAGGAGGCCGGAGAGCGGATGCCGCTGGTGGTCCATCTGGGTGTATCCGCCTTCGGTGAACCAGGCGCCGCGCGCGAGGAGTGGGCGCGGCGCAGCCTCGGCCTCGACTCCGTCGATCTGGCGGTCGACCGTCCGGCCGGCCGTGCAGCGCAGGCGCTTCTCCAAGTCCTCGGTCAGATCGCCCAGCCGCGGGTCGACGACGCTCAGGCGCCAGAGCTGCGCGAGGCCTTCCGTCACCGTCCCCAGGCCGGCCCCGGACGCCGGCTCGCCGCGCATCAGCCGGCGCAGCCCCGTGCCTCCGCTCTGTGACTCGAGCCGGGAGTTGAGCCCGAAGATCCCGGCCAGCCGGCGGGCGTAAGCGATCTCCGGCTCGCCGAGGCCCTCCGGCCCCAGCTGAGCGAGGCCGTAGGTGGCCCAATGGTCCGGGAAGGTGAGGAAGTACCCTTCGACGTCGTCGCGGCGCGTCGCCACGAAGCGCGCCAGGCGGCGCGCGGGCTCATCCCACCCCTCGTCGGGGAAGAGCTCGTCCATGAGCGCGAACGTCCACAGGGCCTGCCCGGTGCCGAACTTCGCGTACTCGCCCGGCACAGGGTGCTCGGTCGTCCGGCTCCAGATGCCCAGCACGCTCCCGTCAGCCTGCTGCTGCGCACGGAGGAAGCGGGCCAGCTCGTGCAGGAGCCCGTCCTCGGCCGTGTCGCCGGTGGCGAGCCGGCGCTGGACGAGCGCTGCGGCTACGAGCGCGCTCGCTCCAAGCGTCGCGTCCTCGCCCGGCTCGGCGAAGGCAGTCCAGTCGTCGCCCCGAAGGAGGTTGGCGTGCAGGAAGGGCAGGCCGTGCTCGGCCGCCGCGAGAGCCTCCTGGTCGCCGGTCTCAGCGGCGAGCCGGTACAGGCCCATCATCACGCCCGCGTGCCGAGTGATGTTGTAGTCCTCGGAGACGAGGTCGGCGTCTCGGTCGTAGCCGTACGTGTAGCGCCCGCCGGGCCGGATCCCGCGTTCGAGCCAGCCGGCCGCCTCGGCGATCGCGCTCCGCGCCTCGGCCGGGGTGAGGGAAGGACAGACCTCGGCCGGGACCACCGCGACCCGAAGCACGAGCGCCCCGAGCACGAACACGCCCGCGTAGATCAGCAGCCGATGCACGGCAGGAGGCTACGCGACCGTCACCGACGCAAGAGGAGGTCTAGACTCGGCGGGCTCTCACGTTCCCCGCCCAGGAGGTGCCCGGTGGCCAGACCACGGAAGACCACGAGGCGGAAGGCGACCCGCAAGCGGCAGCCGAAGCGGATCCTCAACGCGAAGCCCTCCCCGAAGCAGGAAGACGACTGGACCTTCGAAACCGCGGCCGAGGCCGACATGGTCATGGCTGCGCCGCCAATCCCGGCGTCGAAGGACCTGCGTGCGACCTGGTGGAAGGTCGGCGACCAGGGCTCGACCGGCTCCTGCGTCGGCTGGGCGTGCGCCGACTCCGTGCTGCGCTGGCACTTCGTGACGAACGGCCGGATCCCCCAGACCACCCCGCTCTCGCCGCGGTTCGTCTGGATGGCGTCCAAGGAGACCGACCCGTTCATAACGAGGCCGACCACGTTCATCGAGACCGAGGGGACGAGCCTCAAGGCCGCGCTCGACATCGCACGCAAGTTCGGCGTCGTCCGCGACACGACCCTGCCCTTCAGCTCCGGCAGGCTCTACCCCGGCCAGGCGAATACGTTCTACGCGATCGCGGCGCAGCTCAAGATCCTCGCCTACTTCAACCTGGGGACGAGCCAGACCTCGTGGCGAATCTGGCTCGCCACCAAGGGGCCGATCCTGACCCGGCTGAACGTCGATGACACGTGGTACGACGCCACCGTCAACGGGGGCAACCTCGACGACTATCTCCCGGAGACCAAGCGCGGGGGGCACGCGATCGCCCTCGTCGGCTACACGTCGGGGCGGTTCATCGTCCGCAACAGCTGGGGCACGGACTGGGGCGACGGCGGCTTCGCCTATGCCTCGCTCGGGTACGCGGCGGAGGCGTTCACCGAGGCTTACGGCGTCGAGGCCTAGGCCGAGGGCTCGCGGTCGATGCGGCGGACTGCGAGGGTTCTCTCGCTCTCGGACGCCGTGGCCGAACACGTCCACGACGGGGACGAGGTCGCGCTCGAGGGCTTCACGCACCTCATCCCGTTCGCCGCCGGCCACGAGATCATCCGCCAGGGGAGGCGAGAGCTCGCGCTCGTCCGCATGACCCCCGACGTCGTCTACGACCAGCTGATCGGCATGGGCTGCGCGCGTCAGCTGACCTTCTCCTACGGCGGCAATCCAGGAGTCGGCTCGCTGCATCGGTTCAGGGACGCGGTCGAGCACGGCTGGCCCCGCGAGCTGGCGGTCGTCGAGCACTCGCACGCCGGGCTCGCCACCGCCTACGCCGCAGGCGCGGCCCACCTCCCGTTCGGCGTCCTGCGCGGGTACGAGGGAACCGACCTTCTCGCCGAGAACGCCTCGGTGGCGTCCGTCGAGAGCCCTTTCACCGGCGAGCGCGTGAGCGCGGTCAAGGCGATCACCCCGGACGTCGCCATCATCCACGCCCAGCAGGTCGATCGGCAGGGGAACGTGCTGCTCTGGGGTCTCGCAGGGGTTCAGAAGGAGGCCGTGCTCGCCGCGAAGCGGGCCGTCGTGACAGTCGAGGAGATGGTCGACGGGCTCGAGCGACGGCCGCACGCAGTCTTCCTGCCGGCCTGGGTCCTCGATGCGGTCGTCGTGCTCCCCGGCGGGGCCTGGCCGTCCTATGCGGCCGGTTACTCGGTCCGCGACAACGCGTTCTACTCCGAGTGGGACGAAATCTCGCGCGACCGGGAGCGGTTCGGCGCCTGGATGCGCGAGCACGTGCTGGAGGCGGGATGACCGCGCCGACTCCCGAGGAGGTCATGACCGTGCAGGCCGCGCGGGCTCTCGAGAATGGGGAGGTGTGCCTCGTCGGAGTCGGTCCGCCGAACGCAGCCGCGAATCTCGCCCGCCGCCTTCACGCTCCCGACTGCGTGCTCGTCTACGAGTCGGGTGCGATCGGCGCCAAGCCCCTCAACCTGCCGCTCTCGATCGGCGACGACGACCTGGCGGCCACCGCCGACGAGCTTGTCTCCGTGCCGGAGATGTTCAGCTACTGGATCGGCGCCGGGCGCATGGACGTCGGCTTCCTCGGGGCGGCTCAGATCGACCGGCGCGGGAGCATCAACACGACCGTGATCGGCCCCTACGCTCATCCGAAGGTGCGCCTCCCCGGCGCCGGGGGCGCGCCGGAGATCGCCGCGGCGGTGCGGAAGGTCATCGTCATGCTCCGGCACTCGCGGCGTACGTTCGTCGAGCGCCTCGACTTCGTCACGTCGGTCGGTCGCGGCGGCGCCGCCTTCACCGTGATCACGGATCTCGGCGTGCTGGAGCCCGGTGACGACGGCGAGCTCGAGCTGACGGCGCTCCACTCCGGCGTCGACGTCGGTCAGACGCTGGAGGCAACGGGCTGGCCCTTGCGCGTGCGCGAGCCGCTCGCCGTCACGGAGCCGCCGACCGAGCGGGAGCTCGGCGAGCTCCGCCGTCTCAAGCAGCCACGCTAGCTCACGCCGGGGAGCGCGCCCGGGCCGGGTGGGCGGAGGGCGTCGGTGAGATCGCGCCCCTCGCCGAGGGCCGGGCGCGCGGCGGCCGGCTCCGCCGCGGGAAGCTCGAAGGAGAAGGTGGAGCCGACGCCCTCCTGCGACTCGACCCAGATCCGGCCGTCCATGCGCTCGAGCAGCTCGCTGCAGATGTAGAGGCCGAGGCCGGTGCCGCCGATGCCGCGCGTCATCTCTGGGTCGAGCCGGTAGAACTTCTCGAAGATCCGCGCCTGCTCGTCGGCGGGGATGCCGAGGCCCTCGTCGCGCACGTAGAAGCACACGGAGCCCTCTGCCGGCTGGACGCCCACCCGAATGGGCCCGCCGTCGGGCGAGTACTTGATCGCGTTCTCGACGAGGTTGACGAGCACCTGCCGGACGCGGTCGCGGTCGGCCGCGACGGGCGGCGTCGACTCGGAGACGATCGTCTCGAAGCGGATGCCGGGCGGCCCGTGCTCTCGCGCGGACTCGACGACGCGCTGGACGAGGTCGGCGGCGTCGAACGGCTCATCGACGAGGTCGAGGCGCCCGGCGTCCAGTTGGTTGGCGAGGAGGATCTCGTTGACGATGCGGTTCAGGCGCTCGGACTCGTCCACGATCAGGGAGACGAAGCGGTTGCGCCCGGCCTCGTCGAGGGCGAAGTCGTGACGGCGGAGCGTCTGCGCGGCGCCGTAGACGGCGGCGAGCGGCGTGCGCAGCTCGTGCGAGGCCGTGGCGACGAAGTCCGCCTTCAGCTCCTCGAGCCGGCGTGCGTCGGTGACGTCGCGGAAGGCGTAAACGATGCCGCCGAAGAAGTTGACGCCGGAGATGGAGATCCAGCGCTCGCCGCGATCGGTCTCGAGGGGGAAGGTCTCCGGCTGCACCGACTCGGCGGCCGTGCCTACGGGGATCCGGTCTGCGAGGCCCTTCCAGCCTGAGATCGCGTCCCCGGCGGGCCGGCCCAGCACCTCGTCGGGGGCGAGGCCGGTGATCGCGACCGCGGCCGGGTTCCACAGGCGGATAGTCCCGGTCTGGTCGACGAGGACGACGCCGTCGGCGACGTAGGTGAGGACGCGCGCCGCGTCCGCGGACTCCTCCACCTCCCGCGTCAAGCGGGCGTTGTCGATGGCCAGCGACGTCATCCCGGCGAGGTCCTGGGCGGCCGCAATGTCATCGGCACCGTAGGAGCGGCCCGGCGCGCGCGCGAAGAGCGTGAGCGCGCCGAGCGTCCGGCCGCGGGCGCGGAGCGGAATACACATGCGCGACTCGGAGAGCTCGGGCTTGCCGCGCTCGGCCACTTCCAGGATCTCGGGCTCGGGCGACGGGCCCGGCGCATCCCCCAGCGGCACGCCCGGCCCCGAGTGGGCTGCGGCGAGCCGCGTTGCCGTGCCGTCGTCGTCGATGAGGTCGACCACGCACCAGTCGCAAAGGTCGCGCACGGCGAGCTCGGCGACCCGCCGAAGCGTCGCCTGGTAGTTCGGCGAGGAGGCGAGGATCTCGCCGGCGCGCGCGAGGACGTCGAGCTTCCGCTGCCGGTCCAGGGCCTCCGCGGCCGCGGCGCGCTCGGCCGCCAAGAGACGCTCCCGCTCCTCCCCGGCATGCCGGCGCTCGCTGACGTCGAGCAGGTAGCCCTGGACGTAGAGCGGCCGGCCGTCGTCGTCGCGCACGGTCACCGCCTCGTCGTGCACCCAGACGATCCGGCCGTCTCGCGACAGCATCCGATACTCGCAGCGCAGCGGCCTCGCGCCTGCGGCCGCCGCGGCGATCTCGGCCGAGACGCGCTCACGGTCGTCCTGGTGCACGAGTTGGAAGAACAGGCTGGGCTTGGCGAGCCACTCGTCGGCGCCGTAGCCGAGGATCGCGCCGACCTGGGGGCTCACGTAGAGCGGCGTGTCGCGCTCGCCGAGCGGATGGAGGTAAGTGATCGTCGGCAGGTGCTCCGTCAGGGCCCGGTACTTGGCCTCGCTCTCGCGCTGAAGCGCCTCGGCGCGCTGCGGCTCGCCGATATCCCGGGTGACCACCACGGCGCCGGTCGGCTCGCCCGCGCTGTTCGGGATCGGTGCGACCGTCAGGGAGACGTCAAGCTCGCCGCCGTCCTCATGGCGGTGCACGGTGCTGGGGACGTCAAGGCGCTCGCCGAGCTGCGCAGCGAGGGCTGGGCGCATCGACTCCTCACCCTCGGCGTCGGGCGCCAGCAGGGAGACCGGCTGGCCGATCGCCTCGGCGGCCTCGTACCCGTAGATCGCCTCGGCTCCCGCGTTCCAGCTGACGATCGTGCCGTCGAGGTCGATGCCGATGATCGCCTCGGCGGCGGAGTCCCGCACGGCCGCGAGCTCCCCGGTGACGAGGCTGCGCTCCTCCGCGGTGCGCCTCCGGGCCAGCGCGAGCCAGCCGGCGAGGCCGCCGACCGCGAGCCAGGCCGGAAGCCCGGCCAGCGCCAGCCAGGCCTGGTCCGCAACAAAGAAGAAGTGGAGCGTCCAGCCTGCGGCCGCGGCCGCGAGGCCGCTCCAGATCCCGCCCGCCGAGCCGGCGAGCGCCGCGATGACGAGCCCAGCTGCGACCACGAGCCCGGGATAGCGGTCGTGCCAGTCTCCGAGCAGCATCACCAGCGCCTCGAGCAGGATGCCGAGGACGATGGCGACGGAGCGGCGAACGCGAGTCGAAGGGCGGACGGCGGCCCCCTTCAGATTGGCCAAGTTCGGCACGGGTCGGGAGTTCGGCCCGGAAGGGCCCGTCCCTTCCCGCGGTTGCCCGGGATTCCCATGAGAATACGCCTTCTGTGAAGCAGTTGCACCTTCTCCGCCACGCCAAGTCGAGCTGGGACGACCCCGATCTGGCCGACCACGAGCGCCCGCTCGCACCTCGCGGCGAGAAGGCCGTCCTCCGGATCGCCGAGCACCTGCACGAGGCCAGGATCGTGCCCGAGCTCGTTCTCTGCTCGACCGCGTTGCGAGCCCGGCAGACGCTGGCCGCGCTTCTGCCGGTGCTCTCGGGCGACGTCGAGATCCGGCTCGAGGACGCGCTCTACGGGGCCGGCGTCGACGACGTGCTCGCGCGCCTGCGGGAGGTGGACGACGCCGTCGCCTCGGTGCTCGTCGTCGGGCACAATCCGACCCTGCACGAGCTGGCCCTCGCTCTCACAGGCCGCGCCGACGCGCTCGACCGTTTCCCGACCGGGGCGCTGGCGAGCGTCGTCTTCACGACTCGGTGGTCCGACCTCGCCGCCGGCGCCGCCAAGCTCGAAGGCCTCGTGATCCCCCGAGAGCTGAGCTCTTGAGCGCCTCTTCCAGAGCGTCCTCGCAAGCCTGTGTGCGCTCGTAGCCGCCAAGCGTGCAGGTGAAACCGGCGCAGCATGCCGGGAAACGCGGGAGCCCTGCTATTCTCGGGGCGATAACCAGAGCGAGTCCGGTTCGCGCAAGGCGCTTTCCTTACCCGTTCTTGTACTTGGTGAGGGAGGTGTTTTCTTATGGCCAGCGGAACCGTGAAGTGGTTCAACGACAGCAAGGGGTACGGCTTCATCACCCCTGACGAGGGCACGAAGGATCTTTTCGTGCACCATTCGAACATCGCCGGCGAGGGTTTCAAGACTCTCTCCGAGGGCGCGCGCGTCGAGTACGAGGCGCGCGAGGGCGCCAAGGGCCCCGAGGCGACGAACGTCGCCCCGGTCGCCTCGTAGGAAGCTGTGGGCCGCCCGTGGCCGCAAGTCGCGGCCACGGGCGAATCCACCTGACCAGTGTGGTGTTATTGCACGAGGAGGGAGGAGCTATCGCCGACAAGGAAGAGAAGATCGAGATGGAGGGTGAGGTCGTCGAGGCCCTCCGCAACCGGATGTTCCGCATCCAGCTCGACAACGGCCACGAGACGCTCGGCTACACGGCGGGGAAGATGCGGCGCTACCGCATCAGGATCTTCCTCGGAGACCGGGTGAAGGTCGAGCTGTCGCCCTACGATCTCACCCGTGGCCGAATCGTCTACCGGTATCGGTAGCTCGCTCGAGAGCGCGGCGACGAGGCCTCGCCTGCGCGGGGCCTTCCATCTGTATGCGTTCGTCGTCTTCGCCCTGCTCGGCGCCGCTCTCGTGGCGGCTGCCTCGGGTGGTCGAGAGCGCCTCGCGGCTGCCGCGTTCTGCGGCTGCCTCGTTCTCACGTTCGGCGTCAGCGCGCTCTACCACCGGGTGACCTGGCAGCCGGCCGCGCGACGAGTCATGCGGCGCCTCGATCATGCTTCCATCTATCTCCTGATCGCGGGCACGTACACGCCGTATGGCCTGCTGGTGCTGAGCGGCGCCTGGCAGTTCTCCATTCTCGGCGTCGTCTGGGTCGGCGCCGCGCTCGCGATCGTGCAGCGGCTCTTCTGGCTCGACGCCCCTCGCTGGGTGCCGGTCGGGGCGGGAATCGCCCTCGGTTGGGTCGGGGTCGTTGCGCTCCCGCAGATCATCGAGGCGTCGGGAGGCTCCGGAACGGCGCTCGTCGCCGTCGGCGGGATCCTCTACACGCTCGGCGCCGTCGTCTACGCCGTGCGCAGGCCCGACCTCGTCCCTGCCGTGTTCGGCTACCACGAGCTCTTCCACCTGCTAACGGTCGTCGCGGCGTCGTGCCAGTTCGCCGCGATCACGCTGCTGGTCGCCTGAGGGCGGCCCGGCTCGCCGGCCGGGTCGCCCTCAGGGCGTCTCGCTACGGGTTGATCCGGACGACTGCGCCGCCGCCGGGCCCGAAGACCGTGCCCGTCGTGACGGAGAGCGTGCCGTTGTAGCCGACGGCGACTCCGCCCGGCGCCAGCAGCGTTCCCGGAGCGAGCTCGGTCTTCGTCCCGCCGTCCACGGCCCAGAGCGCTCCGATCGGCGGCTCGCCGAAGATCTCGACGGCGAGCAGGCTCTCTTTGGCGATCTCGAGGACGTACATCGTGCCGTCCCGACCGAAGGCCAGGTCGATCACGGAGGTGAACCCGGTCGCATAGGTCGTGCACGGCCCGGTGTCCGGGTGCAAAGGATCGCAGGTCGCGTTCTCCGTTCCCGGCTCGATCCGCCAGATCCGAGACGTGCCCTTGATGAACGGGAAGCCCTTGAGCTCCGACACGTACCACGCGCCGTCCGGGCCGATCGCGACCGCGGTCGGCACGGACTCGGCAGGCGTCGGAGTGCCCGGCGGCGGGCCCGGGAAGGGCAGGCCGTCCGGCCATGGGACGTCCTCGCGCAGGAAGCGCGCGACGGTCTTGATCTTCCTCTTGTTGGTGATCCTCAGGAGGTCGTTGTTCGCCGAATCGGCGAGGAGAACTCCGCCGCCGGTGAGGATCGCGAGCCCGAACGGATTCGACTCCTCGGGGAAGTCGTCCTGGTCGTCGAGATCCGGGTCGGTCTCCTGGTAGGCCGCGATGTCGAAGGAGAGCGTGACCTTCCCCTTGCGATCGAGGCGCACGACCCTGCTGCCGCCCGCCGCCGGGTCTCCGGCCAGGGTGGCCCAGACGTGGCGGGGGCCCTGGTAGGCGACATCGACCGGGAACGGTCCCGCATCGGGGTCGAATGGAAACTCGGCGAAGGTCCTGACCGACGCAGTGCCCTTGCGCCCGGGATGGATCCGGGTGATCCGGCCGTTCCCTTCGGCCACGAGCAACGTCCGGCCTCCGGCCCTCGAGATGCCGCGCGGGTCGGTAAGCCCCTCGACGACGACGCCGTCCGGATCCGGCCGGGCCGCTGCCGGTGCCGCCGCCGCGAGGACGACGACGACCAGCGCCGCGATGATGCCGAGCACAAAGCGTGCTCTTGCCACAGTAAGCCCCTTTCTCCCGTTGCCTGTCCGCGAGAACACAACACGAATCCCGTCGTTGGTTCAAGGCCCCAGCACATAGGCTGGCGCCATCGAGTCCGAGGCCGTCAACCCGAAGCGGCGTCTTCTGCTCGAGCTCGCGCTCGCGGTCTCGATCGCCGTCGCCTTCGCGGACTCGTCGATCGTCGTCTTGGCCCTTCCGGAGCTGTTCGTCGAGCTCCAAACCACGATCCCCGGCATCTCGTGGGTGGTGACCGCCTACAACCTCGCGGTCGTGGTCGGCGCCTTCGCGCTCCTGCCTCTCGTACAGCGCGTGCGCCCCGCCTGGTTGGGGCTCGCGGGTCTCGGAATCTTCCTCGCGGCGTCCGTCGTCTGCGCGGTGTCCGGGAGCCTGGAGACCCTCGTCGCAGGGAGGGTCGCCCAGGGGCTCGGCGCAGCCTTCCTTCTCGGGGCCTCGCTCCCGCTTCTGGTCGTCCTGAGCGGCGATCGCTCGCGCGCCGTAGCAGTCTGGGTCGGCGCCGGGACCCTGGGGACCGCGGTCGGCCCGGCGCTCGGCGGCGTCCTCACCGAGGCCTTCGACTGGCGCGCAATCTTTGCCGTGCAGGCGCCGCTGGCCGCTGCGGCGATCGTCGGCGTCCTCCAGCCGGCGGCGCGCGCGCTGCCGCCGCCGACTGAGAGGGGCCGCGCGCCGCTCGCCTCCGCGCCCGCGCTCGTCTTCACCTACGCGGCGCTCGTCGGGGCCCTCTTCCTGGCCGTGCTCCTCATCGTCACCGTGTGGGACTACGGCCCGCTCGCCGGGGCGGCGATCGTGAGCGCCCTGCCGCTCGCGGCTCTGTGCGCCCGACCGCTCTCCACCCGGCTCTCCGGGCTGGCCGACGTCGTCGGGGGCTCCGCCCTTCTGGCAGCGGGCCTCGCTGCGCTCGCCCTCCTGCCCGCCAGCGACCCGGCCTACGCCGTGCCCGCGCTCGTTCTGGCCGGCGTCGGCCTGGGCCTGGCGCTCCCCCCGCTGACGCGCGCATCGCTGGCGCGGGAGGGTGACCTCATGCACAGCGGCGCCACCTCGGTCGGCGTCCGCCACATTGGCCTCGTCGTCGGGCTGCTCGCAGTGGCGCCCCTCCTCGCCTCGGAGCTGGACGACGCGGAGGAAACGGCCACGCTCAACGCGACCGCCGTGATCCTGGACGCCCAGCTGCCGCTGACGACCAAGATCCCGATCACGCTCGACCTCTACCGGGAGTTCCAGCGGGTGCCGGAGGGGGAGATCCCCGACCTAGCGCGGCCTTTCGAGGAGAGCGGCGCCGCGGACGACCCCCCGGTCGAGGAGGCCCGCGAGTCGCTGCTCGAGTCGGTTCAGGCTGTGCTGACCCGGGCGTTCCGCTCCTCCTTCGTGCTCTCTGCGCTGTTCGCGGTGCTCGCCGGGGTGGCGGGGCTCGTGTTCGGCAGAAGGGCCGTAGCGTGAGCCGCCGCTCGCAGGGCCTGCTCGCGCTCGGCGCGCTCGGGCTGGCCGCGGCGGTTCTGATCGGCATCGAGCTCGCCAAGGGCGCGTTGAGCTACGGGGCGCCCGCGGTCGCCGACCCATGCGAGCAGCGCGAAACATTCCCGGGCGAGGGGTTCCAGGCGACCCTCCAGCGGATCGTCCTCGACGGTCTCGACGGGGCGGCCTGCGAGCTGAACACCACGCGCGAGGAGCTCGTGCTCTCGATCGACCCGGAGCTGGGCCGCGACGTCGAGTGGGACCGAGAGACGCTCGAGCGCGCCGTCCGCGCAGGGCTTTTCGAGTCGATCGTGGACGCGCAGGAGCGGGGCAGCATCGGCCCCCTCGAAGCCCGGATCATGCGGGAGGTCGTGCAGCGTGCTCCCCTCGACTGGCTGATCCAAGGCGGCTCCTCGCTCGCCGACCTCTTTCGCGGCCTCCTCGACAGGCGCTGAGTGACGACGCGCGCGCACGGCGACGTAGGAGGAGCGTGCGGAACAATTGGCATCCGTCACCCTTCCGATAAGCGTGCGGACCTTCGCGCTCTCGCTCGTCGTGACTTCAGCCCTCGCCCTCACCGCGTGCGGGACCGGCGAGCCGGGCGGTGCCGTCGGGAGCACGAGCGCGGCCGACGAGCCGCCTGCACCGTCAGCCGATGCGCCGCAGCTCTACGAGGCGAGCGCGACCGTGCTGGACGCCACGGATGGGCCGATGCTCTGCCTGGGTGGGATCCTGCTGTCGCTGCCGCCGCAGTGCGGCGACGTTCGGATTGCCAACTGGGACTGGGAGGCGGTCGGCGGCGAGAGGTCCATGGACGGGACGACCTGGGGCGGCTACCACGTTGTCGGCAGGTTCGACGGTGAGGTGTTCACCGTTGCCGAAGTGGGGCCGTTCGAAGAGCCCGATGTGCCCGAGGCCTACGTCTACGAGAATCCCTGTCCTGAGCCCGAGGGCGGCTGGGTTGCGCCCGAGCCGGAGCACAACACGCAGGAGGAGGCACGCCGGGCGCACGCGTACGCGAGGTCGCAGCCTGACTACGTCATCGCCTGGAACGACCACCTCGACAAGGAGCTGCAGGAGTTCAGCCCGGTCGTCTTCGTCGCCGTCTTTACGGGGCAAGCCGACCGTCACGAGATCGCGATCCGCGAGGTGTGGGACGGCCCTCTCTGCGTCGTCGAGCGCGACGTTCCGACCGCCCAGGAGCTCGCGCAGATCCGCAAAGAGGTGGAGGCGCGCCTCCCAGAGCTCGGGCTCAAGCTCCTCGGGTCGGACACGGGTGGGCTCCCGCCGATGGTCTTCATCGACGTGGTCGCCGACGCGGACGGCCGCGCGCAGGCGCTGGTCGACGACGAGTACGGGCCCGGGATCGTTCGCATCCTCCCCGCCCTCAGGCCGGCCGAGTAGCCGGGAACGACGAGGGGCGGGTTTCCCCGCCCCTCGCTTGGTTGCCTAGTTGGCCGTCGGCCCGTCTACTGGTCTGCCCAGTAGGCGGCTGCGCCGACCATCGGCCACTCGCGCTCCGGATCCGCCCGGTAGAGCGGATTCATCGAGAACGAGGTCAGCCGTGCGGTGCCCGCGATGTTCGTCCCATGAGCGATCAGGGCCGAGCCGGGCGCCGACGCGGACGACGCGTTGAGCGGCCAGAGCCCCGCTGCGAAGAAGTTCGTCAGCGGGAGCCTGGCGTCCACCGACATCGTTGCCGGCACGCCGGTGAACCAGGTGGGCGGATCGACGATCGCCGTGTCCTGAGCGGGATACGGACCCACGATCGGGCTGTTCACGCCGCCCGTGTTGTTCCAGCGGATGATGCCGCTTTCCCCGAACGCGTTTCCGGAGGTGCCGGTCGCGAAGCCGGTGACCTGCCCGGAGCCGTTCAGGAAGTTCGCACCACCGTTCGCCCCGGTTCCGACGTACCCGCCTCCGGCCTCGAAGAACGCCGTCAACCGCGCTCGAGCCGTCGGCAGGCTCGCAGCCGGCCAGTTGCCGGTGTTCCAGACGACGTCATAGCCGACGAGCGGATCTGTAGGCGCGTTGTTGATGGTCGTCGTCGTCCCCACCGGGTTGGCGACGAATCCCATGTCGCGGAGCGACCAGACGTCCTGGTTGACCGCTCCGGTGATCACGGCGATCCGCGGTGCGCCGGTGATCGGGTCGGTGTCGTCCGGAATCGCGCTGGAGACGATCCGGCGAAGCAGGAGACCGTAGCGCCGCGCCGCGGTCGCCAGCTTCACCTTCGTGGCCTGATCGGTCGCGAAGAGGACGCTCCCGGCCGGCAGGGTCCCACCGGTCTGAGCCGGGAACGGCTCCAGGGCGAGCTTGCCGGTGACGCCGGAGCCCGTGAGCGAGTTGAGGGCCCGCACCGCCGACGCCGAGTCGAGCTCGAGCGCGTAGGCCCCTGCCCGTCCTCCCTCGACTCCGGTCGCGAATGTCCTCGGCCTCGTGATCTCCGTCGTCGGCGGCGAGAAGGCCGCTTCGTCCGGGATGACGGCGATGTCGGCGCCCCAGAGGTAGCCGTGGCTCCAGGCGCCCGGAGGAGCGTAGAGCTGGGTGATCGACGCCGAGATGTCGTCGCCGATGTTCAGAGCCGTGTCCGCGAGGCCGCGCAGCGCCTGGTTCAGCCAGACGACGTACGAGCCCTTCTGGAAGGTCTGGCCGCCGAACGTGTAGTCGGCCCTCAGCTGGTGCACCTCGATCTCGTTGAAGAAGAGCCACTCGACCAGGCGGTTCGCCTCGGCGGCGCTGCGCTGGCCGGCTCCCATCGGGATCACGTACGCGGTGTTGTACTCGCGCATCCAGTTGTTGGCGACGTCGTACGGAGCCGGGCAGCAGGCCGGCCGGTCCGCCGCGGTGACGCCGCGCCGGTAGACCTCCATCTGCGTGTCGAGCAGCTCGTTTCGGTTCTCGATCATGAAGTCCATGGTCGAGAGCGTGACGGCGCGCTGGGCCATGTAGGCGCCCAGACGACCGAGTTGATGCGTCGTGCTGCCCGGCAAGCCGCAGAGGAAGTCCGTGCGGTTGCACATCTCGACGGTGGACGAGTCGAAGCCCGTCAGCTGCGCGTACTGGCCGGTGTAGAAGGGGCCCCAGTCGTCCCAGCCCTCGGCCACAGCCGGGCCGGGAGTGCTCCCGTCGAGGCAGAGCCCGTTCGGCTGCGGGAAGTCGGCCTCCGGGCACCAGTCGAGGATCGGTCGCGTCGTGCCGAAGCCGATCGCCGCCAGGCCGTCGGCGTTCGCCTGCGACCTGCGCGGGTTCCACTGGAGATAGAGGTCGTACTCGATGCTGCGGGGCGTGTGGCTTCGTCGTCGACTCGACGAGCGTCGGAGTGACGTAGCCGTGCAGGTCGAGAAGCTCGGGTGCGAGCCACTCCAGCTGCATAGGCCACCGAGGCCCTCGTCTCGGACTGCGACTGCGTGAGCCAGTCACGGTTCAGGTCGAAGCCGTTCGCGTTCGTCCGGGCGCCTGCGACGCGGCCGTCCGGGTTATGGATGATGTTGAAGACCAGGATCATGTGGTCGAGGTACGAGTCGATCTTCGGATCGACGCCGTACGGGGTGGTCGCCAGCTCCTGGATCAGCTGCATGTTCGACTCGACGCCCTCGTACTCGTTCCCGTGGATTCCGCTCTGGTTGAAGATCGGAACCTTGACGTCGTCGCCCCATTGCGCGAGGAGGTCCTGCGCCTCCGCGGGGTCGTCGAGCGCCAACGCGCGAATCCTCAGCCAGCGGCTGTAGTCGCGCTGCTGCTCGGACGTCTCCAGCGGCGTTGATGACGACGCCGTAGAGCGGCCGCCCGGTCGCCGAGACGCCGATCTGCTCGACGCTCATGCGGTTGCCGATCTCCTGCGACTCGATCTCGTCGAGCGTGCACTTGATCGCGTAGTACGGGATATGCGCGAAGCTTCCGACCGGGCCCGGTGGCGACGTGGCCGGCAGGTTGCCTGCCGCGTCCGGCTCGGGCGTGCCGCACCAGCCGCCGGGCGGCGGCGTCAGCTGCGCGCCGGCGTTGCCCGCCAACCCGAGTGAAACGGTGAGCACCGCCAGCGCCAGCAGGACGAGCCTTCGAAGTCTGCCTGGCAACTCAGAGCACCTCCTCGTGGGAAGAAGCGAAGGGGGTGTCGATCCCCCTCATGGAGCGGCGGCGGTACCACCGCACGGCACGCCCGAACACAGTGCGGAAGCGCTCATGTTCGTCCCGGCACGCACGCGGCACCCCCTCCATCGCCGCTGAAACCACCAGGCCATTCAAGAGCATCCGTGATGCGAGGTCAAGCGGATTCCGGGCGTGCACCGGGCGCGGGACTGGCATTTCCGGCCCAGGTCGGTTAGAAACGGGGCCGACTCCGCGGATGGGGACGGAGTCGAACCCAAAGTAGGGGGAGAGACATGCCGTCACTTCGTTTGCCCATGCGAGGCGGGCGCAGCCTGCCCGTGGCTATCCTGGCCGCGTTCGCAGCGCTCGCTCTGCTCGCGCCCTCGTCGGCCTTCGGCCAGTTCCAGGTCGACAGGCACGGCCACCAGGGCGACCTCGCCGACGTCGACTCGCGGACGACGTCGATCGCGCCCTCGCGGGCGCAGCTCGACGCGGTGGCCGACCTCGGCGCCGTGGCACGCTGGACCGACTTCGGCACGGCGCAGTCGCTGATCCGCTACCAAGGCTTCCTCGCCTCCAGCATCCAGACGGGCTCGGCGGGCGAGGCCGCGCTTGCATTCCTGGACGCGAACCGCGTCCTCTACCGCCTCGACTCGACGGCAGGGCTCGAGGTCGAGACCGTGGCGCCGCTCGGCGACGACGGCCGCGTCGTCATCCTGCGCCAGACGCTGGACGGCCTGCCGGTCTCGCCGGAGGGCGGGGCCTCGGTCGGGCTCGTTCGCTCAGCAGGCGGCTGGAGGGTCGCCTACGCGTCCTCAACGCTCGTGGGCTCGGACGAGTTGGCCAATGCCGCCGAGCTCACCGGGCCGGAAGCGCTCGTCACAGCCCTGGCCGACGCAGGCGAGCGCGTCTCGCTCGTCGAGATGGACGCGGCCGGCCGGGTCGACGGCTGGCGCAGACTCGAGGTCGTAGGCCTGCGCGAGGATCAGCTCGTCCGCCGCGTTGCCTTCCCGACGCCGCAGCGAGGCGCGCGGCTAGCGTACGAGACCGTCTACACGGACGGTGTCGACGCCGGCTACCGGCACATCGTCGACGCCGCCAGCGGCGAGATCCTCTACCGGGAGGGGATCGTCGAGTCCCTGGTCGATAATCCGAGGTGGGACGTGTTCCCCGCCTTTCCGCTCCTGACCCGGTTGAACAGGTTCCCGTACAACTACCCAAGTGCGGACACGCGCCGCACATGGTGCTGGGAGAAGGCGCGCGGTTGTCACGACGTGATCGCCAACGCGGCCTCGCCGCTTCCATGGGACGTCGACCCGGCAACGCTGCTCTCGACGAACACGACGATCGGCAACAACGCGAACACGAAGGAGGTCTGGTTCGTTCCACAGCCACCTCCAACGCCACCGCCTCCGCCGGGGACTCTCTTCCGGCCGACGAGCCCGACGCGGGACTACCTCTACCCGTGGACGAACGCGTGGTTCGAGAGCGGCTGCGACCCAGCGCAGCTCACAGGCGCCGGCGTCACGAACGACATCAGCGCCGCCGTCGTCAATCTGTTCGTCATGCACAACCGCATGCACGACTGGTCGTACAACCTCGGCTTCACCGAGGCCACGTGGAACGGCCAGCAGTCGAACTTCGGCGGGCCGGGCCTGGGCGGCGACCCCGTCGACGGCCGCGCCCAATCGGGCGCCGTCGTGCCGGGATTCCGCGACAACGCCAACATGTCCACCCAGATCGACGGCGTGCCCTCGATCACGAACATGTTCCTCTGGCAGCCGGCCGCGGCGGGATTCTACGCCCCGTGCGTCGACGGCGACTACGACATGGCCGTGATCGCGCACGAGTACGGGCACATGATCGAGAACCGGATGATCGGCAAGGGCTTCCGCCGCATGGGCGACCATGCCGGAGCCATGGGCGAGTCCAACGGAGACCTCCACGCGATGGAGTACCTGAACGAGTACCGATTCGTGCCGGTCTCCGGGGCGAACGAGAACTCCGTCGGCGCGTACGTGACCGGGAACCCGATCCGGGCGATCCGGAACTACGACATGAGCTTCCGGTCGACGAGCCGGTTCCCGGCCCCCTCGACGACGCCCGACGTCAACCCGCTCAACTTCGGCGATGTCGCCTACGACATCGTCGGTGAGCAGGTGCACGCGGACGGAGAGATCTGGAGCGCGACGAACTACGACATCCGCGGGCTCTACCTCGACCGCTACCCGAAGTCGACCTTCCAGGCCGGCGTCGCCTGCGCCGACGGCGTCAGGCCGGTGGCCACATGCGAAGGCAACCGTCGCTGGATCCAGACCGTCTTCGACGCCTACCTGCTCATGCCGATCGCACCGACGTTCCTCGACGCCCGCGACGCCTACCTCGCCGCGGACGTCATCCGCTTCGGCGGAGCCAACCAGGACATCCTCTGGCGGGGCTTCGCGCGACGCGGCTTCGGAGATGGCGCCTCGGTCACCGGAAACGGGGACGACCAGCCGGTTCCGAGCTGGGAGTCGCCGCTCGAGAACGAGGCGACCCTCACCTTCGAAGCCGAGGACGAGGCCGGCAACCCGGTGGATCCCACCGTGTACGTCGGCCACTACGAGGCACGGGCGACGCCGATCGACGACATCGAACGATTCGTCGTCAACCCCGAGGGCTACGAGTTCGTGGCGAAAGCGCCCGGGCACGGCTTCGTCCGCTTCTGGGTGAAGCAGCTCCAGCCCGGCGAGAACCGGACGATCACGATCCGCTTCGCCGAAAACTGGGCCGCCTCGGCGAACGGCGCGACGGCGGCCGGAAACGGCGTCCGTCACGCCGATCTGATCGACGAGACCGAGGCCACGAACTGGGAGGACACGACCGCACCCGTCGCGGGGAGGCAGGTCACCGTTTACCTTTGGCGGCCTGAAGGACTTCCGGCTGGCGAGGGTGAGCGCGTACCTCCTGCCGCCCCAGCCTCAGCCGCCGCCGCAGCCTCCGATTACCCAGAACCGCTTCTCCGCACTCAGGGCTTTCGAGCTCTACGCTTGCACGGCCGGAGGCCTGGCCAACCCGACGTGCGACGGCACGATCGCCGAGGGCTGGACGAAGATCCTCACCAGCCCGGCCGACGCCTTCCCGGCGAGGCCGCCGCGGCCGGTCGCTCCGGGACCTGCTGCTGCGGACGTTCCAGGTGCCGCCGCACGATGGCGACGCACGTGCGTCTCACCGTCCTCTCGAACCAGTGCACGGGCAACGCCGACTTCAACGGCGAGCAGGACAACGATCCGCGCTCGACGACCAACTGCGACGGCACCGTCGTTGCCAACCAGGTGCGCGTGGCCGAGCTTCAGATCCTCTCGCACAGGACGCGGGTGGACGGCGCGGCGAAGGTCGACTAGAAGACAACGTCCACGACGACTTGAGGAGGGCCGGACTTCGACCGGCCCTCCTCACATTTCCTGGTAGGCTCGGCAGCCTCCGCATCGGGTCGGAGCCCCGCACATGCGCAAGACACTCGCTCTGCTGCTGCTCGTCGCGCTCCTCGGCGTGACGGCGGCCTGCGGGAGCGACGACGACGAGGCGGCGACCGAGCCTGCCGCGACTGAGCAGGAGACGGACACGGGAGCTGTCGCCGAGGCGGACCCGTGCGCCAAGGACGAGCTCGGGACCGTCGTCGACGGCTCGCTCACGATCGCGACTGACAACCCTGCCTTCCCGCCGTGGTTCCAGGACGCCGAAGGAGCTCCGTGGGATCCAACCGGCCCGCCGACCGACCAGGGCTACGAGGCCGCGGTGTCCTACGCGGTCGCGGAGCAGCTCGGCTTCGGCCCGGACGAGGTCCGCTGGGTGGTCGTCCCCTTCAACAACATCTTCAAGCCCGGGCCCAAGGACTTCGATTTCGACATCAACCAGGTCTCCTACCTGCCCAAGCGCGACGAGGCGGTCGACTTCAGCGACTCCTACTACGACACCGAGCAGGCCGTCGTCACGCTGAAGAGCTCGGAGTTCGCCGGCGCGTCCTCCCTGGCCGATCTCGCGGACGCGAAGCTCGGCGCCCAGATCGGGACGACGAGCTACGACGCGATCGTCGAGCAGATCCAGCCAAGTCAGGATCCGGCGGTCTTCGACACGAACAACGACGCCATCTCGGCCCTGAAGAACGAGCAGATCGACGGGATCGTCGTCGACTTCCCGACCTCCCTCTACGTCACGGCCGTCCAGGTTCCAAACGCAAAGGCGGTCGGACGGCTGCCGGCCGGCGAGGAATACTTCGGGCTCGTCTTCGAGGAGGGGAACCCGCTCCGGGACTGCGTCAACGAGGCGCTCGCGGCGCTCCAGGCGGACGGCTCGATCGCGCAGTTCCAGGAGGAGTGGATCAACGCGTCCGCTCCGCCCGTCCTCGAGTAGCGCTCCCTTGAGACCCGGCGCCTCCGGGCGGCGAAGCACGCTAATCGCGCTGGCGAGCACGATCGTGTTCACCGCGGTCGTCGCGTTCGTGGTCACGAGCGCGCCCGGCTGGCCCGAGGTCAAGCGGCAGTTCTTCAACGGCGAGGTCTTCCGGGACTCCCTCGAGGTGATCCCCGAGGCGTTCCTCCTCAACATCAAGATCTTCCTCGTCGCGGAGCTGCTCATCCTCCCCTTCGCGCTCCTGATCGCCATCCTTCGGAGCCTTCAAGGCCCTGTGTTCTTCCCGCTGAGGGCGTTTGCGGTCGTGTACGCGGACCTCTTCCGCGGGATCCCGACCATCCTCGTCATCTACATGCTCGGCTTCGGCATCCCGGCGCTCGGGCTGTCGGGGGTCCCCATCGACCCGCTCTTCTGGGGCGTCGTCGCGCTCGTGCTCGTCTACTCCGCCTACGTGAGCGAGGTCTACCGCGCGGGCATCGAGTCCGTGCACCCGAGCCAGGAGGCGGCTGCGCGCTCGCTCGGTCTCACGCATGCCAAGTCCCTGCGGTTCGTCGTGCTGCCGCAGGCCGTGCGCAGGGTGATCCCGCCGCTTCTCAACGACTTCATCGGCCTCCAGAAGGACACCGCGCTCGTCGGCCTGCTCGGGGTCGTGGAAGCCTTCCGCCAGTCTCAGATCGAGGTGGCGGCGACCTTCAACTACACGCCCTACCTCGTCACGGCGATCCTGTTCATCCTCCTGACGATTCCGCTCGCCCGGCTCACCGACTGGCTCGTGGCGCGCGACCGGCGCCGGCAGCTCGCCACCGGCGGCTTGCGATGACGGACGCGGCCGCGCTCCGCCTCGAGGGCGTCAGGAAGTCCTTCGGCAAGCACGAGGTGCTGAAGGGAATCGACCTGGAGCTCGCTCCCCACGAGGTCGTCTGCCTGATCGGGGCCTCCGGGTCCGGGAAGTCGACGCTCCTTCGCTGCGTCAACCTCCTGGAGCCGATCGACGAGGGGCGCGTCGTTCTCGGCGGCGACGAAATCACCGCGCCGGGCGTCGACCCCAACCGCGTCCGGCGCCGCATCGGCATCGTCTTCCAGGCCTTCAACCTCTTCCCGCACATGACGGTGCTCCGGAACGTGACCCTCGGCCCGACCCAGGCGCTCGGAAGGCCCCGCGCCGAGGCCGAGGCGGAAGCGCTCGAGCTCCTCGGACGCTTCGGGCTCGCCGACCGCGCCGGCGACTACCCGGACCGGCTGTCGGGCGGCCAGCAGCAGCGCGTGGCGATCGTGCGCGCGCTGGCGATGCAGCCCGAGCTGATGCTGCTCGACGAGGTGACGAGCGCCCTCGACCCGGAGCTCGTCGCCGAGGTGCTCAGCGTCATCCGTGAGCTCGCCGAGGGCGGCATGACGATGCTGATCGCGACGCACGAGATGTCCTTCGCGCGCGACATCGCCGTTCGCGTGTGCTTTCTCGACGAGGGCGTGATCCTCGAACAGGGTGATCCCGAGCAGATCTTCACGGCGCCGCGAGAGCCCAGGACGCAGCAGTTCCTCCAGCGGATCGTCGCCGCCGGCCGCCTCTAGGAACTACAGCAGCTTTCCTCGGAGCTCGAAGACGCGGTGGTCGTCGCGGGGGCGCCCCCAGCAGGAGTAGGCCGGTGGTCCGGGGGAGGTCCAGCACTGTGCCATTCGGGTGCTCCCGTTCGAGAGCGCGACCTCGATGCGCTTGACGACCCCGTGCCCGAAGCGCGTGGTGCCGCGCGCCTCTCCCTGCCCGTTCCGCTGCAGCCGGCGAGTGCTGGTGGAGCCGTCCGCCCTGATGATGATCAGCGTCGCCGCGGCGCCGTTCTCGGGCAGCCGGGCGACCACGCGGAGTCTCGCGCCGGACGCGACCTGCTGTCGCGGCCTGAAGGCGACGAAGCGCGACGACAGATGGTCGATCCTCCAGCGCCGCCAACCGGTGTCTCGGCTCTGCCGGCCGATCGTGAAGGTCTTCGCCAGCGGAGGAGTGGGGTAGCCGGCGTCCTCGGCGTCGATGTAGTCGAGCAGGCGGTTCGTGGACGCGAAGCCCGCGAACACGTCCGCGAAGCCCAGTCCGCGCTCGGTGAGCTCGTGGCGGACCGCCTGGAGCGAGTAGTCGTCGGCAGGCTCGTCTCCGGAGTCGGGATTCTGCGGCGTGGGATCGAAGACGTCCGCGCGCTCCCAGATCTCGCGGAGGATGGCGGGGTCGCCCCCGATCTTCTCTTCCAGGAAGCGCCAGAAGATCCACGCGCCGTACTCGGAGTTCCCGAAGCCCCCTCGGTCGAGCGGCGAGCTGGGCCGGGACAGAGGGCTCCAGGACGAGAGGAAGCTAACGTTGTCGTCGATCGCCGGGTAGACGGTCTCCTCCATGTTCGTCGCGGCGCCCTCGAGCAGCCAGTGGTCCTCGCCGAAGTCGTAGGCGGCCTGCGAGGCGTGGTGAAACTCGTGCGCGGAGGTGACCTGCAGGAACTCCTCGGGCGTGTGGGAAGAGCCGAACTCCTCGTAGTCGTTGTCGACGACGCAGTAGACCGGCGGCGTCAAGCTGCCGCTGAGCGAGTCGCAGTAGCCGAACACGCCGTCTGCGCCCAGGTCGAGGATGTAGACGTCGAGCTTGCGCTTGTCCAAGCCCGCCGGGCCGTCGGTCTGATTCGACGAGCCGTCGAACCGAGGCGGTCGATAGCCGAGCACGTCGATCTCCGCGCTCCAGACGTCCTCCCAGGTCTCCTGCACCGTGGCCACCCACTCGGCGGTCGCCGCGTCCCGTGTCGTCTCCACCCAGTGGAAGCACATGTCCGCTCCGCACGTGAAGCTGGAAGCAGTCGAATACGCATGCGTGAAGTCCGGAACGCCTCCGTCGGTTGGACGGGCGAGGATCGCCTCGGCGAGCGCGCGATCCGCGCCTGGCAGGTCGCTCGCGCGGAGGGCCAGGTCGCGGAGGATGAGGGTGGCGTCACGCGGCCGCGGGCGCTCGACGTCGCCGAAGTTCCGGCGGACCGTGCCCAGCTGGAAGATGCTGCGCGCGCGTTCGAGGACGTACTCGGCCTCCGTGAGCTCCCCCGTCTCGAGCGCCCGGGTCAGGGCGTCGTCGGCGACAGGCACCGGGGGCGGGAGCACGGGCCCGGCCTCCTGTGCCGAGGCAGGAGCCGCGGTTGCGAGCAGGAGCGCGGTGAGGCAAGCCGTCCGGCCCAGACCTCGCATCGGTGATCCCGCTTGCCGCATCTGCCGCATGAAACTCTACTGAAACCTTCGGCATCGACGGGACCCGCCGTTAGACTCGTTCGCGGTGAGCACCGCGTCCGCTTCTCTCCCCACCGACCGCACGATCGAGGTCCTGGACCACGGGTTCGTGAGGCTCGACGAGGCGATGGCGAGCGACCTCTCGGTCGTCAACGCCGCCCGCGTGAGCTTCGCCCGGCGCAAGGAGGAGATGGACGACGGCGACGCGGGGCTAATCCGTTTCCTGCTCCGCGAGAGGCACGGCACTCCCTTCGAGCACAACGCCTTCCGCTTCCATATCCGGGCGCCGATCTTCGTCGTGCGCGAATGGATGCGCCACCGCGTCGGCTCCTTCAACGAGTTCAGCATGCGCTACGCAAAGGCGACCGACGACTTCTACGTGCCCGACGCCGACGACGTCCGCACGCAGGTCGGGAAGCCCGGGTCATACTCCTTCGAGCCCGTGGACGCCGAGCTGGCCGAGACGACCCGCGACGAGCTGAATGACGTGTACGAGGCGGCCTACGCGGCCTACGAGCGGCTGGTCGAGCAGGGCGTGGCGAGGGAGCTCGCGCGTGCGGTGATGCCCGTCGGCGCCTATACCGAGTTCTACTGGACGGTCAACGCGCGCTCGCTCATGAACTTCGTCTCCCTGCGAGCCTCCGAGACCGCGCAGCGCGAGATCCGGCGGTACGCCGACGCGTGCGAGCGCTTTCTCGCCGACGAGATGCCGGTCACCTACGAAGCCTTCGTCGCGGCTGGGCGCATCGCTCCCTAGGAACTCGGGATCGCCGCCGTGAGGAGGGGCTGAGGATCCTCCCGGTCGCCCGCCGAGATGATCCACGCGTCGAAGTCGCGGAAGTCGTAGGAGACCGTCATGTGGACGGTGGTCGTCTCCTCGCCGACGGCGAAGTACCCGCAGGTAGCGGCCCACTCTCCGTCGCGCTCGAGCCAGAGGGCGTAGTACTCGTCGGGGTCGAGCGCTGGAAGCCCGGAGACGTCGACGAGGAGCTCGACGTTTCCGGAGCCCTCGTCGCGATCGCCGACCTTGACCAGGGCCTCGGCCCCGGGCGCGCTCGCCGTCGGCGCCATCTCCACGGTGTAATCAGGCTCGAACCTGCTTCCCGCCCAGTGTCCGATCCCGAAGGCCGCAGCCGCGAGCACGGCCGCGAAGGCGAGCGCCAGGGCCAGGCGGCGGACGCGATGCGCGCCCCTGGCGGCGAGAGGAACCTCGGCGACGGCTGCGGTCAGGGTCGCGGGCACGTCGTGCGGCGGCGCGGGCACCCGGCGGAGCATCGCGTCCACGCCCCGGAGCTGCTCCAGCTCCTCGGACGGAAGCTCGCCGCCGACCAGGTCGCGGAGGTCCGGAGGCTCTCTCATGCCCGAACCTCGTCTAGCAGGCCGGCCAGACGGGACAGCCCCGTGCGAGTCCTCGTCTTGACCGTCCCCAGCGGGACATCCAGGTAGCTTGCGATCTCCGCCTGGGAGAGTCCGCTCCAGTAGGCGAGCTCGAGCACGGCGCGCTCGCGCTCCGGGAGCTGCTCGAGCGCGCTGTGCACCCGCCACGCGAGCCAGGCGCCCTCGGCCTGCTCGTCCGGCCCGGCCTCGGCGCTCGCCTCCTCGGGAACCTCGACCGCTGGCTCCCGCCGTTGCCGAGCTCGATCGACGATGGCGTGGCGCGCCACCGCGTAGAGCCAGGCGGAGGCCGAGCCGCGCTCGGGCCGATAGCTGCGTGCCGACCGCCACACCGCGGTGAAGGTCTCCTGGGCAGCCTCCTCCGCACGGCCGCTGTCGCCGAGCTGCCGTACGGCCATCGCCAACACGGGGCGCGCGAAGCGCCGGTAGAGCTCGGTGAACGCGTCCCGATCCCCGCCGGCGACGCGTTCGAGCAGCCGGGAGTCGCTCTCGGCGGTTGCCACTGCGACAGACATATGCCACGGCAATACGAAACTCAACCCCGCTCCGGTTTCCTACGGGCGCTCGCCCCTACCGAAGCAGCCGGCCGCCGTCGACGACGAGCGACGTCCCGGTGACGAACGGCGCCCGGACGAGATAGGCAACCGCCTCGGCGACGTCGCCTGGAGAGCCGATCGCGCCGAGCAGGGTCTCGGCCGCGCGCCGCTCCTCCTGGCCCGCCTTGACAGCGACGGGGCCCGGGGCGATCCCGCAGACGCGCACGTCCGGCGCGAGGGCGCGCGCCAGCACGCGGGTCAGCATCGCCTGCGCGGCCTTCGCGGCGCAGTGGGGCGCAAAGGAGGGCCAGGGCTGGTAGGCGGCCACGTCCTCGACCAGGATCAGAAGGCCGAGGCTCGACGCGCGCAGGTGCGGCGCGGCCGCCTGCGCCACGAAGAAGCTGCCCTTCGCGGTGGCGCCGAACGCGGCGTCCCACTGCTCCTCCGTGACCTCCTCGACCGGCCTGGGCTCGAAGCCGTCGCCGGCCGCGTGGACGACGAGGTCGAGGCCGCCGAGCTCCGCGGCCGTGCGCTCGACCAGTTGGCGGGCCGCGCCCGGATCGGACACGTCCCCGTGGCGGCGCCCGGCAGCCAGGACGCGGAGCCCGTCTGCTTCGAGCCGTGCGGCGACGGCGCTCCCCACACGCCCGGTGCCGCCGGTGACGAGTGCAGCGAGGGAGTCGGTCACCCAGGGAACGATAAGCTCCCGCGCGCGTAGACGAGTCGACGGAAAGGCTGGCATGGCGACCTTGGCTTTCAATCGGGCGGAGATCGCGGCGCGCGAGCTCAAGCCCGAGCTGCTCGAGATGGACGGCATCTCCCGCGCCTCGGTCGAGGCGCACTACAAGCTCTACGAGGGCTACGTCGCGAAGCGGAACGAGATCCTGGCGAAGCTCGGCGAGGTCGACCTCGCCGCGGCGAACCAGGTCTACTCCGAGATTCGGGCGCTCAAGGTCGACCTCACGTTCGCCATCGGCGGGGTCAAGAACCACGAGGTCTACTTCGAGCACCTCGGCGGCGGGGGCGGAAATCCTGACGGGGCAATCGGCGCCCTGATCGAGCGGGACTTCGGCAGCGCCGACGACTGGCGCGCCGACCTCAAGGCGACGGGCATGGCCGGCCGCGGCTGGGCCTGGACGGCATACGACTTCGACGAGCAGCGCCTCTTCAACTACGTCGGCGACGCCCAGAACACGTTCCCGATCTGGAACACGGCGCCGCTCGTCGCGCTCGACGTCTACGAGCACGCCTACTTCCTCGACTACCAGACCGACCGCGCGTCCTACATCGAGGCCTTTTTCGGAAACCTCGACTGGGACGTCGTCAACGGCTGGGTCGAGTCGTACGCTATTCAGCTCTGACCGACCTGCTCCTCATCGCCGTCGGCTACCTGCTCGGCAGCATGCCCTGGGCGTACTGGCTCCCGCGGCTTCTCCGCGGCGTCGACATCCGCACGCTGGGGAGCGGGAATCCCGGCGCGACGAACGTCTGGCGGACGCTCGGCTTCAGGTTCGGGATCGCGGTCGCGCTCCTCGACATCGCCAAGGGCGCGGTGGCGGCGTTGCTCGGCCTCGCCTTCGGGGGCGACCTCGTCGGCGTGCTCGCGGGAGTCGCGGCCATGGTCGGTCACTGGCGGCCGCTCTTCCTGGGCTTCGCCCGCGGGGGGAAGATGGTGGCGACCACCGGCGGCGTCGCCCTCGCCCTCGCGCCGCTGCCGGCCCTGGCGGCGGGCGGGGTCTGGATGGTCGTCTTCTTTGCGATGCGCTATGCCTCGTTGGCCTCGATCCTGGCGGCGATCTCGCTTCCGCTCTTTGCGCTCCTGTTCGGAGAGTCGTGGCCGATCGTGGCCTTCACCGCGGGCGCGGCGCTGGCGATCATCGTCCTCCACCGGACGAACATCCGGCGCCTGCTGGCCGGCGAGGAGAACCGCATCGAGCTTCGCCGCCCGCGTTTTGGACGCGCCGGCCCGGGGTCGTCCCCTCCGAGCCCGCCTCTGAGCTCGAACCGCGTCTGAGCGCTCAGACGGCGCGGAGCCAGTCTCGCAGCTCGGTGTGGCGGGCGGAGTGGCCGCCGTTGGCCAGCTCCTGGCGCAGCTCGCCGACGGTGCCGAAGCGCTCCGCCAGGACGTCGTGGTTGTGGATGGTCTCGAAGTTGACCTGGCGGGCGAGCACGAGGTCGTCGTCGGCGAGGTCGGCGTAGGCCTCGAGCGCCCCCTTGACCATGAGCCGCACGGAATCCTCGACGAAGCGCGGGGAGAGGTGCGCGTGCTCGACCACGAAGAGCTCGTCCGGTCGCTTGAGGAGCTCGTAGACGGGCGAGCTCATCGAGCTCTCGACCAGCTGGACGAGGTCCTCGGCGTCGAGCCGGAGGTCGGTGCCGAGGTAGAGCGTCCCGCGGCCGCGCTGGTTGTGGGTGGCGAGCGGGACGAGCTCGAGGATCCGCTCGACGTCCGCGTCCTCGAAGCCGGCTTCCCCGAGCCGTTCGGCCGCCTGGTCGCGGACGAGGCCCTGCGCGCACGGGCACGCGTTGATCCCGGTCGCCTCGACGCCCACGATCCTCCGCGCGGCAGAACGCGACGCCGCCGCGAGGCCGATCAGCGTCACGAGCTCCTGCGTGCGCAGGCCGGTCACCGGCGTCGTGCGCTCGATCGGATAGCGGGCGGCGATCTTCACCTCGGCCCGGAGGGCATCCTGGCGGTCGACGATGTGGCGGGCGATGTGCTCGGCCAGCCGCTCGACGAGGAGCATCTCGCCGATCACGAGCTCGTCGATCGCCTCCTCGAAGAGCTCCGGGAAGCGGGACATGTGCACGCCCTTGCGGGCCGGGTCGAGGTCGACGAAACAGTCGATCTCCGCCGAGACCAGGGCGTCTCGGCCGCGGTGCTGCATGCGCACCGCCTTCTGCACGCCGGTGACGCCCGCGCGGGAGAGCCCGAGCTGCACCTCCGGCATGGAGGCCTGCATGTCAACCGTGCCCGTCGTCCCCGTTAGTCTCCGCTCCATCCGGAGAACGTAGCAGCCCAGTGACATGACGAACGACCGCCAGTTCGCCGAGCTCGTCTCGGTCGCCTGCCACGACATCCTGACGCCGTTGGCGACGGTGTACGGCTTCGCGCGGACACTCGAGCAGCTGTCGCTGGAGGCGCCCGCGCCGCGCTACGTGGAGATGATCGGCGCCGCCTCGGCGCAGATCGACGAGCTCGTGGACCAGCTTCGGCTGGTGGCGAGGATCGAGTCCGGCAAGTACGAGCCCGTGCTGGCCGAGCGCGACTCGCTCGAGCTCGCGCACGAGGCCGCGGCCCGGCTGGAGGAGGGCAGGGTGGACGTGACCGGCCGCGGGGCGACAGTTCGCGTCGACCCGGAGCCGACGGTCCGGGCGCTCGCTCAGCTTGCGCGGGCGACGGCGCGTTTCGGCGGGCACGAAAGCGTCGCGCTCGACGTCGACGGGCCGGACCTCGTTCTCTCGCCGCTCTCCCGGTCCGCTCAGCCGGTGGTGCTCGGGCAGGAGGTCAGGGAGCTGGCCGCGCCCGCGGCGGCGCTGCTCATCCGCGCACTCGGCGGCAACCTCGAGGCCCGGGAGGAGAGCTTGCGGATCCGCCTCGTCAGCGGTTCCTGAACGGATCGACGTAGACGTCGTCGATCTGCCACTTCGCGCCGAGACCGATCGGCTTGAAGCGGAAGGCGACCGCCAGCTCGCCGTCGTCGCCAAGGACCGAGAGGAAGTCGGCGAGGACGAGTCCCGGAAGCGAGGGGTGCCAGCTCGAGCCGCCGGTGTGGACGCCGACGGGGAGCGTTAGCACCCTGCCCGTGAGCGGGTCCTCTATCAGGCCTTCGACGAGAAGGGTGGAGAGGACCGGGGTGCCGCGGTTCTTGGCGAAGTAGCGGACTGTCGGATGCAGGAGCTGAACGCACATCGGCCGCGTGGTCGCCGAGCTCCCGGCGGGCAGGTAAAGCGACTGCGAGTGGTTGGCGCCGCCGACGTAGAAGGTCTCGTTGCCGTAGACGACCTTGGCGCCGCCGGCCAGCTTCCACTCGGCCGCTCCGCGCTCGAGGTTGCCGTTCGGCGCGAGGACGTAGCTGAACGGGTCGAGCCAGCGCTTGAAGGGCTGCTCGACCTTGCGGCCTTCACAGGGCGTTGCCGAGTCGCCGAACGAGCCGGCGTGGGCGGGGGCCGCCAGCGCGAACGACACGCAGACAGCTAGACCGACGCACCGCAGTAGACCTCTCATTGCCGCAAAATCCTCCCTGGCCGCTCGGTCGTCTCAGTGTTGGGCCGGATGCGACGGGCGCCATCCCTCGTCGGGGTGAAGCGGGCGGATCACCCGTTCGAGGGAATCCCGCGTATTGGCAAGCCCCGACTATCCAGTGGAGATGTCCGCGGCGACGCCCACGACCGCCGACCTGGATCCTGAGGCCGGCGGGCTCATAGAGGACGCACGCGCGCGCGCGACGGAGCGTTTGGCGGCGAGGGACTCGCGCGCCACGCTCCTCGGCGCGCCGGCGTTCGTCGCGGTCGCCGTCCCGTTCGCGCTCCTCTCCCCTTCGG
Source organism: uncultured Actinomycetes bacterium (assembly GCA_963838795.1). Classification (GTDB taxonomy): domain Bacteria; phylum Actinomycetota; class Thermoleophilia; order Gaiellales; family Gaiellaceae; genus JAIBJN01. The sequence continues at coordinate 45,381 of CAWISL010000011.1, forward strand.
ACCGGCTGGTCTCGCCCGGCGTGCTCGTGCTCCTGGTCGTCGCGTACGCCCTGGCGGCGCGGGTGGAGTTCGAGGTGGGATCGGGCTTCGCGGTCCCCACGCAGATCGTCTTCGTGCCCATGCTCTTCCTGCTGCCGGTGGGCCTCGTGCCGCTCTGCGTGGCGGTCGGCTTCCTGCTCTGCGCGGGCTTCGACCTCGTGCGCCGGCGCGTGCACGGGGAGCGAGCCCTTCTGGAAGTCTTCAGCGCCTGGCACGCGCTCGGGCCGGCCCTCGTCCTCGCCGCGGTCGGCGAGCCGGCACCGACCTGGTCGGTGCTGCCGCTGCTCGGGCTCGTGCTGCTTGCCCAGTTCGCCTTCGACTTCGCCAGCTCCGCTGCGCGGGCCCGCTACGCCTTCAACGTCCCGGTGCTCGCTCAGCTCCGGCTCACCGCCCCCGTGTATCTCGTCGACGCCGCCCTCGCGCCGGCCGGCTTCCTCTTCGCGGTCGTGGCTTACGACGAGCCGTTCGCGATTCTCCTCGTCGTCCCGCTTCTCGGCCTCTTCGCCTTCTTCGCGCGCGAGCGCCACAGCCGGATCGACCACGCGCTCGAGCTCAGTCACGCGTACCGCGGCACCGCGTTCCTCCTCGGCGACGTGCTCGAGGCGGACGACGCCTACACGGGCAGCCACAGCCGGGACGTCGTCGAGCTCGTCGTCTCCGTCTCCGCTCAGCTCGGACTCGACCCGCGGTCACAGCAGGACGCCGAGTTGACCGCCCTCCTCCACGACGTCGGGAAGATCCGCATCCCGGCCGAGATCATCAACAAGCCCGGGAAGCTGACGGACGAGGAGTGGGAGATCATGAAGACCCACACGATCGAGGGCGAGCGCATGCTCTCCAAGATCGGCGGGCTGCTCGGGCGCGTCGGCCACCTCGTCCGCTCGTGCCACGAGCGCTGGGACGGCAAGGGCTATCCCGACGGGCTCACCGCCGAGGAGACGCCGCTGGTCGCCAGGATCGTCTGCGCGTGCGATGCCTACAACGCCATGACGACCGATCGCCCGTACCGCGCCGCCCGCTCGGCCGACGAAGCGCTGGCCGAGATGGAGCTCTGCGCCGGCTCCCAGTTCGACCTGGAGGTCGTCGCCGCCCTGCGCGCGGTCGTGCTCCGCCCTGTCGCCTAGCGCAGCAGCCGCGACAGCCGGCGGTCCTTGAGGATCCGCCCGCCCGTCTGGCACTCGGGGCAGTAGAAGATCGTGTGCTCCTCGAAGTCGACGCGGGCGATCGGCGTCCCGCAGTTCGGGCACGGCTCCTCGAGGCGGTTGTGAACGTTGTAGGTCTTCGCGTCGTTCGCGCCCGCGAGCCGCAGCTCGAGCCCGTGCGCGAGCAGCTCGCGGATGGTCGCCGCCAGCAGCTCGAGCTCCTCGTCGCTGAGGTCGGTGGTCAAGGCGTACGGCGAGAGCTTCGCACGGTTCAGGATCTCGTTCGACCAGGCGCGCCCGATCCCGGCGAGCGCGCGCTGGTCGCGGAGGAACGGGATGGAGCCGGCGCGCCTCGCGCGGGCGATCTCGCCGAGCTCCTCGGCCGTCGATCCCGTCGGCCTCCGGGCCCAGGTGGGCCAGCTCGGCCTCGAGCTCGGTCCGGCCGGTAGACGCCGACGCGGGCGCGCTTCTTCGGGCCGCCCTCGGCGAGGATGAGCTCGCCGCCGTCGTCCAGCCTGAGCCTGAACGCCGGCGTCTTCGGGCCCTTCGCTCCGGGCTCGAGGAAGCGGATGCGCCCGGCGCTCATCAGGTGCACGTGCAGGACGAGCTCGCCGTCGTCGGTGGGGAAGAGGAGATGCTTGCCACGTCGCCCCGCTCCCGCGAGGCGCCGACCCTCCAGCGCCGAGAGTGGCGGGTCGAACGTCTTCAACGTCGCGACATGGGCCGGGCCCGCCTTGGCCACCGGCGAGCGGGCAAGCGGCAGGTCGAGCCTCTGCCGTGCCGCCTCCACCTCCGGAAACTCGGGAATAGTCTTCCTCCTCGTGGACGCGCTCAATGTAGCCGTGACCCGTGGGGATCTCGTCGAGTCGCGCCATCGCGTCCACGCGGTGGTCGTGAACGGCGGCGCGGTCGTCGAGGCCTGGGGCGACCCGGAGCTCGTGGTCTATGTTCGCTCCTCCGCCAAGCCGTTGCAGGCGCTCCCCCTCGTCGAGCACGACCTGCCGACGGAGGAGCTGGCGATCGCCTGCGCCTCCCACGAGGCGCGACCCGAGCAGCTCGTCGCCGTGCGGGCCCTGCTCGAGCGGGCCGGCGTCGGGACGGAAGACCTCGAGTGCGGCGCCGAGCACGGCTCGCGCCTTCGCCACAACTGCTCGGGCAAGCACGCCGGCTTCCTCTTCCTCTGCCGGGCGCGTGGCTGGGAGACGGAGGGCTACCGACTGCCCGACCACCCGCTCCAGGAGGAGCTCCTCACGCTCGTGGCCGAGACGGTCGGGCGGCCGGCGGACGAGATCTCGACCGCGATCGACGGCTGCGGCGTGCCCACGTTCGCGCTCTCCCTGGCGGAGCTGGCGCGCATGTTCGCCGGCTTCGCCGCCGGCGAGCCGGAAGGCATGGAGACGGTCGTCGCAGCAATGACCCGCCGGCCCGAGCTCGTCGGCGGCCCGCAGGCGGTGGACACGCTGGTCATGCGCTCGCTTTCGGGGGCCGTCGCCAAGCGCGGGGCCGAAGGCGTCCTCTGCGCCGGGCTGCCAGACGGAACCGGCGTGGCTCTGAAGGTCGAGGACGGCGCCTACCGGGCGTCGTATGCCGCGACGGGCACCGTCCTCGGAATCCCCGAGCTCGCCGAGCGGCCGCTCCACTCCAGCCGTGGCGAGGTTGTCGGCGTGATCGCCGTGGAGGTCTGAAAATTCGCCTGCCACTTTTCCACAGGCGATGTAGAATCCCGGCCGGATGTGCCTGTGAGTCGGCGAACGGTGGAACTCGCCGGCTCTCTTTTCGTTCGACGGACAACGTTGCACGGGTAACGAGAAAGGCGGGTCTATGCTCCAGGTCGACATCTCCCTGCCCGAGATCGAGGAGCTGCACAAGCTCGTCGTCGACGGACAGGACAAGGGGTTCCTCACCTACGACGAGATCGTCTCGGGGCTCGAGGAAGTCGACCTCACCAAGGAGCAGGTCGAGGAGTTCTACACCTACCTGATCGACCACGGCATCGAGCTCATGGAAGGGCTCGAACACAAGACGCCGCCGCACGAGGAGCCGGCGCTCGCCGAGGAGGAGAAGGTGCCGAAGCTCGACCTCACCGTCGAGCCGTCCCTCGACTCGCTCCGCCTCTACCTGCGCGAGATCGGCAAGGTGCCGCTCCTGACGGCCGACCAGGAGGTCACGCTCGCCAAGCGCATCGAGCGCGGAGACATGGGCGCCAAGACAGAGATGATCGAGGCGAACCTCCGGCTCGTCGTCTCCATTGCCAAGGGCTACCTCGGCCGTGGCCTCTCCTTCCTGGACCTGATCCAGGAAGGCTCGCTCGGGCTGATCCGCGCGGTCGAGAAGTTCGACTACCGCAAGGGCTTCAAGTTCTCGACGTACGCGACCTGGTGGATCCGGCAGGCGGTCACCCGTGCGATCGCCGACAAAGCGCGAACGATCCGGATCCCCGTGCACATGGTCGAGAAGCTGAACAAGGTAGTACACATCGAGCGCCAGCTCGTGCAGCGCCTCGGCCGGGAGCCGCTTCCTGACGAGATCGCCGACGAGCTCGAGATGACGACCGAGGAGGTCCGGGAGATCCTGCGCATGGCGCAGCTGCCGGTCTCGCTGGAGAAGCCGATCGGCGAGGAGGAGGAATCCGAGCTTGGCGACTTCGTCCAGGACGACGCCGCAGAGTCGCCTTTCGACTCGGCCTCGCTCAACCTCCGCCGCGAGGACATCGACAAGGCGCTCGAGTCGCTGCCGATCCGGGAGCGCAAGGTGATCGAGCTTCGCTTCGGGCTCAAGGGCGAGCAGCCGCGGACGCTCGAGGAGGTCGGTCGCGCCTTCGGCGTCACGCGCGAGCGCATCCGCCAGATCGAGAACAACACGCTCAAGAAGCTCGAGTCCCTGCCGGAGGCGCAGGGCCTCAAGGACTGCGTCTAGGAGGGTTTGGCGAAGCGCAGGCTGTGTCGCCGGGCTGCGCTGCTCGCCCCGAGGACTCTGTCCTCGGTCGCGCCCGTAGCTTTGGCTACGAGCGCTCTCTGCGTCCTTGTCTCGGAACGACTATCGCACCCCTGCGACGAGCGACGTTCCGCCAAACCCTCCTAGGAACAGGCGGTCGGATCGGGCCGATACGTCGGCTCCGAGGCCCGCACGCTGACGTAGCGACTGCCCACGGCTCCGGTCGACGGCGCCGCGAAGTCCATGCTCCAGGGGCCGCCGCCCCCGCAGACCGGGACAGTCACCGTGCTGGTCCGGCCCGGCTGCACGATCACCTCGCGGGCGCGAAGGCCCGGCGGCGCCAGCTCGACCGCGACCGGCGGCGACCCCTCCGGCCCGGTCAGCTCGAACGTCAGAGCTCCGGCGTCTGCCTCGGGCCAGAGCTGGAAGCTGCCGGCGAGCCCCAGCCAACCGTCTTCGAAGCGTCCGGGGGCGTAGAGCGCCAGGCGCTGGGGGCCGCGCGAGGCGACCAGGTCGAAGACGGGCGACGTGGCGAGCTCGTCGGAGTCGCGGAAGCGGACCGTGTCGCTGAAGCCGTCGACCGCGAGCGGCCTCGTCACCGGCGTGCCGGCCGCGAGGAGAGTCCCGTCAGGGGCGATCGTCAAACGGGTGACCGCGAAGGAGTCGGGCGGCTCGGCGCCGGGAAGGAGGTAGACGGCGTCCACCGAGCGGTTCCAGAACAGGTACTCGGAGGCGACCCCCCGCTCGCTCGACCGCGTCAGGAGCATCGCCACGTCGTCGAACCCGGACGCGTCCAGGAACGACGGCTCCGGGCCGAGGACGTCCGTGCGCGTCCGTTCGGCGTTGGCGAGGTTGAAGGAGACGGCGCCTGCGTAGGTGGTGGCGCAGACCGCGAGCGCGATCCCCAGTGCCAGCGGCGTGGCGAGCGCGGGACGGCGGCTCGCCAGGACGAGGACGCCCGCGAGGGCGGTTACCCCGAGCGCCAGGACCAGCGAGGCGGTCGCGACGTCGCCGAGCGCCTGCTCGAGCCGGGCAGTGGCGAAGAGCGTGGGCGAGTTCGTCTTCCCGTCTGCCGCCGAGAAGCCGGCGAGGGGAACCCGGGCGGCGAGCAAGATCAGACCCGCCGCAAGCAGGCCGAGCGCGCCTCGGTGTGGCCAGCCGCGCGAGGCGTAGAGCGCGAAGAGGATCCCGACGAGCGGGACGGCGTAGAAGAAGTAGCGCTCCTGGATGCGGTCCCCGCCGAGCCCGTAGGCGGCCGCCTCCAGGAGCAGTGCCACCAGGAACGAGGCGGTGAGAGCGCCGAAGGCGAGCTCCTCCCGGGAGCGAGGCCGCCGCAGGGCGAGCCAGAGGCCCAGGAGGGCGCCGGGCGCGAGCACGACGCCCGCGGCGTAGGCGAGGAGCATCGCATCGGTCCCGAACCACTTCGCCAGTTCCGGCGAGGCGATCTCGAGGTCGAGGATCCCCTCGTAGAACCCCAGGGCCCGGCTCGGGCCGAGGGCGACGAAGGCGACCACCGGAATCACGACCGCGCCGAAGACGAGCCACTGCTCGCGCAGCGTGCGACGAACCCTCCGATCGCGGAGGCCGATGAGGATGACGGCCATGAGGAAGCAGAGCGGGAGGACGGCGAACTGGACGCGAGCGAAGGTGGCCAGCCCAGCCAGCGCGAGGAAGGCGAGCTGAAGGCGAAGCCCTGGGCGGGCGAGCGCGACGGTTCCCACCGCGACGGCGCCAAGCGCCAGCGGATAGGCGAACGGCTCGGCAACGACCCAGCCGGCGTAGATCAGGTCGGGAACCAGGAGGGCGAGGGCGGCGAGCGCGAAGGCGACTCCGGCTCCGAGGCCGAGACGCCGGGCGAGCAGGAAGACCGGCACCGCGGCGACGGACATGGCGAGGGCTCCGAGCGCCTGGATCAGGCGGAACGACGTCTCCACGTCCTCGAACAGCCACGCCGGCGCGGTCAGGAGCGGCTGCAGGAGGGCGGGGAAGCTGGCCGACGCGCCCCGGATGAGCGGCCGCCCGGTATCGGCCAGCGAGCGTCCCAGCTCGGCGTAGATGTACTCGTCCGCGAAGAAAGTGGGGGTCGCCCGAAGCCAGCCGAGCGCCAGCCGAAGCAGGAAGCTGGCGCCTACCAGGGCTGCGAGCAGCGGAGCGACACGGGTCCCCGCGCGCGCGAGCGCGGCTCGGGGCGCCTGCACGCGCTCGGCAGTGCGGGCCGCGACGGACACGCTCTCTCTATCGGCGGCCGTAGGCGAAGCGTTAGCCGCTTGGGTCGACCCTGTCCTGCTTCTCCGCGGGCTGGTAGGCGACGAAGAGCCGGCAGTGCGGGCACTTGAAGCCACGATTCCGCTCGGACTCGCCGAGCAGCTCCGCCTCGAACGACGTGCCGCAATGCGGGCACTCGACCGCGAAGGAATCGCCGCTGGCGGGAAGAGTCGGCACCCGCAGCCAAGGTTAGCCTGTGGCGGGTGAGCCCCCAGCGCCGGATCGCGCTCGTCTCGGTCGCGGCCGCGATCGTGCTCATCGCCGTGAAGCTCGTTACCGGCCTCGCGACCGGGAGCCTGGGCCTGCTCTCGGAGGCGGCGCACTCCGGGACCGATCTGGTCGCCGCCCTCCTAACCCTCTTCGCCGTGGGTGTCGCAGTACGACCGGCCGATCGCAGCCATCCCTACGGCCATGGCAAGGCCGAGCACCTGGCGGCCCTGGCCGAGGCCTCCTTCCTGGTGCTCGTCTCCCTGCTGATCGCCGCGGCCGCGGTCCGCCGGCTCGTCGAGGGCACCTCGGATGTGGACGCCACCTGGTACGCGCTGCTCGTGATCGGCGTGGTGATCGTCATCGATGCGAGCCGCGCAGTCGTGTCGCACCGCGCCGCTCGGCGGTTCTCGAGCCCGGCGTTCGCCGCCGGCGCCCTCCACTTCGGCGGCGACCTCGCCGGCTCGACGGCCGTGCTCGTCGGGCTGCTCGCCACCCGCTCCGGATATCCGGAGGGCGACGCGATCGCGGCGCTCTTTGTCGCCGTGCTCGTCCTCGCTGCTGCCGGCCGCCTCATCCGGCGAAACGTCGACGTGCTCATGGACCAAGCGCCGGTGGACGAGGACGAGGCTGCGCGCCGCGCCATCGAGGCGTTGGGCGGGAGTGTGACCCTCAAGCGGCTGCGGATGCGGCGGGCGGCCGGTCGTCATTTCGCGGACGTCGTCATCGGCGTTCCACCGGGCGCGGCGGTCGGCCAGGGTCACGCGGCCGCCGACGCCGTCGAGGCGGCGGTTGAGCAGGCGGTGCCCGGCGCCGACGTCGTCGTCCACGTCGAGCCCGCCGAGGCCCGCGAGCTCGGCGAGCGGGCGACTGCCGCCGCGCTCCGTGTGCCCGGTGTCCGGGAGGTGCACAACGTCTCCGTGCTCGACCTCGACGAGCGCACGGAGGTCTCGCTGCACCTCAAGCTCCCCGGCTCCCTCACGCTCGCCGAGGCGCACGAGGTCGCGGAGACGGTCGAGCGGGAGATCCTGACCGCTGTTCCAGTCGTCGATGCCGTCCAGACGCACATCGAGCCGCTCGCCGAGCCCGCGGCTGTGAGCGCAGTGCCTGCCGGCGCGCTCGAGTCGGAGTCCGAGGCCGTGCGTGGCATCGTCCGCGACACCACTGGCGTCGAGCCGCGGGAGCTCCGCTTCCTCGCCACCGATCGCGGTCTCGTCGCCTTCCTCACCCTGGCGATGGCGCCGGAGCGGGCGCTCGCCGAGGCTCACGCGAGCGCCAGTGAGATCGAGGAGCGCATCCGCCGCGACCACCCCGAGATCGTGGACGTGATCGTCCACACCGAGCCGTGAGCAGAAGGCTAGTCACGCCTCGTCCGGCTGCCACTCCTCGAGCTCGAGCCCGGAGAGCACGGCTTCGATGAGAGGTCTCTGTCCGTGGATCCCAACATGGATTCGACCGCCGAGGCATGTCGCGCGGAAGCGTCATGGACCCCGACCGCCGTGGGAAGTGCGCCCTACGGCCCAACCACACGCGTCACGAACGTCAGCTTCGCTACACCGAGGCTTCCGGTCACCTCCCAGCAGCCGGGGCCTGAGAAGATCAGCGCAGTCGACTGAAACCCACGTTTGCCATAGCCGGTTGGCACACGGGCCCGAAGCAGGCTTTCGGTCTCGTCGAGCCGTCGCCCGTCGATTGCAAGACGGCCCTTCGTCTCGCGCCACCAGCCGAACTTGATCGCAATCGGGCCGTCTTCTTGGACGTCCTCCGCCGTGGCGTGAACGATGCCCTTGGGGTAAAGAGCAACCCACAGGGGCCCGTTGCGGTACGTAAGTTCTTCCCACGTCCCGGACCCCCAGGCTCGAACAGTGCCGACGGTCACGGGACACTTCTTGGCTGTGCCATGACCGCCCTCGGGCTCGTGGGCATCGGGCGTGCTCTGCGGGGCCTCGGAGGGTGACGCCTCCGTTGCGGAGTCACGCTCGACGCCCGTGCAGGCCGCCAGGAGCAGAACGATGAGGACAGCTGCGAGCCTCACCAGCACTCACTTAACACCTTCGAGCGGATCTGAGTTCCGAGCCGAGAGGCTCAGAGGCTCGGCGCCTCGAGTGCCGGCCTCGGCGGGGCTAGATCGGGAGGTAGGACTCGAACCCGACGCCCCGAGCAGCAGAGATTCGCCTTGGACCTCTTCAGCTCACGGGACGTATCTCAAGCGTGCGCGGATACTTGAGCATTTCCACGCTCTGTTTCGTGCTTGGAGTCTCGGCCTGTGGAGGAGTGCCCGCTGGCGAGCAAGGAGGCACCACCATGAAGGCCGCGACCGGCCAGACCGACTCGGGCGCTGCCGAGGCGCTCGACTGGACGACGTACGCCATTCCCGAGGCCGGCCTCACCGGCTCGTATCCGTCGAGCTGGACGCGTTCGATTGACCCACTCATGCCCTCGCTCGCGGATCCGAGAGAGCTCGTCGCCTTCAGCACGTTCTCCGCCCGCCCGGGCGGTGAAAACTGCGCCCACATGCCGGAGAACGCCATCGAGGACATGGGGCCGACGGATGCTCTGGTCGTCATCGAGGAGCGCCGCGGCGACCCCGAAGACGGCACAGTCACTCGCGCGGACTATCCAAAGCGACCCGGACAGTTCGGGCCGAGCCACGGCTATCGCAGCGAGGCGGTCGACTGCCTCGACCGGCGCAAGGCGTTCTTCGATCGCTTCATCCCCTTCAGCGACTCTGGCCGGCGCTTCTATGCCTACGTCGCCTTTGGACCTGACGCGCCGACGGCGATCAGGACGCAGGCCTGGACGATCCTCGACCGCCTCGACATCGAGACGTCCGGCTAAGCCGTGGCGCAGGCCGGCCGGTGTCGGCTGATCAGCCCTCACCCTCGCCGCGAGCTGTGCGAAGGTTAGGCCGTGCGAGGACGCGGCCCGATCCAACGATGGGGCCACTATCGACTACGGTGCGCGACACGCAGTGTCGGGGACTGACTGTGGACTTGACGATTGAGCGGGTATCGGTCGCAACCGATGAGATTCGGCAACTCGTGGCCGAGTTGGATGCGGCTCTCTCCGGTCCGTACCTGCCGGAGCAGCATCACTACCTTCCGTTCGAGCAGCTCTTCGACGGCAATGTGAGCTTCTTCGCCGCGCGGGTCGACGGCGTTGCCGTGGGCTGCGGCGGCGTCGCCTACTACGACGGTTTCGCCGAGGTGAAGCGCATGTACACGCGGCCGACAGCAAGGCGGCAGGGCATCGCGGCGGCCGTGCTCCGGCAGCTGGAAGGAGAGGCGAAGAGAGCCGGCTACTCGCTTCTCCGGCTCGAGACCGGCATGTACCAGGCCGAAGCCATTGCGTTCTACGAGCGTGAGGGCTTCGAGCGATGCGATGCCTTTGGCGAGTACGCAAGCATGTCCCCGCAAGCAATCGAGACGAGTGTCTTCTACGAAAAGCCGCTCTGAGAACGATCGGCCTTCCGACCCGCTGGCTCGACGGCCGTCCCCCGTCCCCACGAGACTGGATCAGCCGACCCAGGCGGCGGATTTCGCCGTGAGCTTCCAGATTGTTCCGCGACTCCGGTCGTACTGGATCACGACGGACGAGTGCGGACGGCACGTCCGATAGCTGCGGACTTGGGAGGCGAATCCTCCTCCCTTCGCTCCTCCGATCTTTCGTCCATCCGTATCGAAGATTCGATGGACGCGTGCGATCGAGGCGTCCTTATGCACGGCTCGATACTCGGAGCGCGTGATGCATCCAGGGGTATCCGCCGCCGCGAGCGGGGCGAACGCGAGCGCGACGAGCGCGAGCGCGATCGCGGATAGGAACCTCATTCCGTCCTCCTCTTCCCTCTAACCGAGAGGGAGGCTGGCACAACGATCGGACGAGGCTCCTCCCTCGTTCAAGGAGCGCGTCCCTCCGGGCACGATCATCGACCAAGTCTCCGTACTCGCATCTCCAGGGCTTTCCGGAACGCATGAACCGCTCGGTTGAGCGGTTCATGCGCGACTAAGAGGCTCCAGATGGGGGAGGTAGGATTCGAACCTACGTAGGCTGAGCCAACGGGTTTACAGCCCGTCCCCTTTGGCCACTCGGGTACTCCCCCGCGGCGGCCTCAGTGTAGCCAAGAGCCCCTAGCAGAATGAGAAGCGGCGCCGCCTGGCCGCGCTGGGCGGCCCGAGGCGGCGTCCTCGGTCGCGCCCATACCTCCTCCGGTATGAGCGCTCCCTGCGTCCTTGCCTCGAACCACCCATCGCACCCAGTCGGCGGGCAATCATTCCGTTAGGGGCTCTGAGCCCGATCCCCCCTTTGAGCTAAAGCGGCTTCCGACGGCCCGCCGATGCCGTCCACGTCGTCATGAACCTGGACGAACTGCTGGCACGCGTCATCGACGCTGGAGGAAGCGACATGCACCTGAAGGTGTCCTCTCCGGCCATGGTCCGGGTCGACGGCGACCTTCAGCCCCTCGAGCAGCGGCTGCTCACGGACTCCGACCTCGAGACCGTCCTCCTGCTCGTCACCGACCGTTCGCCCGCGAAGCGGGAGCTGTTTCTCGAGTCGGGCGACCTCGACACCTCGTACCTCGCGGACGGAATCGGGCGCTTCCGCGTCAACGGCTTCCGGCAGCGCGGCTCCATCTCGTTCGCGTTCCGCTTCGTGCCCAAGGAGATCCCGAGTTTCGAGCGCCTCGGCCTACCCGAGGGCGTGGCCAAGCTGGCCGAGGAGCACCGCGGCCTCGTCCTCGTCACGGGGGCGACCGGGTCCGGGAAGTCGACGACGCTCGCGGCGATGCTCAACTGGATCAACCGCAACCGCAAGCAGCACATCGTCACGATCGAGGACCCGATCGAGTTCATCCACGACGACTGGGCCTCGATCGTCAACCAGCGAGAGGTGGGGCTCGACACCGAGTCCTTCAAGCAGGCCCTCCGGCGCGTGCTGCGGCAGGACCCCGACGTGATCCTCATCGGGGAGCTGCGCGACGAGGAGACGACCCAGACGGCGCTCCAGGCGGCGGAGTCCGGGCACCTCGTCTTCTCGACGCTACACACCCTGGACGCGGCCGAGACGATCGGCCGGCTCGTTGAGTTTTACCCGCCGCAGAAGCAGATGATGGTGCGGGAGATCCTCGCCGGGGTCCTGCGGGGCGTCGTCAGCCAGCGCCTCGTCCCTCGCAAGGTCGGCGGCCGCGTCGCGGCCATCGAGGTGATGGTCAACACGGCGCGCATCGCCGACCTGATCCGCGAGCCGGAGAAGACTCACGGCCTCACGGAGGCGATCGAGGACGGCGCCTACCACAAGATGCAGAGCTTCTCTCAGCACCTCGTCCAGCTCGTCGTCGACGACGTCGTCGAGCTCGAGGTCGCTGCGGCGGCGGCCACCAACCGCCACGACTTCGAGATCGCGGTCGAGCAGGCAGTGCGCGCGAAGCGCGTCGCCGAGGAGGGCAAGACCGTCGCCGTCGACTTTTCGAGCCTGGCGGAGGACGAGACCGAGCCGGAGCCCGAGCCGGAAGCGGAGCCCGCGCCCGGCCTTCGGCTGGCGACGTCGGATCAATGACCCGCGTCGTCGCCGTCCTGGCCGCCGTGCTCGCGCTGGCGGCGATTCCCGCAGCCTCCGGCCAGCTGGCCGGGTCCCCGCGAAGCCTGCCCAGCTACAAGGTTCCCAACTCACCGGGCTCGATCCGCGTCCCGTCGCTCTCGCGGCCTCCGGCGCGCCCCGAGGTTCGCTCCTATGAGCAGCTGGTCACGCTGTGGAAGCAAGCGGGCGCAGGCTACGGCGTCCCCTGGCAGGTGCTCGGGGCGATCAACAAGATCGAGTCGGGCTACGGACAGAACATGGGGCCGAGCTCCGCCGGCGCAGCCGGGTGGATGCAGTTCATCCCTTCGACCTGGATGCGCTGGGGCATGGACGCGGACGGCGACGGGCTGGCCAACCCATGGGATCCGGAGGACGCCGTCTTCGCGGCGGCCCGCTACCTCGCCGCCGCCGGCGCCCACGAGAGCATCGAGCGCGCGATCTTCGCCTACAACCATGCGCAGTGGTATGTCGACGACGTGCTCGCCCTGGCGGCGACCCTCGGCAACGCCCCGTTCACCCCGGGCCCGCCGACGGCGCTCGCGGCAGCCGCGGGACCGGATCTCGGCGCCAGGCTGGAGCGGACTCGCGCGCGCGTTCAACAGCTTTCCGACGCGCTCGACCGCGCGCTCGGCAAGGTGGGCGCGCGGGACTGGCAGCGGCTCCGGCTCGAGCGGCGCCTCGGCAACCCGAGCCTGACGGACGCACAGTTCGCCCAGCTGGACGCCCGGCTCTCGGAGCTCGGTGACGTCGAGCGCGCCTCGCGGGCCATGATCGACCGGCTTCGAGCTCGCTTCGCCGAGGCCGTCGAAGCGCTGAAGGAGGTGAAAGCGGCGCAGGAGGCTGCCGCGCTCGGTACCGGCCTTGCGGGAGGCGGGTACGTCTTCCCGGTCGCCGGGGAGGCGTCCTTCTCGGACGATTTCGGCGTGCCGCGCACGACGACCTGGCATCACGGGAACGACATCTTCGCCCCCCTCGGAACACCGCTCGTCGCCGTCGCGGACGGGTCGCTCTTCAACGTCGGCTGGAACGACGTCGGCGGCAACCGCCTCTGGCTCCGCGACCTCTCCGGCAACGAGTTCTACTACGCGCACCTCGCGGGCTTCACCCCGCTCGCCCGCGACGGCGCCGTCGTGCGCGCGGGCGACGTGATCGGCTTCGTGGGCGCGACCGGCGACGCGGTCGGCACGTCGCCGCACCTCCACTTCGAGATCCACCCGCCCGAGCTGAGCGAGCAGGGCTACGACGGGGTCGTCAACCCCTATCCGTACCTGGTCGCCTGGAGGGCGGGAGCCGCCGCGGGCGGCCAGCAGTCCTTCGACGGCTGGGTCTTCCCCGTAGGCGGCGGGGCGGCGAACGTCTCGACCGCTCATACGCATCACGACTACCCGGCGGCCGACATCGCGGCGCCGTCCGGAGCGCCCCTCTATGCCCTGCACGACGCCGTCGTCACCCATGTCTTCCCGACTGACTCCGGCAAGTGCGGGATCGGGCTCATTCTGCGAGCGACCACCGGCGAGGAGTTCCTCTACTGCCACCTCTCCTCGCTCGACCCCGTCGTCGTCCGCGGCAAGGCGCTCCGTGCCGGCCAGCTCGTCGGTCGCGTCGGCTCCACGGGCAACTCCACAGGCCCGCACCTCCATCTTCAGTTCGTGCCGACCGCGGGCTACCCGCAGGCCGAGCCCTGGTTCCAGGCCTTCGCCGGCATTGCCTTCCGGTGGCAGGACGGAGCGACTCCGGACCGCTCCGAGGCGGTGGCGATGAACGGCCTCAAGCAGGTCGCCGCGGCGCCCGGCCAGCGGATCGTGAAGGTGATCCGCAAGCGGGTCATCCGCTACACGACTACCGGCTAGTCCACGCATACCGCTCGCATACCGCGAAGGGGCTTGATCTTTCGCCCTCGGCTGCCGATTGGGACTGCATGGCGGCCCGTCTAGCTATGCTCGCCCCGCGCCTGATCGCTCTCGTCGTGATCTGGCTGCTCGCGGCCGCCAGCTGGACGCTCGCGGCCGGTGGTCCCCAGGACTCGGGAACGGCCACGACCGCGCCCACGGCAGGCGAGCCCGCTCAGCCCGAGATCATCGTCGTCCCCGACGTCAAGCGCCAGGCCTACGTCTTCGCGAAGGGCATCCTGCAGGACGAAGGCTTCGCGTGGCAGGTCAAGGGCGCCGTGAAGGGCTTCGCCGCCAACACGGTCGCAACCCAGTCGCCCGCCGCGGGCACGCGGGTCGTTGACAACGGCGCCCCCCTCGTCGTCGTCACGCTCTCCCGGAGCACCGAGTACGCGGAGCGGGGCGTGCCCGAGAACGCGTCTCCGTACGAAGGCACGCCGATCGTCCTCATGAGCGAATGGCAGGCAGAGCAGCCTCCGGCCGAGACCGCTCCAGCCCCGGCGACCACCGCGCCGGCGCCAGCGACGACCGCCCCGGCCCCGACGACGACCGCTCCGGCGCCGACCACGACGGCCGCGACGCCGCCCGCTCCTGCGCCGCCGCCCACCCCCAAGCCGCAGCAGGGCTATCGCACCCCGGACTTCGTCGTCGCGGGGGCCCCGGGCGAGCCCGCCGACGAGATGCCGCTCCCGCAGCGCGCGAAGAACCTCGGGCGCCGCGTGGCCTCGCTCACCGCCCGCCCCGGGGAGAAGTTCGTGGGGCACTGGCTCTACCAGCACGCCTGGATCGTCACGGGAGCCGGCTTCGGCTGGGCCAACGGCGACGAGGCGCTGCGCACCCTCGTTCAGGTCGACCGCAGCCTGTACGTCCGATTCGGCTTCGGCGCCAAGAGCGAGCAGGTCGCCCGCAGGATGCTCGCCTGGGTCGAGATCCAGAAAGGCTGACCCATGAAGCGCATCGGTAGGACGCTCCGCGGCCGGGGCGGCTACACGCTCATCGAGCTCCTCGCCGTTCTCACCATCTTCCTGATCGTCGTCTCGTCGCTGACGACGCTCTTCGTGTCCGGCGCCAAGGCCGAGCTCGACGCGAACCGGCGCTTCCAGGCACAGCTGAGCGCCCGGGTCGCCTTCGACCAGATGCGACGCGAGATCCACTGCGCAAGCTCGTTGACATTCACGAGCGCGGCGTCGGTCACGATCACCCTGCCTCCGGGCTGTCCCAGCGCAGCGGGAACGCAGACGACCGTCATCTACGACACCGCCTCGGCGGGGACGAACCGTTACAAGCTACGCCGCAAGAAGGGGAGCGCGGCCGCCGTCCCGATCGCGGACTACATCACGTCCGGGAGCATCTTCGCCTACACGGCGCCCTCGACCACGGCGCTCGGACGGCTCACCGTGGACATGCCGGTGAACGTCTACCCGAACGAGGCATGGAAGAAGTGGCGCCTCGTTGCCGACATTGTCCTCAGAAACACCACGCGCGCCTAGTTCCCATGCGGCTACTCCGACGTCATCTCAGAGCCCAGCAGGGCATTACGCTGATCATGTCGATCGGCATCCTCGGCGTGCTCTCGCTGACCGGCGCGACGCTCATCTACTACTCGACCTCGAACGCCAAGAGCGCCAGCGCGTCCAAAGGCCGTGAGACGGCTTACACCCTGGCCGAGGCCGGGGTCGCGCAGGCGCTCTCCGTCCTCAACAGCTCCCTCAGCCCCCTCACGGGCTCGCTCCTCAGCTCGACGACGCTTCAGCTCGAGGGCGGCAGCGTCACCTATTCGGGGACGCTTTCGGGCGAGACGTGGACGATCACGTCCACCGGCACGGTGAAGAACCCGGCCGGGGCCACCGCCATCACGCGGACACTGACTCGCAGCGCGCAGGTCTACGGCCTGAACAGCGGCGCGAACGTCGCCGCGTGGAACCGCTGGTACGCGGACTCGACGTCGAGCTGCCTGACCATCCAGGACGTGAACATCACGATGCCGATCGCGACGCGGGGCGACCTCTGCCTGGTCGGCGGCGCCACGATCACGGGGGCGAACACGACCGTCGAGGTCGGCGACGACGTGACCATGACCGCGCCGGGAACCTCGGCGTTGCACAATCCGAGCGCGGCGACCGGGTGGACGACCTCGACGAACGTCTACACCAGCAACAACGTGCGCGCCACCGCCACCCTGGCCGCAAGCGCGCAGAGCCCGAACCTCGACGTCACGGGCTTCGGCGTCAACCTGCCGACGGGCTCCACGGTCGTCGGCATCGAGGCCACCATCGAGCGGATGGCGAGCAACTCGAACTCGATCGAGGACTACGACGTCTTCCTCTTGAAGGCGGGCGCCCCTTCGGGCAGCGACAAGGCATCGACGACCGACTGGGTGACCTCCGACTCGACCCGCACCTACGGCGGCGGCACCGACCTCTGGGGCACCACTTGGACGGAGGCGCAGGTCGAGGCCTCGAACTTCGGGCTTCGCCTCAAGGCGCTGAACCTGACCACGTCCTCGCGCACCGCCTCGGTCGACCACGTCACCATCAGGGTGTACTACAACCCGCCGCCGACGACGACGATCGGCACCGCCGGGACGCCGCTCGCCAGCGCGCAGGTGGCCGGCTCGTGCCAGTACTTCACGCAGGCCGCGCATTCACCGTGCTCCTCCGTGGACAAGGTCTGGGCCAACGCGATCGGGACGGCGCCGCAGAACCTGTCGAAGCCGGCGGTCGACCTCGCCTACTGGTACGACAACGCCAAGCCCGGGCCTAACCACAACTGCACCACAGGTAGCTTCCCCGGCGGGTTCGACACCAACTCCGTCCTCGACAACAGCGTGCCGGGCTCCGCCGAGGTCACGCCCAACAACTCCAGCTACACGTGCCAGGTGCACGACGCGCTCGGGAACCTCGTCGGCGAGCTTTCCTGGAACCACGTCACCGACGTGCTCAAGATCAAGGGCACGATCTACATCGACGGCGACTTCCGCTTCGACGACGACGGCGCCATCGCCCACTACCAGGGCCGCGGCATCATCTACGCCACGGACGACCTCGAGTTCGACGAGCTCGTGTGCGCCGGCGGCTCGGGGAGCTCCTCCTGCGTCACCACCGGCATGCAGAACTGGGATCCGACCCAGAACATGATGATCGTGCTCGCCGGCGGCGACGCCGAGTACGACCAGGGCAGCACCCAGGCGCAGGCGGTTCCCTCCGGGTTCCAGGGGCTCATCTACGCGAACGGGGACTGCACGGTCCACGAGAACTTCCACACGAGCGGCCCCATCGTCTGCAACCGGATCATCCTCCCCTCCGCGTCGAACGGCTGGCCGACGTACTACGACTGGCCGCCGCTCGGCTCCCTCGTCGAGGGGCAGATGTACTCCGATCCCGACACGGCCGGCGACTTCGTCGTCGTGGCCGGGCTGCAGTCCGGCTAGACGCCATGCGCACCCGGCGTGGCGTCGCGCTCCTCAGCCTGGGACTGGTGCTCGTGGCGATGCTCGCGACACCGGCAGGGGGACATGTCGGCACCAGCGTGAACCACCTCTGGGCCAAGCACATGAAGCCTCTGGCCGTGAAGCTCTTCTACACGAAGAGCCAGTCGGACGCGCGCTACTACAAGAAGGCCGACTCGGACGCCCGCTACTACACGACCTCGGCGGCCGACGCGCTCTTCGCGCTCAAGGGCGAGACGGGCGAGAGCGGCCTCCGAGCCTACTGCTCGCGCGCCACCGCAAGCCCACGCTCCTTCCCGGCCGAGGCCTGCGGCGCGCCGCTGGTCGTCACGCTCGACTCGACCGGCGTCGTGGGCGACCACACGTCGGTGGCGATCGGCGTGGACGGGCTCCCCGTGCTTAGCTACCGGGACTCGACGACCGGCGACCTCAACGCCGACCTGAAGATCCTCCACTGCGGCAACGAGGCCTGCACGGCCGGGAACCAGGCCACCACGGTCGACAGCGCCGGAGGCGTCGGCACGGATACGTCGCTGGCGATCGGCGCGGACGGCCTGCCGGTCGTGAGCTACAAGGACGCCACGAACTTCGACCTGAAGATCCTTCACTGCGGCACCATCGCGTGCACGTCGGGAAACCAGGCGACGTCCGTCGACACCGGCCCCGCGAACGTCGGCTCCGACACGTCGCTGGCAATCGGGGCCGACAGCCTGCCGGTCGTCAGCTACGCCGACGTCACGAACGGCGACCTCAAGGTCCTCCATTGCGGCAACGCTGCCTGCACCTCCGGGAACTCGATCAACGTGGCCGACCCCGGCCCCGTGGGGGCGGACACCGACAGCTCGATCGCCGTGGGCGACGACGACCTCCCGGTGATCAGCTACTTCGACCTCGACGATGGCAACCTCACGATCCTCCACTGCGCGAACGCCGCCTGCAGCTCCGGGAGCGCGACCACCGTCGACAGCGAAGGCTGGGTGGGCGACTTCAGCTCCCTGGCGATCGGGACCGACGGGCTCCCGGTGGTCAGCTATCGCGACGGGACGAACGGCGACCTGAAGGTCCTCCACTGCGGCGATGCCTCCTGTGTCGCGGGCAACGTCACCACGCCCGTCGACACGTCGGCCGATCCGCTCGGCTACGACACGTCGATCGCCATCGGAGCAGACGGCTTCCCCGTCGTCAGCTACTACGACGGCTCGAGCAACGATCTCAAGGTCCTCCACTGTGGCAACGCCGCCTGCACCGCCGGGAACCAAGCCGTCGCTCTGGACACGCCGGGCAACGTCGGTCGCCACACATCCCTCTCGCTCGGTGCCGACGGCCTGCCGGTCGTGAGCTACAACGACGCATCCAACGGCGACCTCAAGCTGGCCCGCCCACCCGTCTCGTAGAGCGTCAAGGTCAAGGCTGCGGCGCCCCGCGCCGATACGGGTGGTGAGATGAACGTCGCCCTGGCCGTCGTCATGCTTCCGCCCGCGCTCGCCCTCGGGAGCTTCCTCAACGTCGTCGCCGCGCGGCTGCCGGAGGGCCGCTCGCTCGTTCGGCCGCCCTCCGCCTGCGGATCCTGCGGAGCCCAGATCGCGTGGCGCGACAACGTCCCCGTCGTCTCCTATCTGCTCCTCCGCGGGCGGTGCCGATCCTGCGGAGAGCGCATCGGGCTCCGCTACGTGGCCGTCGAGCTCCTGACGGCGCTCCTCGTCGCCGCCTGCTTCCTCGCGTTCGGGCTCACCGCCGAGGCGTTCCTCGCGGCCTTCTTCTGCGCGACGCTCGTCGTCCTCTCCGCCATCGACTTCGAGCGGCACATCCTCCCGGACAAGATCGTGCTTCCCTCGGCCTGCATCGTCCTCGCGGCGCAGCTCGCCCTCCACCCGGGCCAGTGGCTCGAGTGGATCCTGGCCCCGCTCGGCGCCGCGCTCTTCCTCTTCGCCGCGCTGCTGGCCTATCCGAAGGGGATGGGGATGGGAGACGTCAAGCTCTGCCTCCTGCTCGGCGCCATGCTCGGCAAGCTCGTCTTGGTCGCACTCATGATCGGGATGCTCTCCGCGCTCGTGCCGGCCATCGTGCTGGTCGTCCGCCACGGCTCCGCCGCCCGCAAGATGGCGATCCCCTTCGGCCCGTTCCTCGCCTTCGGCGCCGTGATCGCGCTCTTCTTCGGAGACGCCCTCCTCGACGCGTACCTGAGCGGCAGCGGACTCTAGAAGGGCCAAGTCCTGCGAGCCCAAGGGGCGCACAGGGACTTGGACTGGTCTAGGAAGAGCGGTGCCTCTCAGACGACGAGCGCGAGGATGAGAAGCGCGAAGACGACGCTCTGGGCGCTGTGCACGGCGATCCCGATCCAGGCGCTCCGGAAGCGCTTCGACGGGTAGGCCAGGATGAACATGTCCATCAGCGCCCCAGGCATCGCCCAGGGCACGTGCAGGTGGTAGCCGGTGAAGAGCAGGCCGTTAGCGACCCAGTCGCCGCGTCCGAAGGCGCCGTTCATGCGCGGAAGAAGGTAGCCGCGGAACAGAAGCTCCTCGCCGAGCACCGTGGTGAAGAGGAGCAGCACGGCGATGAGGGCGAACCAGCCCCAGGCCCCGTCGAGGAACGCCTTGCCGGCATCCGACTCCACCAGCGTCGCGAACTCGCGGTTCTCGGGCGCGGCCACGGTCGGAATCACCTCGTGCACCGCCGCGAAAGCGACGATCAAGGGGATGAGGACCAGCCACACGCGGCCGCCGACGCGGCCGCTGCGCGGGCTCCGCGGGGAGCGGAGCCAGAGCGCCTCGCGAATCGTCGCCCAGCGGAGGCTCCGCTGCTCGCGGCCTACGAGGATCGCGACGAGGCAGAACTGCCAGACGAGACCCACCGTGAGACTCACGATCAGCGCCTTCGCCATCGGCACGATGCTGTCGCCGGCGAACCGGTCCTCGAGCACGGGCGCGACGAGCCAGGCGAGCGCTGCCATGGGGAGCGCGGCGGCCGCCCAGACGGCGAGGATCCCGCGGATCCGCAGTTGCGGAATCTCGACGCTCGAGACGGCGCCCTCAGCGCGGGCCGTGCTTGTGAGTGGAAGCGAGACGCTCATCTGCATCCTCCTGTAGTCGGTCGGTTCCATCGCTCGACCCTAGGAGGCGGTTGCGCGAGCCGCGTCGTCGCCAGGCCGGAATCGAGCTCCGACGACGCGACGATTCCGCCTCCTACTCGAGTAGGAGGCGGCGAATGAGACCGTGCAGTACCTTCAACCCGTGAGCCAGGTAAGAAGCGTTGCCCGCGAATACTGGTTCGAGCTGCTGATCGCGTTCCTGGCGATCGCGGGCATGCTCGAGCTCGTGGTCGGACGCGACTCGCCGGGCGCGCCGCCCACGACGCTGTGGATCGCCATACCTACGGTGGCCGTTCTCGTACTGCCGCTCTTCGCACGTCGGCGCTTTCCATTCGCCGCCCCGGCTGCCTATTGGCTCCTGGCCGCGGCTATCTCGTTCGGCGACGGACTGCTGCTCGCGTTCATCGGCAGCCTCGGCGTCGTCGGGTTGGCAAGCGCGTTCTTGCTCGGGAACCTACGGAATCCGCTGAAGGCAGGCGCGGGCCTGATCATCGTGCTCGTAGGAATCGTGATCGTCGTCTACAACATCCCCGGTCCACTGCCAGTGGGCGACTTCGTATTCATCCCCCTCCGGTTCGTGGTCGCCTGGGTCGCAGGCTGGGCCCTCCGTGAGCGTTCCGAGCAGGCCGAAGCAGCGGAAGAGCGCGCTGCCCAGGCCGAGCGTGAGCGCGAGGCGGCCGCACGGATCGCGGTGGCGGAGGAGCGCTCGCGGATCGCCCGGGAGCTCCACGACATCGTCGCTCACGCCGTCAGCGTGATGGTGCTCCAGGTCGGTGCGGTCAGGCACAAGCTGCCCGACGCGCTCCCCGAGGACCGCGACGCGCTCAGGAGTGTCGAGCGGGCGGGGCGCACGGCGCTTGCCGAGATGCGCCGTCTCCTGGCCGCCATGCGCCGCGACGGGGACGAAGCCGAGCTCTTGCCCCAGCCCGGCCTCGACGGCCTCGACTCGTTGCTGGACGAGATCGGCCGCGCCGGACTGCCCGTCGAGCTGCATGTCGACGGCGAGCCGTTCCCGCTCCCACGTGGGGTCGACCTCTCTGCCTATCGCATCGTTCAAGAAGGCCTGACCAACGCTCTCAAGCACGCGCGCGCGAGCGATGCAGACGTGACCGTGCGCTACCGGCCGGACGAGCTGAAGATCGAGGTACGCGACAACGGCCAGGGGAGCGCGACAAGCGACGGCCTCGGGCACGGGCTCGTCGGTATCCGCGAACGGGTCAAGATCTACGGCGGTGAGATGAGCGCAGGAACGGCGACCGGAGGCGGCTTCGTCCTCAGCACGCGCCTCCCGCTCGACCAGGACGAACGATGACGATCCGCGTGCTCGTGGCGGACGATCAGTCGATGGTGCGCGCCGGCTTTCGCATGTTGCTCGCAGGCGAGCAGGACATCGAAGTCGTGGCCGAGGCGAGCAACGGGCGCGAGGCGGTGGACAAGACCGCCCGGTTTCGTCCAGCCGTCGTCCTGATGGATATCCGCATGCCCGAGCTCGACGGGCTTCAGGCGACTCGACGCATCCTCGTGGCCGACGACACCGCGCGGATCCTCATCCTGACGACGTTCGACCTCGACGAATACGTCTACGAGGCGTTGAGAGCCGGCGCGAGCGGCTTCGTCTTGAAAGACGACTCTCCCGAGCAGTTGATCGCCGCGATCCGCACGGTCGCCGCGGGCGAGGCTCTTCTCTCACCGACGATTACGAAACGCGTGATCCAGAAGTTCGCCCGCCTCCCACGTCCCGCGCCGCCGAAGGAGCTCGACGAGCTCAGCGAGCGCGAGCGGGAAGTCTTTCGCCTGATCTCCCGCGGCCTCTCGAACGGGGAGATCGCGCAGGAGCTCTACATCAGCGAAACGACCGTCAAGACACATGTGACGCACATCCTCCAGAAGCTCGGCCTCCGCGACCGCGTCCAGGCAGTCGTGCTCGCCTACCAGACGGGGGTCTTCGAGACAGAGGTGCACGGCCGAGCGGGCGAGCCCTGAGCGAAGAGTAGGTCCCATCCCTCTCTTGGGGATCAAGCTCGAGCGGCCGATAACCCTCTGAGATGGAGTTCGACGAGCTTCAACCGCTACGACGGAGCGGCGCGGGCGAGGGCGAGGAAACGCCCCCGAACGTCGAGCCCGAGTACCCGCCCGGTGCGGGGATCTCGGGCAGCGCGATCACGCAGCTGGTCGCTGACCTGATCGAGACGACCGGCCTCGTCCCGCTCGACAGGCTGTCGATGGCGCGCTCGCGGGCAGGCACGGGCTCGCTCGCCCAGGCGATCATGGACGAGGGCCTGACGGCGAGCTCGGAGCTGCTGCTCCCCGGGCCCCGCACCGGCGCCCAGGGGGAGACCAACGAGGCGCGGGAGCTGGCCGAGCTCCACCACCTGCCGTACGTCGACCTCTCGACAGGCGTGCAGAAGCTCGCGGCCGAGTCGATCCCGGCGCACGTGCTCAAGCGCGCCGAGGCGATTCCGTACCAGATCGCGGACGACCGGCTCCGCATCGCCATCGCCGACCCGACGAACGTCCAGGCGATCGACGAGCTGCGGCTCGCCACGCGCTACACGCTCGAGATCGGGGTTGCGCCCAGAGAGGAGATCGAGCTCGAGCTCAAGCGCCTGGAGCGCGCCTCGGAGGCCTGGGAGCGCGCCGCGCTCGTCGAGGAGGAGTTCGATCTCGGCGCCGAGGACGAGGCGGAAGGGGACGATCTCGAGGCCGACGACGGCGTCTCCGACGCGCCCCTCGTGCGCCTGGTCAACTCGATCATCCTCCAGGCGGCCGAGGACGGGGCGAGCGACATCCACTTCGACCCCCAGGACGACGCCCTGGTCGTCCGCTCCAGAGTCGACGGCGTCCTCCACGAGCTGCAGCGCATCCCCAGGCGGCTGGCGCCCGGCGTGACGACGCGACTGAAGGTGCTGGCCAAGCTCGACATCGCCGAGCGCCGCAAGCCGCAGGACGGCCGTATCTCCCTGAACGCCAAGGCCGCGGGCCGGCTCCTCGACATCCGCGTCGCCGTCCTACCGACGGTCGAGGGCGAGGGCGTCGTCATGCGGCTCCTCGACAAGTCGAAGCGCCCGCCGACACTCGCCGAGCTCGGTCTCTCCGACGAGATGCGGGACGTCTTCGAGGAGATCGTCGTCAAGCCGACGGGCGCGCTCCTCGTCACCGGGCCGACGGGCTCGGGAAAGTCGACGACGCTCTACGCGTCGCTCAACGAGATCAACCGCCCCGAGATCAACATCATCACTGTCGAGGATCCGGTCGAGTACCGGCTCGCCGGGCTCAACCAGGTGCAGGTCAACCTCCGCGCGGGGATGACCTTCTCGGCCGCGCTGCGGTCGATCCTTCGCTCCGACCCGGACGTCGTGATGGTCGGGGAGATTCG
Organism: uncultured Actinomycetes bacterium; assembly: GCA_963838795.1. Taxonomy (GTDB): domain Bacteria; phylum Actinomycetota; class Thermoleophilia; order Gaiellales; family Gaiellaceae; genus JAIBJN01. The sequence goes on from CAWISL010000011.1 coordinate 69,343, forward strand.
CGACGCCGAGACGGCCAAGATGGCGATCGAGGCCGCCCTCACCGGCCACTTCGTCCTCTCGACCCTGCACACGAACGACGCGCCCAGCGCGCTCACCCGGCTGAACGAGATGGGCGTCGAGCCGTTTCTGACCGGATCGGCCGTCACGGCCGTGCTGGCGCAGCGGCTCTCCCGGAAGCTCTGCACGCACTGCTGCGAGATGTACATGGCCACGCGGGAGGAGATGCTCGAGGCGCGCTTCAGCGCCGAGCAGGCCGCCTCCGCGGACGGTGTCGGGCTCTACCGCAAGCGCGGGTGCCCACGCTGCAACCAGACCGGCTACAAGGGTCGGATCGGCATCTACCAGCTGATGGTCATGAACGAGGAGGTAAGTCGGCTCGCCGCGCAGCACGCGAGCCGTGAGGAGCTCGAGCGGGCCGCTCTCGAGACGGGCATGAAGACCCTGTGGGACGACGGTCTCTCCAAGGTCATCTCCGGGCTGACCTCGCTCGAGGAGCTCGCCCGTGTGCTCGTTTAGAGCGTGTCGTCCGGGATGAGCCGGGTGCCGCCGATCTCGGCGGCGATCTGCGTGTAGACCTGCGTCAGGTCGCCCGGGTTCGGCCTGTTGAAGAACGTGCTGCCGTTCGTCGCGATCAGGCGGACGGCGTTGTACGCCGTGATCGCCGGCGACTCGGGAGCGCCCGTGACGCCGTTCTCGCAGATGTTCGCGCCGCCGTTGAGGGCGTCCAGGTCGTAGCCGATCGAGTAGATCAGCGTCCCGGTCCCCTTGATGACGCTGGCCGAGTTGACGCCCTGCTGGCAGGGCTGCCTGCGGTACGGCGACGAGGTGGGGAGGAACGTTGGCCCGGTGTTCGCGGCGCCGTCGGTGAAGAAGACGATCACGTTCTGGACGCCCGGGCGGCCACGCGAGCTGTTGAGCTCGGTCTGCGCCCGCTCGAGCGCGTGGGCATAGGCCGTCGAGCCGCCGCCCCGCTGGCAGCGGATCGTCGAGACGAGCTGGGAGGACTCGTTCAGGTTCGAGCCGATCTTGAAGTTGTTCGCGAGCTGCACGACGGTGTACGCGGCCGAGGTCGAGTTGTAGTTGCTCGAGGCCGGCGTGTTACAGCGTGCACCGGTGCTCGTCGCCGGCGGGAACACCGCCAGGCCTATCTTGTGGATCGCGGGGTCCATGTACTGGACGAACTCGAGCAGGCCGTTGCGGGCGTTCTCGAGGTCCGTGCACGCGGGATCGTTGTTGCCATTCGAGAACTGGCACATCGAGCCGGTTCGGTCGAGGACCAGCATGATGTCGAGCGGTTTCGAGGAGCACGGCGAGCAGGCTGTCGCCTTGGCCTTGATCGTGAACTGGTCGATGCCGAGCACCTTGGCGAAGATCGTCGGCACGACCGTCGTCTGCTCGACGACCACGGTGTTCACAGGGCTGCACGGCGCGATCGAGAGGCACTTCGTCGTCACGGTCGTGGCGACGGGGGGAAGCTTGTTGTTGTCGTTCTTGGCCCCGTCCAGCCCGCTGTAGTTGGTCGCGAAGGCCTGGGCCGCGATCGGATCGGGGAGCTCCAGCGCGCCGGCCGTGGCGGCGGCGTCCGCGGAGGCCTGAAGGTGGCGCTTGGCGAGGTACGCGCGCCCGACGTCGACGACGAGGGCTGCACAGCCGAGGAGGACCACGAGCATGACGGCCAGGAACACAAAGACCTGGCCGCGTTCATCGTTACGCCGCTGGAGCGTCCTCATGGTCGGCATCTGCGCTCCGCTTCCCGTTCGTGAAAACGTCGTGGGTGAACTGCTTACCCGTCGCACTCTGGGCGCAGGCGCCGCTTTGGGAAGCCCCCGATGAGGGGATTCGCCCGAGAGAGCCGATCGCGCCGAAAACTCACGTGACGTCGCAGCCGAGGTATTCGAGGATCGTGATCGTCTCGCGGATGAACAGGTCCGCCTCGTCCCGCGTGCCGAAGCGGTAGGGCCCCGGTCGCAGCGGCTCCACGCGCAGGCCGCCCACCGGGTAGACCTCGCATTCGACGAGAAACCCTGCGGGCTCCTCGACGTAGCGCAGGCGGACGAGCTCGCGACCCTCCTTGCGGGCCGAGCGGAGCGCCAGCTCCTGCGGCTCGACGGCCGCCTCGCTCATTTGAGGGCGTTCGTGACCGCCTGGGCCACGGTCTGGCGATCGACGATGCCGTTGAAGCGCGAGCGCGCTTCGCCGCTGCGGATGACGACGAGCACCGTCGGGGCCTCGAGCACCTCGTACTCCGCAGCGAGGTCGGCGACGGCGCCCTCCTTGGTGACGTCGACCGCGAGGTAGCCGGCCCCGGACGTGCTCGCACCGGCGCGGGCCTCGCGGACGGCGGCGGCGTCGAGATCAGAGCCGGGAGTGTGGAAGACCACCACGACGATGCGATGGTCGACGAGCTCTTGCTGGAGCGGGGGCTTGCTCGGCTTCGGCTTGGGCGCCGGCGGAGGCGCGGTCGTCTCGGTGGGCGCGGTCGTCGGAGCCGGCGTCGTCTCGGTAGCGCCCGGTGTCTGCCATGCCTGTGTCCGTGGCGCCGGTGTCGACGGCGCCCGAGCTGGTCGGCCGGGGCACCGGAATGGACTCCGGCGCTTCGGGCCCGCCCATGGCGAACGCGCCGAAGCCCGCGCCGAGAAGGCCCAGCACGGCGATCGGAACAAGCACGCGGAGTCTCAGCTGCTGCTGCATCCCAGGTTCCCTATCGGCACGTGTACGCGGCCGCTTGACAGGAAGCAAAAAGAGAGGAGGCGCGGTCTCCCGCGCCTCCTCTCGATCCGGTCCGAAGCCCGTCTAGCAGGCGCCGGAGGTGATGTCTGCCGCCGGGCCGGCCTTCTTGTACGTGGCCTGGCCGACGACGCTCTGAATGCAGTACGAAGCGGCGGTCGCGCGAACGACGTTCACGTTCTTGATGCCGGCGTCGTACGAAGCCTTCAGCACCGCGGAGGTGAGACCGGAATAGCCGGTCGCGGTGTGGTCGGCGTAGAACGCCTCCACACCCGGGATCGAAGCGCGAACGTTCGCCTGGGCCGCCGACCGCTCCGCGCGGGCGCGGAAGCTGAGGTACGACGGAATGGCGATCGCGAGCAGGATGCCGATGATGATGATCACGACAAGGAGCTCGATGAGCGTGAAGCCGCCCTCCGAGTCCGAGCGCGAAATCCGGTTCCTGAGCCTCTGAATCATGAGCGGAACTCCTTCCTTGAACAAGCAGTAAGCGTGCAGTGGCTCAGGGGGAGGTATCGACCGTCTGAAGCGGCGCCGCTTCCCCTCGTTCGGGGGATTTTCCGCACCCCTTTAGTGATGCGGATTCCCTGCCGATAGCTCCGGTCGGGAGGATCCATGGAACCGACGTTGCAGCCGACGCACGAGCCTGTCTCGCAGCCTGGCCCCGAGGCCGGGGCCACTGCTTCCGCGCCACCTGAGCGTCGGACGGCGGGATCCGTCGACGACCTGCTCGAGCAGGTCGTCGCGCGCGGCGCCTCGGACCTCCACGTCACGGTCGGCTCGGAGCCCGTCGTCCGCGTCAACGGCCGCCTCGAGCGGCTCGACGAGTTCGCCCGCCTGAGCCCCGACGACACGCAGCGGATGCTCTACCGGATCCTCTCCACCGAGCAGCAGAAGATCTTCGAGACGAGGCGCCAGATCGACATCTCCTACTCGATCCCCGGCCTCGCGCGCTTCCGCGTGAACGTCTATTTCCAGCGCGAGAGCCTCGGCGCCGCCTTCCGCCTCATCCCCGCAGAGCTGAAGACGATCGAGCAGCTCGGGCTGCCACAGGTCCTCAAGGACTTCACGACGAAGCCGCGCGGCCTCGTCCTCGTCACGGGCCCCACCGGCTCGGGCAAGTCGACCACCCTCGCGGCGGTCATCGACGAGATCAATCGCACGCGCGAGGACCACATCATGACCATCGAGGATCCGATCGAGTTCCTCCACCGCCACAAGCGCTGCATCGTCAACCAGCGCGAGATCGGCCCTGACGCGACGAGCTTCGCCGAGGCGCTGCGCGGCGCGCTGCGCCAGGACCCCGACGTGATCCTGCTCGGCGAGATGCGCGACCTCGAGACGATCGGGACCGCGCTGACCGCCGCCGAGACCGGCCATCTCGTCTTTGCCACCCTCCATACGCAGGATGCGCCCTCGACGGTCGACCGTCTCATCGACGTGTTCCCCGCCGCCCAGCAGGAGCAGATCCGCGTCCAGATCGCCTCGACGCTACAGGGGATCGTCACGCAGACGCTCCTGCCCACCGCCGACGGGAGCGGCCGCGTCGCGGCGCTGGAGGTTCTCCTCCCGGACGACGCCGTTCGGAATCTCATCCGCCAGGCGAAGGTGGAGCAGATCTACTCGGTCATGCAGACCAACACGAGCCGCGGCATGCAGACGCTCGAGCAGGCGATGCTCGAGCTCGTCCGCTCCGGAAAGATCACGCCGGACCTCGCGCTCCAGCGCTCGAGCCGGCAGGACCAGCTCCGGAGCCTCCTCCAGCGCAATGGCCTCGTCGCCCCCGACCCGACCGGAAACCTGCGGGTGGCCGGAGCCTAGGGAGCCGGCACTGTGGCGAAGAAGGTCGTCGGCCTGAAGCTCGGCGCCTCGCGGCTGAATGCCGCGTGCGTCGCCGTCAACGGCTCCGCGGAGGTCGTGCAGCTCGCCGGCGCCCCGCTCCCGGCCGGCCTGATCGCCGGCGGCGAGGTGCGGGAGGTCGAAGCGCTCGCCGAGGCGCTCAAGCAGTTCTTCGGGAAGCACAAGCTGCCGAAGCGAAACGTCCGGATCGGCATCGCCAACAACCGCGTCGGCGTCCGCACCATCGACGTCTCCGGGATCGAGGACCCGAAGCAGCTGGCCAACGCCGTGCGCTTCCGCGCCCAGGAGGCGCTCCCGATCCCGATCGACGAAGCCGTGCTCGACTTCCAGATCCTCGGCCAGGGCACCGCTGCCGATGGCTCGCCGTCGACGCGCGTCCTCCTCGTGGTCGCGTACCGCGACCTGATCGCCAGCTACATGGAGGCCTGCCGGCTCGCCGGGATTCGTCTGCTGGGCGTCGACCTGGAGGCGTTCGCGCTCCTCCGCGCCCTGACGCCCTCCTTCGCCGAGAGGCCGGGCGGGGGCGCCGATCGCAGCGCGCTCGTGGCCGTCTCGATCGGCTCCGAGCGCAGCGTCCTCGGCGTCTCGGACGGCTTCAGCTGCGAGTACACGCGCGTGCTCGATTGGGGCGGCAACGGCCTCACCGACGCGCTCGCCCGCGGCCTCGAGCTAGATGCCGGCGAGGCCGAACGCATCAAGGTCGAGCTCGGCCTGCAGGGAGACCGCGTGCCCGACGGCGTCGGCCCCGAGCAGGCTGTCCGTGCCCGCGAGGCGCTCAGGGCCGGCCTGCAGGCCTTCGGCCGCGAGCTCGTCTCCTCGCTCCAGTTCTACCAGGGCCAGCCCGACTCGCTCGGGATCCGCGAGCTCGTCCTCGCCGGCGGCACGGCGCAGCTCGCGGGCCTGGCCAGCGAGCTGCAGCAGCTTGTCGGAGTCCCGGTCCGCGTGGGCGACCCGCTCGCGGGCGTCTCGGTCGGCAAGAAGCTCAAGGGCGCGGAGCCCAGCCCCGCGTTCGCCGTGCCGATCGGCCTTGGGATGGCGAGCTAGTGCCCATTCAGGTAATCCAGCCCAGATTCTGCGTCGCGAGCACCAAGCCAGTGGCCGCGCTCGCGCGCAGCCAAGGCTGGATGCCTTGGCAAGGGCGAGAGTGGGCTCAGGCGCCGCGTGATCGCGGGGCAGGAGCGGGCATGTATTGCCTGGAGGGGCACTAAATGGATCTGAACAAGGAGATCAAGCTCTCCGACCTCTTCCGCCGGAAGAAGGGCCCTGCCGACGAGGACGCAGCGCCCGAGGAGAAGCCCGCGAAGGAGAAGAAGCAGCGCGCGAGCTTCTCGTTCTCGCGCGTGAAGAAGGAGCCCAAGGCCCCCAAGGAGCCGAAGGCCAAGCAGGCGGTCTCGCCCAAGTCCGCGCCGCCGCCGCCGGCCGTGCCGCTCATGCGGGCGTTCGACCTCATGCCCAAGGAGGGCGAGCGCGAGAAGGCGGCCACGTCCCCGGCGTTCCTGAAGGTCGTGCTGGCGCTCGTCGCGATCCTCGTCCTCGCGGGGCTCGCCGGCGGCTACATGCTCATGAGCGCGCGCGCGGGAGAGCGGCAAGCGACTGCCGACGATCTGCGGGCGCAGCTCGCAGAGCTCACCGCGCAGGCGGCGCCGGACGAGGAGCCCGGCGTGGCGACGCTCACGGCCGAGGGGCAGGCCCGCACGGCCGCCCTCTCGGACGCCCTCGCCGCGCGAGTGGCCTGGGATCGCATCCTCCGCGAGTTCTCGCTGGTCCTCCCCGACGAGGTCTGGCTGACGACGCTCTCGTCGAGCTCCGCCGTCGCCGCGGCGCCCGGAGCGGTGGTCGCCGAGGCCTCGACCGAAGGCACCTTCACGATCAACGGCTTCGCCAGGAACCAGGAGGACGTCGCCGTCCTGCTCTCGCGACTCGAGGTGATCCCCGAGTTCTCGAGCGTGCAGCTCCAGTCGAGCTCCCGCGGAGCGGAGGGGACGGAAGGCGCAGCGAGCACGAGCGGCGATCCGCAGGACTTCAGCTTCTCGATCGTCGCCACGATCGCGCCTGAAGGGGTGCCGGCCCAGTGAAGCGGCAGATTCCTACCGCGGCCATCATCGTCCCGGGCCTCCTGATCCTCGCGCTGGTCGGCTACTTCCTGCTGATCAAGCCGAAGCAGGACGAGGCCGGCAGGCTGAGCGGCGAGATCGCGTCGCTCGAGACCCAGATCGCGGTCGCCATGGCCGCGCAGCGGCTGCCGCAGGGCGACGAGTCGGCGATTCAGGTGGCCGACGTCTTCCGCGTGACGAAGGCCATGCCGGATGACGACGACATGCCTGGGATCATCCTCGAGCTCAACGCGGTCGCGGCGGCGTCCGGCATCGAGTTCGTCTCCATCGCGCCCCAGTCCGCCGCGGTGAGGTCGAGCTACACGGCGCTCCCCATCAACCTCGCCTTCGAGGGCAACTACTACGACCTGACCGACTTCCTCTTCCGGCTGCGGAACCTCGTGAGCGTGCGTGATGGAGAGCTGGCGGCCGACGGACGGCTCTACTCCCTCGACACGCTGAGCATGGCGGAAGGCCCCGGCGGCTTTCCCGAGATCGCAGCCTCCCTGACCGTGACCGCCTTCTACTACTCGACGACGCCGCCTGCCGCGCCAGTCGCGCCCGCGACGACGGACACCTCGGCGGCGACCACCGCGCCCACAACCACCGCGCCCGAGGGAGACCCGGCGGCGCAGGCGCCGTAGCCATGGCTTCCGCGAAGCGCAGGGCCGAGGCGATGCTGAAGGCCAAGGAGGCGAAGCAGAAGAAGCTGCTCTTCGTCCTCGTGCCGGTCTTCCTCGCGCTCGCCGTCTGGCAGGGCCCGAAGATGTACGGCGCCCTCTTCGGGGGCTCGACTCCCCCCGAGGCGACTCCTGTGACGACGACCGCTCCCACCGGGACCGTTCCTGCTCCCGCCGGCACTGCCCCGACCGGGACTCCCGACGGGGTGCTCGCGGACACGAACGTGCCGCCCGAGGCGAACCCGGAGAAGCTCATCTCCTTCAGCCGCTTCACCGGCCGCGATCCCTTCCTCTCGCCCAATCCGATCCCGACGGCGCCGACGACCCCGACGCCGACGACCTCGACCACCGGGGGAGGGGGCGGCGGCGACACGGACGAGGAGCTGACGGCCGTCCTCGAGATCAACGGCGTCTCCGAGACCGTCTCCGTGGGAGAGGAGTTTCCGGCCTCCGACCCGACGTTCACGCTCGTCGCGCTGACGCTCCAGGGTGCCACGATCGGGGTCGTCCAGGGCATGTTCGAAGACGGTGAGGCCACGATCGAGATCGAGGTCGGCGAGGAGGTCACCCTCATCGCCGCGCCCGACACGACGCAGTTCGTGGTCAAGCTCGTCGACGTGATGAACTAGCGATTCAGCCCCGGGGCCGGGCTGCCGATACGAGTCTGCGGTGTTCTTGCAGCGGCGACCTCTGTGCGCACGCGTCCTGGACGAGGGCGGCTTCGGCATGGTCGAGCTCCTCGCCGCCATGAGCGTCATGGTCGTGGGCCTGCTCGCGGTCTTCACGATGTTCCAGTCGGGGATCATCTCCATCCGCAACGCGGGCCACCAGACGACCGCGGCGGTGCTCGCCAACTCGCAGATGGAGAAGCTCAGGGCGGCCAAGTACGACTCGATCGGGCTCGCCAATGCGGCCGTCGACACGGCCGACGCCGTCTACAAGGGCGACATCGCCTACACGCTCGGAGGCTCTGCGACGTCGAGCCTCGCGAGCAACATGACCGCGAGCGGCACGACGATGCAGGTGGCGAGCGGCTCCAGCTTCCCGTCGACGAACGGCTTCCGGGTCAAGGTCGAATACGAGATCGTTAGGGTGACGGCCGGCGCGGGCGGGAGCACGTGGACGGTGACACGCGGCATCGACGGGACAGCCGCCGTCGCGCACACCGCCGGCGTCCCGACGCCGATCGTCCAGCGGGTCGACGTCAACGCCTGCGGGACGGCGCCCTGTACGACGCTCGTGCCGACGACGACCGTCACCGGCGCTGACGGTCGGAAGTATCGCCTCGACCTCTACGCCACCTGGGGTGAGGTCAGGAACGCAAGCGGCGCGACGGGCCGCTCCGTCAAGCTGATCACGATCGTGGTCCGCGACCAGGCGTCGCCGTACCGCGTCTGGGCGCGCGTCGCGTCCACGTTCGACCTGGCGACCGGCTGAGCCGGAAAGGCCGCTTCCAAGGCGGCCGAGCCCGATGCCGACCGGCGCTCAAGCCGCGGCGCGGGGATGCCGATTTCGGAGCGGATGGCCTCGTACGCCTACACCGCGATCAACGCCACTGGCGCCGAGCTCACGGGCGAGATCAACGCGCCCGATCTCCCGGCGGCGCGCGAGCAGCTGCGGCTCCGCGGGCTCCTCGCGACCGAGCTGGCCAGTCAGGACACGGCCGGCAAGAGCCCGGCCCTCGGGGTCAAGAAGGTCAAGGCAAAGTCCCTGCAGATCTTCTCCCGCCAGTTCGCGACGATGATCGAGGCGGGGCTGAACGTCGTCACGGCGCTCGTCATCCTCGAGGAGCAGACCGAGGATCGGAAGCTTGCCTCCGTCATCACCGAGCTGCGGTCGGACGTCGAGGGAGGCCTCCTGCTCTCCGAGGCCATGGCGCGCCACCCGAAGGTCTTCTCCCGGCTCTTCATCGCGATGGTGGAAGCCGGCGAGGCCGCGGGAATCCTCGACGTCGTGCTCGACCGCGTCGCCTACCAGATCGAGAAGGAGACGAAGATCAAGCGGCGCGTACGGGGCGCGATGATGTACCCGATCATGGTGCTGGCGTTCGCGACGCTCGTCCTGATCGGCATGCTGCTCTTCCTCGTCCCGGTCTTCGTCGGGATCTTCCAGCAGCTCGGCGGCGACCTGCCGATGCTCACGCAGATCGTCGTCACCGCGTCGGACTTCCTGCGCGCGCGCTGGTGGATCGTCTTCCCGCTCGTCGGCCTGGTCGGGTACGGGCTCGTCCGCGCGAAGCGAACCGACAAGGGCCGCCGCGTGTGGGACGCGATTCGCATCCGCGCGCCCATGGGCATCGGCAAGGTGATCGTCAAGATCGGGATGGCGCGCTTCTCGCGCACCCTCTCGACCCTGGTCGCCGCCGGCGTCGACATCATCCGCTCCCTGGAGATCACCGGCGCGACGGCCGGAAACAGCCTGATCGAGGACGCGACCACCCTCGTCAAGGAGCGGGTTACCCAGGGCGTCCCGATCGCCGTCCCGCTCGCCGAGGCCGCGATCTTCCCGCCGATGGTCTCGCACATGGTCCGCGTCGGCGAAGAGACGGGGGAGCTCGAGAAGATGCTCTCGAAAATCGCGGACTTCTACGAGGACGAGGTCGATTCCGCGATCGCCAACCTGACGTCGATCATCGAGCCGCTGATGATGATCGCCGTCGGCGTCGTCGTCGGGGTGATCATCATCGCGATGTACCTCCCGATGTTCAAGCTGCTTACCCTGATCCAGTAGCTGGCCGTCTAGGACGGCGCGCAACAGTTCACATGCGCGTTCGGCGTGCACCTAGTCTGCATGAGCGCCAGCCGGCGCGAGCGGGCCGTTAGCCGGCGGCTGCCGGCGCGCGGCGAGGGAGGACCCAGCCAGGCCGTGGGAAGTGGCACGTGTAGCCGTTGGGAAACTTCTCGAGATAGTCCTGGTGCTCGGGCTCGGCCTCCCAGAACGGCCCCGCCGGCTCGACCTCGGTGACCACCTTCCCCGGCCAGATGCCGGAGGCCTCGACGTCGGCGATCGTGTCCTCCGCGACGCGGCGCTGCTCCTCGTCGAGGTAGTAGATCGCCGAGCGGTAGCTCGTCCCCATGTCGTTCCCCTGACGGTTCAGCGTCGTCGGGTCGTGGATCTGGAAGAAGAACTCGAGCAGGTCGCGGTACGACGTCTGCTCGGGGTCAAAGACGATCTCGATCGCCTCTGCGTGCGTGCCGTGGTTGCGGTAGGTCGCGTTCGGGACATCGCCGCCCGTGTAGCCGACCCTCGTCTCCAGAACGCCCGGCCGCTTCCGGATGAGGTCCTGCATCCCCCAGAAGCACCCGCCCGCGAGAATCGCCCTCTCGACCGAACCACTCATCACGCCACCTCCTGACGATTACGACTCCGCGGTCAATGTACCTTCGGCGCCGAAGGTCCCGGCATCTCCGCGGCTCGCGCCCGTGAGTGCCCAGGCGGATGCCCTCGTCGCCCGCCTGGTTCCGGGGGCCGATCAGCGAGGGCTTGGGGTCTATCCTGGTCAGGTGGCACAGGAGGAAGGCCCACAGCGGGGCGATTTGCCCCAGGCACCGACCTCGCCACGATCGGCGCAGCCCCCACAGCGCTCGCCAACGATCCCGTCGCAGCGGCCGCGCATCAGCGTCCGCTGGTGGTGGATCGTGGCCGGGCTCGCGTTGCTCGCCCTCAACTATTTCGCGGGCACGCGGATCACCGAGGACAAGACGCGGCTCAGTGTGCCCTATAGCCCCTTCTTTCTCGAGCAGGTGCGGGAGGGAAACGTGGCCGAGATCACCTCCGAAGGAACGACCATCCAGGGCGCGTTCGAGCGCCCCGAGCGCTACGGCGATTCGGAGCCGGCGACGGAGTTCGAGACCGAGATCCCCGCCTTCGCGGACACCGACGCGCTCTCGCGCTCGCTCGAGAGCACCCAGGTGGTCGTCAATGCCGAGCCGCTCGACGCTGGTCCGCCCTGGTGGCAGGCCCTGCTCATCGGCTTCGGCCCGACGTTCCTCCTCGTCGGGCTCCTCGTCTTCTTCTTGCGCCGCGCGGGCAGTGCGCAAGGCGCGCTCACGGCATTCGGCCGTTCACGCGCGCGCCGCTACGAGCCCTCCGGCGACCGGGTGACATTCGCCGACGTCGCCGGCGTTGAAGAGGCGGAGGCGGAGCTGGTCGAGGTGGTCGACTTCCTGCGCCGCCCGGACAAGTACCGACGGCTGGGAGGCCGCGTCCCCCGCGGTGTGCTGCTCGTCGGGCCGCCAGGAACCGGCAAGACGCTGCTCGCGCGGGCCGTGGCGGGTGAGGCGAACGTGCCCTTCTTTTCCCTGTCCGCGTCCGAGTTCGTCGAAGCGATCGTCGGCATCGGCGCCTCGCGGGTACGCGACCTCTTCGCGCAGGCCAAGGAGGCAGCGCCGGCGATCGTCTTCATCGACGAGCTCGACGCGATCGGTCGCTCCCGCACCGCCGGGGTAGCGGGCTTCAGCGGCGGCAACGACGAGCGCGAGCAGACGCTGAACCAGATTCTGACCGAGATGGACGGCTTCGACTCGTCGACCAGCGTGATCGTCATCGGCGCGACCAACCGCCCAGAAGTGCTCGACCAGGCACTGCTTCGCCCCGGGCGCTTCGACCGCCGTGTCGCCGTGCAGCCACCTGACCGCGCCGGCCGCGAGCAGATCCTCCGGGTGCACACGCGCGGCGTGCCTCTCGCACCGAACGTCGATCTGGGTCGTCTTGCGGCCACCACTCCGGGGATGGTCGGGGCCGACCTGGCGAACCTGGTCAACGAGGCCGCACTCCTGGCGGCGCGACGCGAACACGAGGCAGTCGAGGAGTCCGACTTCACGGACGCATTGGAGCGGATCGTGCTTGGGGCGGAGCGGCAGATCATGATCAGCCCGGAGGACCGGCGCCGCACGGCCTATCACGAGGCGGGCCACGCGATCGTCGGCATGCTCACCGCCGGTGCCGACCCCGTGCGCAAGATTTCGATCATTCCGCGAGCGACGTCCCTCGGCGTGACCTTCTCGGCGCCGGAGGCCGACCGCTACAACTACCAGGAGCGGGAACTGCAGGCTCGGATCAAGGTCTCCCTCGGCGGGCGCGGCGCCGAGGAGATCGTCTTTACTCAGCCGACGACCGGCGCCGAGTCCGACATCCAGCAGCTGACCGAGATCGCGCGTCACATGGTCGGCCGCTGGGGCATGAGCAACAAAGTGGGACCGCTCGCTGTCATCCCCGTGGACGGACGCGGCCCGCTCCTGCCCGGCGCCTCTGACGTCTCGGAGCACACGCAGCAACTGATAGACGAGGAGGTACGACGGATCGTGGAAGAGGCGCATCACCAGGTCGTCACCCTGCTGCGGGAGAACCGCGACAAGCTCGACTCCCTCGCAAAAGCTCTGCTCGAGCACGAGACGCTCGACGAGCATGAGGCCTACGCAGCGGCCGGAGTCACGCGTGCTGCGACGGCGACGCATACGCATCGGTGACCTTCTTGCACGCCGATTGGACTCGCTCACCCAGGCGATGGTGAGGGTGGCTCTCAAGGTGGTCGAGCTCGACCGACGGCTTGTTATCTCAACCACTGCGCCTTTGTCCCAGACCACGTCAGGGCGAGCGCCTACCCTGTGAGGTCGTGCCCGCGATCCAGACCATCCTCGTCGCCTACGACGATCCCGAGAGCCGTACGCTCTCGCGTGCTGCCGACCTGGCCGCAGCCCTCAAAGCCGCCCTGATCGTGACCAACGTCGCGCCTGCCGACCACGACTCGGCCGAAGACGTGACCCACTACGGTCAGGGCCGGCTCGACCAGGCGCGGGCCTACCTGGCCGAGCGCGGGCTCGACGCGGAGCTCGTCCAGTCCGCGGGACAGCCTGCCGAGGCGATCGTCTCCCTTGCCGACGAGCGCAAGGCCGACCTCATCGTGGTCGGCATGCGCAAGAAGCGGTTCTTCGAACGGCTCGTCGAGGGGAGCGTCGCGCAGGACGTGATGCGCCGGGCGACGTGCGACGTCCTCGCCGTCCACTGACGCGAAAGTGAACGATCCGCGCCTTGCCCTCGCCGGCTTCATCACGGGGCTCCTCGTCGGGATGACCGGCATGGGGGGCGGCGCGCTGATGACGCCGCTCCTGATCTTCATTTTCAACTTCAACCCGGCGACGGCGATCGGGACCGACATCCTGCACGGCGCCATCTTCAAGTCCTTCGGGGCGGTCAGGCATCGGCGGCTTGGCACCGTGCGGGCCCGGCTCGCCGGCTGGATGCTTGTGGGGAGCGCTCCCTCGTCGCTCGTCGGGGTGTGGACCGCGACCTACCTGACGGACCGCTACGGCGACAGCGTCGACTCGGTGCAGGGCCAGGTGCTCGGCTACACGCTCCTTTTCGGATCGCTCGCGTTCGTTGCGAAGGCGCTCCTGCATCGAAGCGGGCCGGCGGCGGGCCTCGGTCGGCTCTCGACCAGAGATCGAATCGTCGCCGTCTCCATCGGCGTCGTCGGCGGCTTTATCGTCGGCCTGACCTCGGTCGGGAGCGGGACGCTCTTCGCCCTCGCCATGCTCCTCGCCTTCCCGCTAGCGGCGAGGTTCGTCGTCGGCACGGACATCGCCCACGCGGCGGCGCTGCTCTGGGTGGCCGGGATCGGACATCTCGTCGCCGGCAACGTCGACGTTCCCGCAATCGGCTGGCTTCTGGTCGGCTCGATCCCGGGCATCCTGGTCGGCAGCCAGATCAGCGTTGGGCTGCCGGAGACGGTGCTCCGCTTCTCCCTCGCCGCCGTCCTCGCCCTGAGCGGCCTCAAGCTCCTCGACGTTCCCTACGCGAACGAGCTGGTGATCGTCTCCCTCGCCGCCGGGCTCGCGGCGCTGATCGTCTGGGGCGTCAGCGCCGTCGTCAGGCGATCGAGGCCGGCCGCCAAGGAGCCGCCTCCTACCCGAGCAGGGCCCTGACCGACCCGAGCGACTCCGCGGCTACCCGGTAGTACGCCCAGCTTCCGCGCTGTTCCCGGGTCACGAGGCCCGCGTTCAGGAGCGCCTTGAGATGGTGGCTGACCGTGCCCTGGGCGAGGCCCAGCGGCTCCACCAGGTGGCAGACGCAGGCCTCGCCATCCGGCTGGGCCTGGATCAGGCTCAGGAGGCGGAGTCGGGCCGGATCGGCCAGCACCTTCAACACGCCTGCCAGCTCGTCGGCCTCGGTCGGCTCGAGCGCCTGCTGGAGCAGAGGAGGGCAGGTGGCGGCAACGGTGGCGACGGTTCTCATCTGGTGAAAGGATATTGACGGCTGTCGATCCCTACGGCAAGATCGGGCATCGACGGCGATCGATCCCGAGGAGGCGTGCGATGGACGTGCTCGACCCGGTCACCCAGCACCACGTGAGACAGGCTGCCGACGCGCTCGCCGGCGAGTTCGAGGGCACCTTCTCCCAGGAGACGATCGAGCGGTACATCGCCGAGTCGCTCGATCTGCTCGGCGATGCGAGGATCAACGTGTTCGTGCCGGTGCTCGCGCACCGCTTCGCCCGTGAGCGATTGAAGGCGCTCGGCCAGTCCGAAGGGATGATCGTGAAGGACGTTCCCGAAGTGCTCTTCGTCTGTGTCCAGAACGCCGGCCGTTCCCAGATGGCAGCGGGGCTCATGAACTACCGGGCGCAGGGCGCGGTGCACGTGCGCTCGGCCGGCTCGGATCCCGCCGAGGAGATCAACCCGGCGGTCGCCGAGGCGATGGCCGAGCTCGGCATCGACCTCGGCGAGGAGTTCCCCAAGCCCCTGACCGACGAGGTCGTCCGTGCCGCGGACGCGGTGATCACGATGGGCTGCGGCGACGCCTGCCCCATCTACCCGGGCAAGCGCTATCTCGACTGGGAGCTCGAGGATCCGGCGGGCCGGGATCTCGAAGCGGTGCGCGTGATCCGCGACGAGATCGACGCGCGCGTGCAGGCCCTCCTCGCCGAGCTCGTCTCCGAACGCGGAGAGTGACCGTCGGTCGCCGCCTCGCCGCCGAGGCGCTCGGCACCTTCGCGCTGGTCTTCTTCGGCGCGGGTGCGATCATGGTCGACGCCGAGAGCGGTGGTCTCGGCCAGCTTGGCGTCGCGGTCGCGTTCGGCCTCGCGATCACGACGATGGTCTACGGGCTGGGCCACGTCTCGGGCGCCCACTTCAACCCTGCTGTCTCGTTCGGCTTCGCTCTCACCCGGCATTTTCCGTGGAGCGGGGTCGTAGGCTACTGGGCTGCGCAAGCTGCCGGAGCTGTCGCCGCCGCCCTGCTGCTCCGCGCCTCGCTCGGCGACGTCGCGAACGTCGGCGCGACGCTTCCCTCGGGCTCCGACCGCCAGTCGTTCCTTTGGGAGGTCGTGCTCACGTTCTTCCTGATGCTCGTGGTCATGGCCGTGGCAACCGACACGCGGGCGGTCGGCGAGGCCGCAGCGCTGGCAATCGGCGGGACGGTCGGGCTCTGCGCCCTCGTCGGCGGGCCCGTGAGCGGTGCCTCGATGAACCCTGCGCGCTCGCTGGGGCCTGCGCTCGTCTCCGGCGACCTCTCCTCGCTCTGGATCTACCTGCTCGCGCCGCTCGTCGGCGCCTCGTTGGCGGCGCTCGCCTACCAGGTCCTGCGCGGCGAGCTGCGGCCCGTCAGCAGCAGCCCGGCGCCGCGGCGCTGAGCTCTGCCGGCTCCTGGACCGGCGAGTCGGCGGGCCAGCGGGCCTTGACGATCGCGCCGTGAATGCCGTCGGCGACCTCGTGCGTGAACTGGACCGAGACGTCCTCGAAGCCTGCCGCCGCGAAGGCGGCCTCGTACTCACCCTTCGACAGGGCGCCGGCGACGCAGCCGACGTGGGAGCCGCGCTCGGCCCGCTCCTCCGCGGAGAGCCGGTTCTCGGCGACGACGTCGGAGATGCCGATGCGCCCGCCGGGCCGGAGCACGCGGGCGAGCTCGGCGAAGACGGCGGGCTTGTCCGGCGAGAGGTTGACGACGCAGTTGGAGATGACCACGTCGACGGAGTCGGCCGGCAGCGGCACGTCTTCGATGACGCCGCGCAGGAAGACGGCGTTCCTGACGCCCGCCTCGCGGGCGTTGCGCTGGGCCAGGCTGAGCATCTCGGGGGTCATATCGAGCCCGAAGGCGAGGCCGGCAGGGCCGACGCGCTTCGCGGAGAGGATGACGTCGATCCCGCCGCCGGAACCGAGGTCGAGCACGACCTCACCCTCCCGCAGCTCGGCCACCGCGGTCGGGTTGCCGCAGCCGAGGCTGGCCAGGGCAGCCGTCTCGGGAAGCTCACCGCGCTGCTCGGCGTCGTAGAGCGCCGAGCCGAAGTCCGCGTCGGGCGCCGCGCCACTGCAGCAGCTCCCGCCGCCGCAGCTTCCCTGCGCTCCCTCGCTGGCGGCGAGGGCGGCCTCCGCATACTTCTCGCGCACCTCTTCGCGGACCGTGTCTGCCGACGTTTCCATCTCTCTACGCCTCCTTGAAATCCAGCAAAGCGGCCAGCGTGGAGGCCGCATCGGGGCTGAACGAGTAGTAGGCCCACTTCCCGCGCTGCTTGCGCTCGAGCAGGCCGGCGTTTGTGAGCTTCTTCAGGTGATGGCTGACGGTGGGCTGCGAGAGCCCGAGCGGCTCGATCAGCTCGCAGACGCAGACCGGCTCGGCGGTCGTCGCGAGCGCGTTCAGGATCCGCACCCGCGCCGGGTCGCCCAGCGCGCGGAAGAGCGCCGCCGTCGCCTCGGCCTCCTCGTCCGACAGCATCGGAGTCGCAAGCGGGGCGCAGCACGCGATCGGCGCGGATGGCTCGAGCAGTGGGACATTGTTTCGCATCGACGATCGTCAATATATCGACATCGGTCGATGCTTGTCAACCCCCGAACGGCGCTCATGAGATCGGTTGGGCGATCCGACAACAACGGTTCAGGGCATGCACTCGACCACGCTTCGCAACCGCCTCGTGCTCATCGTGGCTCTTGGAGCCATGAGCGCAGCCTTCCTGCCGCAGGCTGCCCCCGCCCTCTCGGGCGGGCCGCCGCAGGCCGTGGACGACGTGATCACCACGGCGCAGGGAACACCCGGAGACGCAAGCGTCCTCGCCAACGACTTCGATCCGGACGGCGATCCGCTCACGATCGTCAGCTGGACGCAGGCGACGGACGGAGCCGTGACGTGCCTCGCATCCGATTGCTTCTACACCCCTGACGACGTCGGGTTCACCGGCGTGGACTCGTTCACGTACACGATTTCGGACGGGAACGGCGGCACGGACGAGGGGGAGGTCGTGGTCACCGTCACGCCGACGAACGAGCAGCCCGTCGCCGTCGACGACGCGCTCACGGCGGTCGAGGACACGGCTGGAAGCGTGAACGTCCTCACCAACGACTCCGACGACGACGGCGATCCCCTCGTCGTCGAGACGCTCAACCCGTCGGCCGACAACGGCACCGTGTCCTGCGAGACGGACGGGATCTGCACCTACACGCCCAACCCCGACTTCGCGGGCTCCGACACGTTCACCTACACGATCAACGACGGTCAGGGCGGCGCGGACTCCGGCGCCGTCGCGGTCACGGTCACCCCGGTGAACGACCCTCCGAACGCGGTGAACGACTCGCTGACGACGTCGCAGGACACGCTCGGCTTCCTCAACGTGCGCCTGAACGACACCGATGTCGACGGGGACACCCTGCTCGTCACGACCCCCTCGCCGACAGCCGGACACGGCACAGTGTCGTGCACGGGCGGCGGCGCGTGCAGCTACTCGCCGGATCCGGGGTACGGCGGGCCCGATTCCTTCACGTACTCGATCTCGGACGGCCACGGCGGCACCGACTCCGCCACGGTGAGCGTGACCGTGGTCTCGGGAAACAATGCGCCCGTCGCCGACGACGACGCGCTGACGACCTCCGAGGACGTTCCCGGTGCGGTGAACGTGCTCGACGGCGATACGGATGTCGACGGGGACACGTTGACCGTGACGACGCCGGCGCCGACAGCTGCGAACGGCACCGTCGCCTGCACGGCGGGTGGGACGTGCACCTACACGCCGGCGCCGGACTACAACGGCGCCGACTCCTTCGAGTACACGGTTTCGGACGGACGGGGCAAGTCCGACACGGGCCTCGTCAGCGTCACCGTCACGCCGGCCACCGAAGCGCCGGTCGCAGTCGACGACTCCCTCACCACCGCCGAGGACTCGCAGGGCCAGGTCGACGTGCTCGCCAACGACTCCGACGTCGACGGCGACGCTCTCTCCGTCGCGGGGTCGACCGACGGCGCCCACGGAGTGGTGTCCTGCCAGCCCTCTGGGACCTGCACGTACGGCCCGGCCGCGAACTACGCCGGGGCGGATGCGTTCACCTACACCGTCTCGGACGGGAACGGGGGCACTGACGTCGGCACCGTCTCGGTCACCGTCACGCCCGAGAACGACGCTCCGGTCGCCGACGACGAGGCTCTGACGACACAGGTGGACACTCCGGCGAACGTCAACGTGCTCACGGGCGACGCTGACGTCGACGGCGACACCCTCGCGATCGACACAGGCGCCTGGAGCGACGCCGCCCACGGGTCCGTCGGCTGCGACGAGACGACGGGGGTCTGCACCTACACGCCGGACGCCGGCTTCGTCGGCCCGGACAGCTTCACGTACACGGTCACAGACGGGCAGGCCACCGACGACGGCCTGGTCTCCGTCACTGTCCAGGGGCTCAACGCCGACCCGAGCTGCACGGGCGTGAAGCCCTCGGAGAAGAAGCTGTGGCCGCCCGAGCACCAGCTCGAAACGGTCAAGCTCTCGGGAGCAACCGACCCCGACGGCGACCCGCTCGTCTTTGCGATCACCGGGGTCACCCAGGACGAGAAGATCAAGAAGGTCAGCGGCAAGGGCGACGAGAAGCCCGACGCCAAGCGGGTGTCCGGGAAGCCCGACCAGATCAAGCTTCGCGCCGAGCGCGATCCCGACAAGAACGGGCGCGTCTACCGCATCGCCTACAGGGTCTCCGACGGTCACGGCGGGAGCTGCACAGGCGTCGAGCAGGTCGGCGTCCCTGTGAAGAAGCGCAAGACGGCCGTCGCGAACGCGAAGTCGTTCAACTCGTTCGGCTAGCGGCCGCCTCGCCGAAAGCGGGTGGCCCGACGTCAGGAGGCTTCGTATAGTCGAGAGCGATGGTCGCCCTCGCTCCGCCTCCGCCACCGCCACCGCCACCGCCACCGATCGTCGTACGGTGCCCGGCCGAGGCGCGCCAGCTTCGACGAGACGCGCAGTGCGGCTTCGTGCGCGTTCCGCTCGACCGGGCGAATCCCGGCGGCAGGACGATCCGCGTCTACTTCGAGCGTTACCCGCGGAGGAACAAGGATCTGCCGCGGATCTCGACCGTCGTCTCGCTCGAGGGCGGGCCGGGCTATGCGGTCACCCCCGGACGCTGGGACCGCGTCGACCTGTGGCGGCCGCTCTCCCGCCGGCGCGATCTCGTGCTCATCGACCTGCGGGGCACGGGCGGGAGCACGCCGCTCGGCTGCAAGGCGTTTTCGCGGCCGCTGCGCCGCTACGTGGCCCAAGCTGGTCGCTGCTCGGAACAGATCGGCCCCAAGCGCGACCTCTACTCGACGTCGCAGGCCGTCCAGGACCTCGAGGCGGTGCTGCAGGCTCTCCACGCCGGCAAGATCGATCTCTACGGGGACTCCTACGGCACCTATGCGGCGCAGGCGTACGCGCTTCGCTTCCCCCAGCGGCTGCGCTCGCTGGCGCTCGACGCCGCCTACCCGCTGCCCGGAACGGACCCTGCCTGGGCCGACCTGGTCGAGGCGCTCCGGATCGGGCTCGAGCTTTCGTGCTCTCGCTCGGTGACCTGCCCGACAAGGAATCCGCTCAAACTGGTCACGCGCTTCGCCGATCGGGTCCGCGGGGAGCCGATCTTGGGCTTCGGGCGGGACGGCGACGGGACGCGCACACGCGTCCGCCTGGACGAGGACGCGTTCGTACAGCTCGTCCACTCCGGCTACTGGTATCCGGGGCTCTGGCGCGACCTGCCCGCCGCGATCCAGGCGGCAAACCGAGGCGACATGGCTGCGATCCTTCGACTCGCCGCCGAGACCGTGACGGTGGTGGGCGAGCCCGAGGATCCTCCGACCTGGTCCGAGTCGCTCTACCTCGCGGTCATCTGCCACGACTATCCGCAGCTCTGGGACTTCACCACGCCGATGGCCGATCGGCGTGCGGAAGCCGAGGGCCGGATCGCCGCCTATCCGCCCGGCACGTTCGCGCCCTTCAGCGCCTCCGCGTGGACCGGCATCGACTACGAAGGAGTCTTGGCCTGCCTCCGCTGGCCGTCCCCCGCCCGCCCGGATCCGCCCGACCCGCCCGGAGCGGTGTATCCGGATGTCCCGACGCTCGTCCTCAACGGCGACCTCGACGCGATTACGGCCTCGTCCGGGGCTCGCGAGGTGGCGCGGCGATTCCCGGGCGCGACCTTCGTCGAGGTCGCGAACTCGGTGCACGTGACCGCGCTCGCCGACTGGGACCTCTGCGCCTCGCGGATCTACACGCATTTCGTCCGCAACCTGACCCCGGGAGACACCTCCTGCGCAGCTGAGGTCGGCGAGTGGAACCTCATCCCGGAGTTCTCGAGCTCGGTCGAAGACGTCGCTCCGGCCCGTCGGGCCGCAGGCGACGACTCGACGAAGGACGACCGGCGACTGGCGGCCGCCGCCGCCCTCACCGCCGCCGACGTGATCGCGCGCTGGATGGTGAACTACGACGGGACCAGCGTCGGCCTCCACGGCGGGAGCTGGTGGTACTCGGGCGACCCGAACGTCCGGTTCCGGCTCACGAACGTGCGGCTCGTGCCCGGCGTCTCTGTGACCGGTACCGTCCGCTGGGCGTACGAGGGCGGCGCCTCGAGCGCGAACCTCGAGGTGAGGGGGCCGGACGGCACGGCGGGCGAGCTCCGGATCTCCTGGCTCAAGCGCCCGCACGCCAGCGCGACGCTCGACGGTGCGATCGGCGGCCGGCAGCTGCGGGCCACGATGCCCGCCCCGTAGGCTTCGGCGATGCTCCTGATCACGGGCCTCGTCCTGCTCTTCGTGCTGCCGACCCCGTGGAACCTGATCGCGCTTCTCGCCGGGCTCGTGCTCTGGCTGGCAGAGGTCTTCGCCATCTGGCGCCTCGTGCGGAAGAAGCAGGTGCAGGCGGGAGCCGAGACCTTGGTGGGGCGGACGGCCACGGTGATCGTTGCCTGCAAGCCGCTGGGCCAGGTGCGCCTCTCGGGCGAGTCCGAGATCTGGCGGGCCCGCTGCGTGGAGGGGGCTGAGCGTGGCGAGACGGTGCGGGTCGTCGGGCTCGACCAGCTCACCCTGATCGTCGAGCGCTAGGAGGGCTTGGCGGAACGTGGCACAGCGGTCGTTTCGTCGAGCCCTCCTAGCTCGACTCGGTCGCCGTGCGCAGCGCCAGCCGCTCGAGCCCGTTCGTCACCACCCAGGCCGCGGCCGCGGCGAAAATGGCGGCCGGCACGGCGTCGGTCGCATCGGAGCCGACGAGCACCGCCGCCAGGACGATCGGCGAGAAGACGAGCTTCGTCATCGCGACGGTCCCCGCCGTAGCTCCGACGGCAACGGCCAGCGTCGGCGATACGTCGAAGGCCATCACCGCGAACATGGCCAGGCCGACCCCGAGGAAGATGGCCGGGAAGACGGGGCCTCCACGGAAGCCGCACCCGAGGCAGATCCCGAAGGCGAGGGCTTTGGCGGCGAGGAGGACGAGGAGGATTCGCGCCGAGTCCTCGGCCACGAGATCCGGGAGCGAGGACTGGCCCGAGAAGAGCACGTCCTGGGAGTTCGAGCCAAGGCCGTCGGCCACCAGCGCCAGCAGGCCGACTGCGAGCCCGCCGGCGAGGAGGAGCGGGCCCATTCCGAGCCGCCGTTCGCTCACGAGCGTTCGCCGTCCCAGGATGCGCACGGCTTCGCAGAGGAACGCGGTCACGACCCCGATGACGACCGCCAGGAGCAGGTCGCGGATGCTGGTGCCGTCGTAAGCCGGCAACCCGGGGACGGAGAGCGACGCCTGCTCGAGGCCGCCCCAGTCGCCTAGCCCGATGAAGAGCAGATAGCCCACCCCGGCGGCGACGAGGCCGGGGAGGAGAACCGGGATCAACAGCGCCCCCATGCCGACTCCGGCCTCGATCAGCAGGATGCCCGCGACGAGGGGCCCGCCGAAGAGGGCGGAGATCGCCGAGAAGGAGCCGGCCATGGCGAGCACGCCGTGCTGCTTCTCGTCGACGGTCACGATGCGCGTCACAAGAAGGCCGACGACCGACCCGAGCGCGATGAGGGGCGCTTCAGGCCCGACGACCGCGCCGAAGACGAGCGAGCCGAACGCGGCCAGCGCGACTCCGGGGGCATACGCAATCGGCGTCGGTCCTCCGCCGCCCAGTCCGGCGAGCGGCGAGTGGCCGCCGTCCCCGGGCAGGAGCTTCCGGGCGACTACGACGATGCAGGCTCCGACCACGGGCAGGCCCACGACGAGGTACCACGGTGGCGACGAGTACCCGAGCGCGTCCGGCAGGTCGTGCCAGACCCAGCCCTCGAGCTCGTGGACGAGCGCGAGGAAGCCGGCGGCGACGAGGGCGGCCGGTGCGCCGATCACCGCACCGAGGAGGATCAGGCGGAGATAGGCACCCCCCGTCAGCTGGGGTGCCTCCGGGGACGCTGTCACCCGAGAAACCGTAACGCCCGGAGCGGCGTGACTCCGTTATCCGCGGGCGCCGCTTGCCGCGTCCGCCATCTTCTCGAGCGCCTGGTCGATCGTCCCAGAGGATGCTGGGCATGCGTCCCGCCTCGTTTCGGTGGGAACCCGGCTAGGCGCGCACGAGACAGCGGAAGCCGAGGTGGTTCGTCGACGTGTCGATCGCCTGGGCCATTCGCGCCGCCGGCCGGTACCGGCGGCAGTAGTTCGGCGCGCATAGGTGCGAGCCGCCCTTCATCACCTTCCTCGGAATCGCCGCCGGGTCGTTCGGGTCGACGCTCGCCGACCGCGGGTCTCCTCCGCAGCACGGCGACGGCGCCTCGTGGCTCGCCGTGTACCAGTCGGTCGTCCACTCCCACACGTTCCCGGTCATGTCGTGGAGGCCGTAGCCGTTCGGCGGGAACGCGCCGACCGGCGACGTGCCTTCGTAGCCGTCCAGGAGGGTGTTCTCGTATGGGAACTCGCCCTGCCACGTGTTCGCCATGGGCTTTCCCTTCGGCATCAGCTCGTCCCCCCAGGCGAACTCGGCGCCGTTCAGCCCGCCGCGGGCAGCGAGCTCCCACTCGGCCTCGGTGGGCAGCTCCTTGCCTGCCCACGCCGCGTACGCCTCCGCGTCGGGGAAGGCGACGTGCACGACGGGGTGCCGCTCGCGGCCGTGCAGCGTGCTCCCCGGGCCTTCGGGGTGGCGCCAGTCCGCGTCCGGCGTCCACGTCCACCAGTTGAAGTGGTCGCTCAGGTCGACCGGTCCCTTCGAGCGCTCGAACACGACCGACCCGGCGAAGAGCAGCTCCGGCTTCGCGTCGGGGTACCGAGCGGCGTCCGGGGCCTGCTCGGCCAAGGTCACGTGGTCGGTCGCCTTCACGAACCGCAGGAACTCCAGGTTGGTGACGGGGTGCTCGTCGACCCAGAAGCTCCCCACCGTCACCTCGCGAGCGGGCGCCTCCTCCGGGTAGTGGCGATCCGACCCCATGGCGAACGTGCCGCCGGGGACGAGCGCCATCCCCTTTCGGCTAGCGCCACTCTCAGCCGTTGCCCGAGCCATCGCATCCCCTCCGCGGGTTCGTCGCGACACCTTATGCAACTCCGGAGGGCGAAGCCTCACCGCCTGCGGCGATCGTCTCGGCTAGACGTCGTCGGCGTGCTGCTCGGCCCGCACCGCGGCGTCCAGGACTTCGCGGACATGCGTGGGCTCGAGGAGGGCCTTGAACTCGAGGGCGCCGCCGGACGATCCGGCCGTGTCGATCTGGAGGCTGCCGACGCCGAACATCCGGTCGAAGAGCGTCTGGCGGAGGGTGACGTCCTGCACTCGCTCGAGACGGGCCGTCTGCTCGTGGATCGACACGAGGCCGTGGCGGACGAAGACGCGCCGGTTCGTGATCGTGTACTTCCAGCGGATCGTCTCGAGGAAGGCCCAGACCACGGTGACGAGCGCGACGATGCCGACCACGACCACCGTGACGGTGGCCGAGAGGTCCGCCCAGAGGCACACCACGAGCGCGAGGATCGTGAGGAGAACGCCCGGAACGAGGATCGCCATCCGCCCGCGCCACGACGGCCGACCGGCCCAGATGACCTGCTCTTCCTCGGCTGCCACGGCCACGGCGGGACGATAGCTCGCGGGCGGACGCACTGCCCGTTATTCCTCTAACGTGCCCGGGTGCGCTTGACTCTCGTGCGGCACGCGACGCTGCTCGTCGAGCTGGACGGTCGCCGCATCCTCGTCGAGCCGATGCTCGACCCGCCGGGCGCGCGACCGGAGGTCGAGGACTCCCCGAGCCCGCGGGCGAACCCGCTCGTGCCCTTGCCCGTTCCCGCTGAGAAGCTCGTGGCGGGCCTCGACGCGGTCATCGTCACGCACCTGCACGAGGATCACTTCGACGACACCGGCGCGCGCCTCCTCCCGCGCGACGTCCCGGTCTTCTGCCAGCCCGAGGACGAGGAGCACCTTCGTGCGCTCGGCCTGGACGCCCGGCCGGTTGACGACGAAGCCGTCTGGGACGGTCTCAGGATCGCGCGGACTGGAGGGTGTCACGGCTCGGACGCTGCCACGATCGCCGACCTCGCACCGGTGAGCGGCTTCGTCCTCGACGGCCTCTACATCGCGGGTGACACGGTCTGGTGCTCGCACGTCGAAGAGGCGATCGAGCGACACCAGCCCCGCGTCGCCGTCGTCAACGGCAGCGGTGCGTGCTTCCTGACGGGCGGGCCGCTCGTCATGACCGCGGAGCAGATCGGCGAGGTGGTCGAGCGCGTGCCGACGGTCGTCGTCGTCCACCTCGAGGCGATCAACCACTGCCTCGAGACGAGGGCCGAGGTGCGCGCCGCCGTTCCCGACGCCCTGGTCCCCGAGGACGGCGAGACGCTCGACCTTTAGTAGCGGTCGCCGACCTCCCAGCGGGCCGTCAGCTGGTAGATGATGATCACGTCGAGGGTGATGATGAGGACCGACCAGAGCGGGTGGATCGGTATCCAGGCGATCTGCCCGAACGCGTTCACCATCACGAAGAGGATCGCCGCCCAGCGCGCCCATCCCCGGCCGGCGAAGAGGCCCAGGGCGGTGCAGACCAGCACGATGCCGAGGAGCAGGTGGATCCAGCCCCAGGCCGTCAAGTCCCAGACGATCACGCCCTGCCCGCCGACCGTGAGGGCCTTGTCGTCGAACAGCGCCGTCAGGCCCCAGATGATGTTGAAGACCCCGACCATGAAGAGCAGGATCCCGGCGAAGAACGCCCAGCCGCTCCCCCCGGTCCTGCCGATTCCTCCGGTGTCCATCTGCGTGCGCGTTGCCTGTGTGCGTGGATCCGTCACGCCGTTCTCCTTTCGGTGCGCCTACAGGCCGGGATTGTGGCAAGGGTCGCGGACGGGCGGTTAGGCTCACGCCGTGGCTGAAGGGCTCGGACACGGTCGTCTTCATTCCCGCCTGGAACGAGGAGAAGAACCTGCCGTCCGTGCTGGACGAGGTCGCGCAGCAGCTTCCGGGGGCCGACCTGCTCGTCGTCGACGACGGCTCCACGGACGCGACTGCACGGGTTGCGCGCGAGCACGGAGCGGAGGTGGTCAGCTTCGGGGAGAACCGCGGCCTCCCATACGGGGTGGCGGCGGGCTACGCCTACGCCGCCGAGCACGGCTACGCGTTCTGCGGGCGCGTGGACGCGGACGGCCAGCATCCAGTCGTTGAGCTGGCCCGACTGCTCGAGCGCGTCCGCTCGGGCGAGTGCGACGTCGCAGTCGGCTCGCGCTTCGTCTCCGGCGACGGCTACGAGCCGGGCCGCTACCAGCCGAGCCCGGCGCGCATCGTGGGCACGTCGCTCCTGCGGAAGGGCATGGGCCACGCCCTCGGCCGCCCGTTCGCGGACGCGACCAGCGGCATGTACGCCGTCAACGCCAAGGCGACGCCGATCCTCGCCGAGCGCTACGCAACAGGCGCCCCAGAGGTGGAGGGGCTCTTGCGCCTGCGCGACGCAGGTCTCGTCGTCGAGGAGATCCCGGTGAACATGCGCCAGCGCGCGAGCGGCGAGTCGAAGCTTGCCGGGAAGAAGGCGCTCCTCCTCGTCCTGACCGTGATCGGGACGCTCTTCGCGTACCGGCGCGTCCGCCGGCGCTCGTAGCCGCCCATGCCCGCGAAACCTGTGGGCTGATAGAGTCTTACATATGTCTTTCACAGGTAGGTCGGGACCGTGAGGCGCGGAACGCGCAGCGTCCGCTGCCGATCGTCGACGCGGCCGGGCCAGTGGGCGGTTCGGGCGCGGGTCGAGCGCTTCGTCGAGCCGGCGATCCTGCTCCTCCTGCGCGAGCGCCCGATGCACGGCTACGAGCTGATCGAACGCCTCCCCGAGGTGGCGGGTGACGAGGCCCGGGTCGACGTCGGCAATCTCTACCGGCTCATGCGTGCCCTCGAGTCCGAGGGCATCGTGACGTCCGAATGGAGCGCCGACCCACCCGGGCCGGCGAGGCGCACGTACGAGCTGACCGAAGCAGGAAGCCTGCTGCTCGACCGCTGGGCCGAGGCGCTGGGAGCGGCCCGGACGGTCCTGGGGAGCTTTCTCGACCGCTACGAGCTCGAAGGGAGGTGAACGATGCACGGACGCAGACACCACGGTGGCTGGCGCCGGGGCCCCGGGTTCAGGCGCAAGCGCTTTCCGAGCCGTGAGGAGTGGCTCCAGACGCTCGAGGAGTATCAGCGAGACCTGGAGCAGGAGGTCGCCGATGTGGCCGACCTCATCCGGCACCTGAAGGACCAGCCTTCCGACACGGCGACGGCGTAGGGCCGACGCGGGCTGCCGTCCATCCGGGCGTCGCCTCCTGACGCTACGATGCGAGCCGTGAGTTGGGGACTGTACTTCGCGTTCCTCATACCGCCGCTGCTCATCGGCTTGGGTGTGCAGTGGTGGCTGAAGAAGACGTTCGCCGAGCAGGCGCGCGTCGCCGTGTCGCACGGCATGACCGGAGCTCAGGTGGCGCGCGCGGTTCTCGACGCCAACGGCCTGCATGAGGTTCCCGTGCACGTCTCTCCGGGCGGCCCCCTCTCGGATCACTACGACCCGCGCAAGCGCTCCGTCCACCTCTCGCATCCGGTCTTCGACGAGGTCTCGATCAGTGCCACGGCGGTCGGGGCCCACGAGGTCGGGCATGCGATCCAGCACAAGGAGGCGTACTCGTTCTTCCGCTTCCGCTCGGCTCTGTTTCCGGCCGTCGCGTTCTCCTCGAGCATCTGGATCTGGCTGCTGCTGATCGGGTTCCTCCTGCAGGTCACGGGCCTCTTTCTCCTCGCCATCGTGCTCTATTCCGTTGTCGTGCTCTTCCAGCTCGTGACGCTGCCGGTCGAGTTCGACGCGTCGAGGCGCGCCGCCGTGCAGCTCTCGAACCTCGGGTTGACCGCGACTCAGGAGACCGCCGGCGTCAAGAAGGTGCTGAACGCGGCCGCGCTCACCTATGTGGCCGGCGCGCTGGCCGCTCTCACGCAGCTCCTGTACTTCGTTCTGCTCTACCTGGGCAACCGCGACTAGCCGCTCGCGGTTCGGCTCACGGGGCGATTGGCGCGGAGTGCTCTGGGCCCCGGGCTTGTGTAGTCCGTCCAACGATGCGGCCCAGGGGTTACGCCAATCTCTCCAGGTACGATCGGGCGCGCATGTTCTTCCGGCAGGTGCTGCACGAGGATCTGGGCTGTGCCTCGTACGTCGTGGCCGACGGCGGCGACGCAGCCGTGATCGACCCGAAGTGGGACGTCGACGACTACCTCCGGCTCGCCGAGGAGCACAGCTTCGTGATCGCACACGTCCTCGAGACGCACAACCACGCCGACCACGTCTCCGGCAAGGGAAGGCTGGCGAAGGCGACGGGCGCGACCATCCACGTCCCCGCGGCCGCCGACGTCGAGTTCCCGCACGATCCGTTGGCCGACGGCGACCGGGTCGGCGTCGGCGACGTCTCGATCACCGCTCTCGCCACCCCCGGGCACCGACCCGAGCACACTGCCTACCTCGTCGCGGACGAGAGTCGGGGGGAGGACCCGTGGCTTGTCGTCACGGGAGACTCGCTCTTCGTCGGCGACGTTGCCCGACCTGACCTCGCCCTCGACAAGGAGGAGGGCGCGCGGGGCCTGTACGGGTCGCTGAAACGCCTGCTGGCGCTCGGCGACTTCGCCGAGGTGTGGCCCGGGCACATCGGCGGCTCCCTCTGCGGCGGCGCGGGGATGAGCGAGAAGCCAGGCACGACGATCGGCTTCGAGCGGAGGTTCAACCGGCTCCTGGCGAGCGAAGACGAGGAGGCCTTCGTCCGCGCGCTGACCGGGAGCCTCGCGCCCCAGCCGCCCAACTTTCAGCGCATCGTCGCCCTCAACCGCGGCCCGCTCCTCACGGACGCGGCGCGGGTCGACGCGCTGCAGCCGGCGGCAGTCCACGCACTGCTCGAGTCCGGCGCCACCCTCCTCGACGGGCGGGACACGCGAGCCTACGACGCTGCGCACGTTCCCGGCTCCATTAACGTCACCATGGTGCGCGCGGCCGTCGGGACGCGGGCCGCCTGGGTCGTCGACCCGGAGAGCGAGGTCGTCGTGACGGCCGAGACGGACGAGGAGGCGCGCCGGCTCGCGCTGCTGCTCGAGGCCGTCGGCTTCCGGCGGATCGCCGGGCTCCTGGCGGGCGGAGCACCCGCCTGGCGGGACGCCGCGCTTCCGCTCGAGTCCACCGCCGCGATCGACGTTCCGGAGTTGGCGATGCGGCTGCGCCGCGGCGAGGTGCGCCTCCTCGACGTCAGGGATCCGAACGAGTGGGAGGAAGGCCACGTGGAAGGCTCGCGTCACCTCCCCTACTACGACCTGGGGAGGGGCGTGCCGGACGACCTGCGAAACGGCGGCAAGCCGCTTGCGGTCGCCTGCTCGGTCGGGAACCGAAGCTCGATCGCGGTCTCGCTCCTGCGCCGCGCCGGGGTCGACGACGTCATCCACGTGGTCGACGGCGGGGTCGCCGAGCTCGCCGGCGAGGGCATCGAGCTCGTGCGGCCGAACGGCTGAGGAAAACCGCTCTCTTGCTACACTCCGCCGCGCAGGGCGGCGTAGCTCAGCTGGTTAGAGCAGCGGAATCATAATCCGTGTGTCGTAGGTTCGAGTCCTACCGCCGCTACCTGGAGACCCCTCTCACGAAGGCAAAGGACGATGGCAACCGGAGTACGAGTCGCGATCACGCTTGCGTGCACTGAGTGCAAGCGTCGCAACTACCAATCGCAGAAGTCGAAGCGGAACACGCCGGACCGCTTCGAGGCGAAGAAGTACTGCCGCTGGTGCGGTCGTCATACCCTTCACCGGGAGACCAGGTAGGGGCACCAGCTTGGCTCGTCCGTCCCGCACCCGCCGGAAGCGCAGCGACTTCCAGGCTCCGGCCCAGCCGGAGCGCTCGCGCGCACGCCAGCGTCAGGTCAAGCCCGCCGGCCAGCCGAAGAGCCAGACCGGCCAGAAGCGCGAGAAGCGCGGCGGGCTGCGCGCCTTCATCGGCGAGTGTTGGGCCGAGCTCCGCAAGGTCGACTGGCCCGGCCGCCAGCAGCTGATCTCCGCGACGATCGTCGTCATCATCGCGGTGGCGATCACGGGCGCCTACCTGTTCGTGGCCGACTGGGTCTTCCAGCGGTTCGTCCGCGACGTCCTCCTCAACTTGTAACTGCAATGTTCCGCTGGTACGTCGTCAACACCTACTCGGGCCACGAGAACAAGGTCAAGGCCAATCTCGAGCACCGCATCGACTCGATGGGGCAGACTGCTCGCTTCCGCCGCGTCGTGGTTCCCACGGAGCAGGTGGTGGAGACGAAGGACGGCCAGAAGGTGCAGACCGAGAAGCGCGTCCTGCCCGGCTACGTTCTCGTGAACATGGATCTGAACGACGAGGCCTGGACGGTCGTGAAGAACACGCCCGGCGTCACCGGCTTCGTCGGCTCGGGCACGAAGCCCGTGCCGCTCTCCCAGCCTGAGGTCGACCGCATCCTCCACACCGCCTCGTCGGCGGCCGAGCGTCCGCGGACGGCCGTCGAGTTCGGGCTGGGCGAGACCGTGAAGATCACCTCGGGGTCGCTGTCCGACTTCGACGGCGAGGTGATCGACGTCAACTCCGACCAGCAGAAGCTCAAGGTGCTCGTGAACATCTTCGAGCGCCAGACCCCGGTCGAGGTGAGCTTCGACCAAGTCAAGAAGATGGATTAGGAACCTATGGCGAAGAAAGTCCTCACCCTCATCAAGCTCCAGATCCCGGGCGGCCAGGCCAACCCGGCGCCTCCGGTCGGGCCGGCGCTCGGCCAGCACGGGGTGAACATCATGGAGTTCTGCAAGGCCTTCAACGCGCAGACGCAACAGGAGAACGGCCGCATCACGCCGGTCGAGATCACGGTCTTCGAGGACCGGTCCTTCACCTTCATCACGAAGACGCCGCCCGCCGCGGTTCTGATCAAGGAGGCGCTCCGGATCGACAAGGGCTCCGCCGAGCCCAACCGCGACAAGGTAGGGACGATCTCCTCGGCCCAGGTGCGCCAGATCGCCGAGACGAAGCTCGTCGACCTGAACGCCCGCGACGTCGAGCAGGCGATGCGGATCATCGAGGGCACGGCGCGCTCGATGGGCGTGGAGGTTGCGCGCTGATGGCCCGGCACGGCAAGCGCTACGCGGAGGCGCGCGAGAAGATCGACCGCGAGCACGCGTACACGCCGCTCGAGGCGGTCCGGCTCGTCCGGGAGGCTCCGGCCGCCAAGTTCGACGAGGCCGTCGAGGCTCACTTCAACCTCGGGCTCAACGTCCGCCACGCGGATCAGCAGCTGCGCGGGACGCTAATGCTTCCGCACGGCACCGGCAAGGACGTCCGCATCGCGGTCTTCGCCGAAGGCGAGAAGGCCCGTGAGGCCGAGGAGGCCGGCGCCGACGTCGTCGGCTCCGGGGACCTTGCCGCTCGGATCGAGGAGGGCTTCGACGACTTCGACGTCGCCGTCGCGACCCCGGACATGATGGGCACGGTCGGGAAGCTTGGCCGCATCCTCGGCCCGCGCGGGAAGATGCCGAATCCGAAGACCGGCACGGTCACGTTCGACGTCGGCAAGGCCGTCCGCGAGGCCAAGGCCGGAAAGCTCGAGTACCGCACCGACCGCGGCGCCAACGTGCACCTCGTCATCGGGCGCAAGAGCTTCGACGAGCGCACGCTGCTCGAGAACTATGCAACCGTCGTCGAGGAGATCGTCCGGGCGAAGCCGGCCGCCGCCAAGGGCCGCTACATCCGCTCGATCACGCTCACGAGCTCCATGGGCCCCGGCGTCCACGTGGATCCTGGGAAGACCCGGGAGATCGCGGCGGAGCTCGAGGAGGAGCAGGTCTCCGCGTAGGTTTCGTCAACACGCCCGTCGCCAAAGACAGCCGGCAGCCCTTCGGGGCGTAAGACCTGCCGAGGCGGCCCGAGCGAGACGATTCGCCTCTGCTCGTGCCCGCCCGGAAGGCGGGCACGAATTGTTCGAGGAGGTGATTCGATGCTGAGAAAGGACAAGGAGCAGGTCGTCACGGACCTGGCCGAGAGGCTGCGCGCCTCGGACACGCTCATCCTGGCCGACTACCGCGGCCTGTCGGTGAGCGAGCTGGACGACGTGCGCACGAAGATCCTCGAGCACGGGGCACGCTTCACCGTCGTCAAGAACACGCTGACGAAGCGGGCCGCCGAGGAGGCAGGCCTGGGGACGCTGACCGCGCTCCTCGACGGGCCGACGGCGATCGCGTTCGTCGGCGACGGCGACATGGTCGGCGTGGCGAAGGCGCTCAACGAGACAGCGAAGCGGACGAAGATCCTCTCGATCAAGGGCGGGATCCTGCAGGGCGCGCCCATGGAAGCCGCCCAGGTCGTGGAGCTGGCCTCGCTGCCGCCCGTCGACGTGCTCAGGGGCCAGGTGCTCGGGGCCATCGTGGGCCCACTGACGTCGATCGTCGGGCTCTTTGCCGCCCCGATCCAGGACTTCGTCGGCCTCATCGACGCGCGCGTCGACCAGCTCGGCGAGCCCGAAGCGGCACCCGCCGAGGTCGAGGAGGCCAAGGAAGAAGCTCCTGAGGAGGCGCCCCCGGAGGCCTCGACAGAAACAACTGAAGACACGGCTGACGAAGCAGCCGACCAGACCACAGAGGAGGAATAGCAATGGCTGCTACCGCAGTCGACAAGGTGTTCGACGAGCTTGGAAAGATGACCGTCCTCGACCTCGTCGAGCTGAAGAAGAAGATCGAGGAGGAGTGGGGCGTCACCGCCGCTGCTCCGGTCACGGTCGCCGCTCCCGGAGCCGCACCGGCCGCCGCCGGCGACGGCGCAGGCGCCGAGGAGAAGACCGAGTTCGACGTCGTCCTCACCGGCGCCGGCGACAAGAAGATCCAGGTGATCAAGGTCGTCCGCGCCATCACGGGCCTCGGCCTCAAGGAGGCCAAGGATCTCGTCGACGGGGCCCCGAACCCCGTCAAGGAGGGCGTCGCCCAGGAGGAGGCCGACTCGATCAAGGCGCAGCTCGAAGAGGCAGGCGCCAGCGTCGAGGTCAAGTAGCAGATCGTTCCGGAGTACGCGAAGGGCCGGGCAAAACCCGGCCCTTCGCGTTTCCCCAGGATCCCCAGGCCGTTTCGGCCAGGGCCGCCGTCGCCAAGCCGGCTCGCCAGGCCGCTCGGGACGGCTGTGGAGATGTGGAAGAGGCCCGCAGGAGCGGGCCTCTTCGCGGAGGGGAGGGGTCGTGCGCCGCGGGCCGCTAGGCCGCGGTGTCCCAGTAGCGGACGTTGCCGGAGGTGTCGCCTCCGGAGCCGCCGTCGTCATCGCCGCCGTCGTCCGGCGCGAAGCCTGGAGGCCCGAGGAAGGGCCTGCCGAAACCGTCGCCGCGGGGATCGGGGAACGTCCCGTTGACGAGTGCGTCGATGGAGCCTTGCAGGCGCTCGAAGAGCGAGTCCGCCAGCTCCTGGGGGAGGCGCTCGCTCGCCACGGCCTCGTCGAGGGCGGACTTCGCAGCGTCGAGGATCGCCTGCTTCAGGCCATCGACGGACTTGCCCTCGGCCTCGGCGATCTGGGCGAGCGACTTGCCGTCGCCGAGCTGCTGGAGGAGCTCGGCCTCGGTCAGGCCGAGGTAGTCGGCAGCGGGGGAGAGCTTGTCCTCGAGGAAGAAGTGATGATGCGGCCCGCGATCGTCCGGCCCGCCCGGTCCGCCGGGGCCGCGGAAGCCGAAGAGCCCGGGCCCGAAGAGACCTGGCGCCTCGCCCGATTCGATCCGCGACTTCAGCTCGTCGGCCTGCTCCTGGGTGATCCTGCCGTCCTCGAGCGCCTGGTTCACCTGGTCGACGGCCGCCGCCTTCGTCGCGTCCTCGAGCTCCTGGGAGGAGATGCCGAGGTGCTTCGCCACGGAGTCGAAGAACGTCGAGGCCGGCGAGTCGGTCTGGGACGCCGCGATGGCCGCGCCTCCTCCAGCGACGGCGAGGCCGGCCACCGTGGCCGCGAGGACCTTCTTCGAAGTCAGCTTGCTCATGGGGAAGTCCTTTCGCTCGCTCTTTCCCACGATGGAACCAACCTGCCCTAAGGGCAACCTGAGAGGTCTCTAAGAGATTCCTAAGAGAGAACGTGCGCAGAAAGCGAAAGGGGCCGCCTCCTGGGCGGCCCCTTTCGTCTTGCTTCCGGCCTCCGCGTCAGGAAGGCCGGGTCCCGAGGGACACCTGAACGGTCGTGCTGGAGCCGCCGCGCGTGTAGGTGAGCTCAACCGTGTCACCAGGGCGCTTGGCGTCGATAGCAGCCTGAAGGGCGGCGCCGTCGGCGATCGCGGCGCCGTCCACGGCGGTGATCACGTCACCGCCGGTCGGGTAGCTCTGGCCGTCGACCATGGCGGATCCGGTCGCCGCCCTGAGGCCCGCCTCGGTTGCGGGGGTGCCCTGGCGCACCTCGGTGACCACGACTCCTGCCGGGAGCCCGAGCTCCTCTGCGACCGTGTCGGGCAGCGAGGCGACGCTCACTCCGAGGTAGGCGTGCTCCACGGCGCCGCTCGAGATGATCTGCGGCGCGATCGAGGCGACTGTGCTGGACGGGATGGCGAAGCCGATGCCGTCGCTGCCGCCCGAGTCGCTCTTGATCTGCGTGTTGACGCCGATCACCTGGCCGGCGGCGTTCAGCAGCGGGCCACCCGAGTTGCCGTGGTTGATGGCGGCGTCGGTCTGGATCGAGTTCGAGATCGTGAAGTTGTTCGGCGAGGTCATCTGCCGGTTGAGCGCGCTGACGATCCCGCTGGTCGCGGTGCCTTCGAGCCCGAAGGGGCTGCCGAGCGCGACGACGCCCTCGCCGACGCTGAGCTGGGTGGAATCGCCGAGCTCGAGCGGCTGCAGCGCCGAGGCGGGCGCCTCCACCTTGATCACGGCGAGGTCGGTCGACGGATCGGTGCCCACGACGGTCGCGTCGTAGTTCGAGCCGTCCCAGAAGCGGACGGAAACCGACTCCGCACCCTCCACGACGTGATCGTTCGTGACGATGTGGCCCTCGCCGTCGAACACGAAGCCGGAGCCCTGGCCCTGCGCCTGCTGCTCCCCGCCGAGCGGCGAGGACTGGTTCGACGTCGAGGTGATCTCGACGACGCTCTGATAGGTCTGCTCGTAGATCTCGCTGACGGACAGCGACTCGCTCGTCGACGCCGCAGGCTGTGGGCTCTCGACGGTCACCTGGCGCAGGACGGGGCCCCCTCCGTCCTCAGAGCCGAGCGCGGCGTAGGTCGCCGCCCCACCGCCGGCGCCGACGGCTGCGGCTGCAACGAGCGCTGCGGTGACGGTGACCGTTCGGGTGGTGCGGGATCTCATGACGCGTTCCTTTCGAGACGTGGATGCCGTCCATGGCAGCAACGCCGTCTAAGACCCGTCTGAGATCGCCCTAAGAACTCGGTAAGAAGGGATCCTCTTAGCGTTCTTTCAGGTTCGGCAAGCACAATGCCCGCATGCGGGTCCTGGTGGTCGACGACGAACGGGCCGTGCGCGAATCCCTGCGGCGCGCGCTCGAGCTCGAGGGCTACGAGGTGGAGCTCGTCGCCGACGGGCGGGAGGCGCTGGACCGGCTCGAGTCGGGCGCGCCGGAGCCGGACGCCCTCCTCCTCGACGTGCTCATGCCGGAGGTCGACGGGCTCGAGGTGTGCCGGCGCCTGCGCCGAGCCGGCAGCCGCGTGCCCGTGCTGATGCTCACCGCTCGGGCGGAGGTGGAGAATCGCGTCGAGGGCCTGGACGCCGGCGCCGACGACTACATCACGAAGCCGTTCGCGCTCGAGGAGCTGCTGGCACGCCTCCGAGCCCTCCTCCGGCGCACCGCGGACGGCTCCGGCGAGGTCCTGCGCTTCGAGGACCTCGAGCTCGACCCGAAGACGCGGGACGTGCGCCGGGGCGGGGAGCCGATCGAGCTCACGCGCACCGAGTTCGCGCTCCTGCAGCTCCTCCTGCTGAACCCTCGGCAGGTGCTGACCCGGTCGCTCATCTTCGAGCGCGTGTGGGGCTACGACTTCGGCGCCACCTCGAACTCCCTGGACGTCTACATCGGCTACCTGCGGCGGAAGACCGAGGCCGGCGGGAAGGCACGGTTGATCCAGACGGTCCGCGGCGTCGGCTACGCGCTGCGCGAGCCCGGAGCATGAGCTTTCGCGCACGCCTCACGATCGCCGCCGCCGTCGCGGTCGCGATCGCCGTCGCGGTAGCGTCCGCGGCCGCCTACCTCGCCGTCCGCAACCAGCTGCGCGGGCAGGTGGACGATGCGCTCGGCGACCGGGCCCGCATCATCGGCCAGATCCCGCTCAGCGTCGTCCGCACCGGCGACGACCAGTTCTTCCTCCGTATCCCAGGACCGCAGCTCGGCGGTCCGGGTGGCTACGTCCAGGTGTTCGGCCCGCAGGGGGCGATCCGGGCGCCGGGCGACGACCTGGCGCTCCCCGTGGACGAGCAGACCCGCAGGGCTGCGCAGGGGGCGGAGGACGCCTACTACAGCGACGCCGAGGTCGCGGGCACGCACGTACGCATCCTCACGACGCCGATCGGCGAGGGCTACGTGCTGCAGATCGCCCGGCCGCTCACCGAGGTGGACGCCTCACTCGACCGGCTGCGCACGATTCTCATCGTCGTGACGCTGGGTGGGATCGGGCTGGCGGCAGGGCTCGGGCTGCTGGTCGCGCGTACCGCGCTCGCTCCGGTGCGGCGCCTGACGGAGGCGACGGAGGAGGTGACGGCGACCCGGGACCTGTCTCGCCGCATGGCCGACGAGGGGACGGACGAGCTCGGGCGGCTCGCCGGAAGCTTCAACACGATGCTGGCCGCGCTCGAGGACTCGGCGCGAACCCAGCGCCGCTTTGTGGCCGACGCGTCCCACGAGCTGCGCACGCCCCTGACGAGCCTGCGCACGAACATCGAGGTCCTCGCGCGCGCGGACTCCCTGCCGGCTGCCGAGCGCGAGCGCCTCCTTGCCGACGTGGTCGAGCAGCTGGCCGAGATGAGCGAGCTCGTCGCCGAGCTCGTCGCGCTCGACCGGGCTCAGGAGGACCCGGCCGCGCGCGAGGAGGTGCGGCTCGACCTGCTTGTCGACGAGGCCGTCGAGCGCGCCCGGCGGAACCAGTCGGGGGTCACCTTCACGACGGATCTCGAGCCATCGGTCGTCACCGGGATGCCTCACTCCCTCGAGCGGGCGATCGACAACCTGCTCGACAACGCCGCCAAGTGGAGCCCGCCCGACGCAGATGTTCAGGTGAGCGTTTACGAGGGCGAGGTCGCGATCCGAGACCACGGGCCTGGGATCGACGAGTCCGACCTCCCCTATGTCTTCGACCGCTTCTACCGCGCCCCTTCGGCGCGCGGTCTCTCCGGCTCCGGGCTCGGTCTCGCGATCGTCCGCCAGGTGGCCGAGAGCCACGGGGGCGAGGTGACGGCCGAGCGCGCGGCGGGTGGAGGAACGCTCGTTCGCCTTCGCTTGTCCTGAGGGACGAGCGCCTGGCGGATTTCCGTCATCCGCGCTATCATCCGAGTTCGATCAAGCGGTTTCCCGCGCGTTTTACGTTGCGTGGGGACCGCTGCTCGTGCTACTCTTATCGGTCGCGCCGCTGTACCGCAGATTTCTGCCTGTTTTCTTGTCGCTAGACCCTGCCTAGAGGGAGGTCTCCGTCCTTGGCTACCAAGGTCGCTGCGCGCCCTGCGCGCAAAAGCTTTTCCCGTCTCAAGCACGTCATCGACCTACCGAACCTGATCGACATCCAGAAGGCCTCCTTCCATTGGTTCCTGGAGGAGGGCCTGCGAGAGACGATCGCCGACATCTCGCCGATCGAGGACTACACCGGCACGCTGGCGGTGGAGTTCCGCGACTACGAGTTCGGCGAGCCGCCCGTGCCGATCAAGGAATGCCGCGAGAAGGACCTCACGTACCAGGTCCCGCTCTCGATCTCCGTTCAGTTCGTGAACAAGGAGACCGGCGAGATCCGCGAGCAGACGGTCTTCATGGGGGACTTCCCGATGATGACCGACCAGGGCACGTTCATCATCAACGGGACCGAGCGCGTCATCGTGACGCAGCTCGTCCGCTCCCCCGGCGCCTACCTGATGGAGCCGAAGGACGCGACGAAGCAGGTCTTCATCGCCAACCTGATGCCGAGCCGCGGCTCGTGGCTCGAGCTCGAGATCGACAAGAAGGGCGTCGTCTACGCGCGCATCGACCGGAAGCGCAAGCTCCCGATCACGACGCTCCTGCGGGCGCTCCCGGCCGAGGATCCCTCGACCGGCTTCGTCCTCGACACGAGCACAAACGAGAAGATCCTCGAGCTCTTCGACAACTCGCCCTTCATCGCGAACACGCTCGAGAAGGACACGACCACCCGTGAGGAGGAGGCGGTGGTCGAGGTCTTCAAGAAGCAGCGGCCCGGCGAGCCCCCGACGCTCGAGAACGCCCGCAACCTCCTGCGCGGGCTCTTCTTCGACCCCAAGCGCTACGACCTGACCAAGGTCGGCCGCTACAAGCTGAACCAGCGGCTCGAGGTCGACGTGCCGGACGACACCCGTGTGCTCACCACGCAGGACATCCTCGCGCTCGTGCAGCGGCTCGTCCGCCTGCCGAAGACGCTCGGCGTCCCGGAGGAGTCCAAGGACTTCGCCGCCGACGCGATCGTCCTCTCGCGCGAGCCGATCCGGAGCGAGCTCGACGAGTACGAGCACTTCGGCAACCGGCGGCTGCGCACGGTCGGCGAGCTGATCCAGGAGGCGTTCCGCGTCGGCCTCTACCGCATGGAGCGCGTCGTGCGGGAGCGGATGACGACGGAGGACGTCGACACGATCACCCCGCAGACGATCATCAACATCCGTCCGGTCGTGGCGGCGTTGAAGGAGTTCTTCGGCTCCTCGCAGCTCTCGCAGTTCCTGGATCAGACCAACTCGCTCGCCAGCCTCACGCACCGGCGCCGGCTGTCCGCGCTCGGCGCGGGCGGCCTCACGCGCGAGCGCGCGCCGATCGAGGTGCGCGACGTCCATCCGACCCACTACGGCCGCATGTGCCCGATCGAGACGCCGGAGGGCCCGAACATCGGCCTGATCGGCTCGCTGTCGTCGATGGCGACAGTGTCCGAGTTCGGCTTCGTCCAGACGCCCTACCGCGTCGTCAAGAA
Organism: uncultured Actinomycetes bacterium; assembly: GCA_963838795.1. Classification (GTDB taxonomy): domain Bacteria; phylum Actinomycetota; class Thermoleophilia; order Gaiellales; family Gaiellaceae; genus JAIBJN01. Next base: position 108,514 of record CAWISL010000011.1, read on the forward strand.
CGGCAAGGTGACCGACGAGATCGTCTACCTCGACGCCGCCGAGGAGGAAAAGCTCACGATCGCGCAGGCGAACGAGGCCGTTGACGAGCGGACCGGAAGGTTCGTCAACGCGACGGTCCTCTGCCGCGGACCAGGCGGCCAGCCGCTCGAGGCCGACCCCAAGCGTGTGCAGTACATGGACGTCAACCCGGCGCAGATCGTCTCGGTCGCGACGGCGCTGATCCCGTTCCTCGAGCACAACGACGCGAACCGCGCCCTCATGGGCTCGAACATGCAGCGCCAGGCCGTTCCGCTCATGATCACTGAGCCGCCCCTGATCGGCACCGGGCTCGAGTACCGGGCGGCGACCGACACGGGCGACGTCACGATCGCCCGGAACGCCGGCACGATCGTGGACGTCGACGCCGAGGCCATCGTTGTCGAGACGAAGGAGGGGCACGACGAATACGAGCTCGAGAAGTTCATGCGCTCCAACCAGGGTACGTTGATCCACCAGAAGCCGACGGTGCTCCTGGGCGACAAGGTGAGGGCCGGCGACGTCCTCGCGGACGGCAGCTCGACCTCCGAGGGCGAGCTCGCGCTCGGCAAGAACCTGCTCGTCGCCTTCATGCCGTTCGAGGGCTACAACTTTGAGGACGCGATCGTGATCTCGGAGCGGCTCGTCAAGGACGAGGTCCTCTCCTCGATCCATATTCACGAGTACGAGATCGACGCCCGCTCGACGAAGCTGGGCGACGAGGAGATCACTCGCGACATCCCCAACCGCTCGGAGGAGTCCCTCAAGGACCTCGACGACCGCGGCGTCGTTCGCATCGGCGCCGAGGTCGGCTCGGGCGACCTGCTGGTCGGCAAGGTGACGCCGAAGGGCGAGACCGAGCTGACCGCCGAGGAGAAGTTGATCCGGGCGATCTTCAAGGAGAAGGCGCGCGAGGTGCGCGACACCTCCCTGAAGGTCCCGCACGGCGAGGGCGGCAAGGTCATCGACGTGAAGACGTTCTCCCGCGACGCGGGCGACGACCTCTCCCCGGGCGTGAACGAGCTCGTGCGCGTGTATGTCGCCAAGAAGCGCAAGATCGCGGAAGGCGACAAGCTCGCCGGCCGACACGGCAACAAGGGCGTGATCGCGCGAATCGTCCCCGACGAGGACATGCCCTTCCTGGAGGACGGCACGCCGGTCGACGTCGTCCTTAACCCGCTCGGCGTGCCGAGCCGCATGAACATCGGCCAGGTCCTCGAGACTCACCTCGGCTGGGCCGCCCACCACGGCGTGTTCGCCGAGGACGGCGAGCGCAACGGCCCGACGCCCGTGGCGAGCTCCGTCTTCGACGGCGCCACGCCCGAGCAGGTGGACGAGGCCCTCGTCGAGTGGACCCGGCAGAACTCGGACTCGCCGATCAAGTTCGTGGTCGACGCGAAGCGGCCCGCGGGCCGGCATTGCTCCGGCAAGGCGCGGCTCTTCAACGGCCGCACCGGCGAGCCCTTCGACCAGAAGGTGACCGTCGGCTACATGTACATCCTGAAGCTGCTCCACCTCGTCGACGACAAGATCCACGCGCGCTCGACGGGGCCCTACTCGCTCGTGACGCAGCAGCCGCTGGGCGGCAAGGCCCAGTTCGGCGGCCAGCGCTTCGGCGAGATGGAGGTGTGGGCGCTCGAGGCCTACGGCGCCGCGTACACGCTCCAGGAGATGCTGACCATCAAGTCCGACGACACCGTCGGGCGCGTCAAGGCCTACGAGGCGATCGTCAAGGGCGAGAATATCGCCGAGCCGTCGATCCCCGAGTCCTTCAAGGTGCTCCTCAAGGAGATGCAGTCGCTGGCGCTCGACGTCAACGTCATCTCCGAGGAGGGCGCCGAGGTCGAGGTGCGGGAGGAGGACGATGAGCTGCTTCGCGCCGCCGAGGAGCTGGGCATCGACCTCTCGCCCGGCTCGCTCCGCGCGGCCGCCCGCCAGCCCACGGCCGAGGAGGCCGAGGAAGGGCAGGAGCGCGTCGACACCGAGGGCGAGCTGACCATCCCGGCCGACGAGCAGCTCGGCGACGTCGACGAGGGCGACGCCGACGAGGCCTCAGCCCCCGCGGAAGCGGGCCTGGCCGACGTGGAAATCGAAGAGAGCTAGGGGAGAGCGAACGTGATCGACATCAATAACTTCGACGCGATCCGCATCGGCCTCGCGTCGAGCAAGCAGATCAGGGACTGGTCGTCGGGCGAGGTCACGAAGCCAGAGACGATCAACTACCGCACGCTCAAGCCCGAGAAGGACGGTCTCTTCTGCGAGCGCATCTTCGGTCCCACCAAGGACTGGGAGTGCTACTGCGGCAAGTACAAGCGCGTCCGCTACAAGGGCATCATCTGCGAGCGCTGCGGCGTCGAGGTGACGCGCCAGAAGGTCCGGCGCGAGCGCATGGGTCACATCGACCTCGCGGCCCCGGTCTCGCACATCTGGTTCTTCAAGGGAGTGCCGAGCCGCATCGGCTACCTCCTCGACATCGCTCCGAAGGAGCTCGAGAAGGTCCTCTACTTCGCCGCCTCGATCGTCACGCAGGTCGAGGTCGACAAGCGGGCCGCCGATCTCAACGACCTCGAGGACAAGGTACGCGGGGAGTACGAGCGGATCAACGTCGACCGCGACGAGGCGCTCGCGGCGCTCGAGGACCGACTCTCGCGCCGGCGCGACTACTTCACCAAGGGCAAGGAGCGGAACTTCGACGAGGACGACGAGTTCTGGGTTCGCGGCCTCACCGCCTGGGCCGAGGAGCAGGGCCTGCCGACGGTCGAGGAGGCGCGCTCCCTGGCGAGCGGCATCTTCGCCGAGGTGGCCCAGACCGTGACGACCGAGGACTCGAAGAAGATCCGGGAGCTCGTCCGCTCGACCGCGGTCCGCGACGACCGGCGCCTGGCGCCGCGCGACACCGAGGCGGTCGGCAACGCCGCCGTCCAGATCCTCGAGGCGCTCGCGCCGCTCGCCAAGCAGGCCGACAAGGCGACCGGCTCCAAGAAGGGCGCGATCACGAAGCACATGAACAAGGTGCGTGACGCGCTCCTCGCCGGCGAGGAGCTCGAGGGCGAGGACGTAGCGCTCGTCTCCGGCGTCGACGCGAAGAATCTCGAGAAGGCCCGCGAGCTCGGCAACGGGCTGCTCAGGGACGTCCTCGACCAGGCGGAGCCCGGCGGCGACCCCGCGGCGGTCAAGGAGCTCGCGTACGACCTCTGCCTGCGCGAGGGCGCGCGCAAGGAGGACTTCGACGCGCTCTCGCAGTGGGCGCTGAAGGTGCGCGAGATGTATCAGGACATCGAGTCCCGGCGCGGCGATGCACGCGAGGCTGCGGTCGATTCGGTCGCCCGTCTCGAGCAGACATGGCAGCTCTTCCGCGAGCTCGAGCCCAAGCTGATCGTCAACGACGAGATGCTCTTCCGGGAGCTGAAGGACCGCTTCGGCTCGCCGTACGGCTTCGGCGTCTACTTCAAGGGCGGCATGGGCGCGGAGGCGATCCGCGAGCTCCTCAAGGACCTCGACCTCGACGCCGAGGCGAAGTCCCTCCGGGAGACCATCCGCACCTCGAAGGGGCAGAAGCAGCAGCGCGCGATCAAGCGGCTGAAGGTCGTCAACGCGTTCATCACGTCGGAGAACCGCCCCGAGTGGATGATCCTCGAGGCGATCCCGGTGATCCCGCCGGAGCTTCGCCCGATGGTTCAGCTCGACGGCGGCCGCTTCGCCACGAGCGACCTCAACGACCTCTACCGCCGCGTCATCAACCGGAACAACCGGCTGAAGCGGCTCCTCGATCTCGGCGCGCCCGAGATCATCGTCAACAACGAGAAGCGCATGCTGCAGGAGGCGGTCGACGCGCTGTTCGACAACGGGCGCCGCGGCCGCGCGGTCACGGGCCCGGGCAACCGGCCGCTCAAGTCGCTCTCGGACATGCTCAAGGGCAAGCAGGGCCGCTTCCGTCAGAACCTGCTCGGGAAGCGCGTCGACTACTCCGGCCGGTCGGTGATCGTGTCGGGCCCGACGCTGAAGCTGCACCAGTGCGGCCTTCCCAAGCTGATGGCGCTCGAGCTCTTCAAGCCGTTCATCATGAGCCGGCTGGTCGAGCGGAAGTCGGTCCAGAACATCAAGGCCGCGAAGAAGTACGTCGAGTCGATGGTCCCGGAGGTCTGGGACGTGCTCGAGGAGGTCATCGCCGAGCACCCGGTGCTCCTGAACCGGGCGCCGACGCTCCACCGCCTCGGCATCCAGGCGTTCGAGCCCGTGCTCGTCGAGGGCAAGGCGATCCAGATCCACCCGCTCGTCTGTCACGCCTTCAACGCCGACTTCGACGGTGACCAGATGGCCGTCCACCTGCCCCTCTCGGCGGAGGCGCAGGCCGAGGCGCGCATTCTGATGCTGTCGTCCAACAACATCCTCTCGCCGGCCCACGGGAAGCCGCTGTCCACCCCTTCGCAGGACATGGTGCTGGGCGGCTACTACCTGACGTACTGCGGGCACGACCTCGGCGCGATCACGGCCGAGGAGCTCGATCCCCGGCCACGGCGCTTCGGCTCCGAGGAAGAGGTCATCCTCGCCCTCGACTCCGGCCAGGTCGCACTCCAGGATCCGATCGAGTATCGCCGCGGCGGCGAGCTTCTGCTGACCACGGCCGGTCGCGTCATCTTCAGCGAGGAGGTCGCCCAGGCGGTCTCGACGGCGCTGCCCGACGTCGACCCCGACTCCGTCGAGTTCATCAACCGGACGCTCGGCAAGAAGGAGACCAACGACTTCGTCACCAGCCTCGTCGACGTCTACGGCGCGGCGGTCATCTCCGTTCTCCTGGACACGATCAAGGAACTCGGCTTCCACTTCGCCACCCAGGCGGGGATCACGATCTCGAAGAACGACATCGTCATCCCGGAGGACAAGGAGAAGATCCTCGAGGACTACGAGGAGCGCGTCGGCAAGATCGAGACGCAGTTCGAGCGCGGCCTCATCACCGAGGAGGAGCGCCACGAGTCGATCGTCAACATCTGGACGGAGGCGACCGACACCGTCGCCGACGCGATGGAGAAGACGCTCTACGAGCTGAACCCGATCTACATGATGGCCAACTCAGGGGCCCGTGGATCCTTCAAGCAGATCCGCCAGCTCGCCGGCATGCGCGGTCTCATGGCCAACCCGAAGGGCGAGATCATGGAGCTGCCGATCAAGGCCAACTTCATGGAGGGCCTCTCGGTGCTCGAGTACTTCATCTCGACCCACGGCGCCCGCAAGGGCCTCGCCGACACGGCTCTCCGAACGGCTGACTCGGGCTACCTCACCCGGCGCCTGGTCGACGTGTCCCAGGACGTCATCGTCCGCATGGAGGACTGTGGGAGCGAGGAGGCGGTCGAGCTGCCGGTCCTCGTGCCCGAGGGCCTCAACCGCTCGCTGGCCGGCCGGGTCGCGGCCGTCGACGTTCGCAAGCCCCTCAAGGACGGCAAGCCGGGCAAGACGGTGCTGGTCGCGAAGGGCGAGGAGATTACCTCCCTGCGGCTCCGCGAGCTCGCCGACGAGCTGGAGGAGCACCTCGAGGGCTTCACGGTTCCGGTGCGGAGCGTCCTCAAGTGCAAGAGCGAGTACGGCGTGTGCCAGGCCTGCTACGGGACCTTCCTGGCCACGGGTCAGATGTGCGAGATCGGCGACGCGGTCGGCATCATCGCCGCCCAGTCGATCGGCGAGCCGGGCACGCAGCTCACGATGCGGACCTTCCACACGGGCGGCGTGGCCGGCGCAGACATCACGCACGGCCTGCCGCGCGTCGTCGAGATCTTCGAGGCCCGGAACCCCAAGGGCGCGGCCACGCTCGCGCTGCTCGGGGGCCGGGTGGAGATCGAGGAGACGGATCGCGGGCCCAAGGTGACGATCCATCCCGACGGCGTCGACGAGAACGGCGAGCCGCTGCAGCCGAAGGAGTACCAGCTGCCGCGGCGGACGCGCCTCCTGGTCGCCAACGGGGAGGTCGTCGAGCCCGGCGACCCGCTCCACGAGGGCTCGCTCGCTCCGGCCGAGCTGCTCGCTGCCCACTCGAAGTCGGGCAAGGGGTCGACGCCGACGGAGCTTTACCTCGTCGGAGAGGTGCAGAACGTCTACAAGTCACAGGGCGTGGACATCCACGACAAGCACATCGAGCTGATCGTGCGCCAGATGCTCAAGAAGGTCCGCGTCGAGAACGCCGGCGAGACCGATCTCCTGCCCGGCCAGCTCGTCGACAAGACCGTGCTCGAGCGCGAGAATGCGCGCGTCAAGGGCGAGAAGAAGGAGCAGGCGACCTTCGAGCCGCTCATTCTGGGCATCACCAAGGCCTCGCTGGCGACCGAGTCGTTCCTCTCGGCGGCCTCCTTCCAGGAGACCACGAAGGTCCTGACCGACGCTTCCATCGAAGGCAAGATCGATCGCCTGCTCGGTCTCAAGGAGAACGTCATCATCGGCAAGCTGATCCCGGCCGCGACCGGTCTCAAGCGGTACCGCAACGTCGAGATCAAGCCGAGCGACAAGGTCCCGGCGTCCGCGCTCGCGCGGCCGCAGACCGAGGAGCAGCTCCTGGCCGCGCTGGAGGAGATCGGCTCGGACGGCGAGAGCCTCGGCCTCCTCGACATCACGTTTGAGGGCGAGCCCGAGACGAACGGCGGCGACGGCCGCAGCTCGCTCGAGGCCGAGGAGATCCCCGAGGTCGACTCGCCGCTCGACGAGGAGTAAGCCTGGAGTCGGGGGCGGCCGGAGGGCCGCCCCCGATTTTCCCGCTCTTTGCGAGGAGTTCGTGGGGCATAAAGGGGGATCGGACGCCCGGAACGTCCGCGTAGACTGGCCTTCGTCGCAGCGAAGAGGGCGCTCGAAGAGCGGCGGCGGGGCGCGGCGGCCGGTTATCCACAGGATCCACAGCGAGGTGGGGAACATGCCTGGTCCCGGTGAACGCGAGCGCCCGAGTGCGACCGAGGAGGCCCAATCAGCCCCTCCTGGGCATTTCCTCTCGGCCGAGCTCGAGTCGGACTGCGCACGCTTCCTTGAAGACGTGCGCACCCTGGTCAGGCGGCGGGAGGAGATCGGCGCCGCCGCCCGCTTCGGCCACCAGGGCTGAGCCCCACCCGACCAAGTAACAGACTGTTACATGGCTCGTCGGCCGCTAGCTCGAGCCGGGCTCGAGGGCGAAGCCGCCCGGCGGTCCCTCCGCCTGCTGCACCTGGCTCTTGCCGCTGTCCTTCGCCAGGTAGAGAGCCTCGTCGGCGCGCTGGAAGACCGACACCGAGTCGTCGTCGGGCCGAAGCTCGGCGATGCCGGCGGAGAGACGCACGCGCTCGGCGGGACCTGACGCGCCGGAGCCGACGGCGAACTGGATCCTGCGGTAGAGCTGCTCCGCGTCTCGCGCGCCGGCCTCGGGCAGGATGACGGCGAACTCATCGCCGCCGACGCGGCAGGCGATGTCGGACTGGCGAACCACCCCGCGCAGCCGCTCGGCGACCGCCGCCAGAACCGCGTCGCCGGCGAGGTGCCCGAGGCGGTCGTTCGTCGCCTTGAAGTCGTCGATGTCGAGGATGACGAGCGCAATGCCCCGCTCGTAGCGATGAGCCCTCGCGCATTCGCGCTCGAGCGTCTCGTGGAAGTAGCGCCGGTTGTGGAGGCCGGTGAGAGCGTCCACGTCCGCGAGCTGGCGCGCCTCGCGGAACTCCTGGGCGTTCCGAATCGCGGGCGCGCTCGTCCGGGCGAGCGTCTCGAGCTCGGCGATCTCCTCGTCCTCTGGCACGCGGTCGTCCTCGCGCCAGAAGACCGCGAGCGTCCCGATCGTCCCGACGTGCTCCTCGCGGAGCGGGACGGCGACGCCGCCGCGAATCAGCCGCCCACCCGGCTCCTGGGCAGCGTCGCCCGCCTCGTCGTAGCGGTAGCTGATCCGAACGGCCCTCGCCCCACCCGAGGACGCGCTGGACACCGGTTGGCGGGCGGCCTCCTCTGCCGTCATGCCGAAGGTCGCGACGAGCGGCGTCTCCTCCGTCTGGCGGATGACCGCCATGGCGGCATCGATCCCGTCGGTGGACACGGCAGCCTCCAGGGTTCGCTCGAGCACCGAATCGAGGTCGATCGTCGTCGCGATGTCGGCGAGCCAGCGCGGGCCCCTCGGCTCGACGCGTGTTTCCGGGCGCGCGCGCCCGGGCTCCTCAGGGAGCGGCGGTTCCTCGGGAACCGCCGGTGTCTGAGCGCTCGGAGGACGTCTCAGGACGACGACGAGCAGGACCACCGACGCCACGAGCGCGAGCAGCGCCGCGCCGCCGGCCACGCCGACGCCGATCCAGGTGGCGGTATCCGCGAGGAGCTGCATTGCTGGGGAGTGCGACCCCACGATACGCGGGCGCCGGGGGCCCGACAATCCCTGGCGACGGCCGGGCGGCAGCTGCTAGCATGCCGCAAGGTTCGGCTTGGGCCTGCCCCACGCCGACCTTTTGTTGCGTCTGGAAGCCGTCCAGAGACACCTCGGAAGCGAAGGAATCAGCCCGCGTGCCAACCGTGAACCAGCTCGTGCGAAAGGGTCGGAAGACTCCTCCGACCAAGGTCAAGACCCCCGCCCTCAGGGGCGCCCCGCAGAAGCGAGGGGTCTGCACGCGCGTGTACACGACGACGCCGAAGAAGCCGAACTCCGCGCTGCGCAAGGTCGCGCGCGTCCGGCTCACCAACCAGATGGAAGTCGGCGCGTACATCCCCGGCGAGGGTCACAACCTCCAGGAGCACTCGGTCGTCCTCATCCGTGGGGGCCGCGTCAAGGACCTCCCGGGCTTCCGCTACAAGGTGATCCGCGCCGCCCTCGACGCCGGCGGCGTCGTCGAGCGGCGTCAGGGTCGCTCCAAGTACGGCGCCAAGCGGGGTGGATGACCCGTGCCGCGGCGCGCAGAGATCCCCGTCCGCGAGCTCGACCCCGATCCGCTGTACGGATCGAAGCTCGTCTCCCAAGTGGTCAACAAGGTCATGCTCGAGGGCAAGAAGTCGACGGCTGAGCACATTGTCTACTCCGCGCTGGAGAAGGTCGGCGAGCGGTCCGGCAAGGCGCCGGTCGAGGTGCTCGAGCAGGCCGTGAAGACGGTGACCCCCGTGCTCGAGGTTCGCTCGCGTCGCGTCGGCGGCGCGAACTACCAGGTGCCCGTCGAGGTGCCGCAGCGCCGCGCGCGGACGCTCGCCGTTCGCTGGCTCGTCAGCTTCGCACGGGACCGGCGCGAGAAGTCGATGGACGAGAAGCTCGCCAACGAGATCATGGACGCGCTCAACCAGCAGGGCGGCGCGTACAAGCGCAAGGACGACCTCTACCGGATGGCGCAGGCCAACAAGGCCTTCGCGCACTACAGGTGGTAACCGTGGCGGCCGTGCAGACAGGCGGGAAGGTCGGTCTCGACCACGTCCGCAACATCGGGATCATGGCCCACATCGACGCCGGCAAGACGACGACGACCGAGCGCATCCTCTACTACACCGGCCGCACTCACAAGATGGGCGAGGTGCACGAGGGCGGCGCCGTCATGGACTGGATGGCGCAGGAGCAGGAGCGCGGGATCACGATCACCTCCGCCGCCACGACGGCGTTCTGGCGCGATTTTCGCATCAACATTATCGATACGCCCGGGCACGTGGACTTTACGGTCGAGGTGGAGCGCAGCCTGCGCGTCCTCGACGGCGCCATCGCTGTCTTCGACTCGGTCGCAGGCGTCGAGCCCCAGTCCGAGACCGTCTGGCGCCAGGCAGACCGCTACGGCGTCCCGCGCATCGCCTTCATGAACAAGATGGATCGCACCGGTGCGGACTTCTTCGCGGCCGTGCAGTCGATGGTCGACCGCCTGGGCGCCCACCCGGTGCCCGTCCAGCTTCCGATCGGCCAGGAGGAGCACTTTCGCGGCGTCGTGGACATCGTCGAGATGCAGGGCACCGTCTGGGAGGACGACCTCGGCACCAAGGTCACCACCGTCGAGATCCCCGAGGAGCTCTCCGAGCAGGCGGACGAGTACCACCACCAGCTGATCGACGCGGTCGCCGAGCACGACGAGGAGCTCCTCGAGACCTACCTCACCGACGAGAGCGCGGTCACGCCGGAGATGATCCGGCGCGCGCTTCGCAAGGCGACGCTCGCGATCGCCGTCACGCCGGTATTCCTTGGCTCCGCCTTCAAGAACAAGGGCGTGCAGCCGCTCCTCGACGCGGTCGTCGACTACCTGCCGAGCCCGCTCGACGTCCCGCCGATCCACGGCGTCGACCCTCGCACGGGCCACGAGCTCTCCCGCCGGCCGTCCGAGGACGAGCCGTTCTCGGCGCTCGCGTTCAAGGTGATGAGCGACCCGTACGTCGGCAAGCTGACCTATTTCCGGGTCTACTCCGGGAAGGTCAAGGCCGGCGAGCGGGTCATGAACGTCACCACCGGCAAGACCGAGCGGGTCGGCCGCCTGCTCCAGATGCACGCGAACCACCGCGAGGAGCGCGCCGAGATCGGCGCCGGCGAGATCGTGGCGGCGGTCGGCCTCAAGGCCACGACGACGGGTGACACCCTGGCCATCGACACGGCGCCGATCCGGCTCGAGTCGATGGAGTTCCCCGATCCGGTCATCTCGGTCGCGATCGAGCCGAAGACCAAGGCCGACCAGGACAAGCTCGGCCAGGGCCTCGCGCGCCTGGTGGAGGAGGACCCGACGTTCCGCGTCCGCTCGGACGAGGAGACCGGCCAGACCCTCATCGCCGGCATGGGCGAGCTCCACCTCGAGATCATCGTGGACCGCCTGATGCGCGAGTTCTCGGTCGACGCGAACGTCGGCCGTCCCCAGGTCGCGTACCGCGAGACGATCGGGAGGGCCGTCGAGAAGGTGCAGGGCAGGTTCGTCCGCCAGACCGGCGGTCGCGGCCAGTACGGCCACGTCGTCATCAACATGGAGCCGTCCGAGCCGGGCGAGGGCTATGAGTTCCTCGACCGGATCGTCGGCGGCAAGGTCCCCAAGGAGTACATCCCGTCCGTCGATCTCGGCATCCAGGAGGCTATGGAGGCCGGCGTGCTCGCCGGCTATCCCGTGGTCGACGTGCGTGTCGAGCTGGTGGACGGTTCCTACCACGATGTCGACTCGAGCGAGATGGCGTTCAAGATCGCCGGCTCCATGGCGTTCAAGGAGGCCATGCAGCGGGCGAAGCCCAAGCTGCTCGAGCCGGTCATGTCCGTCGAGGTCGTGACGCCCGAGGACTACCTCGGCGACGTCATGGGCGACCTCAACTCGCGCAGAGGTCGGGTCGAAGGCCTTGAGCCGCGAGGCAACGCGCAGGCGGTGCGCGCCCGCGTCCCGCTTGCCACGATGTTCGGGTACGCGACGGACCTGCGGTCGATGACCCAGGGACGCGCGACCTTCACGATGCAGTTCGACCGCTACGAGGATGCGCCGCAGTCGGTCGCGGGCGAGGTCGTCTCCGCAGCGCAGGGCACCTAGGAAAGACCACCGGAGGAGCTGATGGGAAAGCAGAAGTTCGAGCGCACGAAGCCGCACGTCAACGTCGGCACGATCGGTCACATCGACCACGGAAAGACGACGCTCACCGCGGCGATCACCAAGGTCCTCGCCGAGCAGGGCACGAACACCGAGGAGCGGGACTTCGCGTCGATCGACAACGCGCCCGAGGAGAAGCAGCGCGGCATCACGATCAACACGGCCCACGTCGAGTACGAGACGGCCAACCGCCACTACGCGCACGTGGACTGCCCCGGTCATGCCGACTACATCAAGAACATGATCACGGGCGCCGCCCAGATGGACGGCGCGATCCTCGTGGTCTCGGCCGCCGACGGCCCCATGCCGCAGACGCGTGAGCACATCCTGCTCGCGCGCCAGGTGGAGGTGCCCTCGATCGTCGTCGCGCTCAACAAGGCCGACATGGTCGACGACCCCGAGCTTCTCGAGCTCGTGGAGATGGAGGTGCGGGAGCTCCTCTCCAAGTACGAGTTCCCTGGCGACGACGTCCCCGTGGTGGCCGTCTCCGCGCTGAAGGCGCTGGAGGGCGACGCCGAGTGGACGCCCAAGATCCTCGAGCTGATGGAGGCGGTCGACTCCTACATCCCGGAGCCCGAGCGCGACATCGACAAGCCCTTCCTCATGCCGATCGAGGACGTCATGACCATCCAGGGCCGCGGCACCGTGGTCACCGGCCGCATCGAGCAGGGCAAGATCGAGTCCGGCAACGAGGTCGAGATCGTCGGGATCCATCCCGAGATCGAGAAGACCGTCGTCACGAGCCTCGAGATGTTCCACAAGACGCTCGACTACGCCCAGGCGGGCGACAACGCCGGAGCGCTCCTGCGCGGGACGAAGCGCGAGGAGGTCGAGCGCGGACAGGTCCTGGCCAAGCCCGGCTCGATCACGCCGCACACGGAGTTCAAGGCCGAGGTGTACGTCCTCTCGAAGGACGAGGGCGGCCGCCACACGCCGTTCTTCAACGGCTACCGGCCCCAGTTCTACTTCCGGACGACGGACGTGACCGGCTCCATCAAGCTCCCCGAGGGCCAGGAGATGGTCATGCCCGGAGACAACACGAACATGGACATCGACCTCGGCCAGCCGATCGCAATGGACCAGGGCCTCCGCTTCGCCATCCGCGAGGGTGGACGCACGGTGGGCGCCGGCGTCGTCACCGAGATCGTCAAGTAGGACGCAGCTCAGTTGCCGCAGCAGAAGATCCGCATCCGCCTCAAGGGATACGACCACTCTCAGCTCGACCGGTCGGCGCTGTCGATCGTCGAGACGGCGCAGCGCACCGGCGCGACGGTGACCGGGCCGGTGCCGCTGCCCACCGAGAAGAACGTCTACACGGTGATCCGGAGCCCCTTCAAGGACAAGGACTCCCGTGAGCACTTCGAGGTGCGCACGCACAAGCGCCTGATCGACATCCATTCGCCGACCCCGAAGACGGTGGACTCCCTGATGCGCCTGGATCTCCCTGCCGGCGTCGACATCGAGATCAAGCTGTAGATGGCGTCATGAAGGGCATCGTCGGCAAGAAGCTCGGCATGACGCAGGTCTTCGACGAGGAGACCGGCGTGCTCACCCCCGTGACGGTGATCGAAGCGGGGCCCTGCCCCGTGGTCGCCGTGCGGACCGCCGAGGCCGACGGCTACGACGCCGTGCAGCTGGCCTTCGACGAGGTGCCCGAGCGCAGGCTCACGAAGCCGGAGCTTGGACACCTTGCCAAGAGCAAGATCGGGCCACACCGGCGGCTCGTCGAGTTTCGGGGCGCGAGCGAGCTCGCTCCCGGCGAGACCGTCACCGTCGAGGCCTTCGAGGCCGGTGAGAAGGTGAAGGTCACTGGCGTCTCGATCGGGAAGGGCTTCCAGGGAACGATCAAGCGGCATCGGTTCCATCGCGGCCCGGTCTCCCACGGCTCGCACAACGTCCGCAAGCCCGGCTCGATCGGCGCGTCGGCGACCCCCTCGCGCGTGTTCAAGGGCCAGAAGATGGCCGGCCAGATGGGAGCGAAGACGGTGACCCAGGTCGGGCTCACCGTCGTCGACCGCGACGTCGAGCAGAACCTGCTCCTCGTCAAGGGCGCGGTCCCGGGCCACAAGAACGGCTACGTGGTGGTTCGGGAGGACCGGCGCTGATGGCCGCGCCGAAGGCACCGGTGCTCGACGCGTCGGGAAAGAAGGCGAAGGACGTGACGCTCGTCGAGGCCGTGTTCGCGGCCGACGTGAAGCCGCATCTCGTCCACGAGGCGGTCCGCGCCGAGGCGGCCGCCGCCCGTTCGGGCACAAAGGCCACGAAGAGCCGCGGCCTCGTCTCCGGCGGGCGCTCGAAGCCCTGGCGCCAGAAGGGCACCGGCCGGGCACGCGCGGGCACGACTCGCGCTCCCCAGTGGACCGGGGGCGGGGTGGCGTTCGCGCCGCAGCCGCGCAGCTTCGAGCTCAAGGTCAACCGCAAGGCCCACCGCGCGGCGTTCCGCGCAGCGCTCTCCGACCACGCGCGCCGTGGCACGCTGGCCGTGGTCGACGGCGGCGTCTTTGCGGAGCCGTCGACCCGCGAGGCGGCTGCGCTGCTTTCCTCCTGGGGCCCCGAGCTGCCGCTCCTCGTCATCGCCCAGCCCGACGAAGAGGTGCTCGTGAAGAGCTTCCGCAACCTCCCGAAGGCGCTCGTCGTCGAGCCGTCCGAGCTCGAGGTCGGCGCGATCGTCTGGGCCCGCTCGGTGCTCGCCAGCGAGGGCGCTCTCGAGCGTGTCACGGAGGTCGTCGCGAAATGAGCCTCGACCCGCGCCAGGTCATCATCACCCCGGTCGTCTCGGAGAAGAGCTACAGCCTGATCGAGGACAACAAGTACTCGTTCCGGGTGCATTCGAAGGCGCACAAGACTCAGATCCGCCAGGCGGTCGAGGAGCTCTTCGACGTCAAGGTCGTCTCGGTCAACGTCCTCAAGGTGCAGCCGAAGCCGAAGCGGCGCGGCTGGACGCGCGGGAAGAAGCCGGGCTGGAAGAAGGCGATCGTGCAGCTCCGCGCCGGCGACAAGATCGAGATCTTCGAAGGAGCGGCGGTCTAGGCCGGCCCATCACATGGCTCTCCGCAAATACAAGCCCACCAGCCCCGGCCGGCGTTTCCGCTCGGTCTCGGCGTTCGACGAGATCACGAAGACGGAGCCCGAGAAGAGCCTGCTCGAGCCCGTGAAGCGCAAGGGCGGCCGCAACAACCAGGGCCGCATCACGACGCGCCACCAGGGCGGCGGGCACAAGCGGCGCTACCGGGTGATCGACTTCAAGCGCCGGAAGGACGGCGTCCCCGCGAGGGTCGCCGCGATCGAGTACGACCCCAACCGGTCGGCGCGCATCGCGCTGCTCCACTACGCCGACGGCGCCAAGGCCTACATCATCGCGCCCGCCGGCCTGAGGGTCGGCGCGCAGGTCGAATCTGGCTCCGAGGCCGACATCAAGCCCGGCAACGCGCTCCCCCTCGCCAACATCCCGACGGGCACGCTGGTCCACAACGTCGAGCTCAAGCCGGGCCGCGGCGGCCAGCTGGCGCGTAGCGCCGGCTCCGGCATCCAGCTCGTCGCGAAGGACGACGGCTATGGCGTCCTCCGTCTCCCTTCGGGTGAGATGCGGCGCGTGGCGCTCGCCTGCCGTGCCACCGTCGGCCAGGTGGGGAACACAGACCACGAGAACATCTCGAGCGGGAAAGCGGGCCGCAGCCGATGGCTCGGCAAGCGGCCGACCGTGCGCGGCTCGGCCATGAACCCGGTCGACCATCCGCACGGCGGCGGCGAGGGCAAGTCGAAGGGCGGTCGCCATCCCGTCACGCCCTGGGGCGTGCCGACGCTCGGCAAGCGCACGCGCCGCAAGCACAAGGAATCCGACAAGCTCATCGTCCGCGGCCGCCGCCGCGGGAAGGAGAGGCGCTAGGTGTCCAGGTCGTCGAAGAAAGGGCCGTTCGTCGAGGCGGCTCTGATGAAGCGCATCGAGACGATGAACGAGACCGGCGAGAAGCGGCCACTGCGAACGTGGTCCCGCTCCTCCACGGTCTTTCCCGAGATGGTTGGGCACACGATCGCCGTGCACAACGGCAAGAACCACGTGCCCGTCTTCGTCACCGAGGCGATGGTAGGCCACAAGCTCGGCGAGTTCGCACCGACGCGGCTTTTCCGGGGTCACTCCGGCGACCGCAAGACCGAGGTGAAGCGCAGGTAATGGCTGCCGTCGAGACACGCTCCGAGGTTCGCGCGGAGGCGCGCTTCGTGCGCGCAGCCCCGCGCAAGGCCCAGCTGATCGTCGACGAGATCCGCGGGCGGTCCGTGCCGGAGGCGCGCACGATCCTCGCGTTCATGACGCGGGATGCCGCGCGCGACGTCCGCAAGGTGCTCGACTCCGCTGCGGCCAACGCGGAGGCGAACCACGGCCTCGACTCCGACGAGCTCTACGTCGTCGGCGCCTTCGTGGGGGCCGGCCCTACGCTGAAGCGCTGGAAGCCGAGGGCTCGCGGCCGCGTCGGGCGGATCAAGAAGCGGACGTGTCACATCACGATTGCGCTGGCCCAGCCAGGCGGCGAAGCGATCCCGGCGCCGATCGAGCGTCCCGCTCCCGTCACCCTTACCGAGGAGCCCGAGCCGATCGTGGTCGACGAGACCGTCGAGGAGGAGGCCGTCGTCGAGGAGGCTCCCGCCGAGGAGAAGCCGAAGCGCGCTCGTACGCCGCGCAAGAAGGCGGCGCCGGAGACCGAGGTCGCCGAGGCCGAGGAGAAGCCGAAGCCGAAGCGCACGCGCGCCGCCAAGCCGAAGGCGGAGGGCGAGACCACGGAGCCGGAGGCCAAGGCCAAGCCGAAAACCACCCGGAAGAAGAAGACCGAGACGACCGAGAGCGACGAGGGGAGCGAAGGCTAGTGGGTCAGAAGATCCATCCCGGCGGGTTGCGCGTCGGCGTCATCCACGACTGGAAGTCGAACTGGTACACGGGTGCGAAGGAGTTCCCGTCGTACATCATCGAGGACGTCAAGATCCGCGATCACATCTACGGCAAGCTCGGGCACGCGGGCCTCTCCGACATCCTCATCCGCAAGGACAAGCAGCGGATCACGATCGACATCTACACGGCCCGCCCGGGGATCGTGATCGGCAAGTCCGGCGCCGAGGTGGACGCGCTCAGGCGCGAGGTCCACGGGATGACGCACAAGAACGTCCAGATCAACATCAACGAGATCAAGCGGCCCGAGCTCGACGCGAAGCTCGTGGCCCAGTCGATCGCCGAGCAGCTCCAGAACCGGGTCAGCTTCCGCCGAGCGATGAAGCGCTCGCTCGCTTCGGCCATCCGCTCGGGCGCCAAGGGCGTGAAGATCACGTGCGGCGGCCGGCTCGGAGGTGCGGAGATGTCGCGCTCGGAGACCTACTCCGAGGGTCGTGTCCCGCTCCACACCCTGCGCGCCGACATCGACTACGGGTTTGCCGAGGCGAAGACGACCTTCGGCCGGATCGGCGTCAAGGTCTGGATCAACAAGGGCGAGATCATGCCCGAAGGCTTCGACTCCGGCGAGACCGGCGCCGCCGGACGGCTGGGCGAGCAGGACCAGGCCCGCCGCCGCGGCAGTCGCCGCGACGGTCTCGGCGCCGTCGGCCAGGGTGGCCGGCGCGGAGGCGGCGACCGTGAGGGCCTCGGCCCCGTCGGTCGTCCGCGCCGCCAGCGCCGCCGCTCAGGAGGCCGCGAGGAGCCGCGTGAGCAGCAGCCCGCGCCCGAGCAGGAGACGCAGGAGCCTCAGGCCGAGGCTGCTCCCGCCGAGGAGGCTCCAGAGGCACAGGCCCCAGAGGCCGCGGCGCCTGAGGCGCCTCCCGTCGAAGAAGGCCCGGAGGCGCAGGCCCCAGAGGCCGCGGCGCCCGAGGCGCCTCCCGCCGAGGACGGAGGCGGTGAGTCGTAATGCTGATGCCGCGAAAGACCAAGTTCCGGAAGCAGCAGCGCGGTCGCAGGCGCGGGGTCGCCAAGGGCCAGCAGCAGGTCCACTTCGGCGACTTCGGCCTGAAGTCGCTCGACACCGCGTGGGTCACGAACCGCCAGATCGAAGCGGCGCGGATCGCCATGACCCGTCACATCAAGCGCGGCGGCAAGGTCTGGATCAACGTCTTCCCCGACAAGCCGGTGACGCAGAAGCCGGCCGAGACCCGCATGGGCTCCGGGAAGGGCTCGCCCGAGCACTGGGTGGCGGTCGTGAAGCCGGGCCGCGTCATGTTCGAGCTGTCAGGGGTATCGGAGCCGCTCGCCCGCGAGGCCATGCGCCTCGCCGGGATGAAGCTGCCGGTGAAGACCAAGTTCGTAAAGCGGGAGGCGGATCTCTTTGAAGGGTAAGGAGCTCAGAGACCTGTCGGACGAGGAGCTCGTGAAGCGCCTCGCCGAGAGCCGCGAGAACCTGTTCAACCTCCGTTTCCAAATGGCGACCGGGGCGCTCGACGCGACCTCGCGCCTGTCGCTCGCCAAGCGCGACATCGCCCGGATCCTGACGATCCAGGCGGAGCGGAGTCACTCGTTGGAGAGAAGGTAGATGGGAAGAGCAAGAAAGAAGAACGAGGAAGAGACCCAGGAGCAGGTCGAGGAGACTCCGGCCGAGGAGCCGGAGGCCGAGGCTGCGCCTGTGGCCGAGGAAGCCCCCGCCGAGGAGCCCGAGGTGGAAGAGGCCCCTGTGGCCGAGGAGCCCGTCGAGCAGCCGGCCGAGGAGCCGGCGCCCGAGCCCGTGGCCGCGGAAGAGCCTGCCGTCGATGAGGAGCCTGCGGCCGAAGCCGCCGAGCCCGCCGCAGACGTAGAGGAGCCCGCCGACGAGCCGGCCGCCGAAGCCGAGGAGGCCAGCGAGGCCGTTCCCGAAGCTCCTGCCGCCCCCGCCGCCGCGCCCAAGCAGAAGCGCAAGCGGGTTGCCCGCGCGCAGCGCCGACAACGCTCGAAGCCGAAGCGCGAGCAGCCAACCGAGCGGAAGCCGATCGTTCGCCTCCCGAAGCCCGAGCACGCCCGCGGAGCGAGGAAGGAGCGCCGAGGCATCGTCGTCTCGGCCGCGATGGACAAGACGATCATCGTCCGAGTGAGCACGGTGAAGCCGCATCCGGTCTACAAGAAGATCGTGCGCCGCTCAACGAGGCTCCATGCCCATGACGAGGCGAACGTCGCCAAGCCCGGCGACCTCGTGCGCCTGGTCGAGACCCGCCCGCTCTCGAAGACGAAGAACTGGCGCCTCGCCGAGGTGCTGGAGGAAGCGAAGTAGTGACGGCCCGATGATCCAGCAGGAATCCCGTCTCCGCGTCGCCGACAACACAGGAGCCCGCGAGCTCCTCTGCATCCGTGTGCTCGGCGGCTCGCATCGTCGTTACGCTCGCGTTGGGGACGTGATCGTGGGAACGGTCAAGACCGCGACCCCCCAGGGAACGATCAAGAAGGGCGAGGTCGTGAAGGCCGTCGTCGTCCGGACGAAGAAGCCGTTCGGGCGAAACGACGGCACCTCGATCGCCTTCGACGAGAACGCCGCGGTGATCATCGACGCGCAGGACAACCCGCGCGGCACGCGCATCTTCGGGCCCGTCGCCCGCGAGCTGCGCGAGAAGAACTTCATGAAGATCGTCTCACTCGCGCCGGAGGTGCTCTAGTGGCCCAGACGATGAAAGTGCGGAAGGGCGACGTCGTTCAGATCCTCTCGGGCAAGGATCGTGGTAAGCAGGGCCGCATCATCGAGGCGGACCCGAAGAAGCGCCGCGTCCTCGTCGAGAACTTGAACACCGTGCACCGCCATCGCCGCCCGCGGCCGATGAAGGACTCGAGCCGGATGGGCCAGACGCAGATCCAGCCGGGCGGCATCTTCGAGCTCTCGGCCCCGGTCGACGTCTCGAACGTGATGATCGTTTGTCCGACGTGCAACAGGGCGACACGGGTCGGTTACGAGTTCCGCGACTCGAAGGACGGGCGCATCAAGGTGCGCGTCTGCAAGCGCGCCGACTGCGGAGAGGTCCTGGATCGCTGATGGCCGCGAAGACGAAAACGGACAACGGCTACGTCGCCCGCCTCAAGCGCCGGTACGAGAGCGAGGTGCGCCCCGGTCTCAAGGACCAGTTCGAGCTCAGCTCGATCATGGAGACCCCGCGCATCGAGAAGATCACCGTGAACATGGGCGTGGGCGAGGCGAAGACCAACGCCAAGGCGCTCGACAGCGCTGTCGAGGAGCTGACCACGATCACGGGCCAGCGCGCCCAGATCACGCGCGCCAAGAAGTCGATCGCCGGCTTCAAGATCCGCGAAGGCATGCCCATCGGCGCGAAGGCGACTCTCCGCGGCGTGCGCATGTACGAGTTCCTCGACCGGCTCGTCTCGATCGCGCTGCCACGCATCCGCGACTTCCGAGGCCTCTCGCCCCGGAGCTTCGACGGGCGCGGCAACTACTCGATCGGGATCCGCGAGCAGATCATCTTCCCGGAGATCAACTACGACGACGTGCAGGAGGTCCGTGGCCTCGACGTTGTCATCACCACGTCGGCGAGGACGGACGAGGAAGGCCTCGCGCTCCTGCGCGGCCTCGGCCTCCCGTTCCGAACAGAGGAGTCCTAGAAAAGCCATGGCCAAGAAAAGCCTGATTGCGAAGGCGGCCCGCCCGCAGAAGTACAGGACGCGGGCCTACAGCCGGTGCAACCGGTGCGGGCGCCCGCGAGCCGTCTACCGGAAGTTCGGTCTCTGCCGGATCTGCCTGCGCGAGCTCGCGCACGAGGGCTTCATCCCCGGCATGACCAAGTCGAGCTGGTAAGGAAGAGGTTTCGATGCTGAACGACCCCATCTCCGACATGCTGACCCGGATCCGGAATGCCAACCGGGCGCTGCACGAGACGACCACGATGCCCGCATCCCGCACGAAGGTCGAGATCGCCCGCGTGCTCAAGGACGAGGGCTACATCAAGGACTACCGCGTCGAGACCGGCGAGGCCTTCGATACCCTGGTTGTCGAGCTCAAGTACGGGCGGAGCCGCGAGCGCGTCATCACCGACCTGCGCCGCATCTCCAAGCCCGGACGTCGCGTCTACGCTCGCAAGGACCGCCTCCCGCGGGTCCTCGGCGGGATGGGCACGGCGATCATGTCCACGTCGAGGGGTCTGGTCACCAGCCGGACGGCGCAGGAGCTCGGCGTCGGCGGCGAGGTGCTCTGCTTCGTCTGGTAGCTGCATGTCCCGGATCGGAAACACTCCCATCGCACTCCCTGCCGGCGTCTCGGTGTCGCTCTCCCCTGGCCGCGTCATGGTGAACGGCCCGCTGGGCGAGCTCTCGCAGCAGGTGCCGCAGCGGATCTCGATCGAGCAGCGCGATGGCGAGATCGTGGTTACTCGCCCGTCGGAGCGGGGAGGGGATCGGGCGCTGCACGGGCTCACGCGAACGCTCGTCGCCAACATGGTGGAAGGCGTGACGAAGGGCTTCGAGAAGACGCTGGAGATCCAGGGCGTCGGCTACCGCGCGGGCCTACGCGGCGCCGACCTCGAGCTCAACGTCGGCTACTCGCATCCGGTCGTGAAGAAGGCCCCCCAGGGAATCACCTTCGACGTCCCCCAGCCGACGCAAATCGTCGTCAAGGGGATCGACAAACAGCACGTCGGGCAGGTCGCCGCCGAGGTGCGCGCGGTCCGGCCGCCCGAGCCGTACAAGGGCAAGGGGATCCGATACGAGGGCGAGTACGTGCGCCGCAAGGTCGGGAAGAGGGCCTAGTGCTCCTCCCGGCAATGCACATCGGCCCCTGGCCCGCGATCACGCGGCGCCAGACCCCACCCTCGCCCTTGCCAAGGCTCCCAGCCTTGGCCGCGACCGAATGCGGACTCTGGCTTGGTGCTCACGACCCAGTGACTCGATGGCATTACCGGAAGGAACACTGATGCCCACGCTGACCGTGAGAGAAGCCCGCGAGCGCCGTCACCGGCGTGTCCGCCGCAAGATCGCCGGCACTGTCGAGCGCCCGCGCCTGGTCGTCCATCGCTCCAACCGGGGCATCGAGGCTCAGCTGATCGACGACGTCGACGGCAAGACGCTCGTGCACGCAAGCCATCTCGGCCTCAGGAAGGGCTTCAAGGGCTCGAAGAGCGAGCAGGCGGGCGAAGTGGGGAAGCTGCTGGCCGCGGCCGCGAAGAAGGCAGACATCGAGTCGGTCGTCTTCGACCGAGGCGGCTACCTGTACCACGGGCGCGTGAAAGCGCTCGCCGACGGCGCCAGAGAGGGAGGACTCAAGTTTTGATGGCGACCCCCTTCCGACCATCTCGCACGCTCGGAGCTGCTGCAAAGCGTCGCCTCGCGGCGTCCTCCGTCGCGTCCGTAGCCTCCGGCTACGAACGCTCCCTGCGTCCTTGCGACGCTCGCTTTTCGCAGCCCGAGAGCACGATCCATTCGAAAGGTGATCGCTAATGGCAATCGACGCCAAGCAGGTGCGTGACCGCGAGATCGACGCGCGCGAGCTCAAGGAGCGCGTCGTCGAGATCAACCGAGTTGCCAAGGTCGTCAAGGGCGGCCGCCGCTTCTCGTTCACGGCCTTGGTCGTGATCGGCGACGAGGTCGACCGGGTAGGGGTCGGCTACGGGAAGGCGCGGGAGGTGCCGCTCGCGATCTCGAAGGCGGTCGACGACGCGAAGAAGAACCTGTTCCAGGTGCCGAAGCACGGCACCACGATCACCCACGAGGTGCTGGGCCGCGCCGACGCCGCCCGCGTGCTGCTGCGCCCCGCGAGCGAGGGCACCGGCGTCATCGCCGGCGGCGGCGTCCGCGCCGTCCTCGAGCTCGCCGGCATCCGCGACATCCTGGCCAAGAGCCTCGGGAATCCCAATCCGATCAACCTCCTGAAGGCGACCGTGAACGGGCTCAAGAGCCTGCGTCGCCCCGAGGAGGTCGGGCGCATTCGCGGGAAGCGGGTCGAGGAAATCCTCTTCCCGGCCAAGAAGAAGGACGAGGAGCCGGCGGCCGAAGCCGCTCCCGAAGCTGTGACGGAGACCGACGATGGCGACGCTGAAGATCACGCAGACGCGTAGCCAGATCGGCCAGACCGAGCGCCATCGCGGCACGCTGCGGGCGCTCGGCCTCGGCAAGATCGGCAGGACGACCGAGCGAGAGGCAAGCCCGGAGACCCTCGGGATGCTGCGCAAGGTCCGCCATCTCGTGAAAGTGGAGGAGAGTTAGTGCCAGACGAGACCGAGCAGCAGGAGGGCCTCACCCTCTCGAACCTGAAGCCCGCGCAGGCGCGGCGCGCGCGCAAGCGGGTAGGCCGCGGCCTGGGCTCGGGCAAGGGCCGCTATTCGGGCCGCGGGATCAAGGGGCAGAAGTCTCGCTCAGGCTCGCACACGATGCGGCCGGGCTTCGAGGGCGGGCAGATGCCGATCTACATGCGGCTCCCCAAGCAGCGTGGCCCGCATTCGAAGGACGCGATGCCGATGGGCCCGCACCGCACTCACACTGTGCCCGTCAACCTCCGCGACCTGGAGCGCGTCTTCGACGACGGTGCCGAGGCCACCCTCGAGGCCATGGTCGAGAAGGGGCTGATCAAGAACACGCGCACCGACGTCAAGGTGCTCGGGCAGGGCGAGCTGACCAAGAGGCTGGCCGTCACGGCGCACTCCTTCTCGGCCAGCGCGCGCGAGAAGATCGAGCAGGCCGGCGGGTCCGCGACGGCCCTCCGCCCTCTCAGAGAGGCGAAGAAGCGGCGCAGGAAGGCGGTCGTGGCCGAGTCTGCGGACGAGCCCGAGGCGCAGGAGGAGCAGCCCGAGGAGGCCGAAGAGGAGGCCGCGGAGTAGTGCCCCGTCAGGCGATACATACCTGCTTCTGCCCCGCGATCACGCGGCGGCACTACCTGAAGGGGCACTGATGTTCTCCTGGCTCACGAACGCCTGGCGGGTCCCGGAGCTCAGGCGCCGCCTGCTCTTCACGGCGATGATCCTGGCGCTCTACCGGCTGGGCAGCTGGATCCCGGTGCCGGGGGTCGACTCCGCGCAGATCGAGCAGTACTTCAACGGCCAGAGCGGCACGATCCTCGGTCTCCTGAACATCTTCTCAGGCGGCGCCCTCTCTCAGTTCGCCGTCTTCGCGCTCGGGATCATGCCGTACATCACGGCGTCGATCATCCTCCAGCTGATGACCGTGGTGATCCCGCGGCTCGAGCAGCTGCAGAAGGAGGGGGAGGCCGGCTACGCCAAGATCAACCAGTACACGCGCTACCTGACGGTCGTCCTCGCCGCCCTCCAGGCCGCCGGCTACTCGTATCTGTTCAGCCGCCAGGGCGCGCTCGAACTGACCCCCGGCCGCTTCGTGCTGATCGTCGTCTCCCTGACCGCGGGCACGACGCTGCTCATGTGGATGGGCGAGCTGATCACCAAGCGCGGCGTCGGCAACGGCATCTCGCTGCTCATCTTCGCGTCGATCCTCGCGGGGCTCCCCGGCGGCCTGCGCGCCTGGTGGTCCGGCGACTCCTTCGACCGGCTGATGCTCCCACTGATCGCGCTCGCGATCATCGTCGCCGTCGTCTTTGTGCAGGAGGGCCAGCGTCGAATCCCGATCCAGTACGCCAAGCGCATGGTCGGCCGGCGCATGACCGCCGGCGGCTCAACCTACCTGCCCCTGCGCGTGAACATGGCGGGGGTGATCCCGATCATCTTCGCCGCCGCGATCATGGCTTTCCCGCCCACCGTCGCGCAGTTCTTCCCGCAGACCCAGACGTTCATCAACGAGAACTTCTCGCCGACAGCGCTGCCCTACCTGCTGCTGCAGGGCTTCATGATCGTGATCTTCACGTACTTCTACACGGCGGTCCAGTTCAATCCGATCGACCAGGCCGACAACCTGCGCAAGCACGGCGGCTACATCCCGGGCATCCGGCCCGGCCCTCCCACCGCGCAGTACCTGGACCGCGTGCTCACTCGCCTCACGCTCCCCGGCGCCCTCTACCTGGCGCTCGTGGCGACGCTGCCGACCCTCTTCATCCGCTACGGGGGCTTCTCCCAGGCGACCACGTCCGCGCTCGGCGGGACATCGATCCTCATCGTGGTGGGCGTCGCGCTCGACACCATGCGCCAGATGGAGTCGCAGATGATGATGCGCCACTACGAGGGTTTCCTCCGCTAGTGCCGGTCCGCGGCTGATGGCCCTCGACATCGTCATCCTCGGCCCCCCGGGGGCCGGCAAGGGCACCCAGGGCAAGCTCATCTCCGCAGAGATCGGAATCCCGCACGTCAATACCGGCGACATGTTCCGCGCCGAGTGCGCCGCCGGCACCGAGCTCGGCGAGCGGGTGAAGGCGATGCTCGACAACGGCGACCTCGTGCCCGACGACCTCACGATCGAGGTGGTGCGCGCCCGCCTCGATCAGAGCGACACCGTCGACGGCTTCATCCTCGACGGCTTCCCGCGAACGCTCGCTCAGGCCGAGGCGCTCGACCGTGTGCTCGTGGAGATCGACCGGGGCGAGCTCTCGGCCGTCCTCGACTTCGAGCTCCCGGACGACGTCGTCATGCAGCGCCTGCTCGGCCGCGCGGCGGTGGAGGGCCGCAGCGACGACCTGCCCGACAAGATCAAGCACAGGCTCGACGTCTACCACGAGAAGACCGAGCCGCTCGTCGACTATTACCGCTCAAGGGGGCTGCTCGTCCCCATTCACGCCGGCCGCACCGTCGAGGACGTCTTCGCCGAGGTCCAGGAGGCGCTCGAGGCGGCCTCGACGCGATGATCATCAGGAAGTCCCGGGAAGAGATCGAGACGATGAGCCGCGCCGGCTCGGTCGTTGCGAGCACGCTGGCCCTGCTCGGCAAGCTGGCGAAGCCCGGCGTCACCACGGCCGAGCTGGACGACGCCGCCGAGTCCCACATCCGCTCCGAGGGCGGCGCCCCGACCTTCAAGGGCTACCGCGGCTTTCCGGCCGCGATCTGCACGTCGCCCAACTCGATGGTCGTCCACGGCATCCCCGGCCCCTACACCCTCGAGGACGGCGACGTCCTCTCGGTCGACGTCGGAGTGACGCTCGACGGCTTCGTGGCCGACTCCGCCTACACGTTCCCCGTCGGCAAGGTCGACGAGGAGGCCGGACGGCTGCTCGAGGTCGCGCAGGCGGCGCTCGCGGCCGGGATCGAGGAGGCGCGGGCGGGCAACCACGTGCAGGACATCTCCGCGGCCGTGCAGCGCACGACCGAAGCCGCCGGCTTCTCGGTCGTCCGCTCGCTGGTCGGGCACGGGATCGGCCGCTCGATGCACGAGGAGCCGCAGGTGCCGAACTTCGGCGAGCCCGGGCAGGGCCCGCTGCTCCAGCCCGGCATGACGCTCGCGATCGAGCCGATGATCAACGCCGGCGGCCCTGACGTCTGGATGGCCGACGACCGCTGGTCGATCTCCACCGACGACGACTCGCTTTCGGCGCATTTCGAGCACACCGTGGCGATCACCGACAACGGCCCGCTTGTCCTCACGAAGGCGAAGGCGGAGTGAACCGCTTTGCTAGGATGCACGGTCGCGGCTCGTCCGCGCTTTCGCGTGGATGCCGCCTTGCCCCTGATCTCCCATGAAGGTACGTCCATCCGTCAAGCCGATGTGTGACCGCTGCCGCGTCATCAAGCGGCACGGCAAGGTGCTGGTCATCTGCTCGAACCCGCGGCACAAGCAGCGGCAGGGCTAGGAGCGAAGGAGAACCGTTGGCCCGAATCGCAGGAGTGAACCTACCCCGTGAGAAGCGCCTCGAAGTGGCGCTCACGTACATCTATGGAATCGGCCAGCCGACCGCGCAGCGGATCTGCACCGACCTCGGCCTTTCGTACGAGGAGAAGGTCCGCGACCTCACGGACGAGGAGATCACGAAGCTGCGCACGTACATCGACACGAACCTCGAGGTCGAGGGCGAGCTCAGGCGCGAGCGCTCCCAGGCGATCAAGCGCCTGCAGGAGATCGGCGCCTACCGCGGCATCAGGCACCGTCGTGGCCTGCCGGTGAACGGGCAGCGAACGAAGACCAACGCCCGCACGCGCAAGGGCCCGAAGAAGACCGTCGGACGCGGGAAGAAGGCGAAGGTCTAGTGGCCCCACCCAGGAAACAGTCCAAGGGGCGTGCCCGCCGCCGGGTGAAGAAGAACATCGCCATCGGCCAGGCGCACATCAAGACGTCCTTCAACAACACGATCGTGAGCCTGACCGACAAGGACGGCAACGTGATCGCGTGGGAGAGCGCCGGCTCCGCCGGCTTCAAGGGCTCCCGCAAGTCGACTCCGTTCGCCGCCCAGGTGACTGCGGACTCCTGTGCCCGGAAGGGCATGGAGCACGGGCTCCAGAAAGTCGAGGTCTTCGTCAAGGGCCCCGGCTCGGGGCGCGAGACGGCCATTCGATCGCTTCAGGCGGCCGGTCTCGAGATCCTCGGCGTCAAGGACGTCTCTCCTCAGGCCCACAACGGTGTCCGCCCCAAGAAGAGGCGGAGAGTGTGATGGCGATCACCTACCTCGCACCTCGCACGATCTGCTCGGAAGGTGAGTGCTGATGGCGCGTCCTTTGGGCCCCAAGTGCAAGCTCTGCCGCCGCGAGGGCATGAAGCTGTTCCTGAAGGGCGAGCGCTGCCTGACGGAGAAGTGCGCCGTCGAGCGCCGCAGCTACCCGCCGGGCGAGCACGGACGCGGCCGCATCAAGCAGTCGGAGTACCTGCTCCAGCTGCGCGAGAAGCAGAAGGCCCGCCGTTACTACGGCCTCCTCGAGCGGCAGTTCCGCAACTATTACGAGAAGGCCGCGAAGCGGTCGGGGATCACCGGCGAGGAGCTCCTCCGCATGCTGGAGACGCGCCTAGACAACGTCGTCTACCGCCTCGGCTTCGCCGCCTCCCGCGCCCAGGCCCGTCAGCTCATCCGCCACGGCCACTTCGGCGTGAACGGTCGCCGGGTGAACATCCCGAGCTTCCAGGTGAAGCCGGACGATGTCGTGGCGCTCAAGCCCGGGAGCCCCGTCGAGCAGGTCGTCCGTGACGCCACGGACCTGACCGCGTCGGTCTCCCCGTGGCTCCAGGCCGACCACGACAACCTCACGGGCAAAGTCTTGAAGCTCCCCGACCGGTCGGACATCGACACCCCGGTCCAGGAGCAGCTCATCGTCGAGCTGTACTCGAAGTAGAAAGGAAGCATGGCCACCAGAACGTCGCTCATGGAATTCCAGGTGCCCCGGATCACCCACGAGGAGGTGACCGAGGAGCGCGGCATCTTCGTGATCGAGCCGCTCGACCGCGGCTTCGGCTACACGTTCGGCAACTCACTCCGCCGCGTGCTGCTCTCCTCACTCGAGGGCGCCTCCGTCACCTCGGTCAAGATCGAGGGCGTAGCCCACGAGTTCACGACCCTGAAGGGCGTGCGCGAGGACGTCACGGACGTCATCCTCAACCTCAAGAGCCTCGTCTGCCTCCTGCACGGCGAGTCGCCGGAGGTCGAGGTGCGGCTCGAGAAGAAGGGCCCCGGCGTCGTGAAGGCCTCGGACATCGAGGCGCCGGCCGACCTCGAGATCCTCAACCCGGACCTCGAGATCGCGAACCTCTCCGACAAGGGCCGCCTCGAGGTCACGTTGACCATCGGCCGCGGCCGCGGCTACGTCCCGGCCGAGCTCAATCGCGGCCCCGAGCACACGATCGGCGTCATCCCTGTCGACTCGATCTTCTCGCCGGTGCGGCGGGTCTCCTACGAAGTCGAGGCCGCGCGCGTCGGGCAGCGAACCGACTACGACAAGCTGACGCTCGACGTCACCACCGACGGCTCCGTCGCCCCGCGCGACGCGATCGCCGAGGCGGCCGAGATCCTCATCCGCCAGCTGGCGATCTTCACGGACATCGACAAGATCGAGGGCTTTCGCGAGGACGCCGAGGCCGAGGCCGAGGCGCCGCAGGCGCACGGGATGGAGAACTTCCCGATCGAAGAGCTCGAGCTCGGCGTCCGGAGCTACAACTGCCTCAAGCGCGTCGGCATCGAGACGATCGGCGACCTGGTTTCGAAGACGGAGAGCGAGCTCGCGGCGATCCCGAACTTCGGCAAGAAGTCGATCGAAGAGGTCAGCGAGACCCTCCAGGCCCACGGGCTGACCCTCAGGGACGAGTAGTTGACGAATGCGGCATAAGCGCGCTGGCAGGAAGCTGGGCCGCGACTCGGCCCACCGCAAGGCGCTCTACGCGAACCTCGCCTGCGCGCTGATCGAGAACGGCCGCATCAAGACCACCGAGGCCAAGGCCAAGGAGGTGCGGCCGGTCGTCGAGCAGATGATCACGCTCGGCAAGCGAGGAGACGTGGCCGCGCACCGTCAAGCGGTCGCGTTCCTCCGCTCGAAGGGGGCGGCGCACGTCCTCTTCGCCGAGGTCGCGCCTCGCTTCGCCGACCGGCCGGGCGGCTACACGCGGGTCGTGAAGCTCGGCCCGCGCCAGGGCGATGCCGCCCCGATGGCCTACCTCGAGCTGGTGGACTACGTGCCGGTGCACGTGCCGGCCGGCGCTCCGGCGTAGCGGGCGAGCACGCTCAGGCCGCTCGTCCAGCCTCGTCCGCGAAGAGTGCGAGCACTGTGCCCCACCCCTCGTCGTAGCCGGCCATTCGCTCGCGGAAATCGGGCCCGACGCGCTCCCAGCCCGTGTGGATCACCTCGACGCGCGTTCCCCCGCCCTCCGGCGTGAAGCGGACGCTCAGCTCCTGCGAAGTCTCTTCCCCGCGGCCGGGATGCCAGGTCATCGCCAGCTCCCTCGGTGGGTCCCACGTGATGATCGTTCCCCAGACGCCCTCGTCGCCCCCGGTCGACCGTTCGTAGACCCGGCCGCCGACGCGCCCTTCCCAGACGACCGTCCCGCCCGGATCATCGAAGAGAGAGTGCCCCTCCAGCGGATACCAGTCGCTCATCCGCTCCGTGTAGACATGAAAAGCGTGTTCCGGCGTACACCGGACGAACACCGACTTCCGCACCGCCAGCTCATTCGTCATCTGGCTCATCCTCGTCTCCTCCTTCGCTTTCCGCCGCGGCCGTGAAAGCCGTCAGCGCGTCGTTCCAGAAATCCTCGAAGTACTCGCGCACTTCCGCGAGGCCGTCAGCGTTGACGCTGTAGAAGTTGCGCGTACCTTCGCGCCGCTCCCGCACGAGGCCCGCCTCCTTGAGCACGCGCAGGTGCTGCGAGACAGCCGGCCGGCTGACCGGCAGCCCGCGGGCGAGGTCGCCTACGGACCGCGGCCCGGAGCGGAGGGTCTCGAACACGGAGCGCCGCGTAGGATCGGCCAGTGCTGTCAGAGCGTTGGAGTAAGCCACAACTTACCGTAAGTTAGTGCTTACCGTGGATGCTGTCAAGCCTCTCGCGATGTGACCGTCGTCCGGGTGACGCTCGAGTACGACGGCTCGGGCTTTTCCGGCTGGGCGGCTCAGCCCGGGCTACGAACCGTGGAGGGAGAGCTCCGCGCGGCGCTCGACGAGCTCTACGCCGGCTGGAGCACGCTAGCGGTGGCGGGTCGCACAGACGCCGGCGTCCACGCGCTCGGGCAGGTGGCGAGCTTCGAAGCGGACGGCGGCCCTCCACCCGAGCGCGCGGCGGCGGCGCTGAACGGCGTCCTCCCCGACGACGTCGCAGCGGTCGGGAGCGAGCCGGCGGCCGCCGGCTTCAGCGCGCGTTTCTCGGCGACGGGCCGCTCGTACCGCTACCGCGTCTGGCGCCGTGTCGCGCACTCACCGCTCGAGCGGCGCCGCTCCCTCTGGATGCCGCGCTTCGTGGACGAGGACGCCCTCTCCACGGCGGCCGGCCTCCTGATCGGAGAGCATGACTTCCGCGCCTTCACTCCCGCGGAGACGCAGCACGAGTCCTTCAGGCGTGTCGTCCGGGAGGCCGCCTGGGAGCGCGACGGCCACGTTCTCAGCTTCACGATCACGGCCGACAGCTTCCTGCGCCACATGGTGCGGACCCTGGTCGGGACGATGCTCGAGCAGACGCCCGACCAGGTCGAGCGGCTCCTGGAAGGGCGCTCGCGAGACGAGGCCGGCGCGACCGCCCCGCCCTGGGGCCTGTACCTCGAGCGCGTCCTGTACTAGAGCGCCCGCACGCGGTTGTTGCGCGGGTTGTGCTCGAGCTCCACGAGGCCGAGGTGCTCGAGAAGGGGCGGGACGTACATGGCGAAGCGACCGCGGAGGCTCTTCTTCAGCCCGTACCAGCCCCCGACCGGATTGTCGGACGAGCGAGCCCAGGCCTCGACCGTCCCCTCGGCGGCGGGCTTCTGCTCGTCCGCGCTCCCGAGGGGCATCCAGTCGCCGTGCGCCTTCAGCATCGCGTGGAGGTCGTCGACCGCTTGCAGCCGGTAGGCGAGCGTCGTCTTGCCGACGACGCAGACGAGGGCTGGCGGGTCGGCCGCCTCGTCCCGATAGAGCTGGTACTCGGACGTGCCGGGCGGCGTCTGCAGCACCCAGGGCGACGCTTTCGTGCCCTCACCGTTCGACATGGCGCGATCATGGCACAGGTGGCCCGCAGGGCGTCGATACGATCAAGCGGTGCGCTATCGCAACGTCCTCTTCGACCTCGACGGCACGCTGATCGACTCCGGGGCGATCATCCTCGCCTCCTTCAAGCACGCCACGCGGACCGTGCTCCACCGGGAGATTCCCGACGCGGAGCTTGCCGCCCGCGTCGGCGGCTCCAACATCTACGACCAGATGCGGGCCATCGACGAGCTGCAGGCCGACGAGCTCGTCCGCGTCTACCGGGAACACAACAAGCCGCTGCACGACGAGCTGGAGGCCTTCGAGGGAGTCGAGCACGTGCTCGCCGAGCTGAAGAGGCGGGGGCGCCGTCTCGGGATCGTGACGGCGAAGCGTCGCCAGACCGTCGAGCTCGCCTTCGCGGTCCTTCCGCTCGAGCGCTACTTCGACGCCGTCGTCACGTCCGACATGACCGACCGGCACAAGCCCGATCCCGCACCGGTGCTGGCGGCGCTCCAGCTGCTGGACGCGGACGCGGCCGAGTCGGCGTTCGTCGGCGACTCGCCCTTCGACGTCGGCGCCGGCAGGGCGGCCGGCGTCTACACGGTCGCCGTCGCCTGGGGCAACATCCATCCCGTGGAGGCGCTCGCCGAGGCCGACGCGCTCGTCGAGACCCCGGAGCAGCTCCTGGATGTCCTGTAGGAACTCCTTTCGAAATGAAGCCGTGTGCCGACGGGCCGCCCTGGACGGCGCGATTCTGCGTCCTCAGTCGCGCCCGTATTCTCGAATACGAGCGCTCCCTGCGTCCTTGCCTCGCACTCGCCCAGGACACCCCGTCGGCGGCGCATCATTCCGAAATGAGTTCTAAGACCCTGGCGAAACGCGTCGCCGAGCTGCGGGAGCAGATCAACCACCACCTCTACCGCTACCACGTCCTCGACGACCCGGAGATCTCGGACGCGGAGTACGACCGGCTCTTCGACGAGCTGCAGCGACTCGAGGAGGAGAACCCGGACTTGGCCACCCCGGATTCGCCGACGCAGCGCGTCGGCGCGACCCCGTCGGACAAGTTCCGGAAGGTCGAGCACCTGACGCCTATGGGCTCCCTGGAGAAGGTCACCACCGACGAGGCGCTGGCCAAGTGGGCCGACGACGTGCGCAAGCGCCTCGACTCGGACGAGCCGGTCGCCTACGTGACGGAGCCGAAGATCGACGGCTCGGCCGTCTCGCTCGTGTACGAGGACGGCCTCCTCGCGCGCGGCGCCACCCGCGGAGACGGAGAGCGGGGGGAGGACATCACGCCGAACCTGCGGACGATCAAGGCGATCCCTCTCAGCATGCGGAACGCCGACGGCGAGTCCCCGCCTCCGGTGCTCGAGGTGCGCGGCGAGGTCTACTTTCCGCTGTCCGCCTTCAACCGGCTGAACGAGCGCCTGGTGGCCGAGGGCAAGAAGACGGCCCCGAATCCGCGTAACGCCGCCGCTGGCTCGCTCCGCCAACTGAACCCGCAGATCACCGCCGAGCGGGAGCTCTCGATCTGGGTGTATGGGATCGGCCGCGGCGACGGCCTCGACTTCCGCACGCACTGGGAGACCCTCGAGTGGCTGCGCGAGCGCGGCTTCCGGACGAACCCGCACGCGCGACGCCACGAGTCTCTCGAGTCGGTCGCGCTGGAGTGCGCCGAGTGGGAAGAGAAGCGGCTCGAGCTCGACTACGAGATCGACGGCATCGTCATCAAGGTCGACTCCCTCGACCAGCAGCGGCGGCTCGGCGCGCTGCACGGACGCCCGCGCTGGGCGCGGGCCTTCAAGTGGGCCCCGATGACCGCGCAGACGAAGCTCCTCAAGATCCACGTGCGAGTAGGGCGCACCGGGGCGCTGAACCCCTGGGCGCAGCTCGAGCCCGTGGAGGTGGGCGGGGTCACCGTCTCCCAGGCGACGCTGCACAACGAAGAGGACATCAACCGCAAGGACATCCGCCAGGGAGACGCGGTGATCGTGCAGCGGGCCGGCGACGTGATTCCCCAGGTGGTCGGCCCGGTGCTGCCGCACGCGAAGGGGACGAGACGGTTCCGGATGCCGAAGAACTGCCCTCTCTGTGGCGCCGAGATCGTCAAGCCCGAGGGCGAGGTGATGCACCGCTGCCCGAACAACGCCTGCCCGTCGCGCGGGCTCGAGTCCCTGATCAACTGGGTGATGGCGGCCGCGGACATCGAGGGAGTCGGGGAGCAGTTCGTGCGCCGGCTCTGGGACCTCGGGCTTCTGCGCTCGATCCCCGATCTCTACCGCCTGACGGCGGAGCAGCTTGCCGAGCTCGACGGCTACGCGGAGATCTCCGCCCGAAACGCGGTGGATTCGATCGCCGCCTCCAAGCAGATCCCGTTCTCGCGCGTCCTCTTCGGGCTCAACATCCCGGACGTCGGCTGGGTGACGGCACAGAACCTCGCCCGCCACTTCGGCTCGGTGGACGCGCTGCTCGCCGCGCGGCAGGAGGACGTCGAGGAGGTCGAGGGGATCGGGCCCGACCGCGCCGAGTCGATCGCCACGTGGTTTGCCGACGAGAGGAATCGCGCTCTGGTCGAGGAGCTGCGTGCCCTGGGGATCCGCTTCGAGCTCGCCGCGGCCGAGCGCCCGATCGAGGGCCCGCTCACCGGCCGGACGTACGTGGTCACCGGGACGCTCGAGCGCTGGTCGCGCGAGCAGGCACGGGCCGCCCTAGAGGCAAAGGGAGCCAAGGTGACGGACTCGGTCTCGAAGAAGACGGCGGCGGTGATCGTCGGCGAGAACCCGGGCTCCAAGGTGGACAAGGCCCGCAAGGCGGGCGTCGAGATCCTCGACGAGGCTGGCTTCGAGAAGCTTCTTTAGGAGGGTTCAGCGGAATGACGGCTGTGCCGCTGGGCCGCGCTGCTCGCCCCGAGTGCTGCGTCCTCAGTCGCGCCCGTAGCCTCCGGCTACGAGCGCTCCCTGCGTCCTTGCCTCGGAACGACCATCGCACCCCTGCAACGAGCGACATTCCGCCAAACCCCTCCTAGAGAGTCCGTGCGAGCGCCTGGGCGAAGCGATCCTGGGCGCGTCGGGCCCTCGTCCAGTTGATCGGGCTGCCGTTCTGGAGGATGGCGAAGACGTAGCGCCTTCCTACGTAGCCCGAGAGGGCGGACGACGCGTGCGTCGTGCCGGTCTTCGCGCGCACGCGCCCCCGGGCGGGGCCGTTGCGCATGCGCTCCTCGAGCGTCCCGTCCACGCCCGCGACGGCGAGCGAGGAGAAGAGCGGCGTCCGCACGGCCAGGTCCTGCCAGGCCGAGACGAGCAGCTCCGCGAGCGCGGCGGCCGTGACGCGGTCGTGGCGCGACAGCCCGGAGCCGTCGACGATCCGAACGCCGGCGAGCGGGACGCCGCGCGCCGCCAGCTCGCGGCGGATGACGATGCAGCCGGCCCTCGTCGTTCCCACGCCCCGGATCGCCGCCCCCAGGTGCTTGACGAGCATCTCGGCGAAGAAGTTGTCGCTGATCTTGTTCATGCGGCGGACGATCGCGGTCATGACGCGTGAGCGCACGACCGCGAGCGTCGCGGAGCCGACGGGAGCTCTCCCGCGCGCCGCCTTGCCGCCGACCGCGATCCCTGCGGCGACGAGAGCCTTCTTGAAGGCCCTGGCCGCCCAGAGAGCGGGATTGCCGACAGTGCGCCCGTCCACCTTGGCCCGGTCGACGACGAGGGCGGAGAGCGGAGGCGACTCGTCCTTGTAGAACGAGGGGCGCCAGCCGTCCGCCGTGCGGCGCGTGTCGAAGTAGGTCTCGTCGCCCGAGATCCGGCCGGTGACGCGGCGAATGCCGGCGACGCGCAGCTTCGACGCGAGCGTTCGCAAGTCTCCGGTCGAGAAGGTCGGGTCGCCGTGGCCTCTGAGCACGAGTCGGCCCTGCCAGGTCGAGCCGACCCGGGAGCCGGCGCCGAGCACCTCGGTCCGGATCCGGTACCCGGGCCCGAGCCGGTCGAGGGCGGCGAGCGCGACGCCCAGCTTCTCGTTGGATGCGGGGCGGAGCGAACGGCCGCGGTGCCACCCGTAGACAACCTCGCCGGTCCGGAGGTCGAGTGCCAGCGCGCCCGTCCGGGCGCGGGAGACGCCGGCGATCGTGAGCGCCCGGTCGAGCTCCTGGCGCAGCGACTGGGCGCCCGCGGGCGCCGCCACGACGGCAGCCAGGACCAGCGGCGCAACCGCCGCGAGCAAGCGCGTTCCGGTGACCCCCACATTCCTCATAGGTCCGATTGCCCCGCAGGATAGGCCGTTCGGCCCTTGGAGGGGCAGCTTCGCCTCACTACGTTCAGCTTCCGCATGAGCGACGACCTCTCGATCCTCTTCGACCGCATCCGCCTCCTCCTGGATGGAGGCCAGGCGCGGCGGCGCCCGGACGAGGCGGCGGTGGAGCTTACGCTGACCGACGGCTATGCCCGCGCTCTCGCGCTCGACGGGGAGCGGCTCCGCACCGAGGAGCGGATCCGAGAGCTGGCCGGCAGCGACGAGCACGTGGGCGAGGTGCGCATTCTGAAAGCGCGGCTGGCGCTCCTCGAGGAGGAGCTCGTACAGCTTCGGGGCCTGCTCGGCACCCTTTCGCGCACCCGCTAGACGATTCCGCTTCGCACGGCGTAAACAGCCGCCTGGATGCGGTTCTCGATCTGGAGCTTCATGAGGATGTTCGAGATGTGGTTCTTGACCGTCTTCGGGCTGATGTAGAGGTCGCGAGCGATCTCGGCGTTGTCCTTCCCGATTGCGATCAACCGGAGGACCTCGAGCTCCCGGTCGGACAGCTCGGCCCGGATCGTGCGCGCGGCCGCGGAGTCGGCGGTCTGCGACCGGAGGCGTTGGAGGACCTTCGCGGCGATGTGAGGCGAGATGAGGGACTCCCCGCTCGCGGCGGCGCGGATGCCGGCGATCAGCTGGTCGATGGAGGAGTCCTTCAGCAGGTAGCCGCAGGCGCCGGCCATCACTGCCGCCATCACGTCGTCGTCGTCGACGGAGATGGTCAGGACGACCACGCGCGTCCGCGGCGCGATGCTCGACACCTGGCGCGTCGTCTCGACGCCGGTGAGCCCCGGCATCTTCAGATCCATGACGACGACGTCCGGCGCGAGCTCGCCGACGAGGCGCAGGGCGTCGGTGCCGTTGTCGGCTTCGCCGACGACCTGGAGGCCCTGCTCTTCGAGCAGGCTCCTCAAGCCGGTGCGAAAGAGGTCGTGGTCGTCGACGAGCAGGACACGCAACTCTTCGAGCTGCTTCCCCGGGCGCGGATCCTCGGCGACTGACGTCGCTTCCTCCTCTGCTCGCCGGTGACGAACGGAGAGTCTAGCGCTTGTTGCCGCGCTG
Source organism: uncultured Actinomycetes bacterium (assembly GCA_963838795.1). GTDB lineage: Bacteria > Actinomycetota > Thermoleophilia > Gaiellales > Gaiellaceae > JAIBJN01. Next base: position 144,754 of record CAWISL010000011.1, read on the forward strand.
ATGCCTAGCCAGCAAACGCCGGCCAGGCATTACCAGTAGACCGTGATCGTGAGCGTCTGCCGCCCCCAGGCACGCGCCTGTGCGCAGGTCGGAAACCAGATGTCGATGATCCTGCCGATGATCGCCGAGCCCCGGTCGGCAGCGACGCCGTCGCCGTAGCCGGGGATGTACATCTTCGTCCCGAACGGGAAGATGCGCGTGTCGACGGCGACCGTGCCCCAGCCGAGCGGAAGCCCGCTTGCCGTGCCGACCCCGCCGCAGTAGGCGACGACGTCGACCACGATCTGCGACCCGCCGGGCTTGGGCCCCGAAGGCTCGGGCGGGGGCTCGGGCCGCGAGCCCGGGGTGGGCGTCTCGGCCGAGGCCTCCGCGGCCTGCGCGCTCAGGCGGGCGATCTGGCGGGCGTTCAGCGTCCGGCGGTCGGCGAGGCCGGCGATGTAGGCCTCGCGCTCGGCGCGAGCCGAGGCGAGCGCCGCCTGCTCGGCCTCGACGCGGGCGACGACCCGGCGCAGCTCGGCGCTACGCTCGCCGAGGGCACGAAGCGAACGCTGGAGCTCCAGCCGCGCTCCGCGGACCTCCTCGAGAATCGCGCGGTCCTGGTCGGCGAGGCGCGTGAGGCCGTCGAAGGCGGAGAGGGCGTCGTCGAGGGACTCGGCCGCGAGGATCACGGCGAGCGGGTCGACCTCGCCCTCCACGTAGAGCTGGCGGAGCCGGTTGCCCAGGCGGCGCTCGGCCTCCTCGACGTCGGCTCTGGCGAGCTCGAGGGTACGCCGGGCCGCCTCCTCCTCGCGCTCGAGGGCCGCGCGACGCGCGTCGAGGGCGGCCAGCCGCCGCTCGGCGCCAGCGAGCCGCGTCTCGAGTGCATAGAGGTCAAGGAGGGCGGCCTGCGAGCGGGCGGCGAGCCCGTCGTTCTCCGCCCGCAGGCGCTCGACCTCGCTCCTGAGAGTCGCCGGATCGTCGGCGCGTGCCGCCGAGGAGGAGAGGAGAGCGACGAGGGCGAGCGCGCCTACCGCCGCGAACCGGATCCAGGGTCTTCGAGCACCCGCGTCCACGAACGGAGCAGCCTACCAGCTGACAGTGAGCATTCCGTGGGCGACGCTTCGGTTTGCGGCCCGTCCAGAAGCCCTGTTACCATGCGCGACTTGTGCAGGCGCCGGGCACAGGCGTAGCGCGCACTCTCTCCCCTGGCAGGGGGTAAGCATCAGACCAACCACTCGACACATCCTCCTTCTCGTGCTTCTCGCGCTGGCGGTTCTCCCGCTGGCGGGGCCGGCGACCCCGGCCCCTCCGATCGAGACGAAGGAGGCAGAAGCCAGGCAGGTTCTCGCCCAGATCCAGGAGCTCGACTCGAACCTCGAGCTCGTGATCGAGTCCTACAACAGCGCGCAGGTCGAGCTCGACCAGATCGTCGCCGAGCAGAAGCTCAACGAGAAGCGCCTGAAGATCGCGCGCTCCAACCTCGGCACCGCGCAAGGAACTCTCGAGGCCCGGCTCGTCCAGCTGTACCAGAACGGAAGCCCGGACCTTGTCGAGATCCTGCTCGGCTCCTCCAGCCTGGACGAGATCCTCGACGGGATCGAAACGGCCAGCCGGGTGAGCGACCAGGACACGCAGATCCTGGACGAGGTGCGCAAGTTCCGAGAGGAGATCAAGCAGCGCGAGGCCGAGCTCGAAAAGGCGCGCGGCCGGCAGGAGCAGGTCGTCGCCGAGCGGGCGGCCAAGCGCCAGGAGATCGAGGCGACCCTGGCTCAGCGCCAGCAGCTGCTCTCCTCGATCAAGGATCAGATCGCCGAGTTGAAGGCGGAGGAGCGCAGGCGCCAGGAACGCCTGGAAGCGGCGGCCGAGGCCCGCCTCGACACTCAGTCTGGGGGCGGCGGCGGCGGAGGCGGCGGGCCCGTTCCGTCCGCGAAGTACGGCGGCGTCGTCGGCATCGCCATGCAGTACCTCGGCATTCCGTACCAATGGGGTGGCGAGTCGCCGAGCACCGGATTCGACTGCTCCGGCTTCACCTACTACGTTTTCTCCCGGGTCGGCGTCTCCTTGCCCCGCACGGTCTCCACGCAGTACGGCGTGGGCGTCGGCGTCTCCCGCTCGCAGCTTGCGCCCGGCGACCTCGTCTTCTTCAACGGCCTCGGTCACGTCGGCATCTACATCGGCGGCAACCAGTTCATCCACTCGCCGCACACGGGCGACGTCGTGAAGATCTCGGCGATGACCGGCTACTACTCGTCCACGTACGTGGGCGCGCGGCGCGTCCTCTAGCCGGAGCTTCCTGGGACACGCCCGCGAGGCGTCTGTTAGCCTCCCGCCCTTCGTCGCACGTCGGCCGTCGGGAAGGGGGTTTGCCATGACCGCGACGCTGGATCGGGTACGGCGGGATCTCGGAGAAACCGAGCTCTGGGAGCGATCGCTGACGCGGTCTCGGCGCCGCCGGGAGGGGAGTGATCCCGACGAGGGCGTCCCCCGCAGCCTGGTCTCACTGGCGCTTCTCGACCTCGACGGGCCGGTCCGCCGCCAGGTCGGCCGTAGCGGGACCGTGCGCGACCTCACCGATCCCGAGGTCTGGGACATCTCGCAGACGCGTGCACGGGCGAAGCGGCTGGCCGCGGAGCCCGGGACGCTGCCACAAGCGCGAGTTGCGGGCGCCGCGCTCGTCGTCGCTGCGGTGGCGGCCGCGCTCCCTGTTCCAGGTGGCGCGCACGGACGCGCTCGAGCGTCGGGCGCGGCCGAGGTCCGCGTCGAGCTGCTCCGCGTGGGCAGCCGCGGCGCGGCGGTCGTCAAGCTGCAGCGAACGCTCCGAATCACGGCCGACGGGATCTTCGGGCCGCTCACGCGCGCCGCCGTGCGCTCCTTCCAGAAGCGGCATGGCCTGGTCGTGGACGGGATCGTCGGCCCCCAGACCCGCGCCGCGCTCTACCGGGCCGGCCCGTCGGCGAAGATGATTCGAGCCTGGTGGGTGGCTCCGGTGCAACGCGCGCTGGGAGTCCCCGTCGACGGCCTGTACGGGCCTGTGAGCAGGGCTGCCGTCCGCGCCTTCCAGAAGAGGAAGGGGCTCGTCGTGGATGGCATCGTCGGCCCCCAGACGCTGGGCGCGCTCGGACTCCGTCGCGAGCCGAGGCCCGCCAAGCCGGCTCCGCCGAAGCAGGCCGCCTCGAAGCCGTCGGGCCGTGGCGCACGGGTCGCCGCCGTCGCGAAGCGGTACCTCGGGATCCCGTACCGCTGGGGCGGCGAGTCGCCCGGCACGGGATTCGACTGCTCGGGGTTCGTCATGTACGTCTTCTCGCGCGTCGGCGTCTCGCTCCCGCGCGTGGTCTCGGCCCAGTACCGGGTCGGGAAGGCGATCTCACGCAGCGCGCTTCGCCCGGGCGACATCGTCTTCTTTGACGGCCTCGGCCATGACGGCATCTACATCGGCGGCGGCCGGTTCGTGCACTCGCCGAACTCGGGTGACGTCGTGAAGATCTCGAGCCTCCGCGAGGGCTGGTACCACTCGCGCTGGGTCGGCGCCCGTCGCGTGGTCTAGCTTCTAGGAGGGAACGGACGCTCCGGGGAGAAGATCCCTGGTCCCGCTAGGCTTTCTGACTCTCATGCGCACGATCTGGAACGGCTCCATCAACTTCGGCCTGGTCAACATCCCGATCGGGCTCGCCGTCGCGCAGCAGCGCAAGGACGTGTCCTTCCGCACGCTCCACCGCGAGTGCGGCACGCCCATCAAGCAGAAGCGCTGGTGCCCCTTCCACGAGCGCGACGTCGAGGCCGACGAGCTCGTCAAAGGGTGGGAGTTCGCCAAGGGCCAGTTCGTGATGGTCGAGGAGTCCGACCTCGAGGCGGTCGCCCTGACGCGCTCGCAGTCGATCGACATCGACCGCTTCGTCGACCTCGACGAGGTCGACCCGATCTACTTCGACCGTGCCTACTACCTGTCTCCCGCCGAAGCAGACGCGCAGCGCCGGCCGTACGTGCTCCTTCTGCGCGCGATGCAGGAGGCGAACGTGGCGGCGATCGGCAAGTTCGTCCTCTGGGGCAAGGAGAACCTCTGCCTGATCCGGCCGCTGGGCGAGTCGCTCGCGCTCGAGACGCTCTACTACGCGGAGGACATCCGCGCGCGCGAGGAGATCGACCAGGCGGTGGCCGAAACCGAGGTGCAGGACGCCGAGCTCGAGATGGCTCGCCAGCTGGTCGCCAGCCTCGTCGGCACGTTCGAGCCGGAGGACTTCGAGAACGAGTACCGCGGCGCCCTGAAGGCGATGCTGGAGGCCAAGCTCGCGGGCGAGGAGATCGTCGCTCCCGAACAGCCCGCACCGGCCCCCGTGGTCGACCTGATGGAAGCGCTCAAGGAGAGCGTCGCCCAGGCCCAGAAGGACAAGAAGGCCCCGGCGAAGAAGCCGGCCGCGCGGAAGAAGCGCGCCGCGTCAGGCTCGCGCTAGGAAGGCAGGCCGCTACGCGGCCGGCGTCGTGGCGATGCCCGTCGCTTCGAGGTGCGCCTGGAACAGGGTCTTGTCGATCTTCCCCTGGTAGATCGGGATCGACTCTTCGATGCAGACGCGGATGACCACGTCCCGGTCGATTCCCAGCTCCTTCGACAGCTCCTCGGGCGTCAGGTGATTCGCCAACGTCGTTCCTCCTTGGGCTCAGCGCATGAAAAAGCCCGCCGGCAGGGCACGGGCGGGCAGGGCGCGCAGACTCTCGTTTGCGGCGACGAGGCTCAACGGCCTCGTGCTCCTTCTCCGATCATGTGCACAGAATACGGTGTCGCCGGTGACGAGGGCAACGCTCCTTCGGGGGTTTGAGCCGCACGTTGCGGAGATCGCGGGCGTCCGCACGCGCTACTGGGTCGGCGGGGCGGGGCCGCCGCTCGTCCTCGTGCACGGGCTCGCGGGCGCAGCGTACAACTTCACCGAGCTTGCGCCCGTGCTCGCGCGCCGGAGGCGCCTCCTGATCCCCGATCTGCCGGGCCACGGCGGGACCGCGCCGCTGGTGAGCACGGAGAGCCTGAGCGACCTGGCGACCCACGTCGCCAGGGTCGCGGAGCACGAAGGGATGGCGCCGGCGGCCGTGCTCGGCTACTCGATGGGCGGCGTCATCGCCCTTCGCCTGGCTGCCGAGCGGCCGGACGCCGTAGCCTCCGTCGTGCTGCTTGCGTCGGCCGGGATCGTCTCGACGACGCGGCGCGCCGAGCTCTGGCTGCGGCTGACGACGGCGCTTCGGCCCGCGCGCCTGGTCGCGCACGCGCGGTCGACGATCGCGCGTCGCCCGGCGCTTCGCGCTGCGATCTTCGGCTACTGGGGCGCCGAGGAGCCGCGGGCTCTCTCTCCCGAGGCCGTGATCGGCTTCCTCGAGGCGCAGCCCGAGCACGCCGACGTGAAGAGCGCCGCCCGCGCGCTCGTTCGCGACGACCCGCGCGCCTACCTCGATCGGGTCCGCTGCCCGGCGCTCGTCGTCTGGGGCGCCCGCGACCGGCTGGTCCCGCTGGAGGACGGCTTCGAGCTCGCGCGGGGGCTCGACGCGCCGCTCAGGGTTCTTCCGGCGACCGGGCACCTGGTGGTCGGCGAGCACCCGCGCGAGTGCGCATCGCTCGTGCTCGATTGGCTAGAACGCGTTTCGGAATGAGGCCACAGTGCTTCGTTCTGAGACGTGTTCTCTAGACGGGGTTCGGTAGGTCGACGAAGTCCCAGGCGAGGTCGAAGCGCTCGCCGATGCGCGCGGCAAGCGCGCGCACGCCCAGCGTCTCCGTGGCGTAGTGGCCCCCGGCGATGAAATGGACGCCGGCCTCCTTCGCGGCGTGCTTGGTCGGCTCGTCGGCCTCCCCCGTGAGGAAGCAGTCGTAACCATCCGCCGAGGCCTCGGCGATGTACCTCGCCGCGCCGCCGGAGCAGACGGCCACCCGCTCGACCAGCTCGGGGCCGTACGAGAAGACGAGCGGCATGCGCCCGAGCCGTTCCTGCACGCGCTCGGCGAGCTCGCTGACCGGGACTGGCCGAGACAGCCGCCCACCGAAGCCGTAGCCGTCGGCGAAGCGTCCCTCCCGCTCGATCTCGAGCTCGTCGCAGAGAAGGGCGTTGTTGCCGACCTCCGGGTGAGCGTCGAGCGCCAGGTGGTAGGCGACGAGGCTCAGATCCGCGTCGAAGAGCGCGCGCAGCCGCTCCCGCATGAGCGGCCCGATTTGCCGCGGGTCCCTTTCCCAGAAGAGGCCGTGGTGCACGAGCACCATCTGCGCGCCCGCCTCCCCGGCGCGCTCGAAGAGCTCGCGCGAGGCCGAGACGCCGCAGACGAGCTTCTGCACCCGCGGAGCTCCGACGACCTGGAGCCCCATGGGCCCGTAGTCCGGGTAGGAGGCGAGGTCGAGGTAGTCGTCCGCCCAGGCGACGATCTCGTCACGGCTCGCCATTCCCGGTACCCTATGGCGCGTTCGGGGTGTAGCGCAGCCTGGTAGCGCGCGCCGTTCGGGTCGGCGAGGTCCCCGGTTCAAATCCGGGCACCCCGATTTGTCCTTTTCCTACGCGATCTGCCGGTGGACGATCGCCGCGCACGCGTTCTCGACGTAGTCCAGCCCTGCCGCCTCGGCGATCGACCGGGCTTCCGGGGAGACGATCCCGAGCTGGAGCCAGAGGGCGCCGGCGCCCGCGGCGACCGCCTGTCGCGCCACGTCCGGGCAGAACTCGGGGCGGCGGAAGACGTCCACGAGGTCGATCGGCTCCTCGATCTCGGCCAGGGACCCGACACGGCGCTGCCCGAGGATCTCCGCGGGCCCGACCGGCCGCACTGGAAGCACGCGGTAGCCCTGTGTCAACAGGTAGCGCATCACCGAGTTGCTCGGGCGCTCCGGCCGCGGCGAGGCGCCGACGATCGCGATTGTCTGGGCCTCTGCGATGATCTCCGCCGGTGTCCGCGCCACGGGCGAAGGCTATCCTTCGCCCAATGGCCGATCGTCTCCGAGTTGCCTGCGTCCAGCTCAACTCCTCGCCCTCCAAGGCGGCGAACCTGGAGCGCACCGAGCCGCTCGTTGCACGCGCAGCGGCGACGGGGGCCGACATCGTGCTCCTGCCGGAGAAGTGGAACGGCCTCGGGAGCCACGAGATCCTGCTTGACGTCGCCGAGCCGCTCGAGGGCGGCGAGACCGTCGAGGCGATGAGCGGCTGGGCGCGGACACACGGGATCACGCTCGTCGGCGGCTCGATCGCGGAGCGCCGCGACGGTCGCGAGAAGCTCTCGAACACCTGCGTCGTCTTCGACCCCGAGGGGGAGATCGCAGCCGTCTACCGGAAGATCCACATGTTCGACGTCGAGGTCGGCGGGGTCGTCTACCGCGAGTCCGACAGCGAGGAGCCAGGCGACAGGCCGGTGAGCTGCGAGGTCGAGGGCTGGCGCCTCGGGCTGACGGTCTGCTACGACCTCCGCTACCCGGAGCTCTACCGCATCCTCGCTGTCGAGGGCGCCGAGCTCGTCACGGTCCCGGCCGCGTTCACCCTCTACACGGGCAAGGATCACTGGGAGATCCTCCTGAGGGCCCGGGCGGTCGAGAACCAGTGCTACGTGCTGGCCGCGAATCAGTGGGGCGTCGTCGAGGGCAAGTCTTCCTATGGCCGCAGCTCGATCGTCGACCCGTGGGGCGTCGTGCTCGCCCAGGCGGCGGACGAGGACTCCGTCATCACGGCGGAGCTCGACCGCGCCCACATGGAGCGCATCCGCAGCAGCCTTCCCTCGCTCGCCAATCGCCAGCCCGCCGCGTACACGTGGCCGGCCGGGGTCTAGAACCGTTTCGGACTGATGCCTCCCTCGCCGGACAGGGCTTCGTTTTGGCACGGGTTCTGAAAGGCGCGACCGCCGCCGTCGAAGCGGTCCTCTTCGACGTCGACTTCACCCTCGCCAAGCCGGGGCCGCTGCTCGGCCCCGAGGGCTACCGCGAGGCCGGCGCGCGCCACGGCCTCACGCTCGTCCCCGAGACCTATCCCGCAGCCCGGGCCGCGGCCGTCGAGGATCTCCAGCACCATCCCGAGCTCGAGCACGATGAAGAGATCTGGATCCGCTTCACCGAGGACATCGTGCGCGGCATGGGGGGCGACGGCCCTCGGGTGCGCGAGGTCGCCGAGGCGATCACGGCCGGCTGGCTCCACTCGGCCAACTTCGAGCTGTACGAGGACGTACTGCCGGTGCTGTCGGCGCTGCGGGAGGCGGAGCTCAGGATTGGGCTCGTCTCGAACACGAGCCGTGACCTCACCGCCTTCGTCAAGCACTTCGCCCTGGACGTCGACGCGTGGATCTCCTCGGGTGTGCACGGCAAGGTGAAGCCGAGCCCGACGATCTTCCTCGCGGCGCTCGAGCTGCTCGGGGTCGAGGCAGGCGTCGCCGTGATGGTCGGCGACTCGCTCCTCGACGACGTCGAGGGCGCCAGGGCCCTCGGCATGCGGGCCTACCTCATCGACCGGGAGGGGCGCTTCCCTGAGCGGGAGGACGCCCTCCCGACATTGCTGGCGCTGCCATCCCTGCTCAACCCCTAGAGGCAGGGCGACCGTCCGCGTGTGAGCAGGCCGAAGCCCCAGACCTCGTCCTGGTACACGTAGTACGCGTTCGTCGCGCCTCCGACGTTCTCGACCAGCGCGAGGTAGTCGCCGCAGTCGATCTCGGCGAGCTCCCCGTAGGTGGCGCCGATCTCGCCTGCCGGCGCTCCCAGCACGAGTCCCTCCGGCGTCGTCCAGCCCTCCGGCTGCCACACCGTGAAGGCATGCACGACGCGCCCGTCTTCGAACACCACGCCCGTGCCCTCCGGTCGGAACGCCTCCTCGTTGACGTACCAGGTCGGCTCGTCGCAGTCGCGGCAGACCCCGTGACGGCTGCCCCAGGCCTCCAGCACCCCGGAGCGATCGAGCCCGAGCTCGACGCCGGCCAGCGAGCTCCCCGGGGTGAAGGCGCCTCCGGTGGGCGGCTCGGCCGCTGCGGGGAGGACGACGACGAGCGCGGCGGCGACTACCGCGAGCGGGCGAGAAGCGCGGGAGCCCACGATGCGATGGGAGAGACGTCGCCGTCTCGCCCGTTGAGGTTGCGCCACCCGAGCGCGTGCTCGGCCTGCATCATCTTGTGGATCTGCGTCGTGCCCTCGTAGATGATGGGCGCGCGGGCATTGCGGAAGTACCGCTCGATGCCGTACTCCGCCGAGTAGCCGTACGCCCCGTGCACCTGGATGGCGTTGTGCGCCGCCTTGAACGCGGACTCGGTCGCGTGCCACTTGGCGAGGCTCGTCTCGCGCGTGTTGCGGACGCCCTTGTCCTTCAGCCAGGCCGCCTGCATGACAAGGAGCTTCGACGTTTCGTAGTCGAGCACCATCTGCGCGATCAGGTCCTGGACGAACTGGTTCTTGCCGATCGGCTGGCCGAACGTCTCTCGCTCGCGCGCGTAGGAGACCGAGCGCTCGAGGCAGGCACGGATGACGCCGAGCGCGCCGGCGGCGACCGTGAAGCGGCCCTGGTCGAGGCTGTACATGGCGATCTCGAAGCCCTGGCCTTCCTCGCCCACGAGATTCTCGGCGGGCACCTCGACGTTCTCGAAGAAGAGCTCGCCGGTCGAGCCCGCCCAGATGCCCAGCTTGTGCTCCGTGTCCGCCGTGGTGACGCCGGGCCATTCACGCTCGACGATGAAGGCCGAGATCCCCTTGTGCTTCGCCGAGGGATCGGTCTTGGCGAAGACGAGCGCGTGGTCGGCGACCGACGCGTACGAGATCCAGTTCTTCTGCCCGTTCAGGACGTAGCGGTCGCCGTCGCGCCTGGCGCTCGTCAGCATCGAGGCGACGTCGGAGCCGGCTGCGGGCTCGGTCAGCCCGAAGCACGCGAGCTTCTCCCCTCGCGCCTGCGGGGCGAGGTAGCGCTGCTTCTGCTCCTCGGTCGCGTAGCGCAGCAGGCTGAGCGAGTTGAGCCCGACGTGGACGGAGATAAGCGTTCGGAAGGCCGCCTCGCCGCGCTCGATCTCCTCGCAGGAGAGCGCCTCGCAGACGAAGTCCATCCCCGCGCCGCCGTAGGCCTCCGGGATAACGATCCCGAGCAGCCCGAGCTCGGCCATCCCCTCGATCACGGACATGTCCAGGTGGTGGTTGATGTCGTTCTCGATGGCGTTCGGCAGCACCCGCTCGTCCACGAACTGGCGGACGGTCGTCTGCACCTCGCGCTGCTCGGGCGTGAGCTCGAAATCCACGTCCTTAGTCTACGCGCGGCTGCGCCAGGATCGAGCTTGCAACCGCGCGTTGGAAGTGGTTTCCTCGCGCTGTGAGGAACGGGGCAGTCACCCTCCTCGCCGGCTTGGCCGCAGCCGCTGCGCAGCGCCGGAATCCGCCCACGGGGTCGAGGCGCGCATCACCCAGCACACCGGCCGGATCGTCCTTCGACTACGCACGGAGCGACGCCACTTCAAGTACCTGGCCTACGAAGAGCTCCGCTCGCCGACGCGGCTCGTGGTCGACCTCTGGAAGGCGAAACCGCCGAGCGCGGATGCCGAGTTCCCGACCGCCCCGCAGCGGCGCTGCCTCGAGATCGAGACGTTCTCCGTGGATGCAGGGAGCGCGAGCGCCGCCGGTGAGGAGCGCCGCCTCTTCGAGCACTCGTTCGTGCTCGCGCTCCGCAACCGTCGAGGCGAGCACGTTCGCAGGGTTCCCGTGACCTCCTCCGGCGGGAACTGGAACGAGACGTTCTCGTACTCGGTGGGCGTGCGCCAGCCGGGGACGCTCGAAGCGGTCGGCTTCTCAGCCAAGGACGGGGCGCTCGTCTGCATCGCGCAGCTGCGCGTGACGCTGAAGCCCTAGGCGCGGGCCCTCGACCCACCCGTTGGTAGACTCGGACGCCTTGCGCGCGGAGGCTGGTGCCCGGCCTGTCCGGAGGGAGCGTCCTGCCCGCACTCGCGGCGGGCGCGCACGCCTGGTCCGCGTCGGGAAGATCGGTCTGGGAGCGCTGTCGGCGCTCGTCGTCCTCGCCGTGGTGGTCGGCATCGCCTTCGCCGGCTCGGCCAGCCGCGTCGCAGCCGGGATCACGGTCGCGGGCGTCAGCGTCGGCGGGCTCACGGCGGACGAGGCGGAGGCGAAGCTCGAGGCTGTCGCCGCCCGCTACGCGTCGGAGCCGGTGGTCTTCACCGCGGCCGAGGAGCGGTACAGCATCCGCCCGGCCGCTCTCGAGGTGGAAGGAGACTGGGCCGCCGCGGCCGACGAGGCTGTGGATCGCGGCGACGCACCCTTCCCGCTTCGTGGCCTCGAGCGCGTCTGGCTGCGTCTTTTCGGCGCCGAGATCGAGCCTACCGCGGACGTCTTCCGGGCGGCGCTCGACGAGCGGCTCGAGCGGATCGCCGCCGAGGTCGACCGCCCGGCCGTCGAGGCCTCGATCGTCCTCGACGGCTTCGAGCCGGAGGTCGTCCCCGGCCAGGCCGGCCGAGAGCTCGACCGTGAAGCCGCGGCGGGGATCGTCGTGGCCGCGCTTGCCGGCTTCGAGCGCGAGGAGACCGCCCTTCCGGTCGTCGTCGACGCGCCCGAGGTAACGAGCGACATTCTCGCGCCGGTCGCGAGGCAGCTTCACACCGTTCTCTCGGCGCCCGTGCAGCTCATCCACCAGGGCGCTGTCTTCACGATCGAGCCGAGTGAGATGGTGAGCCTGCTCGAGCTTCCGGCCGACGGGGCCAGCAGCCTCCGGATCAGGCAAGAGGTCGCCGCCCGTCGCTTCGAGAACCTCGCCCACGGCCTCGCCCGGCCGCCCCGCAACGCCGACTTCGCCGTCCGGCCCAACGGGAACGTGCGCGTCGTGCCGTCACGGCCGGGGCGGGAGCTGAACGTGGCCGCGACGACGTCGGCCCTCTTGCGGGCCGCGTCGCGACCGACCGAGCGAACGGCGACGGTGGTCGTCGCCGAGTTCCCTCCGCGTATGACGACCGCGGCCGCCAGGGCGCTTCGGGTGGAGCGGCAGCTCGCGTCGTACGCGACGCTCTACGCGGGCACGGCCGATCGCATCAACAACCTCCAGCTCGCAATCGAGATCCTCGACGGCGCCCGCATCGCCCCGGGTGACACCTGGTCGTTCAACGAGTTCGTCGGCCCGCGCACCGCCGAGCGCGGTTTCCGCTCCGCGCCCGTGATCATGGACGGAAAGTACGAGGAGGGCATCGGCGGCGGCGTCTCCCAGGTCGCGACGACCGTCTTCAACGCCGCCTGGGAGGCCGGGATCAAGATCGGTGAGCGCCATGCGCACGCGCTCTACATCAGCCGCTACCCGGACGGCCGCGATGCCACCGTGAACTATCCGGACGTCGACCTGAAGCTCGTCAACGACACGCCGCGCTGGATCGTGATCAAGGCGTCCTACGACGAGAGCGGCATTCTCGTTCGCCTCCTCGGCGCCGGTCCGGAGCGGCGCGTAGAGAGCATCGCCGAGGAGCTGAAGGTGACCGGTCAGCCGAAGATCGAGCGGGAGCCCGATCCGATGCTCTACGTGGGCGACAAGATCGTGGAGTTCGAGGGCCAGCCGTCGCGGGAGATCCGCGTCGAGCGGATCGTCTATCAGGACGGCAAGGTCCTCTACCGGGAGTCCTGGTACACGCACTACCGCTACGAGGCGAAGATCGTCCGCGTCGGCACGAAACCGCGCCCGGAGCCCGCCGCGCCACCGCCGAGGGACGAGAAGCCGGCCAAAGAGGCCGACACGCCGGGGCCCGGCTCCTAGGCGGACTCGACCTCGGCGATCGCCTCGGCGAGCCAGGCCGGCATGCGGGTCGGTCGCAGCGTCTCCGCGTTGACGCAGGCATGCGCGGTCCACCCGTCGGCGACGATCCCCGGCGGCTCGCTCGCCCGCTCGACGACGTACTCGAAGCGGAAGCGCGCGCCGCGCAGGTCCGTCGCGCGGACATGGATGCGCAGCTCGTCGTCGAACTGCGTCCCGTCCAGGTAGCGCACATGGGCCTCGGTCGTCGTTGCGTCGACGCCATTCTCCACGAGGCCCCTGTACCCGCCCGGGAACTGCGCGAGATATGCGATGCGCGCGATCTCGAACCAGACCAGGTAGACGGCGTTGTGGACGACACCCTGGGCGTCGGTCTCGCTGAAGCGCACGGTCAGGCTCGTCGAGAAGGGAAATCCGTCCATCGACCGGGAACTTTCGCAGCGCCGGTCCTGTCCAAGCAACCACGAGACGAAGGAGGACAGGATGCGGAAGCTGATCGTGATCGCGTTGCTCGGGGCGCTGGCCCTCCTCGCAGCCGCGTGTTCCACGGGTGGGGACGATGACGAAGCGGGGTCGGCGGGGCCGGCAATGGAGGAACCCACTGACGACGCCGCGGCCGGCGGCGCGGACGACGCCGTCGCCATTGCCCAACCCTCGCGGGGCGGAAGCTCGCTGCCCTCGATCGGTCCGAGCGTGGTCCAGACCGCCTCCCTCTCGCTCTCCGTGCCGCGAAACGAGTTCGAGGGCACGATCCAACGCGCCCGGACGATCGCCACCGGCTCGGGCGGCTTCGTGGTCAGCTCGAGCGCCTCGCAGGGGGACGACGAGCGCCTCGTCCGCGGCTCGCTCGTCGTGCGCGTCCCCGAGCCCGCGTACGCCCGCGTGCTCGAGCAGCTTTCCAAGCTCGGCAGCGTCGAGGCGCGGGAGGAGGCCGGTCAGGACGTCTCGCAGGAGCTGGTCGACCTGGAAGCCCGCATCCGCCACCTCGAGGCGGTCGAGGCTCGGCTCCTCGGCTTCCTCGAGCAGGCGAACACCGTCGCGGCCGCCCTGACCGTGCAGTCGGAGCTGAACCGCGTGCAGCTCGAGCTCGAGCAGGCGCGCGGCCGTCTCGACTACCTCGACGACCAGGTCGCCTTCGCGACCATCTCGTTGGAGGTCAGGGAGCGCCAGGTTGCCGCCGAGGGCGCCGGCGGCGGTCCGTGGGGCATCGTCGACGCCTGGCGCGCTGCGGGCACGGGCTTCCTCACGGTCGTCGGCTGGATCTTCGTCGCAGCGGCGACGATCGCGCCGGTCGTGCTCCTTCTCGCCCTCGCGTTCCTCGCCGCGCGGCTCGCGGGCGTCCGCGTAAGGCGGCCGCAGGCCTAGGAGGCTCAGCGGTATCGTCTCCGCGACGAACCGACTCGGGAGGGCCGCATGGCCAAGAAGAAGACGAAGGCGAAGGAGACCGACGCAGGCACCCTGGGCCGCCTTTCGAAGGCCGGCGAGGATGCCTTCACACGACTGTTCGACGAGCTGGGAAAGAACGAGCGCGTGACCGACGCGCTCAGCAGGGCGATGTCGGCGAAGGGGAAGCTCGACGAGGGCGCAAGGCGCACGCTCGGACAGGTCGGCCTTGCCGCCTCGGACGAGCTGAAGGACCTGCGAACTCACATCGAGCGCCTCGAGAAGCGATTGGCCAAGCTCGAGTCGGAGGCCAAGCCGGCGCCGAAGCCGAAGCCGAGGGCGACCAAGCCGAAGGCCTCCACCGCCACGAAGAGGGCGGCTGCGCCGGCCACTTCGAAGCCGCCGGCCTCCGAGGGCGGAGAGACTCCCGCGGCGTAGCCTCAGCCGGGCACTCGCAGCCGCAGCGCCTTTGGGAGCACCTCGAACTCGGCGGGCGTCGTCCCCGGCTGCTCGCCGTCCAGCTCGACGGGGAGCGGGGTCGCCGCCCGGACGACCACCCGGCTTCCGCGCAGCGCCTCGGCCTTCGGGTGGGGCAGATGCGTCCCCCGGTAGACCTTGGGGAGCGTCATGGCAAGGTCGCGGCGCGTGATGTCCCCGATCAGGAGCACGTCGAGGAGGCCGTCGTCGGGCTGCGCGTCGGGCGTCATCGCCATGCCGCCGCCGAGGTAGCGGCAGTTGGCCACGATCGCGTCGTACATGAGCCCGGAGCGGCGCTCGCCGTCCACCTCGACCTCCATCTCGCTGGCGTGCCAGCGCGCGAACACGGCGAGCGTCGCGTAGAGGAAGGACACCTTGCCTCCGAGCGCCTTCGACGAGGCGTTCGCCCGTTGCGCCACCGCGCCGCTCATCCCCGCGCTCGCGCTGTTGGCGAAGTAGGCGGAGGCGTCCTCGCCGCTCCAGCTCCGGTAGGCGATGCGGCCGGCGTCGATCGGCCGCTCTCTTCCGGAGGCCGCGACGCGGACGGCGGCGTCCAGCTTCGTCGGGATCTTGAAGTGACGGATGAAGTCGGTCCCCGTTCCGCGCGGGATCACGGCCAGCCCCGGGCGCTCCCCCTCGACCGCGACGAGCCCGTTGACGACCTCGTTCACGGTGCCGTCGCCTCCGACCGCGACGACGAGCTGCGCCCCGCCTTCGGCCGCCCGGCGGGCCAGCTCGACGGCGTGGCCCGGCCGCTCGCTCAGAAACGACTCGCCCTCGAGCCCGAGCTCCGCGGCCCGGTGGGCGATCTCGGGCCAACGCCTTCGCGTCGACCCGTTCGCCGACGCCGGGTTGACGACGAAGACGACGCCGCCGGCCATCACCTAGTGCTCGTCGGTGGCGACTTCAAGCGCCAGCTCGGTCATCTGGTCGACGGCCGCCTTCATCTCCTCGTCGGTGATGCGTACGAACTCGCCCTCGACGACCACGTCGCTCACGGTGAGCAGGCACCCTGCGGCTACCTTCCGCAGGGCGCCGAGGGTGAAGAGGACGGCCGCTTCCATCTCCACGGCGAGGATGCCGCGGTCGGACCAGCGCTGGTACTGGCCCTCGTCCGAGTTGTAGAAGACGTCGCTCGACACGACCGGCCCGACGCGCACCGGCTTCCTCAGCTCCTTGGCTGCGTGGACGGCCGAGTGGACGAGGCCCCAGTCGGCGGTTGGGGTGTGGATCTCCCGCGTGATGTGAAGCGCTGTCGAGTCAGCCGGCACCGCGGAGATGGCCACGATCAGGTCGCCGAGCGCGAGATCGGGCTGAAGGCCGCCGCAGGTGCCGATGCGGAGCATCCGTTTGACACCGAGCATGACGAGCTCCTCGATGACGATGGCCGCCGACGGGCAGCCCATGCCGGTCGCCTGGACGGAGACCGGCTTGCCGCGAAAGGTTCCCGTGAACCCGAGCATCCCGCGCTCCCAATTTCGCTGCTGGACGTCCTCGAGGAACGTCTCGGCCACGTACTTCGCCCGGAGCGGGTCGCCGGGGAGAAGACACGCCTCGGCGTATTCGCCGGGCTCTGCACGAACGTGAATAGGCATGGGGGTATCGTCCCCGGGCATGGCGCGCCTGGTCAAGCGGCCTCGTCATTCGCAGGTTCTGGCGTTCTGCGCAGCGGATCCGATCGAGCGCGTGTTCCTGGAGGACATCGCCAGGCGAGGCCTCGGCCGCTTCGCCGGCCTCCGCGAAGCAGGGCGGCTGACCGCGCTCCTCCACCTCGGCGCCAACCTCGTTCCTTCCGGTCCGGGCTGCGCGGCGTTCGCCGAGGTCGCGTCGAAGGGCGATCCTCGGATGGTCGTGGGGGAGGAGGGTGCGGTGACGGAGCTCTGGGACGTGGTGCGCCACGTCTTTCCGGCGCCGCTGGACGACCGGCCGGGACAGCCGGTCTACGTCCTCGAGCGGCCGCCTCCCGGCGGTCGAAGCCGCCTGCGCAGTGCCGCGCTCGACGATCTCGACGCGCTCGTGGTCGCCTCGGCCCACGCCTACCGCGAGGAGGCGGGAGTCGACGCCTACGCCCGCGACCCAGCCCTCTTCGAGTGGCGCACCAGGGCGCAGATCGAGGAGGGGCGGAGCTGGCTCTGGACGGAGGACGGGCGGATCCTCTTCAAGGCCGAAGCCTCGGCGTGGACCCCGGACGCGGTGCAGCTCCAGCAGGTCTGGGTGGAGCCGGAGCTTCGCGGCCAGGGCTACGGGAAGCGTGGTCTCGCCGACCTCTGCCGACTGCTCCTCGAGACGACGCCGGCGGTCTGCCTCTTCGTCCGTCCGGAGAACGCCGCGGCGATCGCGCTCTACGACGGGATCGGCATGCGCCGGACGATCACCTACCGGTCGCTCATCTTCGCCTGACCGAGAGGGTCCTCCCAGAACGAGTGATTGCGCGGCGGCGGAGCGCTGTCGATGTTGCTTGTGAGTTGCTGAGGGCCACCCTCACTGCGGCAGCGCTCGACTGCGCGACCCTTGCCGGCTGTCGGCCCGGAATGCGATGAGGAGGTCCGGGGCCCAGCGGAGCGTCTGCTGCGGGCGCGTCGGCCGTCGAGCGGCGCCGAGGCGACTCCGGCGTAAGCGAACCCGACACTGCACTTCGGCCGCGCCGCCGTTCCGCCGTTCCTGCCGGCGGTAGCGCTCGGCAACGGGCTAGCATCCTCGTGTGGACACCTCGGCGCTGCGCGCGCGGATCGAGGAGCAGATCCGCCGGCACGACCTGATCGCGCCCGGCGGCGAGGTCACCTGCCTCGTCTCGGGTGGCGCCGACTCGACCTGTCTGTGGCACGCGCTGGGAGCGCTCGGCTACGGCGTCTCCGCCCTGCATGTCAATCACAGGCTGCGCGGCGAGGAGTCGGAGGCCGACGCGCGCTTCTGCGCCGAGCGGCTCGGGGCCGAGGTCGTCGTGGCTCGGCCCGAAGGCCGCGCGACCGAGGCGGAGCTTCGCGAGCTGCGCTACGCGGTCGGCGCCGGGCGGCTGCGAGCGACCGGGCACACGGCCTCCGACCAAGTGGAGACGATCCTCTACCGCCTCGCAACGGGCGGGACGATCAGTGGGATCCGCGTCCACCGGGACGACGGCGTGGTGCGCCCGCTCCTTCGCGTCTGGCGCGAGGAGACCGAAGCGTACTGCCGCGCGGGGGGGCTTCCGTTCCGCCTCGACGCCTCCAACTCAGCCACCGCTCGCGGGCTCATCCGCAGCGAGATCCTGCCCGCGCTGAGGCAGCTCCACCCCGCCGCCGAGCGGAACGTGCTCGCCGCCCTCGAGGGGGGCGAACGGCTCCCGCGACCGGCCGAGAGAGCGCTGTTAGAGTTGCTCGCCTCTCGTGAGGGATCGAAGCGTCTCGACCTGGGCGACGGCCGCGTGGCGGTAAGGGAGTACGAGAGCGTCTGGCTCGAGCGGGGCCCCGTGCCGCTCGAAGGACAGGTGCGCTGGGGCCGCTGGACGCTCGAGTCCACGCGCACGGGCCTGCACGTGCGCGGCTGGCGGGCCGGCGACCGGCTCGCCGGCCACGGCAAGAAGGTTCAGGACGTGTTCGTCGACGCGAAGGTGCCGCGCTCGGAGCGCGAGGCCTGGCCGCTCGTCGTCCGCGGCGACGAGGTCGTCGCGGTCCCCGGAATCGCCGAGGCGCCGGGCTACGAGGGCGCGGTCACGGGAGCGTGCGAGTGAGCAGCGTCAACGAGCTCACCGCGGCCGTTTCCGAGATCCTCATCGACGAGGACACCCTCCAGAGCCGGATCGCCGAGCTCGGCGCGGAGATCGGCGACGACTACCGCGGCCGTGACCTCCTGCTCGTCGGCGTCCTCAAAGGCGCCGTCTTCTTCATGGCCGACCTCATGCGCCGGATCGACATTCCGTGCGAGGTCGACTTCATGGCCATCTCGAGCTACGGCGCCGGCGTCGACTCCTCCGGCGTGGTCCGGATCCTCAAGGACTTGGACATGTCGATCGAGGGCCGCAACGTCCTCGTCGTCGAGGACATCATCGACTCCGGGCTGACGCTCTCCTACCTTCTCCGCAATCTCGAGGCCCGGGAGCCGGCTTCGCTCGAGATCTGCGCGCTCCTGACGAAGCCGGCGCGGCGCGAGATCGACATCCACTGCCGCTACACCGGCTTCGAGATCCCCAATAGGTTCGTGATCGGCTACGGGCTGGACTTCGCCGAGCGCTACAGAAACCTTCCGTTCGTGGGCATCCTCAGGGACGAGCTGGCCGCTCAGGCGGAGGAAATCTCCTAGCAAGACATAACGAAACTCTCATCTGCAGCCTCTCTGTAGCCGAATAAGAGGCTGCTACGCTTCGAACAGCCCGAGGTCCTCTCTTTGAGCCGTTTTTTCCGCAGCGCACTCTTTCCGCTCATCGTCATCGTCCTGCTCGTCTACCTGGCGTCGCAGACCCTCCTCCCGCGCTCCGAAGAGCCGGAGAAGACCACCTACAGCGGCCTCATCGATCAGGTCGAGGCGAACCCTGAGATCTTCCAGGAGGTCATGTTCAACCCGAAGGGCCGCTCGATCGAGGCGACGACGCTTCGCAACGGCGAGGAGGCGAAGCTCAAGGTCAACTACCCGAGCGACCAGGCGCAGATCGAGTTCCAGAACCTCCTCCAGGAGAAGGGGGTCCCCTTCGACTCGAAGGGCACCGGCGCGAACGCGTGGTGGTCGATCCTCACGTACCTGCTCCCGTTCGTCCTCTTCTTCGGCTTCTGGATCTTCTTGATGAACCAGGTGCAGGGCGGCGGCTCGAAGGTGATGAGCTTCGGGAAGAGCCGCGCGAAGCGCATGGCACCCGACTCGCCGAAGATCACCTTCAAGGACGTGGCCGGCGTTGACGAGGCGGTCGAGGAGCTGCACGAGATCAAGGAGTTCCTCGAGAACCCGAAGAAGTTCCAGGCGCTCGGCGCGCGCATCCCCAAGGGCGTCCTCCTCTACGGGCCGCCCGGCACGGGGAAGACGCTGCTCGCGCGCTCGGTCGCCGGCGAGGCCGGCGTGCCCTTCTTCTCCATCTCGGGCTCCGACTTCGTCGAGATGTTCGTCGGCGTCGGCGCCTCGCGCGTGCGCGACCTCTTCGAGCAGGCCAAGCAGGCGAGCCCGTGCATCATCTTCATGGACGAGATCGACGCCGTCGGCCGCCACCGCGGCGCCGGCCTCGGAGGGGGGCACGACGAGCGCGAGCAGACGCTGAACCAGCTGCTGGTCGAGATGGACGGCTTCGAGATGAAGGACAACATCATCCTCATCGCCGCCACGAACCGGCCGGACATCCTCGACCCGGCCCTCCTTCGGCCCGGTCGCTTCGACCGCCAGATCGTGGTCGACCGCCCCGACCGCAACGGCCGCCGCAAGATCCTCGAGGTGCACACGAAGGGGAAGCCGATCGATAACGTGATCGACCTCGACACGCTGGCCGCGGGGACGCCTGGCTTCACCGGCGCCGATCTCGCCAACCTCGTCAACGAGGCTGCGCTGCTCGCGGCGCGCCGCGGCAGGAAGACGATCGGCGGGCTCGAGCTCGAGGAAGGGATCATGCGCGTCATCGCCGGCCCCGAGAAGAAGACGCGGCTCCTCTCCGAGCACGAGCGGAAGGTGACGGCCTACCACGAGATGGGCCACGCGCTCGTCGGCCACTACCTCCCGAACTGCGACGCCGTGCACAAGATCTCGATCATCAGCCGCGGTCAGGCGCTGGGCTACACGATCTCGCTCCCGTCCGAGGACAAGTTCTTGACGACGAAGTCGGCGCTCATGGATCAGATGGCGATGACGCTCGGCGGCCGCGCGGCGGAGGAGCTCGTCTTCCACGAGGTCACGACCGGCGCCGCCAACGACATCGAGAAGGTGACGGCCACCTCGAAGCACATGGTCATGCGCTACGGCATGAGCGAGAAGCTCGGCCCGCGGATGCTGGGCCGCAACCACGATATGCCCTTCCTCGGCCGTGACATGGGCTCGGAGCCCGACTACTCGGAGGAGATCGCCCGGGAGATCGACGACGAGATCCGCCGCGTGATCGAGGAGGCCCACGACCGGGCGCGCAAGGTGCTCTCCGAGCACATGGAGGAGTTGCACAAGCTCTCGGGGCTCCTCATCGAGCGCGAGACCATCGACAAGGATCAGTTCGAGCGGCTTCTTGCGGGCGAGTCCCCCGAGACCGTCTTCCCGGAGGGCGAGGAGGAGCCCGCGGCGGCGGACGAGGCGGAGCCGAAGCCGCGCGCCGAGCCCAAGCCTCGCCCCTTCCCGCTTCCGGGCGCGACGATGCAGCCGCCGCCCGAGCCCGAAGGCGCGAAGTAGCCTCGGCCGGCGCTCCGGGCAGCACCTGCCCGTAGGATACGGTTGCGCCGTGAGACCCCCGCTGGAGCAGGCCTTTCCGCGGCCGGCAGTGGTCGGGGTCGTCAACGTGACGCCGGACTCGTTCTCGGACGGCGGGCGGTACCTACGGCCCGAGGCGGCGGTCGCGCAGGCTCTTGGCCACGTCGAGGAGGGCGCCGTCCTGGTGGATGTCGGCGGCGAGTCGACCCGCCCCGGCTCCGACGGGGTCTCCGCCGAGCACGAGCTCGATCGGATCGAGCCGGTCCTGCAGCGGCTACCGGGCTTCCCGGTGTCGGTCGACACCTCGAAGGCGGCGGTCGCGCGCAGCGCGCTCGAGCTGGGCGCGGTCATGGTCAACGACGTCACCGCCCTCCGCGGCGACCCGGACCTGGCGGGCGTCGTGGCCGACGGCGGCGCCTATCTCTGCCTCATGCACATGCTGGGGGATCCGCGGACGATGCAGGATGACCCGCGCTACGTCGATGTCGTCTCCGAGGTCAAGGCCTTCCTCGAGGAAAGGCTCGCCTTCGCCGTCGAGGCCGGGATTCCGGAGGAGCACGTCTGCGTGGATCCCGGGATCGGCTTCGGCAAGACCGTCGAGCAGAACGTGGAGCTTCTCGCCCGGCTGGACGAGCTCGTGGCGCTCGGCCGGCCGGTGCTCGTCGGCGCCTCACGCAAGCGCTTCCTCGGCCGCCTTCTGGGCGACCCGGACGCGCTCACGGGGCCCGTCTCCGCCGGCGTCGCCGTGGCCGTTCTCGCCTTCGAGCGCGGCGCCTCCCTCTTCCGCGTCCACGACGTCCGCGAGCACGTCGAGGCGCTGGCCACGGCCCGCGCGGTGGTTCACGCGTGAGCGTCGCTCGCATCCTGCTCCCTCTCATGGGGAAACCATGTTTCCCCCACGTGCTCAGGTGCCGGTGAGCCCGTGAGCGAGGTAGTCATCGAGGTTCGCGGCCTCGAGCTGCTCGGCTTCCACGGCGCGCTCGAGGAGGAGCAACGCGCCGGCCAGCGCTTCGTCTTCGACGTCCGGGTCGTCGCCCACGACGCCGGCGTCCGCAGCGACCAGCTGGCCGACACCGTCGACTACACGGCGGTCGTCGCCTGCATCCGGGAGCTCAACGGCGGGCACCGGTTCAACCTGATCGAAGCGCTCGCCGCGGCGATCGCCGACGACCTCATGGAGCGCTTCCCGGTCTCGCGGGTGCGCGTCCGCGTGCGCAAGCCCCAGGTCCAGCTCGGGGCGCCGGTCGAGTACACGGCCGCGACTGTCGATCGCACGAGCCGTTGACCCGGGCATACGTCGGGCTCGGGGCCAACCTCGGCGACCGGGAGGCGTCCATCCGCCGTGCGGTCGAGCTGTTGCGGGTCGAGCCGGAGATCGACGTCGTCGCCGTCTCGACCCTGCGCGAGACCGAGCCCGTCGGCTACGTGGAGCAGCCGCCCTTCCTGAACGGCGCCGCCGCGCTCGAGACCGAGCTCGAGCCGCGCGAGCTGCTCGACCGTCTTCTCGCCGTCGAACGCGAGCTGGGGCGCGTTCGCGAAGAGGGCCCGCGCTTCGGACCCCGCACGATCGACCTCGACCTCCTCCTCCACGGGGACAGCGTCGTGCACGAGCCGGGCCTGATCGTGCCGCACCCCCGCCTGGCGGAGCGGCGCTTCGCCCTGGAGCCGCTCCACGAGCTGGATCCCGGGCTCGCGCTGCCGGGCGGGCGTCTCGTGGCCGACCTTCTCGCCGAATGAGCGCGCTCTCTGCCCTCGTCTATCTGGCTGCGATGAGCCTCTACTTCTACGCCTGGAAGGAGGACGTCTTCTTCGGGGAAGGACTCACCTGGCTCGTCTTCGCCGGGCTCGGCGCCTTTCAGGTCGTGCTCGGCGCGTCGATCGGAAGATGGTGGGCCGTGGCCCTCCCCTTCGCCGCCATCCCCGTAGCCGTTCCCTTCGGGTACGGCGAGGGCGTGGGTCAGGATGCGCCGATCTGGTTCTACTACGGATACATCATGTCCTTGCCGGCCGCGCTTCTAGTGGCTCTCGGCGTCGGGCTGAGGAAGCTGGTGGCCCGCCGGCGCTAGAATCAGGCCCATGTCCCATCTCGACGAGCTCGACGAGTACGAGGCCGAGCTCGAGCTCCGGCTGAAGCGGGAGTACTCGGCCGTCTTCAGCCTCTTCCGCTACTGCATCGTCACCCAGGATTCGACCTACCTCTGCAACAGGCACGAGCTGAACGTCCTGCCGCAGACGACGTACCCGTTCTTCCATCTGACGATGGAGGACGTGTGGGTCTGGGACAAGAACCGGCCGACCCGGATCATCCCGCGCGCCGAGGTCTACACGTCGAGCGACGTCACGATCGAGGAGCTGCGCGGCGAGGGCGAGGGCCCCGCGCTGACTCCCGAGGCGCTCGCCCAGAAGCTCGGCGAGACGCTCGGCGGCGAGGAAGAGTCCCTCTAGCCCCCTGAATCCAATGCTGTTGGCCGTCGACGTCGGCAACACGCAGACGGTCCTCGGGCTGTACGACGGCGACCGCCTGGCCGAGCACTGGCGGGTCGCCACGGAGGCCGAGCGCACCGGCGACGAGCTCGGTGTGGTCGTCGGGCAGCTCCTCGAGCTGCGGGACCTTGGCTTCGACGACGTCGGCGGCGTCTGCCTCTCCTCGACCGTGCCCCCGCTCGTCCGCGCCTACGAGGAGTTCGCCCGCGACTACGCGGAGGCGCCGCTCCTGGTGCTCGGGCCGGGGACGAAGACGGGCATCCCGATCGTCTACGACGACCCGCGCGAGGTCGGCCCCGACCGGATCGCCAACGCCGTCGCCGCGCGCGAGCGCTACGGCTCGCCCTGCATCGTCGTGGACTTCGGGACGTCGACGAACTTCGACATCGTCTCCGCCGAGGGGGAGTACGTCGGCGGCGTCCTCGCGCCCGGGATCGAGGTCTCGATGGAGGCGCTCTTCGCCCGGGCCGCGCGGCTCGTGAAGGTGGACTTCTCGGCGCCGCCCTCGGTGATCGGGAAGACGACCGTCGCCGGCCTCCAGTCGGGGCTGGTCTACGGCTTCGCCGGACAGGTGGACGGGATCGTGAGGCGCGTCCGGGCCGAGATCGGCGAGACAGCCCCCGTCGTCGCCACCGGCGGCCTGGCGGAGCTGATCGCCCCGCACGCGGAGACGATCGACACGGTCGAGCCGCTTCTGACCCTCGAGGGCCTACGCCTCGTCTGGGACCGGAACGGCTAGCCCTTCCGGCTCGCGCGTCGCGGGGGTGCCGCGCTCCCCAACGACCACCGTGTCCAGGTGAGCGCGGGAGAGGGGGCTCGCCCACAGGCCCTCCACCCATGGGCGTCGGAGGAGAGTCGAGCGGGGGTAGGCGATCGGGAGGATGGCCGCGTGCTCGCCCACCCACTGGCGGTCGACCTCGTGGTAGACGCGCATGCGCTCGCCCTGATCGCGGAGCGAGCGACCGTGCTCCAGCAGCTCGAGGATGTCCTCGTCCCGGTAGAAGGGCCAGGAGCCGAGCGTGAGGAGTCCGCGGAAGAAGCCGTCCGGGTCGGGGTAGTCGGCCGTCCAGCCTGTCCACCACATCTGGGCGTCTCCTAGGGTGGCCCAGTCGACGTGCGCCTTCTTCGGGACGGGGTTCACCCTCGCGCCGATCGGCCTCCAAAGCTCGGCGATCGCCTCCAGCGGCTGGAGCCAGTGGGGAACGATCAGCTCGAGCTCGGGCAGGCCCTTGCCGCCGGGGTAGCCGGCCTCGTCGAGCAGCGCCCGCGCCTTCTCGAGGTCGTACTCGAGCCCGACGCGGTGCGAGTGCGCAGGCATCGCCGGCGGGATCGCGCCGCCGCGGCTCACGGCCCGGGCGAGGCCCGAGCGCGGATATTCGGCGACGAGCAGGTCACGGTCGACGGCGTGGCAAAAGGCCTTTCGGACGAGCTCGTTGGAGAAGGGCGGGCGGTCGGCGCGGAAGCCGATGTACTGCAGGCCGAGTTCCGGGACGACGTCGCTGAGCGTCAGCGGCTCGTCCTCGGGCACCGGGTCGTACACATGGAGCAGGTCGAGACGGCCCTCGTGCCAGCGCTCCATCATCCTCGAGCCCTTCGCGTAGAAGGAGAAGTGGATCTCGCCGACGTTCCCGCGGGCTCCCGACCAGTGTGGGTTCGCCCGCAGGAGGGCGTGGTCGTCGTCGTACTCGACGAGGTAGAAGGGACCGTTGCCGACGAGGTTCCCGGGCTCCGTCCACGCGTCGCCGAGCGTCTCGCAGACGTGGCGCGGCCACGGGAACGCCCAGGCGGAGCAGAGGACGTACGGAAAGTAGCTACGCGGCTCACGCAGGCGGACCTCGAGCGTGCGGTCGTCGAGCGCCTCGGCCGTCTCGACGTCCTCCATGAGGAAAGCGGTTCGCGTGCCGCTCTCGCGCATCCGCCCCCAGGCGTACGCATAGTCCTCCGCCGTGACCGGCTCGCCGTCGCTCCAGCGCGCCTCCTCCTTGATCCGGAACAGGTAGGTGAGCCCATCCGAGGAGACGCGGAAGTTGTCTGCCATGGCGGGGACGACGTTGAGCTCCGAGTCGACCATGAGGAGGCCGCGGAAGAGGAGCTCCGCGAAGTAGCCACCCTCCGTCGAGTAGACCTCGCCGGGCGAGAGCTTGTCGGGCCTTCCCGAGGCCGTCTCCAGGCGCTCGGTCGTCGGCAGTCGCGGATCGTCGCCCACGCGGCAGCAGAACGCCTCGTCGTACATCTCCTCGGCGTTCTCGAAGTCGAAGGCCAGGTGATAGGCGAGCGCCATCTTGAAGAGCGTGTCGCGGGCTCGGCGCTCGTCCCCGATACGCGCGAGGTAGGAGCGCGCCTTGGAGTAGTGCTCGAGCGCCTCCCTGTCCGCGTAGACCGCGCGCGCGGCGTCGCCCGCCTTCAGCAGGTACTCGACCGCCTTCTCAGGCTCGTCGGCCTCGGAGAAGTGGCGGGCGAGGAGCCCGTAGGCCTCCTCCGGCGATTCCTTGTAGATCTCCTCGAGCGCCTCGCCGACGCGCTTGTGCAGCTTCCGGCGCTTCGAGTCGACGAGGCCGGCGTAGGCCACCTCCTGAACGAGGCCGTGCCGGAAGCGGTACTCGGGGTTCGGGCGGCGGCGCTTCTCGACGATGAGATCGAGCCGCATGAGCTCGGTGAGCGCACGCATCAGCTCGTCGCGCGAAACCAGGCGCTCGAGCAGCGGGAGGCCGAACGTTCGTCCGATCACCGCCGCGAGCGACAGGACCTCGCGGGTCTCGGGGTCGAGCCGATCGAGGCGCGCCTGGAGCGTTCCCTGCACGGCGGCCGGGACGGCGAGCTCGTCCACGCCCACGGCCAGCTGCCAGCCGCCGTTTCGGCGTTCGAGGGCCCCCCGCTCGATCAGGTCGCGGATGGCCTCCTCGAGGAAGAAGGGGTTCCCGCCCGAGCGCTCGGCCAGGAGCTCGGCGACGGACTCTGGCAGCTCGCCCTCGGCGGCGTGCGAGACGAGGACGCGCGACGAGTCGGCGGGCAGCGGGCGCACCTCGATCTCGCGGTAACGGTGCGGGTAGCGCTGGCGCGCGCGCTCGCCCAGCCGCCACGAACCGTGCTCGCGCTCGGGGCGGTAGAGGAAGAAGAGCGCGACGGCGGCCTCGTCCGTGATGCCGAGGAGGGTCTCGAGCAGTTCGAGCGTCGCCTCGTCGGCCCAGTGGAGGTCCTCGAAGACGAGGCAGAGCGGCTCCTCGTCGGCGAGCTTGTAGACGAGCTCCGAGAAGACTTCGAACGTCCGCGACTGGATGCCCTCTCGGTTCAGCTCGCGGATGGCGCTCTGGGCCTCGGGCTCGAGGGTCACCCCGACGAGGCTCGCGAGGAACGGGTACGCCTCCTCGGCTTCGTCCTTGCCCAGCAGGTGGGCGAGCTCGGCCTTCAGCTCCAGGCGGACGCGCGCCTCCGGCGTCGACGCGCCCACGCCGAGCCACTCCCGGAGGAGGTCGCGGATCGGCCAGTAGGGGAAGGTCTGCGCGTAGGAGACCCCGCGCGCCTCGATGAAGCGCGCGCGGTCGCGATAGCGGTCACGCACCTCCCAGACGAGCCGCGTCTTGCCGATTCCTGGCTCGCCCATGATGGAGACGATTGCGCCGCGACCCTCGACGAGCGCGTCCATCGTCCGCTCGAGCACCGTGAGCTCGAAGTCGCGGCCGACCAGCGGCAGGCTGGGCGGGACCGGCTCCGACTCGAGGACCTTCGTGACCCGGAAGGTCTCCAACCCCTCCCCGACCCCCTTGAGGTCCTGGGAGCCCATCTCCTCGAGCTCGAAGCAGGACTCGACCTGGCGCTTTGTCGTGGGACCGATGACGACGCCCCCGCGATCCGCGATCTCCTGGAAGCGCGAGGCCACGTTGACGGTGTCGCCGAGCGCGTTGAACGGGTCGT
The DNA here is from genome assembly GCA_963838795.1 of uncultured Actinomycetes bacterium. GTDB lineage: Bacteria > Actinomycetota > Thermoleophilia > Gaiellales > Gaiellaceae > JAIBJN01. The sequence continues at coordinate 172,032 of CAWISL010000011.1, forward strand.
AGCCATCCTCGCCGTCGCCCGGGAGCCCGACGACGACCGGGCCAGTGTTGACGCCGATCCGGACCGCGAGCTGGACGGCGTAGGCGGCCTCGACCTCCTGAGCGTACTGTCCCAGCGCTCGCTGGATGGCGAGCGCTGCTCGGAGCGCGCGCTCGGCGTCGTCCTCGTGCGAGACGGGAACGCCGAAGAGTGCGAGCATTTCGTCCCCCACGAGCTGCGCCACGGTCCCGTCGAAGCGCCGCACCTGTTCGGTCATGATCCGCATGACCTCATCGATCAGGAACTTCGACCGCTCAGGGCCGAGCTTCTCGCCGATCGCGGTCGAGCCGACGACGTCGGCTACGAGCACCGAGACGATCCGCCGTTCTCCCGTCGCAACCGCCATACCCGGAGTTATAGCGGTGTGACGGCTGTCTCTAGCCGCCGCCGTAGATCGAGATGGGGAGGTCGAGGAGGACGTCCTCTTCGCCGGGCAGCTCACCCTCGAGCCTGGCGAGCGCCTCGCCGGCGCCGGGTGCGACCGCGAGGAGCCGCTCTTCCACCTCGGCGAGGGTCCCGAGCTGCACCAGCTCCTGCTTGAACGGCCTCGGGAAGCGGCCGCGGCCAAGGTACCAGCCGTAGAACTTCTTCAGGAAGCCGGTCGCGCGCTGCTCGCCCAGCTCGGCGACCGTCGCCCGCATGAAGAGGAGGAGCTCGGCGACGACCTCCTCGCGGCCCGGCTCCCCGCTCACCGAGCCGGCGATCTCGCCGACGGCCCACGGGTTCCCCTGCGCGGCGCGGCCGACCATGACCGCGGCGCAGCCGGTCTCGTCGAGCAGCTGCTGCGCTCGGGCGCGGGAAGCGACGTCGCCGGAGGCGATCACGGGCACGTCTACCCGCTCCACGAGCTCCGCCGTCAGCGAGTGGTCGGCGACGCCGGTGTACATCTGCTTGGCGGAGCGGGGGTGAAGGGTCAACGCGGATGCGCCCGCGTCGACGAGGCGAGGGCCCACGTCCAGCGCGTCGCGCGAGCCGTCAGCCAGCCCGCGGCGCATCTTCACCGTCACCGGCACGGAGACGGCCTCCGCGACGGCGCCGACGATCTCGCAGGCGCGCTCGGGCTCTTCCAGGAGCGTCGCTCCGGCGCCGGTCTTGGTCACCTTTCGCACGGGGCAGCCGAAGTTGACGTCGACGAGGTCGGCGCCGGCGTCTTCGACCATCCGCGCCGCCTCGGCCATCACGGGGGGCTCTGAGCCGAAGATCTGCACGGCCAGAGGGCTCTCGTCAGGGGCGATGCGCAGATAGCCGAGCGTTCGCTCGTTGCCGTGGCTCAGGCCGGCGCAGCTCACCATCTCCGAGCAGACGAGGCCGGCCCCGAAGCGCTTGCCCTGCCGGCGGAAGGCCTGCACGCTGACGCCCGCCATCGGCGCGAGAACGACTCGCGTCGGGATCTCGACGCCGCCGATGCGCCAGGGAGACCGGATGTCCACCGCCATCGCAGGAAATCCTAGCCTTCGATACCCGGCCGGCAATTCGCGCACCCGCGGATGACGCCTGCGACGCTGCGCCGGATCGTCTCGCTCGCCCTTGCACGTACTTCCCGGTACGCGACTGCGGGCGATCGTGACGCCCGGCTTGGTCTCAGACGTCCCTCGGGCGCGCGAACCGCCGACCGGGCATCGCCCGGGTTTGGGACTTGACGAAGCGGCTACAATTCCGCCCACGGCGGCGCACGGTAGCGCCGCATTTCCCTGTCAAAGGGGCTTATTGGAGGGTTCGTCGTGAAGGAAGTGATTCTCACTCCCGAGGGTCATGAGAAGCTGAAGGAAGAGATCGAGCACCTCTCCACCGTCAAGCGGCGCGAGGTCGCCGAGCGCATCAAGCAGGCCCGCGAGTTCGGCGACATCGCTGAGAACTCGGAGTACGACGACGCCAAGAATGAGCAGGCCATGCTCGAGCACCGGATCGCGACGCTCGAGGAACGCCTGAAGAGCGCGCGCGTGATCGAGAAGCGAGACGTGACCACCGACGTCGTGAGCGTTGGCACGATCGTGCGCCTGCGCGACGTCGACGCCAAGGAGACGATCGAGTACGCGATCGTCGGATCGGCAGAGGCGAACCCGGCCGAGAACAAGCTCTCGAACGAGTCGCCGGTCGGCAAGGCGATCCTGGGCCGGAAGAAGGGCGAGACCGTCGAGGTCTCCGCGCCCCGCGGCTCGCTGAAGTACAAGATCATGGACATCAAGGCCGCCTAGCGAGCGCCTGGCCGGCCCTGCTGGCGCCGGCGATGCCCGTCCGAGGATCTACAGTGGGCCGGTGAGCGCGCTCGACAGGGCCGAACTGCTGCTAAGAGGCTCCAGAAGGCGGCGTCGCGTCGCCGGCATCGTCGTCAGCCTCGCCTCCCTCGCGCTCGTCACCGGGGCGATCTACGTCTGCAAGACGTTCGTCCCGGTGCTGAGCCTCGGAGTCCTCTACCTCTTCGCGGTGCTTCCGGTCGCCGTCCTCTTCGGCCGCGCCTACGCGATCCCGGTCGCCCTGGCGAGCGCGGCGCTCTTCAACTTCCTCTTCCTGCCGCCGCTCTACACGTTCCGCCTCGCCAACGGCGAGCACTGGTTCGCGCTCGCCGTCTACCTCGTCGTGGGCATCGTGGCGAGCGACCTAGCGGTGCGGGGGCGCCAGCGCGCGCTGGAGGCCGAGCAACAAGGCAGAGAGGAAGCCCTGCTCGCCCAGATGGCAACCGCCTTCCTGCAAGGAGAGGACGCGAGGTCCGAGCTCGAGCGCTTCTCGCCTGCGATCGCCGACATCCTCCACGCGGAGAGCGCCCGCATCGTCCTGGGCCGGGCGTCCGAGCCGCCGCCGGGTGAGTCGCCGCTCGAGCTGGACGCCGGGGGCCGTCGGCTCGGAACGCTCTTCGTCAAGGAGGGCGAGGACTCGAACCTCGCCATCCGGCGCCGCTTCCTGCCGGCGCTCGCCTCCCTCGTGGCGGTGGCGACCGACCGCGAGCGGCTGGCGCGCGACGCGGTCGAGGCCGAGGCGCTACGCAAGAGCGACACGATCAAGACCGCCTTGCTGCAGGCGGTCAGCCATGACCTGCGCTCACCTATGACCGCCATCAAGGTGGCCGCCGAGAGCCTGGAGAACCCGGGGCTGTCGCTGGACGCATACGATCGCGCGGCGCTCTTGGAGACGGTGCGTCTGGAGGTCGACCGGCTGGAGCGGGTGGTCGGGAACCTGCTCGACCTCTCCCGCCTCCAGGCTGGCGCAGCCGGGCCGAACCGTGAGCTCTGGTCTGTTGAGGAGCTCCTGGCGCAGGCCCTCGAGCAGCTCGGCCCGGGAGCTCGGCGGGTCGAGCTCACGCTTCCGACGGACGCGCCCGTGGTCGAGGTGGACGCAATCCAGATCGAACGCGTCCTCGTGAACCTGATCGAGAACGCGCTCAAGTTCTCTCCGCCCCGCGAGCCCGTTCACGTCCGCGTGACGAAAACGCGGAGCGAGGTGCTCGCCCGCATCGTGGATCGCGGGCCCGGCATCCCCGAAGCGGAGCTCGAGCGCATCTTCGAGCCCTTCGAGCGCGCTCCAGGCGCGGCGGAGCGGGGCGGCAGCGGCCTCGGCCTCGCAATCGCCAGGGGCTTCGCCGAGGGAAACGGCGGCCGGGTCTGGGCCGAGTCACGGCAGGGCCAGGGCGCCTCCTTCGTGCTCGCGCTTCCGCTCGTCGAGGTGCCGGTCGAGGCCAAGGCTTGAGCGGAGCGAGGATCCTCGTTGTCGATGACGAGCCGCAGATCCTCCGCGCGCTCCAGACTGCGCTCCGAGGAGCGGGCTACGACGCGGAGGCGGCCGCCACCGGCGAGGAGGCGCTGACGAAGGCCGCCGCGCATCCACCCGAAGCCGTCATCCTCGATCTCGTCCTCCCCGATCGCAGCGGGGTCGAGGTCTGTCGCGAGCTCCGCGGCTGGTCGCGAGTGCCGATCATCATCCTCTCGGCGGTCGGGGAGGAGGGTGACAAGGTGGCTGCGCTCGACGCCGGCGCCGACGACTACGTGACGAAGCCGTTCGGCGTCGAGGAGCTGCTCGCCCGGCTGCGCGCCGCGCTCCGTCGGGCCGCGCCGAGGGGCGAGCCGACCATCAAGGTGGACGACCTGACGATCGACCTCGAGAAGCACACCGTTTCCCGCGCCGGCGAGCCCGTGCATCTCACTCCGCACGAGTTCTCCATGCTCCGCCTCTTCCTCGAGAACGAGGGGAAGCTCCTGACGCACCGGATGATCCTTCGCGCAGTGTGGGGCCCGGCCTACCAGACCGAGTCGAACTACCTCCACGTCTACATCTCGCACCTGCGACGAAAGCTCGAGCGAGACCCGACCCGGCCGCGCTACATCCTCACCGAGCCGGGTGTGGGCTACCGCTTCGTCACGCCCGGCGAGCTTTAAGAGCCGCTTAAGGGCTCGGGGTGCATTCTTAGGCCCTGCTTCAGGAGAGCAGGACTACCTTCGAGGCATGACCAAGCGCGGCGCATCCGGTGGCTCAGTACAGGCGCAGGTCTTCACCGTCGGGAACTTGAAGCCGGGAAGGAGCAGCTGATGTTCGACCTCGCCTCGCTAGCGATCGCAGCGGCCTGCCTCTTGGTCGCATTCGGCTTCATCTACCTGCTTGGCCGAGTCTGATGAGCGCCGCCGAGATCTTCGGGCTGGCGCTCTCCCTCGCGGTCTTCGCCTACCTCTGCTACGCGCTGTTCCGTGGAGAGAAGCTCTAAGTGGAAGCCGTCTCCATCGCCCAGATCGTCTTCTACGCGATCATCCTGATCGTTCTCGGGCTGCCGCTCGGCCTTTACATGGCCCGCGTCTTCGCCGCCGACGGGGCGGTATTCACGCGCCGTCTAGGGCTCGGGACCGTCGAGCGTGCGTTCTACCGGGTCGTCCGCACCGATCCGGCCAAGGAGCAGGACTGGAAGGGCTACGCGATGACGGTCGTCATCTTCAGCGCCGTCTTCACGCTGCTCCTATACCTGCTTCTTCGCCTGCAGGACGCCCTTTTTCTCAACCCGGACGACCTGCCCGCCGTCCCGTCGCACATCTCGCTGAACACGACCGCGAGCTTCGTCACGAACACGAACTGGCAGTACTACGGCGGCGAGTACACGATGTCGTACCTGAGCCAGATGGCCGGGCTCGCGGTGCAGAACTTCGTCTCGGCCGCCGTCGGAATCGCGGTCCTCGTCGCCGTCATCCGCGCCTTCACGCGCCGGTCGGCCCAGACGGTGGGGAATTTCTGGCAGGACCTCTACCGGACGCTCGCCTACATCCTCCTCCCGCTCTCGCTCATCCTCTCGGTAGCTCTGATCTCCCAGGGCGTGCCGCAGACCTTCGACGGGGCGGCGAGCGCGACGACGCTCGAGGGCGCCGAGCAGTCGATTGCCCGCGGGCCAGTCGCCTCGCAGATCGCGATCAAGCAGCTCGGGACGAATGGCGGTGGCTTCTACAACTCGAACTCGGCTGTCCCCTTCGAGAACCCGAACGGGCTCACGAACTTCCTCGAGGTGCTCTCGATCTTGCTCATCCCGGCGGGCCTCGTCTTCATGTTCGGGAAGCTCGTCGGCGCGCGGAAGCAGGGCTATGCCGTCTTCGCGGCCATGTTCGCCATGTTCGTGATCGGCGTCGCCGTGATCACGCCCCTCGAGCAGCAGGGATCGCAGGTCCTCCAGGCCTCGGGCGTCGACCTCGACGCCGGCGACGGCCAAAGCGGCGGGAACATGGCCGACAAGGAGGTGCGCTTCGGGATTGCCAACACGTCCCTCTGGGCCGTGGCGACGACGAATGCCTCCAACGGCTCGGTCAGCGGCGGCCACGACGCGCTCACAGCCGGGGGCGGAGCTGTGCCCATCGTGAACATGTTCACGGGCGAGGTCATCTTCGGGGGTGTCGGCTCGGGCCTGTACGGGATGGTCTTCTACATCGTCATCGCCGTCTTCGTGGCCGGGCTCATGGTCGGGCGAACACCCGAGTACCTCGGCAAGAAGATCGAGGCGCGGGAGGTGAAGCTCGCCGCCGTCGGCGCGCTCTTCGTCCCGACGATGGTCCTGACGATGGTCGCGGTCTCGGTCGTCACGGACGTCGGCCTCGCCTCCATCTTCAACCCCGGCGCCCACGGGTTCTCGGAGGCCTTCTACGCCTACGACTCGCAGGGCAACAACAACGGCAGCGCCTTCGCCGGCTACGGCGCCACCGACTTCTCGGCCCGCTTTGGGACGGTCGCCCTCTACCTCGGCCGCTTCGTCCCGCTGATCGCCGCGCTCGCCCTCGCGGGATCGCTTGCGCGCAAGACGATCGTGCCCGCCTCGGCCGGAACGTTCCGGACCGATGGCCCGACGTTCTCGGTCCTGCTGGTCGCGGTCATCGCCCTGACGGCGGGCCTGATGATCTTTCCCGCTCTCGCGCTCGGCCCGCTCGTGGAGGCGCTCTCGTGACACGCGCGCTCGTGACTTCCGTCGTCGCAGCCGTCCTCTTCACGGCCGTCTTCGGCTTTGCCTACCCCGCGCTCATGACCGGCTTCGCCCAGGTCGCCTTCCCGGAGAAGGCCGACGGCAGCCTCGTCGAGCGCGACGGCGAGGTGGTCGGCTCGCGCCTCGCGGCCCAGGCGTTCACCCAGCCCGAGTACTTCCACCCCAGGCCCTCGGCCGTGGACTACAACGCCGCCGGGACGAGCTTCGCCAACCTCGGACCGACCAACCCCGATCTCGCGGCTGCGGTCGACGAGCAGGCGCAGGCCATCCTCGAGCTCGAAGGCCCGTTCAACCCGGGCCTCGAGATCGGCGATATCCCGGTCGACGCGGTCACGACCTCGGGCTCCGGCATCGACCCGCACATCTCGCCGGCGTACGCCGACCTGCAGGCGGCCCGAGTCGCAGAGGTGCGCGGCCTTCCGCTCGAGCGCGTGCAGGAGCTGATCGACGAGAACACCGACGGCCGCTTCGTCGGCTTCTTCGGCGAGCCGGGCGTGAACGTGTTCGAGCTCAACCTCGCCCTGGACGAGGAGAGCGCACGATGACCGCACGCTCCGAGAGCCTCTTCACGCGCGAGATCGTGGTCGGCGCCGTCGCCGACTCCTTCCGGAAGCTCGACCCGCGGACGCTCGTTCGCAACCCGGTCATCTTCATCGTCGAGCTCGGCAGCATCGTCGTCTCGGCGATCTTCGTCATCGACGCAGTCCGGGGAGACCCGGGACAGGAGGCCCTCTGGTTCACTGGATCGATCGCGTTCTGGCTCTGGCTCACCGTCCTCTTCGCCAACTTCGCCGAGGCGATGGCCGAGGGCCGCGGCAAGGCCCAGGCCAAGGCGCTCCGCGCGACACGGACGACGACGATCGCCCATCGGCAGCTGCCCAGTGGCGGGGTCGAGGACGTGTCCGCGCCCGATCTGCGGCCCGGCGACCTCGTGGTCGTCGTCGCCGGAGAGGTCATTCCCGCCGACGGGGAGATCGTCGAGGGCGTCGGCTCGGTGGACGAGTCGGCGATCACCGGCGAGTCCGCCCCCGTGATTCGAGAGGCCGGGGGTGACCGCTCGGGCGTTACCGGCGGCACCCGCCTTCTCTCGGACCGCCTGGTCGTCGAGGTGACCCAGGAGCCCGGGCAGTCGTTCCTCGACCGCATGATCGCGCTCGTGGAGGGGGCCGAGCGACGCAAGACGCCCAATGAGATCGCTCTGAACATCCTCCTGGCGGGCCTCACGATCACCTTCCTCGCCGCCGTCGTGACCCTCTACCCGTTCGCGCTCTACGCGGGCACCGTCATCTCCATGCCGGTGCTGATCGCGCTCCTCGTGGCGCTGATCCCGACGACCATTGGCGGCCTCCTCTCGGCGATCGGCATCGCAGGGATGGACAGGCTCGTCCGCCGCAACGTGCTGGCCATGTCCGGGCGGGCGGTCGAGGCGGCAGGTGACGTCGACGTCCTCCTTCTCGACAAGACAGGCACGATCACGCTTGGGAACCGGCAGGCCAGTGAGCTCGTCCCGGCCGACGGAGTCGACGAGCTCGAGCTAGCCGACACGGCTCAGCTCGCGTCCCTGGCGGACGAGACCCCCGAAGGCCGCTCCATCGTCGTCCTCGCCAAGCAGCACGGCATCCGCGAGCGGACACTGGCCGAGGTCGAGGCCCAGTTCATCCCCTTCTCCGCGACGACCCGCATGAGCGGCGTCGACCTCGACGGGCACCAGATCCGGAAGGGTGCCCCCGACGCGATCAAGGCGTTCGTCGCGTCGAGCGGCGGCCGCGTGCCGGCCGAGCTCGACACGGCGGTTCAGCGCATCGCCGAGTCGGGCGGGACGCCGCTGCTCGTCGCCAAGGACAACTGGGTGCTCGGCGCCGTGCACCTGAAGGACATCGTCAAGGGCGGCATGGAGGAGCGCTTCGTCGAGCTCCGCCGGATGGGCATCCGCTCGATCATGATCACCGGCGACAACCCGGTGACGGCCGCAGTCATCGCCCGTGAGTCCGGCGTCGACGACTTCCTTGCCGAGGCGACACCGGAGGCGAAGATGGAGCTGATCAAGGACGAGCAGACCAAGGGGCGCCTGGTCGCCATGACAGGAGACGGCACGAACGACGCCCCTGCGCTCGCACAGTCGGACGTCGGCGTCGCCATGAACACCGGCACCCAGGCGGCGAAGGAAGCCGGGAACATGGTCGACCTGGACTCGAATCCGACGAAGCTGATCGAGATCGTCGAGGTGGCGAAGCAGCAGCTCATCACGCGCGGCGCGCTCACGACCTTCTCGATCGCCAACGATGTCGCCAAGTACTTCGCCATCATCCCGGCGATCTTCGTGGCCACGTACGCGGCCGTCGGCGAGTCGGGCCCGCTTGATGCCCTCAACGTCATGGATCTCGGCACTCCGCAGAGCGCCATCCTCTCCGCGATCATCTTCAACGCTCTGATCATTCCCGCGCTCGTCCCGCTCGCCCTCCACGGCGTCCGCTACCGCGCGATCGGCGCCACCGCCCTCCTGCGCCGGAACCTGCTCATTTACGGGCTCGGCGGCGTGATCCTTCCGTTCATCGGGATCAAGCTGATCGACCTCGTGTTGCACAACCTCCTCGGCGCGTAGATTCACGGGGTGCGCGGGCGCTACCGCATCCTCCTCGGGGCGACGGCCGGGGTCGGCAAGACCTACCGGATGCTCCAGGAGGGGCAGCAGGCGAAGGCCGAGGGGACCGACGTCGTCATTGGCTACCTCGAGCCTCACGCCCGTCCCGAGACCGCGGCGCAGGCCGAAGGCCTGGAGACCGTCCCGCGACGGCAGCTGCAGCATGGTGGGCTTACGCTCGAGGAGCTGGACACGGACGCAGTGATTCGGCGCGCGCCGCAGCTCGCGCTGGTCGACGAGCTGGCGCATACGAACGCCCCGGGCTCGAGGAACGCTAAGCGGTACGAGGACATCGAAGAGGTTCTCGACGCAGGCATCGACGTCATCTCGACGGTCAACGTCCAGCACCTCGAGAGCCTCAACAACCTCGTCGACGAGCTGACCGGCATTCGTGTCCGCGAGACTTTCCCCGACCGCGTGCTCGACGAGGCCGACCAAGTCGTGCTCATCGACCTGACGCCTGAGGAGCTCCAGTTGCGCCTGCAGGCAGGGAAGATCTATCCCGGCCATCAGGTGGAGCGTGCGCTCCTGAACTTCTTCAAGCACGAGAATCTCGCCGCGCTCCGGGAGCTTGCGCTCCGCGAGGTCGCCGAGGACGTCGAGGCGCGACGGCACCCGACGGTCCTCGACCCCACCGGAGAGCGCCCGGTAGCCGAGCGAATCCTTGCGCTGATCACCCCCCAGGAGCGCTCGCAGCGGCTGATGCGGCGGGCGTGGCGATCGTCCCAGCGGCTCAGCGCGGAGCTCGACGTCCTCTGGGTGCGGAGGCCGGATCAGCGCCTCTCGGACGCCGATCGCGAGCAGCTCGCCGCTCTTCGACGGCTCGGCGTCGTGCTCGGTGCGCACTTCCTCGAGGAGGAGTCGGACGACTTCGTTCAGACGGTTCGGACTGTCGCCGCAGACCGTGGCACTACCTACGTCTTCATTGGCACGCCCGACAGCCGACGGAGCGAGGAGGTGCTCAAGAGCTCGCTCGTCATGCGGCTCGTGCGCGCGCTCCCAGGGGTCGACATCCGCATCGTCGCCGACCCGTCCGAGCGCCAGCGCGTCCGGCCACGCTGACGCCTCGACCGGGCACTAGACTCGCGGCCTGATGAACCTGCCGAAACGCTTCCCCGACCGCGACGACGTCGCCGCCGTGCGCGCGGAAGCGGAGGCGCTCGCTCCCGGGGAGGAGGGCGCCGAGACGCGCCGTCTCGCCGGCCGGGTGCTGGGCCGGCGAGGGCACGGGAAGCTCGTCTTCCTCGACCTCGCCGACCGGTCGGGCCAGATCCAGCTGCTCTGCTCCGCGGAGCGGACCGGACAGGTCGACCTCGACCTCGGGGACATCGTGGGGGCGTTCGGGAAGGCCACCAGGACGAAGCGCGGGGAGCCCTCCCTCGCCGTCGACGAGCTCGTGCTCCTGGCCAAGACCGCCAGGCCGCTTCCGGACACCTATCACGGCCTCGTGGACGCGGAGACCCGCTACCGCAGGCGCTACCTCGACCTGCTCGTCAACGAAGACACGCGGCGGGACTTCGTCCTGCGAAGCGCGATCGTCGCCTCCATTCGCCGGCACCTGGACGGCGCGGGCTTCGTCGAGGTGGAGACGCCGGCGCTCCAGCCGCGCTACGGCGGCGCCTTCGCGGAGCCGTTCGTCACGCACTCGAACGCGCTCGACGCCGACCTCTACCTCCGAATCGCCACCGAGCTCTACCTCAAGCGCCTCATCGTCGGCGGGCTCGAGAAGGTCTACGAGCTGGGGAAGGACTTTCGAAACGAGGGCGTCTCCTACAAGCACCAGCCCGAGTTCACGATGCTGGAGTGGTACGAGGCCTACGCCGACTACACGGACACGATGGAGCGCATCGAGACGTTGGTCGCGGCTGTCGCGCAGGAAACCACCGGCACGACGAAGGCAACCTTTCGGGGCTATGAGGTCGAGCTCGCACCTCCCTGGCAGCGGCTGAAGCTGGTCGATGCGCTCGAAGAGCTCGGCTTCTGGACCCGGGACGAGGGGGACCTGCGAGCCCGCCTGGAAGAGCGCGGCGTCGACACCGCCGCCGACCGCTCCTGGGGGCAGCTGGTCGACCACGCGTTGAGCCACTTCGTCGAGCCTGAGCTGATCCAGCCGACGATCCTCTACGACTATCCGGTCGAGCTGTCGCCCTTCGCGCGGCGGACCGACGACGACGCGGCGTTCACCGAGCGGTTCGAGTACTTCGCCGCCGGCATGGAGCTCGGGAATGCGTACTCGGAGCTGAACGACCCCGAGGAGCAGGCGGCGCGCTTCGCCGAGCAGGCAGGTGAGGTCGGAGGCGTGCAGGGCGACCCCGACTACGTCGAGGCGCTCTCCTACGGAATGCCTCCGACCGGGGGTCTCGGGCTCGGGATCGACCGGCTGACGATGGTCTTGACCGGGCGCGAGACGATCCGGGACGTGATCCTCTTCCCGGCCCTGCGCGAGCGTGGCGACTAGCCCTAGCGCAGGAGCACGAAGGCGTCGACGGGGACGCCGCGAGGCTGCGCGACCGGGCGGACGGCGATCGTGTGCCGTTTCGACCGGCGCCAGCTCGTCGAGAAGACGACCTGGCGCTGCTCGACGGTCGGCGAGTACAGGCTCACCGTTCCCGCGTGGCGGCCATCGACGAACACCCGGGCCCGCCCGCCCGCCGGGCCCGTGCGGGAGACCCAGGCGATCCCGCGTCCTCTGAAGACCAGCCGCGCGACCGCCCGTGAGCCGGCCGCAGCGCTCTCGTGCCCGGCGGTGGTGCCCGCGAGAGACCGATGACGCCAGCGGCCGCCGTAGGCGATCCAGGGGCTTCGATCCTCGAGCACGCCGACGGAGAACGACGGTCCGAAGGCCGCCGGGCTCGCGTTTCCGGCCGCGTCGTAGGCATGCACGAGGAACCGGTAGCGGTGTCCCTTCCGCAGCGAGACGACGGCCTGCCGGGCGGATGGGTTCGGCACAGGTACGAATTTCCACCGGTGCCCGTCGACGCTCTTCCAGAGCCAAAAGCCGACGGCGTCCCCGCTCCGCGAGGACCAGCGCAGCCTCACAGGCACACGACCGCCACCGATCGCCCCGACGACCCTCGGCCTGGGCGCGGTCGGCCGCGGGGCCGTCCGGTCGGCGACCGCCGCCGGCCCGTCCGAGGTGAGGAAGCTGCTCGACGCCACGTTCCAGTGCGTCGCGAGGTAGCTCTCCGCGGGTGGGTCGGTGTGGAAATAGTCGTCGTGGCCGCAGTCGAGCAGCCGCTCTTGGCTCGGGCCGCAGACGGAGCGCAGCGGGACCTGGCGGCCGTGCGCCCAGACGAGGCCGTCGAGCACGCCGTCGTCGTCGTAACAGAGAACGTCGGCGTCGTCCGTGCAGTGGAAGTTGTCGTTGGCGTTGGGCGCGCTCGGCTGCGCGCCGCCGAGGAGATGCACGAGCTCGTGCACCTCGACGGAGGGGTTGACGCGGCCCCAGCAGCCGCGATCGACCCGCGCGACCATGCCCGGGTTGCCGTCCCCGTTGTTCGCGTTGTCGGGAGACGGCCTGTCATCCAGCTCGACCGTGGCGACCCCGCAGAACCTGTAGGCGTCCACCCAGACGAGGTACTTGCGGTCCGGACGGTCGAATCCCTGGGCCGCCAGCTCTGCGGCGGTGCCGCCGAGGCTCGCGATCCCCGCGGGCGAGAGTGCCACCTTGGCGACGTCCAGCGTGCAGCCCGGCCCAGTGACGAAGCGGACGTGGCGCACGCCGCCGGTCTCGGCGCCGCTGTCGTTGAACACCGCATCGACGACGCCCGCCCAGAGCCTGACGAACGGCGCGATCTCGTCGTAGTTGTCGGCCCCGGCCGCTGGGTAGGCGTACACGGCCTGGACGCGATTGCCCGTGACCCCGTCCCCGGCGCACGGGGCCGACGCTGCGAACGCTCCGGTTGCGCCGCCCGCGACCGCCGTCGCCGCCGCGAGCTCCTGAAGCGGGCGCTCGCGGCGAACATCCCGCCCGGGGGGCGCCGCATCCGGCCCATGCGTGCAGACGAGCCGGTCCTCCAGGGAGGAGGAGCTCGAAGGCTCCCTTGCAGGGACTGCCCTCGTGTGCCCGTAGCAAACCGCGGTAGACGAGCCCGCGGGCGGGGTCGGTCGCCGTGCGCGCAGGCGCCTGCGCTGCCGCGGAGCCCGCGAGCGTCACGAGGACGAGAATTGCGGCGATGCTGAGCTTCATCTCCGGCCCGGGAGCCGTCCAGTGAGTCGGCGGTCGAGCTCCCGCCCGGGATCCCTAGTTCGAGGGGCAGCGCTTCTCAGGTGGGCTCGGCAAGAGCGGTCTGCCGCACTTTGCGGCGTCTGTCCGCCTAAGATGCTTGTATTAGGCTCGCGACTTCGGTAAAAGAGGGGGAGCGGGAGGCTCTCTTCGGCGCTGCTGCGGCATCCGGTGGAGAGGGGAGATCACGGAGCAGTCGAGAGGGAGAAGACGTATGAAGCGATTTGTCGTTGCCGTCACAGTGGCGCTCGCCGCGCTTGCGCTGGCGGCCCCCGCGAGCGCGACCACGGTGGTCATCACCATCACCTGCGAGCAGGCGACCTTCGCCTACAGCAGCTTCCCTGAGGGCCGGACATCGACCTCCGTCGAGACGGTGACGGTCGACGGGACGACGGTCTACAGCGTTCCGTTCGAGTTCATCGGCCCGACCGCCACGCACACCGTCCCGCTCTCCATCGTCGGGAACGCGACGGTGGTGGCCACCTCCGCTTGGACGACGCCGTTCAACCAGGGATCGGAGAGCACACCCCCGACACCCGTGGAGTGCGGCGGGGGTACGACCGACGGCACGACTCAGGGCACCACGGACGGCACGACCGAGGGCACGACCGAGGGGACTGACGGCACCACCGAGGGCACCACTGAGGGCACCGACGGCACCACCAATGGCACGGACAACACCGGCGGCGTGGACGTGGCCACGACAGGCGGTACCGAGCCGAGCGGCGACCTCCCGTTCACGGGGCTCCCGATCTGGGTACCGATCCTCCTGGCCGCGGGTCTCCTCGCGAGCGGCGGGCTCCTTCTGCGCCGCAAGCGCAGCGACGCCTCGTAGCCGGCAACTGATTGCAACGCACCGTGGCGGCCGAGAAGCCGTCACGGTGCGTTCCCATGTGGCATCCCTCGATCGAGGGACGAGCTTGGCACAGGCTGCCTACCCCTAGGGCTAGTCCCCGCCGCCGTTTGCGGGGGTTCGCCCCGTCAGAGCTTGTATTTCGACCCCCGCGTGCTACAGAGCGCCTAGGGAGGCTCCCCTCGGCTGCTGCGGCAACTCGGCGGAGAGGGAGACCACTAAGTCGAAGGGGAAGAGGGATGAAGCGACTATTCGTTCTGGTCGCGGCCGTGCTAGCTGTTCTGGCGCTGTCCGCGGCACCGGCCCAGTCACGTGGTTCCCACGACGACGAGTGCAATCCGGATCTCGGTGCGAGCTCATGGGGCGGCGGCGGGCAGTGCGACGACGAGTGCCCGGAAGTACACGCCTCGATGGGCGGCGGGCAGTGCGACGACGAGTGCCCTGACCTCCGCGCCAGCTCGATGGGCGGCGGCAAGGATGACGACTGCGATGGTGGGGGGACAACCGGCGGGGACACGACCACCGGCGGTGACACGACCGGCGGTGACACGACCGGCGGGGATACCACCGGTGGTGACACGACGGGCGGCGACACGACCGGCGGGGATACCACCGGGGGCGATACGACCGGCGGGGACACGACCGGCGGGGACACGACCGGCGGGGATACCACCGGGGGCGATACGACCGGTGGGGACACGACCGGTGGGGACACCACCGGTGGCGGCACGACTGGCGGTGGCACGACGGGCACCGGCGGCGTGATCGGGAGCACGACGGGCGGCTCCGGCGAGGCGGGCGGCGAGCTGCCGTTCACGGGGCTCCCGATCTGGATCCCGATCCTCCTGGCCGGGGGTCTCCTCGCAAGCGGCGCGTTTCTGGTGCGGCGCAACCGCGGCGAGGCCTCGTAGCCGAGGGACGGCGAACGCGGTTGGACACGGGGCGGCCGAGAGGCCGCCCCGTTTGCAGGACCCCGGGGTCGTCGGTGTATAAGGAGACTGGAGTGCAACAACGGCTCGAGTCGAGCCGCGCAGGGCGCGCGGCGATCAGCGTCTTCATCGTCTTCACGATCGTGAGCGTCGTCGTCTGGAACTTGCCTCCCTCTGCGCTCAAAGACGACGCGCTCGCGGTCACCGGGCCCTACATCCGCGCGACTGGCCTGAGCCAGAACTGGGGAGTCTTCTCGCCGAATCCACGGCGCCATTCCCTTCTGCTCTTCGCGCGCGTGCGCTACGCCGACGGAAGCGAGGAGGTTCTCTCGTCTCCCCGCGGCGGGCGCGTGGTCGGTGGCTACTGGGACTACCGTTGGAGGAAGTGGGCGGAGTGGACGAGCACCGACGAGCACAGCGACCTCTGGCTGCCCGCGGCCGACTGGTTCGCCAGGCGCGCTCGCGCCCAGGGTCGCGATCCCGTCAGCGTGACCCTCGTTCGGCGCTGGCGCGACCTCCTCCCACCCGGTCCCGGGCCGAGCAGAGGGGAATGGCAGGAGTACGCCTTCTACACGTACGAGGTGCCGGGCGTCAGCGAGGAGGAAGCCCGGTGACGAGGGCGCTCGAGACCTGGGAGCGGTTCTGGTTCAAAGACGTGGAGACGTCCACTTTCGCTCTCTTCAGGATCGTCTTCGGCGTCGTGGTCGTCGCATGGACGATCTCTCTCGCCCCGGCGCTGTACTCGTTCTTCGGCGACGGCGGCATCCTCCCAAACCACCCCGACGGGGACGCCGGCTCCTGGGGGCTCCTTCAGCTCGATTCCGGCCCCGCTGCCGTCACGGCCCTCTACCTGCTTCTCCTCGTCGGCGCGTTGTGTCTCGTGTTCGGCTTCAAGACCCGCCTCGCGGCCGTCGTCGTGTTCGCGTGCCTTGTCTCGTTCGCCCGCCGAGATCCGTGGGTGCTGAACTCCGGCGACCTGCTGGTCATCGTGCTGTCCTTCTACCTGATGCTCGCACCTGCGGGTGCCGCGCTGTCCGTCGACCGCTGGCTCCAGGCGAAGTCTCGGTTTTGGGAATTTCCGGCGCGCTCCCTCTGGCCGCTTCGCTTGATCCAGGTTCAGGTCAGCCTGCTCTACTTCTTCGCCGTCTGGGCGAAGCTCCGCGGCGAGACGTGGAACGACGGGACGGCCGTCTCGTATGCCTGGAAGATCGAGGACCTCGAGCGGTTCCCGGTTCCGGACTTCGTCACCGATTCGCTCCTCCTCGTGAACCTCGTGACGTACGGAACGCTGGCGGTCGAGCTGGCGCTCGCGATTCTCGTCTGGAACGGGAAGCTCCGGCCATGGGTGCTGCTCCTCGGCGTGGCGCTGCACCTCGGCATCGACTACGCGGTTCGCGTCGGCTTCTTCAGCTACGCGGCCCTCGTCGCCTACATCGCCTTCCTTCCGCCCGAGACGGTGAGCACCTGGGTCTACCGCCTGCGCGATCGGACGGCCAGGAGCCGGTTCGCGTGGCTCGTTCCTCGGGTCGAGCCCGTCGAGCCAGGAGGGGGCTCGTGAGCGAGGCGGTCGTCCTCTACGACGCGGACTGCGGCTTCTGCCGCTGGGCGATCGATAAGCTGCTGGTCTGGGACCGGGCGGGGAGGCTACGCGCCGCGGCCCTCCAGGGCCCGGAGGCCGACCGGCTGCTGCCCGGGCTGAGCGAGGAGGCGAAGATGGCATCCTGGCATCTCGTGGTCGACGAAAACGTCTACTCGGGCGGCGCTGTCGCGGCACCGCTCCTCCGTCTCCTTCCCGGCGGCCGGCCCTTCGCACCCGTTGTAGCGGCGTTCCCGGGGCTGAGCGAACGGGCCTACCGCCTTGTGTCGGGAAATCGAGATCGCTTCGGTCGTCTGGCGGGAGCGCGCTGCGCTGTCGATCCCGGGCGCCGCCGACGAGCGACGGTCGAAAACGGCGACGACACCGGGGAGCGTGGTTCGTGAACCGCCGGCGCCTCGGCTTCGTTCTTGCCGGGATCGGCGTCCTCGTGATGGCGTACTCGGCCACCGTCGTCCTCTGGCGTGACCCCGCGACGGACCTGTACGCGCGGTGGAAGCAGCACACGCTCAGCGAGGCTCTCGACGAGGCCTTCGCCGAGCAGAAACCGCTCGTCGCCACCCCCGTCAGCGAGTCGGCGGACGGGGAGCCGACCGAGGAGGAGCGGCTGGCGGCCGAGAAACTCGCCGTCGCCCGCGCCGCGAACGAGCTGCACGCGAAGCTGAAGCTCGGGAAGGCGCTCGGTCGGCTCACGGTTCCCCGCATGGGATTGAAGGCCGTCTTCGTGCACGGAACTCGCTGGGGCGCGGACCTCTCCCAGGGGCCGGGGCACTTTCCGCAGACCTCGCTCCCGGGCGTCGGGAGGACCATGGCGATCGCCGGGCACCGGACGACTTTCGGCGCGCCGTTCCGGCACATCGACTCGCTGCGTCGGGGTGACGCGATCACGGTGGCCATGCCGTACGCGACCTTCCACTACCGGGTCTTCGAGCACGAGATCGTCGACAACGAGAACTGGAGCATCATCCGCGATCGCGGCTTCGACACGCTCGTCCTCTCCGCCTGCCATCCGCTCTACAGCGCGAAGCAGCGGTGGATCGTGTACGCGCGCCTCAAGCAGGTCGATCCGGCCGGCGGCACGCCCTACGCCGTCTGAGAACGCCGGGCGTCCCGAGCCAGACTAGTCCTCTGGCCAGTACCCGAAAGGGGCACGCCGCGCTTTCCTCCGAAGCACGACCTGCGGCAACGGGGGAGGCAATGAGGGGAATCGCTCGAACCGCGGTGCTGGCCGCGACGCGCGACATCGCCGACGCACTGGTGCGGCCGGTGCGACCCCGCGCGCAGGGAGCGTGGCCCGCGAAGCCTTCCTCGCGGGGCCCACGAGCTCGTCCGTCGAGCTGGGGACGGATGAGACCCGAACCGGGGGCGGCGCTCACGGCTCGAGCGACGCCCCCGGCCAGAGCTTCCTGGGCCTGACGTCGGCCTGTCAGGTGGGCTTGGCGAGCAGGTAGACGCTCGCCAGGCCCGCCCACTCGCCGTACGGCTCGAGCAGCCGGCGGGTGTCCTCGGGCTCGGCCCGGCGGCCGAGAAGCGAGGCGCAGAGCTTGACCAGCCCGAGATCCCCGATCAGGCCCTGCTCGTAGCGGCCGAGGCCGTAAAGGCACATCATCCCTGCCGACCACGGCCCCAGCCCTCGCTCTCGCTCGATGCGCGCCACGGCCGCGGGGGTCTCGACGACGCGCAGGCGCTCCACGTCCCACTCGCGCGACAGCCGTACGAGGGCGGTGGCCTTCCGCGAGACGAGCCCCTGGCGTGCGAGCTCGGCCGGCGCCAGCCCGCCGAAGGTCGCTCTGGTCGGAGGCAGGAAGAGGTCGCCGAGCGGCGTGCCGAGCGTTCGGATCAGTCGGGCCTCGAGCTGTCGCGCGGCGCGCGCCTGGATCAGCTGGCCGCAGACGGCCTTCAGGAGCGAATGCGTGACCGTCGCGGTCCGCAGGGGACGCATGCCTCGCAGGCTGCGAACGGCGCGACCGATCAGCGGGTCGGCGGCGAAGCGTTCGACGAACGAGGTGTGATCCGCGTCGGCGGCGAGCACGAAGCGCAGCCGGTCGAGCGCCTCCGCAGGCTCTGCGCTCTCGATCGCGACGGCCAGGCTGCCGTCGGAACGCTGCCGCACGCGGGCGAGCGCCGGTTGCCCGGCGGCCTCAAAGGCGACCGTCAGGACGCCGTCCCTGAAGCGCCGTGTGGTGTCGCTTCTGAGCCGGGCCGAGAGCGCCAGCGAGTACGGCGCGCGAGGGACGATGGTCGTCTCCATGATCACCGCGCGAGCTTACCCCTACCGCTCGACGACCAAGCGGCGAATCGAGGATGAGTCGACTAGCCGGTCCTGCTGGCCTCCCGGAAGAGGCGCGGCTAATGGCGCGCGCCGAACTCGGCCGCGACGATGGTGACGTCGTCCCAGGAGGCGTAATAGCCGCGCGGGTCGCGGACGTGGACGGCGCCGACGCCGATGTTGCGCCAGGCGGGATTGAGGATGTTCGCGCGGTGGCCGGGGCTCGCCAGCCACCGGCTCATCGTCCCCGAAGCGGAGATGCTGGGCGCCCCCCACGCGAGGTTCTCGCCGGCGCTCCAGGACGAGTAGCCGGGGCCGGGCCAGTGCCAGCGGATCCAGGTCGAGAACGCGGTCCAGGTGGTCGCGCGCGTCGGGGTGTAGAGCTCGTGGCGGAAGTAGCTCGCGGCCGCCATCGACTTCGCATGACCGTCCGCGGCCTCGTCCAGGCGGGAGACGACCGAGAGCTGCCGCAGGCCGTGGCTTCGCCGGACGGTGTTGATCCTGGAGACGAGGGCGTCCTCGAGCGAGTCCCGGTCGCTCATCGTCTGCGCGCCGGCCGGGGTCGGCGCAGCCAGCGCCAGGAACGCGAGCGCCGCCACGAGAACGGGCGAGAGCCTCCTCCTCATAGTCCAACGATCGACGGATGCACGGGCTCGCGCGTCCCCCGAAGGGGGCACCCCGAACGAGCCATGCGGCGCTGCGAAAATTGCCTCTCTAAAGCCTTCGTCGCAGAGCCGATACGGACTCCATGACGCGCGCGGGCACCCGGGACAGGTTCGGTACCATAGGTCCGGCTGTCGAGCCGAAAGGATTCTGAAGCTTGTTCGAGCGCTTCACCGAGAGAGCCAGGCAGGTCGTCGTCCTCGCCCAGGACGAGGCGCGCGCCCTCAAGCACAACTACATCGGCACCGAGCACATCCTGCTCGGGCTGCTTCGCGAGGAGGAGGGGCTCGCCGCCCGCGTGCTCGAGAGCCTCGACATCACGGTGGAAGAGGTTCGGGCCCAGGTCGCCAGGATCGTCGGCCAGGGCGACGAGGTGACGACGGGCCAGATCCCGTTCACGCCGCGGGCGAAGAAGGTGCTGGAGCTGGCGCTGCGCGAAGCCCTCTCCCTCGGCCACAACTACATCGGCACCGAGCACATCCTGCTCGGGCTCGTGCGCGAGAACGAGGGCGTCGCGGCACGCATCCTGCTCGACTTCGACGCCGACGCCGAGAAGATTCGGAACGAGATCATCCGCATGCTCTCCGGCCCGGGCCGTCGGCAGCAGGGCGGCGCCGCGGCCACGGGCGAGAAGGCCAAGAGCTCGAAGCTCCTCGACCAGTTCGGCCGCAACCTCACCAAGCTGGCGGCCGAGGGCAAGCTCGACCCCGTCGTCGGGCGCCAGACCGAGATCGAGCGCGTGATGCAGATCCTCTCGCGCCGAACGAAGAACAATCCGGTGCTGATCGGCGAGCCGGGCGTCGGCAAGACCGCCGTCGTCGAGGGCCTCGCGGCGCGCATCTCCTCGAACCAGGTGCCCGAGCTCCTGAAGAACAAGCAGATCTACACGCTCGACCTGGCCGCGCTCGTGGCGGGGTCCAAGTACCGCGGCGAGTTCGAGGAGCGCCTGAAGAAGGTGATGAAGGAGATCACCCAGCGCGGCGACATCATTCTGTTCATCGACGAGCTCCACAACCTCGTCGGCGCCGGCGCCGCGGAAGGCGCGATCGACGCGGCGTCCATCCTCAAGCCCGCGCTGGCCCGCGGCGAGCTGCAGACGATCGGCGCCACGACGCTCGACGAGTACCGCAAGTACCTCGAGCGCGACGCAGCACTCGAGCGCCGCTTCCAGCAGATCCGCGTGGACGAGCCGTCCGTGGACGACACGGTGCAGATCCTGCGCGGTCTCCGCGACCGCTACGAAGCGCACCACCGCTGCACGATCACCGACGACGCGCTCCGCGCCTCGGCCGTCCTCGCCGACCGCTACATCCAGGACCGCCACCTGCCGGACAAGGCGATCGACCTGATCGACGAGGCAGCCTCCCGCATGCGCATCAAGACGATGACCGCGCCTCCACGCTATCGCGAGCTCGAGGACGAGATCGAGAAGGTGCGCGAGGAGAAGGAGGCCGCGATCGAGGCGCAGGAGTTCGAGAAGGCGGCCAACCTGCGCGACAAGGAGCGCAAGCTCTCGCAGAAGAAGCGCGAGCTCGAGGACAAATGGCGCTCCTCCGAGCAGGTCGACCAGCCCGAGATCGGCGAGGAGGAGATCGCCGACATCGTCTCCATGTGGACGGGCATTCCGGTCTTCAAGCTGACGGAGGCGGAGTCGCAAAAGCTCATCCGCATGGAGGACGAGCTCCACAAGCGCGTCATCGGCCAGCACGAGGCGATCATCGCCGTGTCCAAGTCGATCCGACGCGCGCGTGCAGGGATCAAGGACCCGAAGCGCCCGACGGGCTCGTTCATCTTCCTCGGCCCCTCGGGCGTGGGGAAGACCGAGCTGGCGCGCACGCTCGCCGAGTTCCTCTTCGGCGACGAGGACGCCATGATCCAGGTGGACATGTCGGAGTACATGGAGAAGCACTCCGTGTCCCGGCTCGTCGGCTCGCCCCCCGGCTACATCGGCTATGACGAGGGCGGCCAGCTCACGGAGGCCGTGCGCCGCAAGCCGTACTCCGTCGTCCTCCTCGACGAGATCGAGAAGGCCCACCCCGATGTCTTCAACATCCTCCTCCAGATCCTCGAGGACGGAAAGCTGACGGACGCCCAGGGACGCAAGGTCGACTTCCGCAACACGATCGTGATCATGACGTCGAACATCGGCGCGGCCACGATCTCCAAGAACCAGTCGCTCGGCTTCTCCGTCGGCGACGACACCGGCCTCTCCTACGACGAGATGAAGGACCGGATCATGGGCGAGCTCAAGAAGGTCTTCCGCCCCGAGCTCCTCAACCGCATCGACGAGGTCATCGTCTTCCACAAGCTGACGAAGGACGAGATCAAGGTGATCGTCGACCTGATGATGAAGCGGCTCAAGGAGCAGATGGGCGAGCACGAGGCCGCCATCGAGCTCACCGAGGACGCCAAGGAGCTGCTCGTCTCCAAGGGTTACGACCCGGCCATGGGCGCCCGCCCGCTCCGCCGCGCGATCCAGCGCTATATCGAGGACCCGCTCGCGGACTTCGTCCTCGGACGCTCGCTCAAGCCGGGCTCGACCATCGTCATCGGCAAGAAGGACGACGAGGACGAGGTCGACATCTCGATCGTCGAGGGCGAAGCCCCGCCGGAGCCCGAGAAGGTCACCGTCCCGCCCGAGGAGCCCTCGGCCGAAGCGGACGGCGACGAGCCGGCCCCAGAAGACGAGTAGCCCTCAGCGGTGGCGCAGGGCGGGGTCGAGCCAGCTCTGCCCGCATGCGGCAGGTACGGTCGGCGGCCGCTCGCAGGTCCGGGCTGTGGCAGACTCGGCTCTATGCCGCTCATCGAGTACGACGACGCCTCGCCCGAGGTTCGCGCTGTGTACGACGACATCATGGAGACCCGTGAGACGGACTGGGTCAACAACTTCTGGAAGGCGATCGCCGTCGATCCGGTAGCGCTCCGGCGGACCTGGGAGTCCGTCAAGGAGGTCATGGCGCCCGGCGCGCTCGACCCGCTGACGAAGGAGCTCCTCTACGTCGCCGTCTCGGTCACGAACGGCTGCGAGTACTGCATCGCCTCGCACTCGGCCTCGGCCCGCAGGAAGGGCATGAGCGAGGAGCAGCTCGCCGAGCTCTTCGCGGTCGTCGGCATGGCGAACGAGACGAACGCGCTCGCCACCGGCTACGGCGTGCCGGTCGACGAAGCGTTCCGCCGCTAGGTCTGCCGGTCTGTGGCAGACTCCGCACCGATCCACCAAGAACCCCAGGAGGCAAGCTAATGAGCATCGGCCCGATCGAGTATCTCGTCGTGGCGTTCCCCGGCAACAAGTTCAAAGGCGAGATCGTCCCGGCGCTGGCCGAGCTCGTCGAGTCGAACACGATCCGCATCCTCGACCTCGTCTTCATCCTCAAGGACGAGGAGGGCAATGTCGCCGCGATCGAGCTCGCCGACCTCGACCCCGAGGACGAGGCTGCGGCGATGTCCGATATCTCCGAGGTCGACAGCGGCCTCCTGAACGAGGACGACATTGAGCTCGCGGCCGAGGCCCTCGAGCCGAACTCGTCCGCCGGCCTGCTCGTCTTCGAGAACGTGTGGGCGACCCGCTTCGCCGAGGCGGTGCGAAACGCCGATGGCCAGCTGATCGCCAACGAGCGCATCCCCTACGACATCGTCCAGGCGGCGCTCGCGTACGCCGCCGAACCAGGAGAGGAGAGTTGAGATGTTCAGACGACGAGGACCGGGCCTAGTTCGCGCCGCCGCCACGACCGCGGTTGTGGCCGGCACCGCCGGCGCCGTGCGCCACCGTCAGGACCAGAAGTACGCCACGCAGGACCAGGAGCGCTACGACCAGGAGATGGCGGAGCAGCAGGCAGCCGCGCCGCCCCCGGCCGCGCCTGCCGAGGATGACAAGTACGCGCAGCTCGCGAAGCTCGCCGAGCTCCAGAAGCAGGGAATCCTCACGGACGAGGAGTTCGCGGCCGAGAAGGCCAAGATCCTGGGCACGTAGCCGGCGCGGTTCCGGCACAGAGCCGCCGGGTTCGGCGTCGGACCGCCTGCCTAGACTGGGTCGCCTATGGCGAAGGCGGCGCTCCAGCATGCGTGCTCCGAATGCGGGTACACGACCGGGAAGTGGCTCGGCCGCTGCCCGGCGTGCGGTGAGTGGGGGACGCTCGTGGAGGAGCGTGCGCTCCCGCGGGCGCCCGGCGTTCGCGGCGCCCAAGCCGAAGGCCGGCCGCTTCTCCGCCTCGTCGAGGTCGCGGCCACCGACGCGGAGCGGATCCCGACCGGCGTCCCGGAGCTCGATCGCGTGCTCGGCGGCGGGCTCGTCCCGGCGAGCCTGGTGCTCGTCTCCGGCGACCCCGGGATCGGCAAGTCGACGCTTCTCCTCATGGCTCTTACCGCCATGTCCGCGGAGCGCACGGTCGTTCTCGTTACCGGCGAGGAGTCCGCGGCGCAGGTGAAGCTTCGTGCCGACCGGCTGGGCGGCGCCGGCAACGTCCGCATCCTGGCGGAGACCAATCTCGACGAGGTCTGCGCCACCCTCGAGCGCGAACGGCCCGACGTCTGCGTCGTCGACTCCGTCCAGACCCTCTACGCCCCCGAGCTCGGCTCGGCGCCCGGCTCCGTCGCGCAGGTGCGCGAGGCGGCGGGCCGCTTCCTCCGGGTCGCCAAGGAGCAGGGGATCGCGACCTTCCTCGTCGGCCACGTCACCAAGGAGGGATCGGTCGCGGGCCCGCGGGTGCTCGAGCACCTCGTCGACTGCGTGCTCCACTTCGAGGGCGACCGCTACCGGTCGCACCGCGTGCTGCGGGCGGTCAAGAACCGCTTCGGCTCGACGAACGAGCTGGGCGTCTTCGAAATGACCTCCGCGGGCCTCGAGGCAGTGGACGATCCCTCGGAGCTCTTCGGAAGGCCCGACGAAGAGCAGCCTGGCTCGGCCGTGGTCTGCACGATCGAGGGGACGCGACCGCTCCTGCTCGAGGTGCAGGCGCTGGTCTCGCCGACCGACCTCGCCATGCCGAGGCGCGTCGGCACGGGGGTGGATCCGAAGCGCCTCTCGATGATCGTGGCCGTCCTCGGCCGCCACGCGGGCGTCGCGCTCGGCCAGGCCGACGTCTTCGTGAACGTGGCCGGCGGCGTTCGCATCGACGAGCCCGGCGCCGACCTCGGCGTCGCCCTCGCGATTGCCTCGGCCGCCCGCGGAACGCCCGTCAAGCACGGGGTCTCCTGCTTCGGCGAGGTGGGGCTGACCGGTCGTCTACGCCCCGTAAGCCAGGCCGAGCGGCGCCTGGCCGAGTGCGCGAAGCTCGGCTTCTCCGAGTCGCTGGTGCCGGACGGTACCGAGTCCCGTGGCAGAATGCGCCTGACGGCAGCGGGAACGCTGCGGACGGCGATCACTGCGGGGCTCGATGCGAGCGGATCCTCGGAAGGATAAGACCCTCCTCTCGGCGCTCAAGCAGGTCGCGCCGGGCACGACGCTGCGCTCCGGGATCGACGACATCATCCGGGCCGAGCTCGGCGCGCTGATCGTTATCGGCGACCCCAACGACCTTGCCTTCCTCTTCTCGGGCGGGATGCGGCTCGATCTGCCGCTGACGTCGCAGCTCCTTTACGAGCTGGCGAAGATGGACGGCGCGATCGTCATCAACAGAGACGGGCAGAAGCTTGTTTACGCCAACGTCCAGCTCATGCCCGATCCCGCGATCCCGTCCGACGAGACGGGCACGCGCCATCGCACTGCCGAGCGCGTCGCCAGGCAGACCGACGCGCTCGTCGTCTCCATCTCTCAGCAGCGGGAAACCGTGACCGTGTTCGTCGGCGACCTGCGCTACCAGCTCGGGGAGATCTCGGACACCCTGGCGCGCACGAATCAGGCGCTCGGAACGCTCGAGACCTATCGCAGCCGGCTCGACCAGGGGCTGACTCGGCTGACGGCGCTCGAGTTCCAGAGCGCGGTCGTCCTCGACGACGTGCTCGTCGTCCTCCAGAGGGCCGAGATGACGACGCGCATGGCGGAGGAGATCGAGCGCAACTGCGTCGAGCTCGGCGACGAGAGCCGCCTCATCCGCATGCAGCTCGACGAGCTCATGGAGGACGTGCCCCGCGAGAAGGCTGCCGTCGTCTACGACTACGAGCGCTCGGGGGAGGCCGCCGCGTCGGCGATGGCGCTCGAGGGCCTTGCTCAGCTCGACTACGCGCGGCTGCTCGAGTTCGAGCAGCTGGCGGAGCTCCTCGGGTACCGCGACACCAACCCGCTCGACCACACCGTGCAGCCGCGCGGCTACCGGGTCCTCTCGCGTATTCCGCGCCTCCCCGACTCGGTGATCCGCCACGTCGTCCGCGACTTCGAGAGCCTCGACGCCGTCGTCAGGGCGAGCCACCGCGACCTCGAGGCCGTGGACGGAGTGGGCTCCGTCCGCGCCCGCGAGATCCGCGAAGGGCTGCGCCGCCTGCAGGAGCACAATCTGGTCGACCGGTACTTGCAGCTCTAGCCGCCGCGGGAGAATGCCCGGAAGCTCGCTTCCCAAGCGGGTTTCCGGTAGAATGACTTGATTCCGCAGGCGTCTGGGCGCATCGTTCTGTGCGCCCGCGTGTCACATAGAGGAGGAGAGGCTTGTACAAGGTCGGCGATAAGGTCGTCTACCCCCATCACGGCGCGGGGACCGTGGTGAAGAAGGAGACGAGGACGATTCTGGCCCAGGAGCGCGAGTACCTCACGATCAAGATCCTCCACAACGACATGACCGTGAACGTCCCTACCGAGAACGCCGACCGCGTGGGATTGCGCAAGGTGATCGACGAGGAGATGGTCGTGCGCGTCGTCAAGGTTCTCCACGGCAACGGGACGAAGATGCCGAAGAACTGGAACCGGCGCTTCAAGTACAACCGCGACAAGATGAAGACCGGGGACATCTTCGAGCTCGCCGAGGTCGTCAGGAATCTCTCCTTGCGCGACCAGGAGAAGGGCCTCTCCACCGGCGAGAAGCAGATGTTCGTCAAGGCGAAGAAGATCCTCGCCTCCGAGCTGATGTACGCGAAGGGCATGGACGAGGACGACGCCGCGGTCTGGCTCGACGACGAGCTCGACTCGGTGGGCGCCAAGGTCGCCGGTTAACCCCGCCCCAGGCGCCACGACCCAGGCATCCTTTCCGGATGCGCCTCCGCGTGCTCCTGCTCGCCTGCGCCCTCGCGGCGCTCGTCGTCGGCTGTGCCGGCGATGAGGGGAGCTCGGCGGAGGACTCCCTCCCTCCGTCCTCGTTCCAGGAGACCGTCGTCGCCGGGTTGAAGCAGGCGGGCTTCGAGGTCGAGGCGGGGCCAGAGCTGACCGTCAGCGCGTCCGAGGGCCCGAACCGGGTCGACCTGACTCTCGACGAGGCCTTCGCCGCCTACCAGGCCGACCCCGGCCGCAAGGACGAGATCGTCGACGGCCTCGTGGCCGACGCGGAGCGTCGGCTGGAGGCGGGCATCGACGAGCTCTCCCTCGAGGAGGCGAGCGCGGACCTGATGCCGCTCCTCCAGGCGCCGTTCGATCTTCGCACCTACGGCTTCGATCCGGCGGCGACCCCGTTCCCCGGCGATCTCAGCCTCGTCTACGTCGTCGACGCCGACGACTCGTACACTGTCGTCCGGCCCGAGGACGTCAAGCGCTGGGGCACGACGGTCGAGGAGCTCGAGAGCCTGGCGCTCGACAACCTCCTGCAGCAGACGAACGACGAGGCGGAGCTCCTCTGCGAGCCGGCCGGCGACCTGGAGCTCTGCGGTTGGTCGACCTCCGACGGCTACGACGCCACCCGGATGGCCGTTCCTGGGCTGCGGCGCCAGATCGTGCGATCCTACGACGGCCCTGCCGTGTACGCCGTGCCCATGAACAACGTCTTCGTTGCGCTGCCCCTCGAGGTCGTGAAGCGGGGCCAGACCGAGGAGCTCCTGCGCACGAAGGTGCAGCGGGACTTCCAGACCTCCGACGAGCCCGTAAGCCCCGAGCTCTTCGTCGAGCGCGACGGCGAGCTCGCCCTCTTCAAGTGAGCGCGAGCGGCTCGGGCGTCTGGGCGGTGCTCGTGGCAGCGGGGCGCGGGGAGCGGTTCGGCGGGGATCGCCCCAAGGCGTTCGCCAACCTCGGCGGCCGGCCCCTCCTGGCCGAGAGCCTCGAGCGCCTGGAGGGCTCGGACTGGATCGAGGCCTTCGTCGTCGTGGCGCCGCCGGAGTGGGAGGAGCCGTGCATCCTCCTCGCCGAGGAGATCGGGGCGGGCAAGGTGCACGCGGCGGTGGCCGGAGGAGCGACCCGGGCCGGCTCCGTGCGTGCCGGTGTCGCCGAGGTGCCCGAGGAGGCGGCCGTGCTGGTCGTGCACGACGCCGCGCGGCCGCTCCTCCAGGAGGAGGTCGTCGAGCGTGTCGTCACGGCGATCGACGACGGGTGGGACGGCGCCATCCCGGCGCTTCCCCTGGCGGACACGGTGAAGCTGGCCGAGGGCGAGACGGTCGTCGAAACCGTCGACCGCACCCGGCTCGTCGCCGCCCAGACGCCGCAGGCCTTCCTGGCAGAGCCCCTCCGCCGCGCGCTCGCCGGTGTCGACGAGGCCACCGACTGCGCCGGGCTGGTGGAAGCCGGGGGCGGCCGCGTGCGGGTCGTCGAGGGCGACCGCCGGCTCCTCAAGGTCACCACTCAGGCGGACCTGGACCTCGTCGAGCTCCTGCTCGGGGCGGGCTCGTGATCGTCGACTACCACATGCACCTGCGCGGGCCGGCGAACGGGCGGGAGGGCCAGATCGAGCTGACCGTGGAGGCGGTCGAGCGCTTCGTGGAACAGGCCGCGGCGCGCGGCGTCGACGAGATCGCCTTCACCGAGCACATGTACTACTTCCACCAGGCCGAGCCGCTGCTCGTCCATCCCTATCATCGCGCCAGGGTCGCCCACGACCTCGACCATTACTGCGACGCGATCCTCGAGGCCAAGGCGCGCGGGCTCCCGGTAAAGCTCGCGCTCGAGCTCGAGTGGCTACCGGGCACCGCGGACGCGCTTGCCGAGATCGTGCGCCCGTACCCCTGGGACTTCCTGCTCGGCTCTGTGCACCTCGTGGACGGCGAGGCCGTCGACATGCAGCCCGGGGCCTGGGCCGGGCGCGAGGTCGACGAGGTCTGGCGCCGCTACTTCGAGGAGCTCCGAGCCCTTGCTCGCAGCGGGCTGGCCGACGTCCTCGCCCACCCGGATCTCGTGAAGATCTTCGGCCACCGCCCCTCGCCGGAGGTCGTCGAGGCCTGTCACGAAGAGGCCGCCGGCGCCATCGCCGAGGCGGGGGTGGCAGTCGAGGTCTCCACGGCCGGCCTGCGCAAGCCCGTCGGCGAGCTCTATCCGGACGCCGACTTTCTCGCGCGCTGCCGCGAGCGCGGGGTCGGGGCGACGCTCGCGTCCGACGCGCACGTCTACCGTGACGTCGGGCGGGACTTCGAGGCGGGAGTCGACCACCTGCGCGCAGCCGGGTATGAGACGATCGCCGTCTTCGACGGCCGTGCGTCCCGTCAGGAGCGGCTCGGGTGAGCGGGCTCCGGGTCGGGATCGGCGTCGACGCGCACGCCTTCTCCGCCGAGGCGGCGCTCTTCCTGGGCGGCGTCGAGTTCCACGGCGAGCAAGGTCTCGCGGGCCACTCCGACGGCGACGTCGTCGCCCATGCTCTGGTGGACGCGGTGCTCGGCGCCGCGGGCCTGGGCGACATCGGCAGCTTCTTCCCGTCTGGCGCGGCCGAGTGGGAGGGCGCCTCGTCGCTCCTCTTCCTGGAGCGCGCGATGGCCGCCGTTCGCGAGGCGGGCTACGAGCTCGTCAACGCCGACTGCGTCCTCATCGGCGAGCGGCCGAGAATCGCGACGGCTCGACGGGAGATGGAGGAAAGGCTCGCGGCTGCGCTGGGAGTGGAGGTGCGGTGCGTCTCGGTGCGCGCCACGACGACAGACGGGCTCGGCTTCACGGGCCGCGGCGAGGGTCTTGCAGCGCAGGCTGTCGCGCTTCTCCAGGCGGCTTAGCAGGTCAGGTGGAGCGCGGCAGCCGTCGCAGCGGGATCGAGCTCCTGCAGGCGGCGGACGGCCTCGCCCGTGGGCAGCGCCTCGACTTCGATTCCCCGCTCGCGCAGGAGCTCGAGCGTTACCGGGTCCGGACGGAGGCGGCCGTGGGCGCCCGTTCCGATCAGCAGGCGCTCAGGGAGCTCGTCGAGGACCCCGTCGAGATCGTCGAGGACGAGGCCGTGGCCGTCGCGCCGCCGCCAGTTGCGGACGATTCGGTCGGGCAGGACGATGAGGTCGGCCGTCTCCTCATGCCCGTCGACTAAGACGCGGCCGAAGCTGTAGCCCTCGATCTGGGCCATGACCGCAGGCTACCGCCTACGGGAGTCTCACGGATCCGTCGGCGACTGCCACCAGCCCGTCCCGCTCGAGTGCGGAGACCGCCTCCGCGTCGAGAGCGGCAGGCCCGTGGCTCCTCCGCGACGGCCCGCAGGGCGCGGGCACGGCGCTCCGGAAGGAGCCCTCGAACCGGCCCTGGCGTCGGTGCGGCTCGTAGCGCCGGCCCCGCGAGGGGCATGCCTGCGCCAGGGGGCACGAAGCCGCAACGGGGCACTCGCGCGAGGCAGATCCTCGCTCCGAGGTCCATCAGCGCCTGCGCGCACTCCAGGCCCGAAACGGTGCCCGTGCGCGCCTGCACGCGCCGCACGTTCGTGTCCTCGGGGAGCACGGGCGCTCCGTGGGCGAAGGCCGCGACCGCGTCCGCCGTGTAGCGCCCGACGCCGGGAAGCTCGGTGAGGTCGTCCGGCCAGCCGCTCGGCTGCGATCCGCCGTGCCGCGCGGTGGAGGTTGACGGCGCGGCGGTTGTACCCGAGTCCCTGCCACTCGCGGATCACGTCGGCGAGCGGCGCGGCGGCGAGCGCCTCGGCGGTCGGCCAGCGCCCAGCCAGGCCTGATAGCGGGGCACGACCCGCTCGACCTGCGTCTGCTGGAGCATCACCTCGATGACGAGGATCGCGTAGGGATCGCGCGTGCTTCCGCCAGGGGAGGTCGCGCCCGAAGCGGCGATACCAGGCCAAAAGCGCGGCATCCATGGGCGAGACGCTACTCAACGGACCGGAGCGAAAGGCGAGGATCGCCCTGCCGCTGCAAACACGACGCGAAACCCCCGGCAAGGGGCGCGCAGGAAAGCGGGATCCCGACGGCGTCTGTCGGGTCCGGGCAGCCTCGCGTGGCGATGAGCGAGAAGACGATCCAGCCCTTCGAGGGGTGCCCTACGCGGTTGCGACGGCCTTCTTGTCCGGCACGACAGCCACGCGCTGGACGAGCCCAAGGAAGAAGGGCTCCGAGAAACCGGCCGCAAAGGCGAGTAGGGCTCGGCCTGCCCAGTGCCCGGAGTCTTCGCGGCCGATGTCCAGCGTCCCACTCTCCATGAGGAGAAGGACGACCAGGCCCGCGGTGGCGCCCACAAGCGGTTGCACCCGCATGGCGGGCCAGAATGAGCGGAGATCGTCGAGGTCGCGAAGATCGTCGCGGATACGCAAGGTTCCACTGAGTGTCGCCCCCAAGGCACCGGCAGTTCCGGCGACGGCGACCGTCTTCCAAACGTCGTTTGCCGCGAAGGAGTGGATCGCAACGACGAGCCCTGCCTGGAGCGCGAGCAAGGCTGGCGCGAGCGCGTTCAGGTAACGGCATTTCTGTCCCGCCTTGGCCCGTCGATCACGTCCTGCCTCAGTCCGCTGCGTATACAGAAACGAGAGCTTCTCGGCTGCCTGCTTGTGCAGCGTCTGGTTCGGCTGGCGCTTGCGGTAGTTGCTCCTCATTTCCGCGAGTTCATCTTTTCCGAAGTGCTGGTTCCACCCGTGCCAACGCGACCTGTCCTTCGCCCGCTGCGCTTCATAATCGAGCTGGGCGGCCATGTAGTCTCCGCTGGCGAGGAGCGGGAGCATGGCCTTGACCTGGCCATAGAGCTCCCAGGCCGTGTCGATCGTCAGCGAGTCGACAGGTTGGTCGAGCACATCACGGAAGCGAGCCTCGATCTCGGCCGAGCGAAGCGAGAGCGAGTCGGGCGGAACCGCCAGAAGGCGATGCGCATCGGCGACCGCGCCCTGGAGGTATCCGAACGCCTTCTTGAGCTCAGGGCTTCCGCCACTACGGTGCCAGCGTGAGGGAGTCATAAGCTCCTCGAGGGTCGGGCGCGGGACCTCGGCGGAGGGCTTGGCACGAAAGGCCTGTGCCATGCCTAACACGAGATCACGCGGGCCACGTCGCGTCACGGCCCGTCCTCCATGCAAGCTCTGCGTGCTCATCTGGTTTCGAGACGGCTGGCACCCGCCGCGTCTTCCGCAGCTCGACGGACGCGAACGTCCGGCGAGCATGTCGGTACCTCGGCGGGACATCCCCCGTCCTTGGTAGCGCGGTCCTGCGACGATCGTTCGTCGCACGGTATGAGCACGATCATTCTTCGTGGTGGTGTCGAGGTCGAGAATCCACTTGAGCTGGCGCTCGAGTTCCTCGCGGCGTATTCCAGCTATGACGCCCCGGGCTCGTCCGGACCCGCGTCATTCGACGAGGGTGACCTCAGATTGGCGAACCGGGGCGGTGCCCGCATCTCGGCGGCCGAGATCGCAGCGATTCTCGAACGCCGCGGCGAGATCGAACGCGCCTTGCGCACCATCCACCCTGCTGCTTCGTTGGCGGAGGCGACGAGCTCGATCCCGTGGATCCCACTGACGCGGCTCTTCGAGGCGTTCGGGGACATCCGTGGAGTCGGATTCTCGAAGATGACGAAAGCGCTGCACAGGAAACGGCCGGGGCTGATCCCGATCCTCGACAGCGTCGTCCAGACCTACCTGACGCGGGACGATCCCGCGATGCGCTCGCCGGCGTCGTTCGGGGAGCACGCCACCGCGCTCGTCCGCAGCTACAAAGGCGACCTGGATCGCAACCGGTCGGTCCTGCACGGGCTCCAGCGAGAGCTCGCGAGCCGCGCGTACGGGCTCACGGAGGTGCGAATCCTCGACCTCTTGATCTGGTCCGTGTCAGCGGGGAGATGAACGTCGGCCGGCGTTCGCAGTGGAGAGGATGGCCCCGCGCCGACCGGCCGCGCGGTGCGGCCCGAGTGCTCCTAGTTCCAGCGCAGCCCGCGGAGCTGGGCGAGGTCGAGGTTCCCGCCCGAGAGAACGCAGACGACCCTTGTCCCATGCGGGGCCTCGACGAGGCCCGAGCGCACGGCTGCGACGGTGGCCGCCGCGGCGCCCTCGGCGACAAGCTTGCAGCGCTCCATCACCCAGAGCACGTTTTCGAAGATCGTCTCGTCGGGGACGGTCACGATCTCGTCCACGTACCGACGCACCAGCTCGAACGTGTGCGCGCCGACGCGCTTCACCCGCAGCCCGTCGACGATCGTGTCGCAGCGGTCGAGCGTGACGAGCTCGCCGGCCTCGACGCTCCGCTGCATCGCTGGGCCGTCCGCGGACTCGACGCCGACGATCCTGATCCCGTCCCGCTCGCGCTTGAGTGCCGCTGCGATGCCCGAGATCAGCCCGCCCCCGCCGATCGGCACGACCACGATCTCGACCTCGGGCCAGTCGTCGTGGATCTCGAGTCCGACAGTCCCCTGGCCGGAGATCAGGTCGAGATCGTCGAACGGGTGCACGTACGTCAAGCCTTCGGAGGCGACCAGCTCTCGCGCCTTCTCGTCCGCTTCGTCCCAGATCGAGCCGTGGAGGACGACCTCGGCGCCGTAGCCGCGCGTGGCCTCGATCTTCGAAGGCGTCGCGTTCTCGGCCATGCAGACCACCGCGCGCACGCCGAGCATGGCCGCCGCGAGGGCGACACCCTGCGCGTGATTTCCTGCCGAGGAGCAGACGACGCCGCGATCCCGCTCGTCCTGGGAGAGCCTGGCGAGCTTCACGAGCGGTCCGCGGATCTTGTACGAGCCCGTGCGCTGGAAGAGCTCAGCCTTCAGCCGGACGTCGAAGCCGGTCTCCTCGCTGAGCGTTCGGGAGGCGAGGAGTGGCGTGCGGTGGATGTGCGGCGCCACGAGCGGCAGGGCCGCGCGGGAGTCGGGCAGTGCCGTCACGCTCATCGGCGGTACAGTAGCCCGGCGACGTGGCGGACTACTTCCTCAAGGTCGACGGCATCCCCGGCGAGAGCGCGGACGCCAAGCACAAGGACGAGATCGACGTGCTGGCCTTCAGCTGGGGTGTCAGCCAGGCGGGAGCGCCGCCGTCGGGCGGCGGGGGCGCCTCCGGCAAGGCGGTCTTCGATGACCTGCTCGTCGTCGCCCGCACCAGCAAGGCCTCACCGCTCCTCTGGCTCGCCTGTGCGAGCGGGACGCATATCAAGACCGCCGTCCTCACCTGCCGTCGCAGCAGCAAGGCGGCGCTCGAGTTCCTCACGATCACGCTCTCTGAAGTCGTCGTCTCCTCCTACGAGGTGGACAGCTCCGACGACGGCCCGCCGCTCGATCAGATCGCTCTTGCGTACGGGAAGATCGAGACGCAGTACACGCCGGTCGACGCCGCCGGCAAGGCGCTGACGCCCGTCAAGGCCGGTTGGGATGTCGCCGCCGGCAAGAAGGTCTAGAGATCCCCGGTGGTCAAGGTGCGCTTCGCGCCGAGCCCGACAGGGTCGTTGCACCTCGGCGGTGCGTTGACGGCGGTCGCCAACCGGAGCTTCGCCGACGAGCACGACGGCGCGCTCGTCCTGCGGATCGACGACACCGATGTCGCCCGGGAGGAGCTCGGTTCCGAGGAGGAGATCCTGCGCGAGCTCGACTGGCTCGGGATCGTCTGGGACGAGGGCCCGGTGCGGCAAAGCGAGCGCCGGGAGCGGCACGTCGAAGCCGCCAGCGAGATCGCCGCTCCGGATGCCGAAGGCGCCCTGCGCTTCCAGCGTGCGACGCTCGTCCGCGCCGACGGCCGGCCTACGTACCAGCTGGCCTCGGTCGTCGACGACCTCGACCTGGAGATCACCCACGTCATCCGCGGCAAGGATCTGCTTCCCAGCACGCCGCTCCAGCAGTCGATCGCCAGAGCGCTAGGGGCCCAGCCGCCGGAGTACGTCCACCACGGCCTGCTGGTCGGGGACGACGGGCGGAAGCTCTCGAAGCGGGAGCAGGCGGCTTCCGTGGCAGGGCTGCGCGAGCTGGGAATCCCGGCTGAGGCCGTGCGGGCGTACCTCGAGGAGCTGGACCTTCCGCGAGGCGACGTTCGCTACGACGAGTCCCGCCTCCGCCGACTCGCCGTCGACGCGCTCGGCTCGCTCTCCGACGACGCGCTCGCCGCCCGGGCGGGGGTCGAACTGCGGCTCGGCCCGGCGCTTCGCGGTGCCCGGGACCTGGTGGAGGCGCGCGCGATCGCCGAACAGCTCACCAGCCCGCCTCCGGCCGCGGCGACGAGCTCCCCCGAGACAATGAGCCGCTTCCGCGAGCTTCGCGAGGCCACGCCCGCCGACCTCGACAAGGACGCCGCGAAGGCGATCGTCCGCGAGCTCAAGGCTGTCGGAGGCGATCTGCGCGCTCTCCGTCTCGCGCTCACAGGCGCCGAGCGCGGGCCTGAGCTCTGGGCCGTGCTGGTGGCCTTAAACCGAGACGAGGCCCTCGCCCGGGCTAGGACCGGCTGAGCTCCGGCTGCATCTCCCGGAGGGTGGCCAGGAACGACTCGGCCGCGCCTCCCGCGGCGCTGCGGTCGCGGCGGCGGACGGCGACGATCTGGCGCCGGAGCGGCTCGGCATCCTCGATCTCGACCCGGCAGAGGAGCCCTGCCTCGAGCTCGTCCGCGACGGCCGTGAGGGGGATGAGCGCGACGCCGAAGCCCTCCTGCACCATCTTCTTGGCGGCGTCGATGTTGTCCAGCTCCATGACGCCCTCCGGTCGCACACCCGCGCCGCGGAAGACGGCGTTCGTCAGCTCGGAGTAGCTGGAGGTGCGGTCGAAGAGGACGAGCTGTTCGTTCGCCATCTCGTCGAGCCGGATGCGCCCGCGCGTCGCGAAGCGATGGCCGGCCTCGACCACCAGGATGATCCGGTCCTCGTAGAGCGGCGTGCTGACGATGTCGGGGTGCCGGAGCTCCCGGACGAGCCCGAGGTCGACCTGCTCGCGGAGCACCAGCTCGAGCACCTCCTCCGAGTGCCCGGTTCGCACGCTCACGCCCACCCGCGGATGGCTGATCGAGAAGCGCTTGAGGATGCGCGGGAGGACGTAGGTCGAGACCGCAGGCGCCGCGCCGAGCGTCAACCTCCCCGCACCGCCGCGCTCGAAGGCGTTCACGATACGTCGCCCGTCTGCGAGGCTGTCGAGTGCTTTGACGGCGTGGGGGAGGAACACCTCGCCGGCCTCGGTGAGCTTCATTCCGCGCGGGGTGCGCACGAAGAGCTTCGTGTCGAGCTCCTCCTCGAGGCGCTGCAGCCGAGCGCTGAGCGCCGGCTGGGTGATGAACAGCGCGTCGGCGGCCCGGCTCACTGTCCGTGTCCTCGCCACCTCGACGAAGGCCTCGATCTGCGCGACCAGCATAGATGCAGTTTATATCAAGCATCGAAAGAAACAATTTGGTGAATATCGAGGCCACACGTACCATGAATACACGGGTCATGGAGGCAGCCACAGTCGACACCACAGGGTTTGGACGCGGTCTACGTGACGTTCCGCGCAAGGATGCGGGCCTCATCGTCCTGAGCACGGCCGAGCTGGCCGAGTGCACCTGCCCGGATCACTGCGACCGCGATCACGACCGCGACTAGGCGTCGCCGGTGGAGGGAACGAAGGTCGCCGGCGGGGTCGAGCTACGCGCGCCGCTCGAGGAGCGTGACGAGCAGCTCCTGAGCGCCGAGGCGCTCGCGTTCGTCGCCGAGCTGCACCGACGCTTCGACGGGACACGCCGCGAGCTGCTGGCGTCCCGCGTGCAGCGGCAGTCCCGCATCGATGCCGGCGAGCTGCC
Organism: uncultured Actinomycetes bacterium; assembly: GCA_963838795.1. GTDB lineage: Bacteria > Actinomycetota > Thermoleophilia > Gaiellales > Gaiellaceae > JAIBJN01. Next base: position 208,573 of record CAWISL010000011.1, read on the forward strand.
GGACTTCCTCCCGGAGACGCGCGAGATCCGCGACGGCGACTGGCAGGTGGCGCCCGTCCCAGCCGATCTCCAGGATCGTCGCGTCGAGATCACCGGGCCGGTCGACCGCAAGATGGTCATCAACGCCCTCAACTCGGGAGCGCGCTGCTTCATGGCCGACTTCGAGGACGCCAACTCGCCGACCTGGCGGAACAACCTCGACGGCCAGGCGAACCTGATCGACGCGATCGAGCGGACGATCGAGCTCGACACGGGGGAGAAGACGTATCGCCTGGGCGACGATCCCGCGGTCCTGATCGTCAGGCCGCGCGGATGGCACCTGCCCGAGCGCCACGTGCTCGTGGACGGCGAGCAGGTCTCGGGCGGCCTGTTCGACTTCGGGCTCTTCGTCTTTCACAACGGCCAACGCCTCCTCGAGAAGGGCAGCGGTCCGTACCTCTACCTCCCGAAGCTCGAGAGCCACCTCGAGGCACGCCTCTGGAACGGCGTCTTCGACTTCGCGGAGGACGAGCTCGAGCTGCCGCCCGGCTCGATCAAGGCGACGGTCCTGATCGAGACGATCCTGGCCGCGTTCGAGATGGAGGAGATCCTTTTCGAGCTGCGCGACCATGGAGCCGGGCTCAACGCCGGCCGCTGGGACTACATCTTCAGCATCATCAAGAAGCTCCGGGCGAGCCCGGAGCACGTTCTCCCCGACCGCGCGCAGGTGACCATGACGGTCCCGTTCATGCGCGCCTACACGGAGCTCCTCGTGAAGACGTGCCACCGCCGGGGCGCCCACGCGATGGGCGGCATGGCGGCGTTCGTCCCGAGCAGGCGCGACCCCGATGTGAACGAGGTCGCGCTGGCCGGGGTTCGGGAAGACAAGCGGCGCGAGGCCGGCGACGGCTTCGACGGCACGTGGGTCGCCCATCCGGACCTCGTGCCGGTGGCGACTGAGGAGTTCGACGCGGTGCTCGGCTCGCGGCCGAACCAGGTCGAGCGCCTGCGCGAGGAGGTCGACGTCGCGGCAGCCGACCTCCTCGACGTGCGCGTCCCCGGGGGCGAGATCACCGCCGAGGGCGTGCGCCTGAACGTGAGCGTCGGCCTCCGCTACCTGGAGTCCTGGCTCCGGGGAACGGGGGCCGTCGCCATCTACAACCTGATGGAGGACGCGGCGACGGCCGAGATCTCGCGCTCGCAGATCTGGCAGTGGCTTCGCCACGGGCGCATCGAGCGCGACCAGGTAGTTGCGTTCGAGGAGGCGGAGCTCGCCGAGGCCGGCGAGGGCCGCTGGGACGAAGCCCGTGCGCTCTTCGACGAGGTCGCGCTCTCCGAGGAGCTGGAGGAGTTCCTCACGCTTCCGGCATACAAGCTCATCGACTAGGAGGACATGCGGCATGGACAGGTGGGAAGGAATCGAACGGCCCTACGGCGAGGACGAGGTCGAGCGCCTGCGCGGATCGGTCCGCGTGGAGCACTCGCTAGCGCGGCTCGGCGCGGAGCGCCTCTGGCAGCTTCTGAACGGCGAGCCGTACGTCGCCGCACTGGGCGCGATGACCGGCGGCCAGGCCGTCCAGATGGTCAAGGCGGGGCTGCAGGCCATCTACCTGTCCGGCTGGCAGGTCGCCGCCGACGCGAACGTCGCCGGGCAGACCTACCCGGACCAGAGCCTCTATCCGGCCAACAGCGCGCCCGCCCTCGTGCGTCGTCTCAACCAGGCCCTCCTGCGCGCCGATCAGATCGAGCATGCCGAGGACAACGGCGCCACTCGCCACTGGCTCGCCCCGATCGTCGCCGACGCGGAGGCCGGGTTCGGCGGCCCTCTCAACGCCTTCGAGCTGATGCGGGCGATGATCGAGGCGGGCGCCGCGGGCGTTCACTTCGAAGACCAGCTGGCCTCCGAGAAGAAATGCGGTCACCTCGGCGGCAAGGTGCTCGTCCCGACGAGTCAGTTCATCCGGACGCTCGCCGCCGCGCGCCTGGCGGCGGACGTCTGTGACGTCCCGACGGTGCTCGTTGCGCGAACCGACGCCCTGAGCGCGACGCTTCTGACGAGCGACGTCGATGAACGCGACCACGCGTTCCTCTCCGGCGAGCGGACGCCCGAGGGCTACTTCCGCGTCGAAGGCGGGATCGAGTCTGCGATCGCCCGCGGCCTCGCCTACGCGCCGTACGCCGACCTGATCTGGTGCGAGACGTCGACGCCGGATCTGGGTGAGGCGCGGGAGTTCGCCGAGGCAATCCACTCCCGCTTCCCGGGCAAGCTGCTCGCGTACAACTGCTCACCCTCCTTCAACTGGAAGCGGCACCTCGACGATGCCGAGATCGCCCGCTTCCAGGAGGACCTCGGAGGGCTGGGCTACGCGTTTCAGTTCATCACCCTCGCTGGCTTTCACGCCCTCAACGAGTCGATGTTCGAGCTGGCGCGCGGCTACCGCGCGCGTGGGATGAGCGCCTACGTCGAGCTCCAGCAGCGCGAGTTCGAGCTCGAGGAGGTCGGCTACACGGCCACTCGCCACCAGCGGGAGGTCGGCGCCGGGTGGTTCGACCTCGTCGCCGAGGCGGTCAGCGGCGGCGAGAGCTCGACCCTGGCTCTCAAGGGCTCGACCGAAGAAGCGCAGTTTCACGCCTAGATCCGAGTCGAGGGGCGCCCGAGCGGCTATAACCCGCGGGTGCTCCTCTACGACTCGCTAACCCGCCGCAAGGAGGAGCTGCCGGCTCCGCCAGGCCCGATCCGCATCTATGTCTGCGGGCCGACCGTCTACCAGCGGGTCCATGTCGGCAACGCGCGGCCGTACGTCGTCTTTCTCTGGCTGCAGCGCTGGCTGGAGCACCGAGGCTACGACGTCACGCTCGTCGAGAACGTCACGGACGTCAACGACAAGATCTACGAGGCGGCCGAGACGCAAGGAATCGGAAGCGAGGAGCTGGCCCAGGCGGCGACGCAGTGGTACCTCGACGACACCGACGCGCTCGGCCTCGGCCGCCCCGACCACGAGCCGCTTGCGAGCGAGACGATCCCCGAGATCGTCGCTCTGATCGAGGAGCTGGTGGGACGCGGGCTAGCCTACGAGTCGCAGGGGGACGTCTACTTCCGCGTCGAGAGCTACCCGGACTACGGGCAGCTCTCGGGTGCCAGGGTCGAGGACATGGTCGCCCAGGAGCCCAGCGACCTGAAGGACGACCAGCGCGACTTCGCCCTCTGGAAGGCGACGAAGCCGGACGAGGACACCTCCTGGCCCTCTCCCTGGGGCCTCGGGCGGCCGGGCTGGCACATCGAGTGCTCTGCGATGGCCGAGAAGCTTCTCGGCCCGGTCTTCGAGATCCACGGCGGGGGCATCGACCTCCGTTTCCCGCATCACGAGAACGAGCTCGCCCAGTCGCGCGGCGCCGGCCGTGAGTTCGCCCGCCTCTGGGCTCACAACGGCCTGCTCGAGCTCGCGCAAGAGAAGATGTCGAAGTCGGTTGGGAACATCGTCTCGCTGCGGGATGCGCTCGACACCTACGGCCGCGAGGCGATTCTCGTGCTCTTCCTGGGCGCCCACTACCGCAGCCCGGTCGAGTACTCGGACGAGGCGATGGAGGCGGCGCGTCGGCAGGCCGAGGACTTTCGAACCGCCTTCCGCGTCGTCGACCGGACGGCGGGCGCCCCGTCGTGGGATGAGCTCGCGGCCGCCCTCGACGACGACTTCAACACCCCACTCGCGCTTTCCATCCTCCACGCCTGGCGCTCGGCTGGCGAGCTCGGGCTGCTCGAGCGCGGCCTCGGGATCTTCGGCCTCGCCGTCGAGCCTGCGCCCGACGCTCCCAGGGAGATCGCCGACCTGGCCGAGCGGCGGCGCCAGGCCAGGGAGGCAGGCGACTTCGCGCGGGCCGACGAGCTGCGAGCCGAGATCGAGCGACGCGGCTGGGAGGTCCAGGACGTCTCCGACGGCTTCCGCCTGATCCCACGGGCGTGACGCGGGAGCTCGTCTACGGCCGGCAGCCCGTGCGCGAGGTCGTCCGCGCCGGAAAGCGCCAGATCCTCGAGCTCCTCGTGACCGAGCGGGCCCTGGCGGCCGAGCCGTGGCTCCGCGAGATCTCCGGCCTTCGGCTCCAGATCGCCCGCGAGCGGAACCTGAACGACGCCGCGCGCACGACCGACCACCAGGGGGTCGTGGCCTTCTGCGAGCCGTACCGCTATGCGGACGCGCACAAGCTCGCGGCAGGGGAGCGCCCCCTGGTGGTCTGCCTCGACCAGGTCACCGATCCCCATAACCTCGGCGCCGTCATTCGCAGCGCGGAGGGCGCGGGCGCGAGCGGGATCGTGATCACCGAGCGGAATGCGGCCCGCGTCACGCCCGCCGTCTGCAAGGCGTCGGCGGGCGCCGTCGAGCACGTTCCCGTCGCAGTGGTCGTGAACCTCGCCCGTTACCTCGAGGAGATCAAGGGGCCAGGGCTGTGGGTCTGGGCGGCGGACGGCAGCGCCGAGACCCCCCTCTGGAGTGCCGACCTCGCCACGGGCGTCGCACTCGTGTTCGGCGCGGAGGGACGAGGCCTTCGGCCCGGCGTTCGCCGCGCCTGCGACGATGCCTTCAGCGTCCCGCTCGCCGGCAACGTCGAGTCGCTGAACGTGAGCGTCGCGGTGGGAGTCTCGCTCTTCGAAGCTGCACGCCAACGTCGCGGCGCGTGACGGCGGCCCGGGGCCCGCTCTTTGCCTTCGCCGCCTTCGGTGCGTACTGGGGCGCGTGGGGCGTGCTCGTCCCCGCGGTCAAGGAGCAGGTCGGCGCCTCCGTCACCGAGCTCGGCCTCGCCCTGCTGGCCGTGGCGCTCTCGGCTCTGCCGGCCATGCTCGTCACCGGTCGAATCGTCGATCGTCTCGGCGCCAGCATCCTCCCGCTCACGCTCGTCATCTTCGGGTGTGCAGCTCTCCTTCCCGGGCTGGCGAGCTCCGTGTGGCAGCTCGCGCTCGCGCTGGCCCTGGTCGGGCTGGCTTCCGGGGCCGTCGACGTGGTCATCAACGTCGCGGCGACCGACGTCGAGACCTCAGGAGGGCGGCGCGTGATGCAGATCGCGCACGCCTGCTTCTCCGCGGGGTTTCTCGTGGCTGCCGTCGCCGTGGGACTCGCCCGGGGTGCCGGGGCGGGGCCGCTGCCGATCCTGGCCGGGATCTCGGCTCTAACTCTGGTCGCAGCGGCGGCGAATCGGGGGTACCCCGAATCGTCCCGGGCCGTCGCCCCGCGGCGCTTCACCTTTTCCCGGCGGCTCGTCGTTCTGGGGCTGCTCTGTGCGCTCGCGTTCGTGATCGAAGGCGGCATCGAGGCCTGGAGCGCTCTTTTCCTCGAGACGGAGCTCGCGGCCTCCCCGGCCCTGGGGAGTCTCGGGCCAGGCTTCTTCGCCGCCGCGATGGTGGCAGGCCGGCTGGTCGGCCAGTGGCTCGAGCTACGGCTCGGAGACAGGCTCCTGCTCGCCGGCGGGGCCGCCACCGCGTCCGCCGGGCTGACCCTTGCCGCCGTCGCGCCCTCCGTCCCGCTCGCCCTGCTCGGATTCGCCCTGGGCGGCGCGGGAGTCTCGGTAGCCGCGCCGACGCTGTTCGGCGCCGCGGGCCGCGGCGCGCCCGACTCCGAGCGGGGGAGCGCCGTCGCTTCGGTCACCACGATCTCGTATCTCGGCTTCCTCGCGGGCCCGCCGCTGATCGGCGCCGTCTCGGGAGTCGTGGATCTCAGGGCTGGGATCGGGATGCTCGCCGCGATCGCGCTCCTCCTCGCTGCCTCGGCGACCGGCGCCCGGCAGACGCTGGGCAGGCATCCTTAGCCGGTGCTCTACCTCTTCGACGGCTACAACATCCTGCACGCGGGTGACTTCGCGGACCGCCGCGAGCTGGTGGACGCCCTGGCGAGCTTCGTCGCGGTTCGCGGCGCCCACGGCGTGGTCGTCTTCGACGGCGTCGGGGAAGACGCTGCCTACGGGGCCCTCGAGGTCCGGTTCGCCACCCCGGCCGACCCGTTGCTCGAGCGACTCGCAGCCGAGCATCGCAAGCGCGAGGAGGTCTGGGTCGTCTCCTCGGATCAGGCGATCCGCGGCACCGCCGGGCAGGAGACGCGGCGGGTCTCGTCGAACACCTTCGTGCGCGAGCTCGCCGCCGAACGGGAGGTCGGCCCTGCGCCGACCGTCGGCCCGGGGCGCTCACAGATCGAAGGCGCCTTGGACGACGAGACGAGAGAGCGGCTCGAGCGGTTCCGCCGGAGTCGTTGAACTTTCCAGGGCTCCCTGCTACGATCGAGACCTCAACTTGAGGGTTAGGGTTTGCGGAGAGGCTCCCGAGAGCTCCTCCGAACACCGATCCCAGGAGGAAACGTCGTGGCCCGCCGTCAGCCCGCAACCGTCCGAACCGCGCAGGAGCGGAGCCAGCGAGAGCTCGCCGACCTGCAGCTCGTCGTGCGCGCACGAAACGGCGACTCGGTGGCGATGGACGCGCTCATCCGCCGCTACACGGGCTTCGTCCGTCTGAAGGCGAGCTCGTACTTCCTGGCGGGCGGCGAGTCCGATGACCTCAACCAGGAGGGGCTGATCGGCCTCTACAAGGCCGTCCGCGACTTCCGCGCCGACAAGGAGACGTCGTTTCGAAGCTTCGCCGAGCTTTGCATCACGCGCCAGATCATCACGGCGATCAAGACGGCGACCCGCTTCAAGCACGCGCCCCTCAACACGTACGTCTCCTTCAGCCAGACCCCGGCCGGACAGGACGATGGAGAGTGCACGCTCGGCGACGCGCTCCCCGGCCCCGGCGTCGACGACCCTGCGGTCTGCGTCATCTCGACGCAGGAGCTCCAGAGCCTCGTCTTCTGCCTGGGAACGGGCCTCTCGCCGCTCGAGTCGGACGCCCTTCGCCTCTATCTCGAGGGAAACTCCTACGAGGAGATGGCGGAGGAGCTCGGGTGTGACACCAAGACGATCGACAACGCCCTCCAACGCGTCAAGCGCAAGGTGCTCCAGCACCAGTCGAGCCGCCAGGTCGTGGACGACTAGCCCGGCCGCGCGGCTACGATGGGCGGTCCGCCGGAGTAGCTCAGCTGGTAGAGCAACCGCCTTGTAAGCGGTAGGTCGTGGGTTCGAGTCCCTCCTCCGGCTTTTTGCTCAAGCTTCGGCCGTCGGCCGGACGGAGTCTTGCCGTCCTCTTCGTAGTTCTCGCCGCGACAGCGGGGGTTCTTCCCGCGCGCGCTGAGGCGCAAGGCACGCCTCCCAACATCCTGCTGATCGTCACCGACGACCAGAGGGCGACGGACACGATGGGCGTGATGCCCATGACACGGCGCTCATTCAGAGGCGGCGGCCGGGAGTTCACCAACGCCTTTGCGACGACTCCTCTCTGCTGCCCCTCGCGGGCGGCGATCCTCACCGGCCGCTACGCCCACAACACAGGCGTGCGCCGGAACACGTGGCACGGCCTCGACCTGACGACGCTCTTCCCGCGCCTGCTCGCGCAGAGCGGCTATCGAACGGCGATGGCCGGGAAGTTCCTGAACGGGTGGAGACGTCGCCAGCTCCCGTACTTCGACCACTGGGCCATGCTCAGGCTTGCGTTCTCCACGTACGTTCGCCCTCGGTTCAACGTCGACGGCCAGAACCGCCGCTTCGAAGGCTATTCGACCGACGTGATCGGCCGGCATTCCGTTGATTTCCTGCGCCTCTTCGACCAGGAGGACGACGACGCCCCCTGGTTCCTCTACGTCGCCCCGATCGCGCCCCACTACCCGTGGACCCCGGCGCCGAGGCATGCTCACACGCGGATTCCGCGCTGGAGCGGGAACCCGGCGGTCCTCGAGCGGGATCGTTCCGACAAGCCAGGATACGTTCGGAGTGAGAACTACACGCTTGCGGGGGGCGCGCGCGTTCGCACCGGCCAGCTTCGCACGCTCATGGCCGTCGACGACATGGTCGCTCGGATCTTTCGGAGGCTCGAGTCCCTTGACGAGAAGCGAGACACGCTGGCGATCTTCACCTCCGACAACGGCTTCGTGTGGGCCGACCACTCGTTCGGCGGAGAGGCGGGGACGGCGGGAGAGAAGCGCGTTCCCTACAGCGCGTCGGTCAAGGTGCCGTTGCTTCTTCGCTGGCCGGGCCATGTCGAGGCGGGCAGCGTGGACCGACGGCTCGTGGCCAACGTCGACATTGCCCCGACGGTGCTCTCCGCTGCCGGCATCGTGCCCAATCCGGCCCAGCCGCCTCTCGATGGACGGCCGCTCCTGGGCCCTGGCCAACGCGCGCGGATCCTGCTCGAGTACTGGAGGGAGAAGCGGCATCAGGTACCGACGTGGGCTTCGTTGCGCACGAGGAGATTCCAGTACGTCGAGTACTACCGGCAGGACGGCAGAAGGTTCTTCCGCGAGTACTACAACCTCGTCCACGACCGCTGGCAGCTTCGGAATCTCCTCGCAGACCGAACCACGAGCAACGACCCGAACGTCAGCGCCCTTCAGGCTCAGCTGAGGCGCGATCGGCGCTGTGCGGGCGGCGCCGGCTCGGCGCGTCCCTGTCCCTAGGCGGCTAGGCGTGCGGCGGCTAGGCGCCGCCCCCCGCCGTCACGCCGCGAAAGGGACGGCGGTCTGGGCCTCCGCGCGGGCGCGGGCGGCCTCGACGAGCTCGCCGACCACCTCAGCAAGCTGAGCGCGAACGTTCTCGTCGAGCAGCCGCCCGTGCTCGTCGAAGCGCTCGGCGGCGTGCCGGCAAGCGACCTCCGTCTCGAGGACGCGGGCGCCGATCGTCGCGAGGACCTTGCGCAGCTCGGCCTGCCCCCAGACGGCGCCGAATGCACCCGTGGACGCGCCGATCACGGCCGTGGGCTTGTTCCGGAGCGGGTTCGTCGCGACGGGACGCGAGACCCAGTCGAGGGCGTTCTTCAGCTGCCCGGGAATCGACGAGTTGTATTCGGGCGTGGCGATGAGGACGGCGTCGGCGGCGGCGACCGCGGAACGGAGCTCCGCGACCGCCGCCGGACCCTCGGCCGTGTCGTCGTCCTGGTCGTAGGGAGGCACCGCCTTCAGTCCCTCCCAGATCTCGAGCTCGACGCCGTCCGGCGCGAGCTCGGCGGCCGCGCGGAGCAGGCCGGCGTTGTAGGAGCCCGCCCGGAGGCTGCCCGAGATGGCGAGGATCTTCATGTGCTAGGCGGCCCTGACGAACTGCAGGTCGGCGAGGATAGTAACCTCGTTGGCCAGGGCGAGGTCGCCGCTGGGAAGTGGATTGTTCCATTCGAGCCCGAAGTCCGTGCGGTCGACGGCAGCCGTCAGCTCGATGCCCAGGCGCTCGTTGCCCCAGGGATCGTCGATGGGTGCGGCGACGGCCCCGGTCAGCCTCGTGGGCTTCGTGACGCCCTTGATCGTGATCTCGCCGTCGACGGTGACCTGCTCGCTGTCGAGCCGCACGTCCTTGGCCGTGAAGCGAAGCTCGGGGAACCGCTCCGCGTCGAAGAAGTCGGGGCTCTGCAGGTGCGCGTTCTGGTTCTCGTCCTTGACGTCGACGCTCCTGACCTGGGCGGCTCCCTCGAGGGTCGCGCGCCCGTCGTCTCCGATCGTGAGCGTGGCGGACACGTCGCGAAACGTGCCCTTGAACGTTCCTGCGAGGTACGCGACTTCGAAGCCGACGATCGAGTGGACGGGGTCGAGGCTCCAGGTTCCGACCGGTGCGATCGTGGTGGTTTCGGCTGCGCTCATCTGCTTTCTCCTCCTCAGGTCTTTGATATCTGTATTATTGAGGACGCAAGCTAATGTAGCAGAACGAATTTGAGTACGCAAGTGTCTACCCGCGAAACCTCGCCCACAAGCGCCGCGCCTGCTGTACGGGCCTACACGCGGCTCCTCCGAGCTCACGCCGCAACCACTCGCTGCTTGAGCGCCAGGCTCCTCGCCGACCACGGCCTCAGCATCAATGACTACGAGGCGCTCCAGGCGCTCTCCGAGGCCGAGAACGGGGCCCTCAAGCGTGTCGCGCTCGCTCGGCGTCTCGTGCTGACTCCGTCGGGGATCACACGGCTGCTCGAGGGCCTGGAGACGGCGGGGCTCGTCGAGCGTGCCTCGTGCCCCAGCGACCTGAGGATCACGTATGCACGGCTTACCGAGGCGGGCGCCAGCGTCCTGGCCGGGGCCTCCTGCGATCACGAGCGTTCGATCACGGCTGTTCTCCGGGAGAGCCTGAGCGACGAGGAGATCGACACCCTCGGCGAGCTCCTCGGCAGGCTTCCTGGCAGCTGAGTTCGGTTAACCGAACTGCGTGAAGCGGGCTGGCCGCCTGGCGAGTTCGCGCTCGGCTCGCCAGGCTGGCCGCATGAAGACCATCGATTCGCCGAGCAGGTAGCCGTGACGCCGTCCACGGCATCCGGTCGCATCGCGTCCGCGGAGAGCGAGACCCTGTCGGGCTTCATGGCGCCGCTCCACGCCCACGCGGCCGCGGAGGCCGTGTACGTCCTCGAGGGCCGCCTGACCGTCTTCGCCGGTGCCGAAACGGCCACGCTCGAGCCAGGCGAGAGCTTCGTCGTCCGCGCCGGCGTCGCCCACACGTATCGGGCCGAGTCCTCGCGGGCTCGCGCCCTCTTCACGACGTTCGCATCGTCCTCTGGCCGTTATGAGGCGTTCCTGCGCGCAGCCGGGCCGGTCGAGGTCGATCGGGCAGGCGCCCCGCCGGCCTGGTCGTCGGACGACGACGCGGCCGTGGTCGGGGCGATTGCGGCGGCCGCGGGCGTGACGTTGTTCGGGCCTCCTGGAGCGCTGCCGGACGACGCCGAGATCCCTGCGCGCGCGGCCTAGCGGGAGGAATTCGAGCTTTCGCAGCCTCGTTTAATGAGGTGTGATGCGAACGATCAAGGACATCCGGGCCGAGCTCGAGCGTGCCGTCGCACGGCGCGCCGAGCTCTGGCACGAGCTCAACGGCGGCGTTGATCCGGCCAAGTCGGCCGAGGCCGCCGAGCTCTCCAGGCAGATCGACGAGCTGTGGGCGGAGACGCGTGCTCTGCGTGCGCACGACCGCTTCGGCCCGTCGGACGCCATCCGCGCCCGCGCGCGAGCCGAAGAGCGGCTCGAGCGCGACTCGCGGCGACTCAAGGCCGCTTAGACGGTCACCTCGAGAAGGCCGCTCAGGCGGCCTTCTCCTCTGCGGGGGCAACGCGGTCGGCCGCGAGCGGCATCAGGTAGCCGCAGCGGGTGCAGACGACGACGATCACCGGGATGGAGTCGTCGCCGCCCCGTGAGGAAGCGAGCTCGCACGGCTGCTGGCCGACGCCGAGCTGATCCACCGCCTTGCAAAGCGGGCAGGAGACCGCGTAGCGAGCCAGGTGCTCCTCGACGACGGCGACGTCGACGCCGGCGGCCGCAGATTTCGCCATGCTCCGACCGTAGCGGCGGCCCCGCACGTGGTCATTCCCCCGTTCGGGGAGGAACGACAAAAGTCAACAGCGAGGACGACGGCACAATGAGGACGATGCATAGCCATCACGACCACGGAACCGCCCGCGCGAGCGGCACCGCCGATCGCAGGCTGCTCGCGGTCTCGCTCGCGCTCCTCCTCGGCTTCATGGCGGCAGAGGTCGTCTTCGGCATCCTCGCCAATTCTCTGGCGCTGCTCGCCGACGCCGGCCACATGCTGACCGACGCAGCCTCCCTCGCCCTGGCGCTCCTCGCAGCCTCGCTCGCGACCCGGCCGGCGGGTGGCCGCTGGACCTTCGGCTTCGGCCGCGTAGAGATCCTCGCGGCGCAGGTCAACGGCCTCACGCTCCTGCTCTTCGGGGTCTGGATCGTGTACGAGGCGATCGTCCGACTCGTCGACCCGCCCGAGGTCGACGCCGCAGTCGTCGGCGTCGTCGCGGCGGCCGGGATTGCGGTGAACCTGGTAGTGGTCGCGCTTCTCTCCCGCGCGCGCCGCCGAAGCCTCAACATCCGTGGCGCGTATCTCCACATCGCGACGGACCTCGCTGCCTTCGCGGGCACAGGGCTCGCGGCCGCCCTCATCCTTGTGACCGGCTGGAACCGGCTCGACCCGCTCGCCTCGCTGCTCGTCGCCGGGCTGATGTTCGCCGCCGCCTGGTCGCTCCTGCGGGAGTCCGGGCGCATCTTCCTCGAAGGCGCCCCCGCCTCCGCGCCGCCGGCGGACGTGGGGCCTGCCATCGCGGGCCATCCCGGGGTCGTAGAGACCCATGACCTCCACGTCTGGACGGTCACCGACGGCTTCCCGGCCCTCTCCGCCCACGTCCTCGTCCAGCCCGGCGCCGACTGCCACCGGATCCGGCTCGAGCTGGAGTCCCTCCTGCACGAGCGGTTCGGGATCGACCACACGACGCTGCAGGTCGAGCACGTCGGAACGGCGCGCGGGCTCGAGATCACCCGTGCAAGGTCGAGCGGAAGTGACCTGCTAGCCTGAGCGCGTGCTCGGGTTCTTCGCCGTCATCCAGGTTCTCCTCTCCGCCGGCCTCATCGGCCTCGTGCTCATGCACTCGGGCCGCGACACAGGCTTCGGCGGGATGGGCTTCACGCCGGCGTCCCAGGGAGGTCAGCACATCGTCGAGCGGAACCTGACCCGTCTGACCGTGGTCGTGGCGCTCCTCTTCGCCGCCAACACGATCATCCTCTTCTACCAGTTCGAGTAAGAATCCCCGCCGGCGATTGCGGCGACCAGCCGGATCTGTTCGGCACCCTCGAGCTTCGTCGCCAGGCCGTCGCGGTTCCGCGCGTCGGCGCCGTCGACATAGACGTTGACCAGCGTGCGAAGCTCGCCGCGCTCGTCGAAGACCAGGTTCGCCACCGGCAGTGCGCGAAGGGCGTCCCCGACAGTCTCGGCGTCCACCTCGAAGCGCTTGCGGCCGCCGGCCTCGGCGGCGAGGAGGGACGGGAGGACGACTACCGTCACGCGGCCGCTTCCACCGAGAGGATCGGCGGGAGCTGGGCGGCGGCCTCGAGCCAAGTCTCGCCGGCATCAGGGGAGACGAAGAGCGAGCCGCTCTGCGTGCCGAGGTAGATGCCGGGCGGGTCGAGGCGGTCGGAGGAGAAGCCCTCCCGCATGACCGCGCCCCAGGCGGGCTGCGGCAAGCCCTCGGTCAGGAGCGCCCAGGACGAGCCGCCGTCGCGCGTCCGGTAGACGCCGAGCCGCCCGTTCGGGGTCACCCGGTTCTCGGAGCTCTCCTCGGGGACGACGAACGCGGCGTCCGGCTCCCGGTGGTCGAGGGCGAGCGGGAAGCCGAAGCCGCTCGGCAGCCCGTTGGCCTCGAGGCGCTCCCAGCTGTCGCCACGGTCGTCGGAGCGGTAGACACCACAGTGGTTCTGCTGCCAGAGCCGCTCGGGCTTGGCGGGGTGAAGGAGGAGCTTGTGCACGCACTGCCCCAGCTCGGGGAACGGATCCGGGAGGAAGTCGGCGGCGGTGCCCTGGTTCGCGGGCGCCCACGTCTCGCCGCCGTCGTCGCTCCTGAAGACGCCGGCCGCGGAGATGCCGACGTACAGGCGCTGTGGCTCGTCGGGATCGAGCGCGATCGAGTGGCAGCACATGCCGCCGGCGCCCGGGTTCCAGCGATCTCGCGTGTCGTGCCGCACGATGCCGTCGACCGGCTGCCAGGTCGCGCCTCCGTCGTCGCTGCGAAACAGGACGCCCGGCGCGGCGCCGAGCCAGAGCCGCCCGTCCTCGCCAACGCGCCCCGGCTCGACGTGCCAGGTCTTCTCCAGCGTCAGCCCGGTGTCCTCGGGAAGACCGAGCTCCTCGGCGCGGGCCCAGGTGTCGCCCCGGTCGGACGACCGGTGGACGGTGGCGCCGTAGACCTCGCTGTTCGTGGCGGCGTGAATCGTCCCGTCGCGGGGGTCGACGATCCCGTGGAAGACGGACCAGCCGGTGAGGAACGGGCCTGTGAGCTCCCATTCGCGGCGACCCTCGTCGCTCTCGAGGACGAAGAGCCCCTTGCGGGTGCCGACGATCACGACCGGCATCAGAGCCCCGGTCCCGACCCCGTTCCGACGATCGTGAACGCGTCCGTCGCCACCGCAGGGACGAGGGTACCGAACGGGTAGCGCTCGTCGTAGAAGTCACTGCGGTTGACCAGGGTGACGTCCTTCGTGAGCCCGAGGAGGCCGGCCGCGAGGGCGGGGAACGACGTCGTGAAGCGAAGGTTGACCACCGGGGTGGTCACGGTGCCCCCTTCGACCCGGAACGTCCCGTCTCGCGTCATCCCCGTGATGATCCCCTCGCGCGGGTCGACGACGCCCAGGTAGTGGAGTCGCGTCACGTAGATGCCGTCGCCGACGCGCTCGGCGAGCTCGTCGATCGAGGCCGCGTCTCCGCCCGCCATCGAAAGGTTGAACGGAATCGGCCCGAACGCCTGGGCGGGAGGAGCGAGGCCATGACCGGTCGAGACGTGCCCGTCGCCGGCCTGCTTGGCGGTGCGGCGGTCCCAGACGACGTCGCGGGCGACGCCGTCCTCGACGATGAGCACGGGCTGCTTGGGCACGCCCTCCATGTCGAACGCCTTCGGGTAGCAGAGCGGGTCGAGTCCCTCGTCTCGGACGGTGAAGCTCTCGTCGAAGAGCGCCTCGCCGAGCCGCCCGGAGAGGTAGCTGCGCCCCTCGAGGAGTGCGAGCGCGTTGAGCGACGTGAAGGCGAAGTAGAAGAGGAGCTCCGAGATCGCGTACGGCTCGAGTACCGCGCGGAAGGTCTGGGGCTCGACGGGAGTCGCACGGCGGGTTCGCGCGGCCTTCTCGGCAGCCTCGCGCGCCACGGCTGCGGGGTCGAGGTCGGACGCTCGCCAGGAGGTCGACTCCGCGTAGCCCGACGAGTCGTCGGAAGCGGCGAGCGCCAGGACGCTCGCGTCCGTCATCACCTGGGAGACGGCGAGGCCGGTCGTCGATGCGACCGCGAGCTCGGTGACGCCGCTCGTGTAGTAGCCGTAGAGCCCGAGATCAGGCGCCGCGCCGATCGCCTCGGCCGCCGCCTCCGCCTGGTCCTCCGGCGACAGGGCCGCCGTCGCCTCGTCGAAGCCTTCGACCGCGGGCACGGGCGCGGGCTCCTGGAGCCCCGCGAACCCCGGGTCGACAGGCGAGCTCTCGGCGGCCTCGGCGGCACGGCCGGCCGCTGCTGCGAGCCCCTCGTCGTCGACGCGGTTCGTCGTCGCACAGCCCACCCGGCCGTCGCGGACGACGCGGAGCGTCACGGTCTCGTCCCTGATCAGGGTCGGCTGGTGGACGGCGGAGGCCGCGTAGCGGGCGAAGCCGGAGCTCTCGACGTGGACCGACGCGTCGGCCTCGTCGCCCTCGGCGGCCTTGACCGCGCGCTCCGCGAGCTCCAGAGCTCGGCTCATGGGCCCTCCCCCGCAGGAGCGAGCCGAACGCGAGCGACGCTCACGACCGGACGCCCACCTGGACGTCGCGGAAGCGCGCGGGCGAGGTGCCGTGCGAGACGTGAGCGTGCTGGCCGGGCTGGCCCTTCCCGCAGTTCGTGAGCCCGAACATCGTCCACTCCCCGGGCCCGGCGACGGCGTCGAGCCTTCCCCAGAACTCCGGCGTCACGCCCATGTACGTCGGGTCGCGCAGCATCCTCCCGAGCTTGCCCTTCTTGATCTCCCACGCGACCTGCGTGCCGAACTGGAAGTTGAGTCGCTTGTCGTCGATCGACCAGCTCTTGTTCGTGGAGAGGTAGAGGCCGTCGTCCACGTCCGCGAGCAGGTCCTCGAGCGTCCCGGCGCCAGGCTCGAGGTGGAGGTTGGTCATGCGGACGAGCGGCATGCGGCTCCAGTTGTCCGCGCGCATGGAGCCGCCGAGGTCGCGGCCGATCAGCGCCGAGGTCTCGCGTGAGGCGAGGTAGCCGGTGAGGAGGCCGGCCTCGACCACCGGCTGGCGCCTGGCGGGCGCGCCCTCGTCGTCCCAGCCGAACGTGCCGAGCCCGAGCGAGGTCGTCGGGTCGGCGGTGATGTTCATCTGCTCGGAGCCGTAGCGCAGGCTGCCGAGGTCGCCCGGCTTGAGAAAGCTCGTCCCGGCATACGCGGCCTCGGTGCCGTAGACCCGGTCGAGCTCGGTCGGGTGGCCGACCGACTCGTGCACCTGGAGCACCATCTGCTCGGCGTCGACGACGATGGTGGTCACGCCCGCGGGACAGGCCGGAGCCGTGAGGAGCGCCGCGGCCTCCTCGCCGACGCGAGGCGCCTCGCGGTCGAGCCCGAGGGCCTCGACGAACGCCCAGCCGGCCTGGGCGCTCGAGCCGCCGTGAGCGCTCGGATAGCTGCGATTCTGGACTTGCCCCTCGTCCGACACTGCGAGTGCGTCGATCCCGCCTCCGCACTCGACAAAGCGCTGAGTGACGTTCGCGCCCTCGGACGAGCGGAAGACGCGGTACTCGCGCATGGCGCGCACGCTTGCCTCGGTGATCTTCACCTCCTGCCGTCTCATCCCCTCCTCGGCGCGCAGGCAGAGCGCGATCTTCTCCTCCAGCGAAACCTCGACCGGGTCACGCTCCATCGGCGCCGCGTAGTCGCCGTTCGCCGCCGGGATCGGCGTCAGCTCCACGTGCGTGCGTGCGCGGGACGCGCTCGCCCGGGCGAAGGACACGGCCCGTACGGCCGCATCGCGCGCTCCTTCCTCAGTAAGTCGGGGGTCGCCGGCGAAGCCCCAGGCGCCGTCCACGAGCACGCGGACGCCGACCCCCTCGGTCTCGGAGTCGGAGACGGAGTCGACCTCACCGTTCTTCGTCGCTACGAGCTGCGCGCGGCGCTGGACGACGCGGGAGTCCGCGTAGCCGGCGCCTGCGGCGACGGCGGCGTCGATCGCGTGTCCTGCGAGGTCCTGCACGGCCGCCCGTACATTAGTCACGCGCGCGGGCGGCCCGGAAGGGTCAGCGCCAGGCCAGGCCGACGGTGTCTGCCTGGAGGCTGAACCGGGTCGTCCAGTCGGAGGTGCGGAGGAAGTAGACGTTGCGGTCGTCGGCCGCGTACGCGAGCCAGTCGCCGTCGGGCGACCAGTCGAAGGCGCGCGCCGGGATGGAGGACGAGGCCCAAACCCTGCCGGCGTCGCGGTCGTAGACCTCTAGGTAGCCGTTCGGGGTGAGGGCTACGTACCTCCCGGTCGGGTCGGCGAGCGGGGTCGTCGTGGTGCGGCCGACGAGGCCGTTCGCGCCCTTAGGCCGGCGGCCCTTCCTGTACGCGGCCAGCCACGATCCGCCGCGGGTGCGGAGCACCGCCGTGAGCCGGGTGGTGTCGAGCCAGACCAGGGCGTCGACCGACCTGAGGCGGTCGCCCTCGGGGAGCGCCCGCGCGAGCTTGCGTCGCGACACCGTCGTCCGCGAGCAGTAAGGCCCGACCTCCTTGGGCCCGAAGGAGATGGGAGGGCTCATGAGCTCCCGGGCCTCGCCGCACTCGTTGCTCCACTCGACCACCCGTCCCGACAGCGCGTGGGTGAGCATGCCGTCGGGTTTGAACGCAGGAGCTGAGCCGGCGAGGCGGAGCGCGCCCGCGTGCCTCGCATCGACGACCTCGAGGCGGCCGGGCCTGGTCTGAGCGGCGGAGACCGAGACCGTGGGGCTCCACGCGGCTCCCCGGCCCGCGGCGTGCTCGCCGTCGGCCGAGACCGTGAACGGGCAGCCGCGCACCGGGGGGCCCCGGGTAAGCTCGAGCTCGGGCAGGAGAAGCGCCCGCAGCGGCCGGGTGTCCCCGCCTCCGCAGTCGTCGGCGCTGAGGTAGAGCGTCCCCCGGATACCGTTTCCGCTCAGGCGGTCGGCAAGGCCGGCCCGATCCTCGTCCCACGGCGGCGTCTCAGGGGCCGGCTCGGCCTCGACCTCCGGCGCAGGCGGCGCCGGCGCGGTGTCCGCCGGCGCGGGCTCGGCACGGGGCTGATCGCGTGGATCTCGGAGCGCATCGCCGACCGCGACGGCAAAGAGCGCTGCCAGGCCGAGGGCGAGCACCAACGTCACGGTGCGGCGCATCGTCTTCTGACGATACGCCGCCGAAATGACGAAGGGCGCCTGCGGGCGCCCTTGCATGCGCTGGAGAGGACTTGAACCTCCACGGCCCGTTCGGGCCACAAGGCCCTCAACCTTGCGCGTCTACCAATTCCGCCACCAGCGCGTGACCTGCCGAATTGTAGCGTCTGGGGTTCGTTTGACTCCGTCCGGTAGGCGCGCTACCTTGTGCGAACAGACGTTCGACCAGCGAGGGAGGCAGATGCTCACGCAGCGCCAGCGGGAGGTCTACGAGTTCGTCGTCAGCTACACCGACTCACACGGGTATCCGCCCACCGTGCGCGAGATCGGGGAGGCGGTGGGGCTCGCGTCGCCGTCCACCGTCCACGCCCATCTGGCCAATCTCGAGCGCCAGGGCTACCTGCGGCGCGACCCGACGAAGCCGCGGGCCCTCGAGCTCACCAAGCGCGAGCGGACGGCCACGGGCGCCTCGGTCTCGGTGCCGGACGTGGGCGAGGTGCGCGTGCTTCCGCTCGTCGGCGAGATCGCGGCCGGTGGGCCGCTGCTCGCGGAGGAGAACGTCGAGGACCACCTGGCGGTTCCGGACACGCTCTCGCGGGGAGGCGAGGAGTTTCTCCTGCGCGTCAAGGGCGAGAGCATGGTCGACGCGGGGATCCTCGACGGCGACTTCGTCGTCGTGCAGCGGCAGCAGACCGCGCGCGACGGGGACATCGTGGTCGCGCTCGCCGGTCAGGACGAGGCTGCCGACGAGGCGACGGTCAAGCGTTTCTTCCGGGAGAAGGGCAGGGTGCGCCTGCAGCCCGAGAACTCAGCGATGGAGCCGCTCTACCCCGAGCATGTCAGCGTCCTGGGCAAGGTCGTCGGCGTCTTCCGGAGGGTGGGGTAGGGCTCGATGGAGGTCGTCACGCTCAACCGCACGCTCGACCAGGAGCTGATGGCGCTCATGCGCGGCGCCAGCCTGGAGTGCCCGGCGTGCGGAGAGTTCGTCCTGCACCGCGAGGGCGGGATCGAGTGCCCGGAATGCGGCTCGGGCTTTCGTGGCTCCTCCGCGACGACGCTACACTTGGGGGCGCAGGCCGGGTGACCGCGGGCCGCGTGAGCGGCTCGAGGAAAGTCCGGACACCGAAGGGCAGGACGCTGGGGAAACCCCAGGCGGCGAAAGCCGACGGAAAGTGGCACAGAAAGGAGACCGCCACCGGCGAACGTCTCTCTCCGGAGACGCCGGCGGTAAGGGTGAAAGGGTGGGGTAAGAGCCCACCAGCGTCGTGGCGACACGGCGGCTGCCAAACCCCGTCCGGTGCAAGGCGAACAGGCTCCGCCACAGGTGGCCCGCCGAGGAGCCGGGTACGCCGCACGAGCCTCCGGGGAACCGGGGGCCGAGATGGATGGTCACCCTCGACAGAATCCGGCTTACAGGCCTGCTACACCGAGACCCCGCTCCCGCGGGGTCTCGGCAGTTGAGGAGGTGCTGCGCCGTGTCACAGCGTGGAGCCCCCTTCGACCAACCTCACGCATGCTCGGATGCGAGGATTTCGGCGACGGGGCGGCGGGCGTGGAGGCGGGCGGGGATGGCGGTGAGCACCGCCACCACGAGCACGGTCATCGGCACCACGGCAAGCAGCTGCCAGAGTGGCGGGCCCGTCACCCCGTCCTCGCCGCCGCCCAGGGCGGCGAAGAGTGCGAGGCCTCCGGGGATGCCCAGGATGGCACCGACGAGCGCGGGCAGCACCTGGGCTGCTGAGAGTCCTGTGCTGACTTGCCGTGGGGTCGCGCCCAGGGCGCGTGCCAGCGCCGAGGAGTGCCTGGCGTCGAGCGCAGTTGCCCAGGTGACGGAGATGGCGTTGACGGCCGCGAGGGTGACCAGCGAGACCGTGAGCACGAGCATCACCTGGTTGAATCGGTCGGTCGAAGGGTCTGTCCCACCGACCAGCTGGGCGTCCTGGCCGAACTGGGCGCGCGCTGCAAGTACGGCGACGATCCCGGTGACCGCGACGAAGATGCTGGCCGCGCTCAGCACGACCCGGCGCGGCCGTCGCGCGGCCACCCGCAACCCGAGGAGCAGGGGGACGGGCAGGCGCGCCGAGATCGCGATCAGCCAGGGCGTGCGCCGCGGCCGACGGGCCGCGTCGGCCAGGGCGTGGACGGTGCTGGTGCGGGCCGCGCGGACGGCGGGAACGAAAGTCCCGATTGCCGCGACCCCGAGTGCCACGGCCGTGACCACGCCGACCGCGGACATGGTGAGGGAGGGCGCGCCCGCGCCGCCGACGAGGCCGGCACCGGGATCGGCGAGCAGGGGGGCGGCCAGCCATCCGGCCGCCAGTCCGACCGCCGCCGCGAGCAGGGCCAGGGCCATGTACTCGGCGAGCAGCACGACAGCGACCAGGCGCGGTGTGCCGCCGACCGCCTTGAGCAGTCCCACACGCCGGGTCTGGTCGGCCATCCGACCGCCGATGAGGAGCGCGACGCCGGCCACGGCGAGCAATCCGAGCAGCCAGCTGCCTATCCGCAGGACTTCGGCCGTGTCCTTGACCACTTGGTCGTGCCCGTCGCGGATGTCCTGCCACGACTGCAGGACTGGTGCGCTCCAGCTCGTCGGGAAGCGATTGTTGACGAACGCCGGCGCGTCGGTCGGGTCGGCCAGCTTCAGGTTCACGACGTAAGTAAGAGCTTCCTCCGACGGGGCGAGACCGCGGGCGCCCGCCTCGGTGAGCCAGACCAGGCCGGGCTCGATTGGCTCCTCGGGCGCCTCGGCATCGATGGCCGGCTCTTCCCCTGGCGGGTCATCCAGCGGCTGGCTTTCCATGGCCTCGGCGAACTCGGGGCAGTCGTGGCCGAAGCAGACACCCGGATATGGCCTCGCGGCGGCGGTGACCGCCACGCCGGCAACCTCGAATGAGCGGCGGTTCACCACACGACACGGTGGCTGCTCGCCGCGAATCATGATTCCGCAGACGCGGGTGCGCAGGGTGATCTGGTCCCCTACGCCAAGTTCGAGCGCGTCGGCGAAGCCGGCCTCGACGACTACGCCGCCGTCGCGTACCCAGCTGCCTTGGGTCAGCTCGGGCTGGTCGACCGCGGCCGCTGCGGGGTCGCGGCCCTCTGCCCATACCCCGGCCGCACCGCCGATCACCTCGCCCGAAGGTGTGCGCCTCGACCCAGTGACACCGTCCGCCGCGAGCTCCACCCCGATGAGCGGGTACGGCCCGCTGCTGTCGATGACGCCGGGAGCGTCGGTCA
The DNA here is from genome assembly GCA_963838795.1 of uncultured Actinomycetes bacterium. Taxonomy (GTDB): domain Bacteria; phylum Actinomycetota; class Thermoleophilia; order Gaiellales; family Gaiellaceae; genus JAIBJN01. The sequence goes on from CAWISL010000011.1 coordinate 229,699, forward strand.
GCGCCTCGAGGCCGGCGAGGTCGGCGGGCTGACCGACGAACGGGTCCCCGGTCACGCTGGCCACGACGTCGGGCCCGGCCGTCGCCGCGCGGGTGCTCTGGTAGGGCTTGTCGATGACTCCGTGCAGGACGAGCCCGAGAGTGAGCGTGGTGGTGGCGGCCACGATCGCCAACAGCAGGAGCGCGGCCTCGGCCGGGCGCCGGCGCAGGTCGCGGGCGGCGAGGCGGCCGATGAGCAGGAGGCGGCCCATCGGTTCAGCTCTCCAGGCCGGCGAGCTCGCCGAGCCGGCCGGTGGTGCCGTGGGTCAGCCTGGTCTCCTCGACGAAGGCGCCGTCGCGCATCGAGATCAGCCGGTCGGCGGTTGCAGCAATCCGGGGGTCGTGGGTGACGATGAGCAGCGTCTGCCCGGACGAGCGCAGGCTGTCGAGGAGCCGGAGCACGTCCAGGGTGGCGGCGCTGTCGAGGTTGCCGGTCGGCTCGTCGGCAAGCACGACGAGCGGCTCGTTGCTGAGCGCACGCGCGATCGCGACCCGCTGACGCTCGCCGCCCGAGAGCGCCGACGGCAGATGCTTGGCCCGGTCGGTGAGCCCGACCCCTTCCAGCAGCTCCGCGGCGCGGCGTCGTGCTGCGCGCGGCGAGCGCCCGGCCAGCAGTGCGGGCAGCTCGACGTTCTCCACGGCGGTGAGCTCGTCCATCAGGTGGAAGGCCTGGAAGACGAAGCCGATCAAGTGGCGGCGCAGCCGTGCCAGCGCCTTCTCGCTCAGCTGGTCGATGCGCCGTCCCGCCAGCCACACCTCGCCGGCCGCCGGGCGCTCCAGGCCTCCCAGCAGGTGCAGCAGCGTCGACTTGCCGCAGCCGCTCGGCCCCATCACGGCCAGCGTCTCGCCCGAGGCCACCTCCAGCTCGACCGCGTCGAGCGCTCGCACGATGCCCTCGCCCTTGCCGTATTGCTTCTCCAACCCGCGCGTGCGCAAAACTGGCCCCACGCGCGATAGCGACTCGTTCACGCTCATGATCGTCCCTTCGTTGCGTTCCAGTAGCGCGCGCAGGCCTCGAGCCAGCGCAGGTCCGCCTGCAGCCTCAGCACCACGCCCTCGAGCAGAAGCCCCGCGACCGAACCATCCGGCTCTGCCAACGCGGCCCGCTGCGCAGCGGCCAACCCGGCCAATAGTTCGTGTCGCTGCGCGTCCACGAGCCGCACCGGATCCGCCAGTCCTGCCGCTGCGGCGGCAACCAGCTTGAGATGGAACTCCGCCGGCGCGGGCTTCGGCCAGCTCGTATCCTCGAGCCACTCAGTGACCCGCGCCTGCCCCGCCGCGGTCAGCTCGTAGACCTTGCGGTCCGGGCGATCGGTCTGGCCGACCCGCTCCGAGGTCACCAGGCCGGCCTTTTCCAGCCGATTCAGCGTCACGTACACCTGGCCTGCGTTCAGCGCCTCCGCCAGCGGGCCTAGCGCAAGCTGAAGCCGGGCGCGCAGCTGGTAGCCGTGAGACGCCTCTTTGGCAAGCAGCGCCAGCACGACCTCCTGCACCACGCGCAGCTGGTAGCCGTGAGACGGCTCCTTGATCGACGCTCCGACGGCTTCGGGTTCTGGCACCTGCAAGTTCCTCTCTAACAGTTAGCCGTGACAGGATAACCGTTAGATAGAACCCTGTCAAACCGCTCGCTCTTGGCTTCGTTAGCCCAACAGCCGGCTCGTTGTTGCATTCGTCGTGCTAGTGCTCAGCGCAGCTCAGCTGTGGATCGGCAGCGGCTTCTCCTCGCCTTCGAAGGCCCTCGGGTTGCCCCGCGCCCCGCCGGTCCCCCTAGGTCGGTTTGCTCCCGATCCCGGTTTTCGCCGCTTGCGCCGCCGCCAGGAACGCGCGTGCGATCCCAAGCGCGGCCTGTGTCGGAGTGACCCCGTCGGCGTCCGCAGCGGCCAGAACGCGGCGGGTGGTCTCGCCGACCAGCCGCTCGACTGCGGCCAGGCAGCTCGAGGGATCCTCACGGCACTCGGGCGCTTCGTAGAGATGGATGCCGCCGGCGTTCGTCACGAAGTCCGGCAACGCGAGGATGCCGCGCGCTGCGAGCGCCTCGGCCGCTCCTGGGGCGTACGGGATGTTCGCGACCGGGACGACGGCGGCGCAGCGAAGCTCGTCCACGGACTCGGGAACGAGGACATGCGGGCGGGCTCCCGGGACGAGCACGTCGCATTCGACCGCGAAGAGCGCCTCGCGAGCACGCGCGGCAACGGGGCCGTGATGGACGAACGCGTCGCCGTGGCGCGCGCGAAGCGCGAGGAGCTCGTCGACGTCAAGCCCGGCCGGATCGACGAGCGCGCCCTCGATCGTGCTGACCGCGATCACGCGCGCGCCAGCGCGCCCGCAGGTGCGCGCGGCGCCGGCCCCCGCCTTCCCGAACCCTTCGATCGCCAAGCGCGCGCCCTCGAACGTCCTGCCGAGCCGCTCGAGGGCGACCCGGGTTGCCGCCTTGATCCCGTGACCGACCGCCAGGTCGTCCATTCCCATCCCTTCGTGCGTCCGTGCCCAGACAGGGGTGGGGCCTCCGTCCGGCTCGAGGGCGAGGAAGTCCTCCGGCTGGGTTCCCATGTCCGGCCCCGTGAGGAAGAAGTCCTGCCACTCGCGAACGCGCTCGAGGTATGCGCCGAGCACGGCCGCGCGGTCGCCGCCGCCGAACCTGATCCCGGCCTTCGCGCCCGCGTAGGGTGCGCCGCAGACCGCAAGCTTCCAGGTCATCGCCCGCGCCAGCCGGGCCACCTCGTCGGTGGTCACGTCCGCCACCATGCGGGTTCCGCCCGCCGAGGTCGCAAAGAGCTCGTGGTCGATGACGACGATCGCGTCGAGCCCGACGGCCGGCTCGACGATCTCGATCACGCGTGCGGGCGGAGCATCGTCGCGCTCGAGGACGGACATGGAGGGGACGCTATATCCGGCACCGCGCCGCTGCGAGCGGTCTCCTATCGGGCGCCGGCGACGGCATGCGACTCGGCGTCCGGCTCCGCGAAGCGCACGAGGCGCTCGGCCTCCTCGCGAAGGTCGCGCTTTTCCGCCGCGGGCAGCCGCCCGAACGGCTGCAAGGCGATCGTCGCTTTCCCCCGGCTGCGCTCGAGACTCCACTTGCCGGCTACTGCGCCGTCGATGAGGAATGTCGGCGTCGAGTGCGGCGTCTTCGTGTCGAAGACGAGCGGCCGGTAGTCCTCGGGCAGGATCTGCGTCCCGCGCGCGTGGACGAGCAGCGTGGCGTCCCAGGTCGGGAGGAAGCGAACCGGGGCCGTGGCGGACCCGCCCGGCAACTGCGCTCGCGGGAGGTCGATGAGCTCGCGGCCCTCCTCGTCGCGGAAGCGCCGCAGGGTCAGCCGCTCGACTGCGGGCTCCAGATCGCCGACCGAGAGCCCCGCCCAGCTAGCGGCATCGGCGAGGAGGGCCGGGCCGAACCCACCGAGGTACCGACGGAGGAGGATTGCGGTGCCCTCCTCGGGAGTCACGCTCGGCGGGCCGATCCAATCATCGGCGAGCGCGTAGAGGTCGGCCCGGCGGCGCTCCCAGGTTCCGGAGGGCGGAGCGCGCACGAGCTCGACCCAGGCGCTGAGGCCGTTCCAGAGGTGAGTCGGCCGCTCCGGGTCGCGTCGCCCCGCCAGCTCCACCAGCTCGGCGCGATCTCCGACCCGGCCCGCCAGCGTCACCCGCACCTCCCTCGCCGCCGCCTCCAGGTCGGCATTCGACAGCCGCTTCTTGTCGAATCGCAGCCACGCCGCCTGGCGCGCCGATCGGCTCCCGAGGGCGAAGGCCCAATAGTCGCCGGACGAGACGAGATGGATGGTGGAGCGGAGCAGTGTTCCCTGCACGACCCGGCGCTGCTCGAGCGCCCGGGTAAGGTCGCGGAGGCCGAACCGCTCGAGCCGGCTCCAGAGACCGATGTACGAGGACGGCGCGTACTGCGCCTGGATGCCGCCGATGCGCTCGAGGGCGCGGACGAGCTGCAGCTTCGAGCGCTCGAGCAGGAGCTGGCGGGCGAGCAGAGCACGGTTCAGGTCCGCGGTGGTGAGCACGCGCTCGGGCACGGCGCTGACGCTACATGCCGCCGCCCCCGAGGCGGGCTTGCCCCGGTGACGGGTGAGTCAGCCGCGAGCGCCCGGCCAGGGCTTGAACGCGTTGTCGTGCCGGATGACGGGCGCGAGCTCGGGATGGTGCCGGAGGAGCACCTTCGTCATCGAGGCGTCGTCGATCCAGTCGAGGCCGGTCTGCGTGTACACCTCGGGCCTGTAGTCCGCCGTGAAGAAGCGGTCGCTCTTGAGCCGCCGGGAGGCCATGAGGAGGAAGACACGAAACGCCGTGTCGCCGAAGGCGAAGCCCTGCGGGCGCGGCTCTGCGTACAGCCCGACCATCGTGTCCACCCGGTCGACGTGCCCGTAGACGTCCCGCAGCTCGGCCGTCACGCGCGGGTCGCGCGTCAGGTCCTCGAACGACGCCACGGGCTTTCGGTGCATGAGAGCGCGGAACTCGTTGTAGCGGGGGACCCCGCGCTCGCGGTCTCGCAGGACGTCGACCGTCGCCAGGTCGACCGGGGGGCCGTCGGGATCCGGCCGGAAGTCCTCGATGAACGAGAGCGGGTAGTTGTGGAGGACGAGCTTGCCCGGATGGGAGATCCCGAAGGAGCGGAAGACGCCGGCCACCCCGATCTCGCCGAGGGGCTCCCGCCATCTGCCCGGCCCGATCGACTTGAAGTCGAAGCGGGTGGGGGAGGCGCCGCCGAGGGGCGAGAGCTCGTACTCGTCGGGAATGAGCGGGTGCATGCGGTAGACGGAGACGAACTCCTCCGTCAGGGAGTAGGGAGCGCCGTGGTGGTCGGTCGGCGAGCCGGGGATGCCGCTGAGGACGTCGCTTCGGCCGAGCCGTCCGAAACGGTTGCGGAAGCGCTGCCCCATGAGGCCGTACCAGTTGGCGTGCATGCCCCGTTCGGTCGTCGGGTGGGCGATGATCGCGGGCGTCCACTCGACCGTGTGGATCTTCGCCATCACCGCGGCGTTGATCAGGCGGGCCTTGTCGTAGAGCTGCTCGTCGCTCCAGTCCCGGTGCTCGCGGCGCAGCGCGTCGCAGATGGAGTTGTGCTCGCGGATGAAGAGCGCGTGGAGGATGGCGAGACCGACCCAGAAGTTCCCCCGCGGGCCGACCGGATCGAGCATCGGATCGAGCGCTGCGGGATGGAGCCCGTCGCCGCCGATCCGGAGCTTGCCGTCCTCGCCCGTGCGCGCCCGCTTCTGGAAGGCCTGGTCATGGCCGTAGATCTGGGAGCCGTCCCACCAGTGAGTGTCGTGGGTCGAGTAGACGGGGGGCGTCCCGTCAGCGGTTGCACCCGGGTCTGGCACGGTGCTCGGGATCTTCATCTGCCGGTCGGGCCAGTCGTCGTCGTCGAGCTTGAGCGAAAGGGGCTTGGCCGGATTCGTGTCGTGGCTCATCCAGTCGTGAACCTCGAACTGGATCCAGGCGGCGGCCAGCAGGTTGAGCGTGGTCGCGGGGATGAACTCGGCCCGGGCGAGGAGCGTGCGGGTGATCACGCGCGGGCTCGGCTCGAGCTGGTCCGGCTTCCCCTCGGGGTAGGCGCGGTCGAGCGGGACGTTGCGGCCGAAGCGTGTGCCCGTGCTTCCCATCGAGGGGCGACGCACGTCGTTCCAGGCGCCGTCCAGCGTCCGCGCCTTCAGGCTGGTCGGCCTGGCGGGCGGCGGCTTGACCAGCCCCGTATCGGCGAGGTTCTGCTCCCGTAGCTGCTCGCGCAGCCCGATCAACGTGACGATTCCGAGCGTGCGCGGGAGCCGGTCCCACCCGATCTTCGTGTCGAGGAGCGAGGAGAGCGGGATGAGAAAGCGTGCCAGGCCCATGCGACCGAGGCTCGCGGGCGATGAAACACCCTTCCCAGACGAGCGTCAAGCTGGAAGACTGCCGCACGTGGAGCTCGCTCCAGGAATCGTGGCCGTGGGAGATCAGACCCGAGGCTGGGTGCGCGCGTTCCTCGTCGCCGACGGCAAGGACCTGACGCTGGTGGACTCTCTCGCGGACGCGCAGCCCTTTCAGATCCTGGCGGCGATCCGGCAGATGGGGCGCTCGGTCTCCGACGTCAAGCGGATCTGGGTCACACACGCGCACTTCTCCCACCTGTGCGGGCTGGCGGCCATGAAGGAGCTGAGCGGGGCGAAGGTGTGCTCGCACCCCTACGAGGCGGACATCATCTCGGGAGACCGGAAGGCCCAGCGCGTGTCCATCGTGCCGAAGCCCCCCCTGAAGGCCTACATCCCCTTCCAGCTGGGGCTCGCGCTCGGTTTCGGGAAGCACCCGCCCTGCATCGTCGACGCGCCTCTCGCCGACAAGGACGAGGAGGGAGGTCTGGCCGTCGTCCATGCTCCCGGCCACACGCCGGGGCACCTCGCGTTCTGGTCGGAGAAGCACAAGGTGCTGCTCTCGGGCGACGCCATCGTGACGTGGCCCGAGGAGGCGGCCGGTTGGGAGTCCTTCACGCTCAACGAGCGCGAGCGGCGCGCGTCGCTCGAGCGCATGGTCGAGCTTGCCCCCGAGAAGGTCGGCGTCGGCCACGGCGACCCGATTCTCGAGCGGGCAGAGGAACGTCTGGACCGCCTGCTCTAGACTCGATCGACCATGTCCCAACTGCGGTAGGACGGGGCCCGCGAGGCCGGCCTCGCGCCGCGTGGAGAGCATTGAAGGAAGCGAGATCCCCTTCGCAAACGCGCAAGACGGTCACCGTCGTCTTCTCCGACGTCGCCGGGTCGACGCGGCTCGGCTCGGAGCTCGACCCGGAGGCGGTCCGCAACATCATGTCGCGCTACTTCGAGGCGGCCTCTCGAGCGCTCCAGCGCCACGGGGGCACCGTGGAGAAGTTCATCGGCGACGCCGTCATGGCCGTCTTCGGAATCCCCGCCGTTCACGAGGACGACGCGCTCCGTGCCGTTCGGGCCGTGGTCGAGATGCGCGATGCCGTCGACGAGCTCAACCGCGAGCTCGAGCAGGAGCAGGGCCTGCAGCTGCGCCTGCGCACGGGCGTGAACACCGGCGAGGTCGTGGCCGGTGACCCCGCTGACGGGCAGACTCTCGTGACGGGGGACACGGTGAACGTCGCCGCCCGTCTCGAGCAGGCGGCAGGGCCCGGGGAGATCCTGATCGGCGAGGTGACCCACCGGCTCGTGAAGGATGCCGTTCGGGCTGAGCCGACGGGCCCGCTCACGCTCAAGGGCAAGGACGACGGCGTGCGCTCCTGGCGTCTGCTCGAGGTCGTCGAAGGCGCGCCCGGGCTGGCGCGCAGTCCGGACTCCCCGCTCGTCGGGCGCCGCACCGAGCTCGCGCGACTTCTGGAGGCCTTCGAGCGGGTGGTCGGGGACGCGACGCCCTCTCTCTTCACGGTGCTGGGCGGAGCGGGCCTCGGGAAGTCGCGCCTCGCGAGGGAGGTCGAAGCCTCCCTGGAGGACGTCGCCCGGGTGCTAACGGGTCGCTGCCTCCCGTACGGCGACGGCATCACCTACTGGCCGCTCTTCGAGATCCTCCGCGACCTCGTGGGCGAGGACGAGGACCCGCGTCCGGCGATCGCGCGTCTCGTGGCGGGGCGGGAGGGCGCCGAGGCGATCGCCGAGCGGATCGCCGGCGTGCTCGGCCACTCGACCCAGGCGAGCTCGGCAGAGGAGACGTCCTGGGCCGTCCGGAAGCTCTTCGAGGCGCTCGCACAGGAGCGTCCCCTGGTGGTGGTGTTCGAAGACCTGCACTGGGCCGAGCCGACGCTGCTCGACATGATCGAGCACATTGCGGACTGGTCGCGCGAGGCGCCGGTCTTCATCCTGTGCCTCGCCCGTCCGGAGCTGCTCGAAAAGCGGGATCGCTGGGGAGGCGCGCCCGCGGCCTCGATGGTGCTCGAGCCACTCACGGCGGACGAATCGGGGGCGCTCATCGAGAGCCTGCAGGGCGTGACGGAGCTGACTCACGAGACGCGCCGGCGGATCGCCGAAACGGCGGAAGGCAACCCGCTGTACGTCGAGCAGATGGTCGCGATGCTCGCGGAGGGGGAGCCGCTGGAGGGGCCGCTCGAGATCCCGCCGACGATCCAGGGCCTTCTCGCCGCGCGCCTCGACCGGCTCAGCACCGGCGAGCGGGCGGTGATCGAGCGGGCGTGCGTCGTCGGCAAGCGCTTCTGGGCGGCGGCCGTCGCCGACCTCTCCGAGGAGAGCGCCCAGGGATCCGTGCAGGCGAATCTGGAGCTCCTCGTTCGCAAGGACTTCATCGGCCCCGACCGCTCCGTCGTGCCGGGGGAGGAGGGATACCGGTTTCGGCACCAGCTCATCCGTGACGCCGCCTACAAGGGGATCCCCAAGGGCGAGCGAGCCGGCCTCCACGAGGGCTTTGCCCGCTTGATCGAGGATCGAGCCGGCCCGAACATCGTCGAGGTCGAGGAGATCCTCGGCTATCACCTCGAGCAGGCGTTCCACTACCGCACGCAGCTGGGCCTGCCCGACGAGCGCACGGCCGCGCTCGCGGGCGAGGCGGCGGAGCGCCTGGCGAGAGCCGGCAGCCGCGCGCACGCGCGGGGAGACGCCGACGGCGCCTCCAACCTGTTGGGCCGAGCCGCGGTGCTGTTGCCCGAGGAGGATCCTGCGCGGGCGGAGCTGCTCGGGACCTTGGGGTCGGCTCTCGTGCTCGCCGGGAGGTTCGCCGAGGCCGACGCAGTTCTGACGGAGGCAATCGCGGCCGGTGCCGCCTCCGGCAACCGCCGGCTGGAGCTCCACTCCGTCCTGGAGCGGGCGTTCCTCCGCGCCCTGACCGATCGAGAGGGGGTCGAGGAGCTGCGCCAGGTCGCGGAGCAAGCCCTGCCGGTGCTCGAGGAGCTCGGCGACGAGCTCGGCCTGGCGAAGGCGTGGCGGCGAATCGCGGACGTGCAATGGATGGTGAATCACTGGAGCGAGCAGGCCCAGGCGCTCGAGCAAGCGCTTGTTCACGCCGAGCGCGCCGGCGACCAGCGTGAGGCCGCGGGCGCGCTCATGCGCCTGCCGATGTCCCTCTACTACGGGCCGATGCCGGTGGGCGAGGCCACGGCCCGTGCCGAAGCGATCCTCGAGCGAGCCCAGGGCGCCCGGGTCGTCCAGTCGACCGCGCTCGTCTGCCTGGCCGGCCTTCATGCGCAGTCGGGGCACTTCGAGGACGCTCGCCGGCTCCTTGCCCAGGGGCGCGCCATCTCGGACGAACTGGGCTTCCGCGTCTGGGTCGCGGGCTTCTCGCTGGCCGCCGGCGACATCGAGATGCTGGCCGATGACCCGGCCGCCGCCGAGCGCGAGCTTCGCCGCGGCTACGAGGCGCTCGAGGCCATGGGCGAGCGCGGGCTGCTCTCGACCGTCGCCGCCGAGCTGGCGCGGGCGGTCTGCGCGCAGGGCCGCTACGAGGAGGCCGAAGAGCTCACCAAGGTGAGCGAGGTGCTGGCGCGTCCGCTGGACGTCGCCGCTCAGATCTCGTGGCGCACCGTGCGGGCGACGTGCGCCGCCGGGGGCGACGACCTCGCGGGAGCGGAGGCGTTGGCGCGCGACGCGCTCCACGCCGTCGAGCAGACGGACGACCTCAATCGCCACGCGCGCGTCCTCTCCGATCTGGCGGCCGTCGTCCGGCGCGCCGGGCACGAAGCCGAATCGCGCTCGCTCGAGGAACGGGCGCTCGAGCTCTTCGAGCGCAGGGGCAACGTCGTCTCGGCCGAGAAGGCACGGAGCAAGCTCGGAGCGCGAGCGCAATCGCCACAATAGGTGGATGGGGAAGACGCTCTTCGAGCGCGTATGGGAGGCGCACGTCGTCGCCGAGCCCGACGGCGAGGCGCCGCTGCTCTACGTCGATCTCCACCTCGTCCACGAGGTGACGTCGCCGCAGGCCTTCGAGGGCCTGCGCCTCGCCGGTCGCCCAGTCCGAAGGCCGGAGCTCACGCTTGCGACGATGGACCACAACGTCCCCACGGACCACCGGCCGGCTGACGACCTCGCCGCGGCCCAGCTCGAGGCGCTTCGCAGCAACTGCGCGGAGTTCGGCGTCCCGCTCTTCGCGACCGGAAGCGGGCGCGAGGGGATCGTGCACGTGATCGGGCCGGAGCTGGGCCTCTCCCAGCCTGGGATGACGATCGTCTGCGGCGACAGCCACACCTCGACGCACGGGGCGCTCGGGGCGCTCGCATTCGGCATCGGCACCTCCGAGGTCGAGCACGTGCTGGCCACACAGACCCTGCCTCAGCGACGGCCGAAGACGATGCTCCTCGACTTTGCCGGCTCACTGCCGCTCGGCGTCACCGCCAAGGACGCCATTCTGAGCGCGATCGGCCGGATCGGCATCGCCGGAGGCGCCGGGTACGTCGTCGAATATGCGGGCGAGGTAATCCGCCGCCTGCCGATGTCCGGACGCATGACCATCTGCAACATGTCCATCGAGGCGGGGGCGCGTGCCGGGATGATCGCTCCCGACGACACGACGTTCGCATTCCTCGAGGGCCGCCCGGCCGCGCCGAAGGGCGCCGAGTGGGAGCGCGCGCTGGACCGCTGGCGCACCCTTCCCTCCGACCCGGGCGCGGCATACGATCGGGTGGTGGAGCTCGACGTGGGCGGGCTCGCGCCGCAGGTCAGCTGGGGGACAAACCCGGGCATGGTCGTCTCCGTCGACGGCGTCGTGCCGGATCCCTCGGACATCGCCGACCCGGCGGAGCGTGAGGCCGTCGAGCGGGCGCTCGCCTACATGGCGCTCGCGCCGGGAACGCCCATCCAGGAGATCGAGGTCGATCGCGTCTTCATCGGCTCCTGCACCAACGCGCGCGTCGAGGACCTACGCGAGGCAGCCTCGGTCGTCGCCGGGAAGCGCGTCCATGCGCGTGTGCGTGCGCTGGTTGTCCCGGGCTCGGCCGGGGTCAAGCGCCAGGCCGAGGAGGAGGGGCTCGACCGAATCTTCGAAGCCGCCGGGTTCGAGTGGCGCCGCGCCGGCTGCTCCATGTGCCTTGGCATGAACCCCGACATCCTCCAGCCCGGCGAGCGGTGCGCCTCCACCTCGAACCGGAACTTCGAAGGGCGCCAGGGCCGTGGCGGGCGGACGCACCTCGTTAGCCCGGCGATGGCAGCAGCGACCGCGCTCGCCGGCCACTTCGTGGACGTGCGCGAGCTCGCCCCGGAGCCGGTCGCGTGAGGCCCTTCCGCCGGACGACCGGACGGGTTGCGGTGCTCGACCGTGCCGACGTCGACACCGACCAGATCGTCCCGAAGCAGTTCCTGAAGCGGATCGAGCGGACCGGGTTCGGCGAGTTCCTCTTTTTCGACTGGGCGCAGGAGCCGGGCTTCGAGCTCAACCGCCCCGAGGCCGAGGGGGCGGCCATCCTCGTCACGGGGCGGAACTTCGGCTGCGGCTCCTCCCGCGAGCACGCCGCCTGGGCGCTGCAGGACTACGGCTTCGAGGCGATCGTGGCGCCCTCGTTCGGCGACATCTTCCGAACGAACTCGCTGAAGATCGGGCTGCTCACGGTGGCGCTGCCCGAGGACGAGGTGCGGGAGCTGATGGCGGCGGGCTCGGGCGCCGAGCTGACCGTCGACCTGGAGGAGCAGATCGTCGGCCCGTACCGCTTCGAGCTCGACGCCTTCGACCGGCGCCGCCTGCTCGAGGGCCTCGACGACATCGCGCTCACGCTTCGTCACGAGCCCGAGATCGCGGCGTTCGAGGCCGAGCGCCCCGCGACTATCGCGACGACAACGCTCTAAGGACGGCGTCCGCGAAGTCGGTGGTCGTCGCCCGACCGCCGAGGTCTGGGGTCGGCGCGGACGTGAGCGCCGCGTCTACGGCCGCCTCCAGCCGGATCGCCTCGGCGGGCTCGTCGAGCCCGTACGCGAGCATCAGCGCAGCCGAGCGCAGCATGGCCGCCGGGTTGGCGATACCCCGGCCGGCGATATCGGGAGCGGAGCCGTGCACCGGCTCGAAGATGCCGGGCCTCCCCTCGCCGAGGCTGGCCGAGCCGGCCAGCCCGAGCCCGCCGGTGACGCCGGCGGCGACGTCGGAGAGGATGTCGCCGAAGGTGTTCTCGGTGAGGATGACGTCGAAGCGCTCGGGCGCGAGCACGAGCTGCATCCCGCAGTTGTCCACGAGCATGTGCTCGAGCTCGACGTCGGGATAGTCCGCTGCGAGGCCGCTCACCGTCTCCCGCCAAAGTCGCGACGTGTCGAGGATGTTCGCCTTGTCGACCGAGGTGACGTGCCGGCGCCTGGTGCGCGCCAGCTCGAACCCGCGCCGCGCAATCCGCTCGATCTGGTCGGGGCGGTACTCCATCGTGTCGAAGACGGTTCCGTCCTCGCGAACGCCGCGGGCGCCGTAGTAGAGCCCTCCGACCAGCTCGCGGACCACGAGCAGGTCGACCTCGTCGCTCCGGGCCGGGCGGAGGTTCGCGTAGACGTCGAGCTCGGCGCGCAGGCGGATGAGGCCCTGCTCGGGCCGAACTGCGGCGCCGTCGAACTCCGGCGCGCCGACCGCGCCCATGAGCACGGCATCGGCGGCGCGGGCGGCGGCGAGCGTCTCGTCCGGAAGCGGGTTGCCGGCCACGTGGATGGCCGCGCCCCCGAAGGGGTGTTCCTCCAGCTCGAGGCCGAGCGGGAGCTCCCGGAGGACCCGGGCGGCGGCCCCAGCGACCTCGGGGCCGATGCCGTCGCCGGGAAGGAGCGCGATTCTCACAGCGGCGAGCGGGTGACTGCGCCCTCGGAGGCCGACGAGACGAGCGCCGCGTACTTGGCGAAGACACCCGTGACGTAGCGAGGCTCCGGGGAGCGCCAGTCGACGAGCCGTGCGGCCACTTCGTCGTCGGCGAGCTCGACGCGGAGCTCGCGGGCCTCGACGTCCACGACCACGACGTCCCCCTCTTGAAGGGCGGCGAGCGGGCCCCCTCTCACGGCCTCGGGCGAGACGTGCCCGACCATCAGCCCGTGGGTGGCGCCGGAGAAGCGCCCGTCCGTGACGAGGGCGACCTCGTCGCCGAGCCCCTCGCCGACGAGGGCGGCCGTGACGTGGAGCATCTCGCGCATGCCCGGCCCGCCGGCGGGGCCTTCGTAGCGAATGACGACGACGTCCCCGGCTTCGATCGTCCGCGCCTTCACGGCCGCGAAGCAGGCCTCCTCCGAGTCGAAGACCCTCGCCGGTCCCCGGTGGAGCAGGCGCTCGTGGCCGGCCAGCTTGACGACGGATCCTTCGGGGGCGAGGTTTCCGTAGAGGATGGCGAGGCCCCCGGTGGGCTTCAGCGGCGTCTCGATCGGGACGACGACCTCCTGGCCGGGCAGCTCCACCACGCTGGCGGCGATCTCCCCCAGCGAGCGGCCGTCGACGTTCGGGGCGCCCGCGTGCACCAGCTCCCGCTTGAGGAGCTCGCGCGCCACGAGGGCGACGCCGCCAGCCTCGTAGACGTCCGTCGCGACGAAGCGGCCTCCCGGCTTGAGGCTCGCGACGACGGGGGTGCGGGCGGCGATGCGGTCGAAGTCGTCGATCGAGAGTGGGATCTCGAGCTCGCGGGCGATGGCGAGCAGATGCAGCACGCCGTTCGTCGAGCCGCCCGTCGCCGCGATCGAGGCGATCGCGTTCTCGAGTGCCTCGCGCGTGATCACGTCGGACGGTCGTACGTCACGGCGCAGGAGATCCATGACCAGCCTTCCCGCCTCCTCGGCCGCCTCGTTCTTCGCCGGCTCGAGAGCCGGGATTCCGTTCAGCCCCGCCGGGCTGATGCCGAGGAACTCGAGCGCCGTCGACATCGTGTTGGCGGTGAACTGGCCGCCGCAGGCCCCCGCGCCCGGGCAGGCGACGCCCTCGAGCTCATGCAGCTCCTCGCCGGTCATCCTCCCGACCGCGTGGGCTCCGACGGCTTCGAAGACGTCCTGGATGGTGACGTCGCGCCCGCGGAACCGGCCGGGCGCGATGGAGCCGTTGTAGAGCACGAGCCCGGGGAGGTCGAGGCGCGCAAGCGCCATCACCGCGGCCGGAATCGTCTTGTCGCAGCCAACGAGGCAGACGAGGCCGTCGAGCAGGTGGCCACGGGCGACGAGCTCGATCGAGTCGGCGATCACCTCGCGCGAGACGAGGGAGGCGCGCATGCCCTCGGTGCCCATCGAGACGCCGTCGCTCACGGAGATCGTGTTGAACTCCATCGGCGTCCCGCCGGCTGCGCGGACCCCGGCCTTCACATGCTTGGCGAGCTCGCGCTGGTTGAAGTTGCAGGGCATCGTCTCGATCCAGGTCGTGGCGACGCCGATCAGCGGCCGCGCGAGGTCGTCGTCCGTGAGCCCGATCCCCTTCAGCATGGCGCGCGCGGGGGCGCGCTCGGGGCCGTCGGTGAGCGCGGCGCTGCGCCGCTTGGCGGGATCCGAGGGGCGGTCGTACGGGTCTGGGCTCATCTGAGGAGCTCAGCTCCTTTCGGCGAGGTCGAGAGCCAGAGCACCTCGACGTCGGGATATCGGTTGGAGAGCTCGACCGAGCAGTCCTCCGCCTGGTGCGGCCGCGCCCAGACGATCACGGTCGGGCCCGAGCCCGAGATGGTCGCGCCGAGCGCACCCGCGGGCGGCTCCTGGCGCACCTCTTCGAGCAACGGCGCGTGCTCGGCGCGGTAGGGCTCGTGGAGCCGGTCGTTCAACGCGGCCGCGAAGATCACCTCCGAGCGGGCCGCTAGGCCCGCGCCGAGGAGGGCGGAGCGGCCGACGGAAAACACCGCGTCGCCGAAGGCGACCTGCTCGGGGAGCGCGGCCCGCGCCGCTGCAGTGGCGACCGTCGTCTCGGGAACGAGGGCGATCGGGACAGCGGGGACGCTGTCGGCGACGCGGTGGATGGCGCCTCCGGACGTCAGGCACGCGCCGCCGGCAAGGGCGGCGGCCAGGTTGTCGGCGTGCCCCTCGAGCCGGGCTCCCTCGCGGAGCAGCCACTCCGGATCAGGCTCGCGGCCGGCGACGTGGGCGGCGGCGACGAGGCCGAGGGCGATCACCGCCGCGCTCGACCCGAGCCCCCGCTCGCGCGGGATCCGGTCGAAGAACTCGAAGCGGAGGCCGTCGGCGGGGTCGATCAACTCGAAGGCCTGGATGCCGAGGTGTGCGCGGTCCGGCGTCCCGCCGTCGGAGACGACGACCTCGTTCCAGAGGTCGAGCGCGACCGCGGCGCAGTCGAACCCGGCGCCGAGGTTCGCCGTCGTGGCCGGCGCGCGGACGGAGATCTTCACCCGGCGCTCCCCGGTGAGGTCACGACGCTGCCTCGGCGATCGCGTCGGGGTCGGGAGGGACCGGGATCGGCGGGGTCGAGAGGCGGGCGGCGGCGTCCGGATCCTTGAGGCCGTGGCCTGTGATCACGCAGACGACGCGGGCGCCCGCCTCGGGCCGCCGGCGCGTCAGCGCCGCGAGCCCCGCCGCAGACGAGGGCTCGCAGAAGATGCCCTCCAGCTCGGCGAGGTCTCGCCAGGCAGCGAGTATCTCATCGTCGGCCACCGGCACGACCGAGCCGCCCGAGCGCGCGATCGCCTCCTCTGCGTGCACGCGGTGGGCGGGCTCGGCGATGCGAATCGCGGTCGCCATCGTGAAGGCCCGCTCCGAGGCCTCCCCGGCCAGGAGGGGCGGCAGGCCCTCGCCAAGCTCGTCGAAGCCGAGCGCATAGGCGCGCGTGTTCCCTCCGCCGCCGTAGGGGAGGGCGAGGACATCAGGGGCGCCGCCGAGCTCCTCGACGATCTCGAACGCTGCGGTCTTCTGGCCCTCGAGCCGGTGCGGGTTCAGCGAGTTGACCAGTGCGTGGGTGCCGCGGCGACCGAGCTCCCGGGCGGCTTCCAGGGACGCCTCGAACGGGCCCTGGACCTCGAGCACCCGCGCCCCGACGGCCTGCGCCTGGGCGATCTTCCCGCGTGCGACGGCCCCGGCGGGCTGGAGGATGACCGCGAGGATCCCTGCCCGCGCGGCGTAGGTGGCCGCGGAGGCTGCGGTGTTCCCAGTCGAGGCGCACACGACGGCGCTCGCGCCTTCCTCGAGCGCCTTCGACACGGCCACCGTCATGCCGCGGTCCTTGAAGCTCCCCGTCGGGTTGGCACCCTCGCACTTGAGCCAGAGCTCGATTCCCAGCCGCTCGGAGAGCCGCGGCGCCGGGAGAAGCGGCGTCGAGCCTTCGCCGAGCGAGACGTCCGGCGTCGCATCGGTCAGCGGCAGCCGGTCGCGGTAGCGCTCGACAAGGGTGGTCACGGAGCGGACCCTACTCGTGGGCCCCTGGCTGGACACTAGGCCCAGCCGAGGCCGGGGACACCGCGGTCGGAGATGACCGGCAGCGCCGACGGCGCGCCCCTGGTCTCCGGGAGGGACTCGATCTCGGCGAGCGCGCTTCGCAGGTCTCCCTCCGCGCCCTCGTGCGTGACGACGTGGAGCGTCGCCGAGCCGTTCTGCTGATGCTGGATCAGGCGAGCGATGGAGACCCTGTGGGCGGCGAGGCGGAGCGCAACCTGCGCCAGCACGCCCGCCACGTCCTCCACCTCGATCCGGAGGTAGTACGGCGAGCGCATCTCCGCGCTCGGCAACCGTTCGAGCTCGCGCCAGCACGCGTCGTTCTGCAGGAAGCCGGTCCCGGTCGTGCCGATCACGCTGACCATGTCGGCGACGACGGCCGAGGCGGTCTCCATCCCCCCGGCCCCGGGGCCTTCGAGCGTGATCTCGCGGATCGCGTCGCCCTGGAGCATGACCGCATTGAACGCGCCCTCGACCGCCGCGAGCGGATGATGACGGTCGACCAGGGCGGGCCCGACCCGCACGTCGAGCTTCTCGTCGCGGAGCGTCGCCGCGCCGATCAGCCGGACGACCATCTCCATCTCCCGGGCCGCGCGCACGTGCTCGCTCGTCACGCGCTCGATCCCGTCGTATGAGACGTCGGCCAGGGTCACGCGCGAGCCGAACGCGATGGTGGCGAGGATGGCCATCTTCGCGGCTGCGTCGGCGCCGTTCACGTCCTCGCTCGGGTCGGCCTCGGCGTACCCGAGTTCCTGGGCCTCGGCGAGCGCCTCGGCGTACTCGGCGCCCTCCTCCATCTTCGTGAGGATGAAGTTCGTCGTCCCGTTCACGATCCCGAGCACGCGGTGGACGTTGGTGACGACGAGGGCCTCGCGCAGGATCTTGATCACCGGGATCGCAGCGCACACGCTGGCCTCGAAGCGGAGCTGCACGCCTGCCTCCGAAGCCGTGGAGAAGAGCTCGGCGCCGCTCCGGGCGATCAGCTGCTTGTTGGCGGAGACCACGGGCTTCCCAGCGCGCAGGAGGTCGAGGACGTGCTCTCCAGTAGGCTCGAGCCCACCCATGACCTCCGCCACGAGGGCGATGGACGGATCGTCCCGGATCTGAGAGAAGTCGGTGGTGAGGATCCCTTCGGCGGGAGGGTGCGGCCGCTCCTTGGCCGGGTCGCGCACCAGGGCACGCACCACCCGGAGCCGGTGCCCCGTCGCCCGCTCGATGTCCTCTGCGTTCTCGGCGAGCAGCCTGTCGACGGCCGAGCCGACGGTCCCGTAGCCCAGCAGGGCTACGGGGACGTCAACTGCCGACGACACGGGCCTCCGCGCCGAGGAGCCCTTCGCGTCCCGCGAGCGCGCGCAGCTCGCCGCCGACGGCCTCCACCGGGTGACGCGCGGCCATGCGCCGGAGCGCGGTCATCCTCGGCCGGCCGGCCTCCTCCTCGGCGATCAGCTCGCGAGCGAAGGAGCCGTTGCGGATGTCCTCGAGCAGCTGCCTCATGTTCGTCCTTACGTGCTCGTCGATGACGAGCTGCCCGCGCGTCAGGTCACCGTACTCTGCCACGTCGGAGATCGAGTCGCGCATGTAGCCGAAGCCGCCCTCGTAGATGAGGTCGACGATCAGCTTCATCTCGTTGATGCACTCGTAGTAGGCGATCTCGGGCTGGTAGCCCGCGTCCACGAGGATCTCGAAGCCGGTCTGCATGAGCGCGCAGACGCCGCCGCACAGGACGGCCTGCTCCCCGAACAGATCGCTCTCGGTCTCCTCCGCGAACGTGGTCTCGATCATCCCGGCCCGGCCGCAGCCGATCGCCGTGCCGTACGCGAGCGCGAGGTCGAGCGCGCTGCCGCTCGCATCCTGGGCGACGGCGACGAGCCCCGGCACTCCGCCGCCGGCCTCGAAGAGCTCCCGGACGCGGTGGCCCGGCCCCTTGGGGGCGACCATGATCACGTCGTGTCCCGCCTCGGGCGCGATCTGCCCGAAGTGGACGTTGAAGCCGTGGGCGAAGAGCACGGCGGCGTCGGGCTCCAGGCTCGGGGCGACGTCGCGCTCGTAGACGCCCTTCTGCACGTGGTCGGGGAGGAGGATGGAGACGAGCTGCGCGCCGCGAGCTGCCTCGGCGAACGTCTTGACCGTGAGCCCGGCATCCTCGGCGGCCGCCCAGGACGAGCTCCCCTCGCGGAGCCCGACTTCGACCTCGACGCCCGAGTCGCGCAGGTTGAGCGCGTGGGCGTGACCCTGGCTGCCGTAGCCGAGGACGGCCACCTTGCCGGAGAGGAGGTCGACGGCGCCTTCGCGATGGACTGTTGCTGCCATGGGAGCGTTTCCTTTCTCGATGTCGGGCATCTCTACCGAAGGATGTGCTGAGGACGAGGGCTGCGGCCTGCGGAAGCCCGCGCGAGCCCGATCCGGCCCGTGCGGGCGAGCTCGATCAAGCCGTGGGGTCGGAGGAGCTCCTCGAAGGACTCGAGCTGCTCCGGCGTCCCGACGACCTCGAAGACCATGGAGTCGGGGCCGAGGTCGGCGACACGGGCGTCGAAGACGTCGGCGAGCGCGATCAGCTCCGCGCGCCGGCTGGGGTCGGCCGAGACGCGGACGAGCGCGAGCTCGCGCTCCACGGCCTCGCCGGCCTGGAGCGTCGAGACGCGGAGGACGTTCACGAGCTTGTGCATCTGCTTCTCGATCTGCTCGAGCAGCGCGGCCGGGCAGTCGACGGTGAGCACGATGCGCGAGACGTCGTGGCGCTCGGTCGGCCCAACGGCCAGGCTCTCGATGTTGAAGCCGCGCCGGGCGAACATGTTCGAGACGCGGGCGAGGGCGCCTGGTCGGTTCTCGACGAGGACGGAGACCGTATGGGTCACGTGCGGCTCACGCCTCGACGGTCTCCTCCTCGGAGAACTCGATCACGTCGGTCGCGGCCCCTCCTGCGGGGATCATCGGGAAGCACTTCTCCTCCGGATCACAGCGGGCGTCGACGACCGCGGTGCGGCCGCATGCGAGCGCCTCTTCGAGAACGCCCTCGAGCTCGTCGTGGGACTCGACCGTGAAGCCGGCCGCTCCGTACGCCTCGGCGAGCTGGGCGTAGTCGGGCACCTGGTGCGTGAGGTGCGTCTCGGAGAAGCGGTTCGCGTAGAACATCTCCTGCCACTGCCGTACCATCCCGAGCCAGCCGTTGTTGACGATCACGACGACGATCGGGAGCCCCTCGAGGACCGAGGTGGCGAGCTCCTGGCAGGTCATCTGGAAGCAGCCGTCGCCGTCGATGCAGACGACGGTCGCCTCCGGCCGGGCAGCCTTGGCCCCGACCGCCGCGGGCAGGCCGTAGCCCATCGTTCCCAGGCCGCCGGAGGTGATGAACGTTCGGGGCCTGTCGCAGACGAGGTACTGCATCGCCCACATCTGGTGCTGGCCGACGCCGGTGGTCCAGATGACGTCCTGGCCGGCCGTCAGGTCACGTAGCGTCTCGACGACCGCCTGTGGCTTCAGGTATTCGCCCTCCCCCACGTAGCGGTAGGGGAACTCCTCGCGCCAGTCGTCGAGCTGACGGCGCCAGGTGGCCGGGCCCTCACGCCCCGGCTGAGCCTCGGCCCGGAACGCCTTTGCGAGCTCGGCGAGAGCGAGCTTCAGGGGGCCGGTGACGGGGATGTCGGCATGGCGGAGCTTTCCGATCTCGGCGGCGTCGATGTCGAAGTGGACCACCTTCGCGCCGGGAGCGAACGCGGAGAGCTTGCCGGTGACTCGGTCGTCGAAGCGGGCGCCGACGGCGACGATCAGGTCTGCCTTGTTCAAGCCCCAGTTCGCCCACTTGGATCCGTGCATCCCGGGCGGGCCGTAGCAGAGCGGGTGGGTCTCCGGGAACGCGCTCTTCGCCATCAGGGTCGTGATCACCGGCGTGCCCGCGGTCTCCGCCAGCTCGAGGAGCTCGTCGGTGGCGTCTCCGTTGACCACGCCGCCTCCCACGTAGAGGACAGGCCGCGAGGCGGCGAGCAGGGCTCTCGCCGCCTCCCGAACCTGTCGCGGGTGGACACTGGCAGGTGGTCTCCACCCTGGGAGATCGACTTGATGGGGGTAGGTGAAGTCGATCTCCGCCTCCTGCACGTCCTTGGCGACATCCACGAGGACCGGGCCTGAACGCCCGGTTCGGGCGACGTGGAAGGCCGCTTTGAGGACATGCGGGAGATCCTCGACGTCCTGCACCAGCCACGAGTGCTTGACGATCGGAAGCGTGATGCCCGTCGCGTCCGTCTCCTGGAACGCGTCCGTCCCGATCAGGCTCGTCCGCACCTGGCCCGTGATGCAGACGAGCGGGGTCGAGTCCATCCAGGCATCGGCGATGGGCGTCACGAGATTGGTGACCCCCGGGCCCGAGGTCGCCATCGCCACGCCGACCTTGCCGGAGGCGCGGGCATAGCCCTCGGCCATGTGCCCCGCGCCCTGCTCGTGGCGGGCGAGGACGTGGCGCACCGTCGTGCCGCGCGCGAAGGCGTCGTAGAGCGGGAGGATGGCGCCCCCGGGGATGCCGAAGGCGATGTCGACGCCCTCGGCCTCGAGCGAGCGCAGGATCGCGTCCGAGCCGAGCATCTTCATGCGGTGACTCCCGCGAACTCGGTGTCCCTGCGGGCCGCGGGCAGCGACGCGAGCAGGGTGTCCATGAACTCCCTCGTCGTCGCGCCCGCTCCCGAGGAGAGCATGTCCGGCGTGCGCACGCCGGTCTCGAGGGTCTCGAGGACGCCGCGCTCGAGCGTGCGCGAGGCGCTGCGCTCGCCGAGGCCCTCGCCCAGCATGAGCGCGGCCGCCAGCAGCATCGCGCTCGGGTTGGCGACGCCCTGGCCGGCGATCTCGAGCGCCGAGCCGTGCGTCGGCCCGAACATGCCCTTACCGTCGGGGCCGACCCTCCCCGAAGCGACCATCCGGGTGCCCTGGTGGGCGAACGCGGCGGTGCTCGCGAGCGCCTCGGCGAAGGGCTGCTCGCTCGCGATGACGTCGAACTCCGACGGGTCGCGCAGGAGCCCGGTGACCGCTGCCTCGAACGGCAGTTGATCGACCAGCACGCCCTCCCAGCGCTCGGCGGCCACGGCGAGCGCGGCGTGCCACGGAGGACTGGTCCCGATCGACGTCAGCCGCGCGCGGCGGCTGAATGCCAGCCGAAAGGCGCTGTCGACTGCGAGCTGGACGGCGTCGTCGGGGAGCGGGCTGACGACGGCGAGCTCGCTGCCGCGGGCGCAGACCCGCGTGATCCGCCAGCGGAGGTCGAGCTCGGCCTTCAGCAGCTCAAGGGCCGGCTCACGGGTCGCGGCGACCAGCATGGCGTCGGCCTCGGCGCAGGCGGCTCGCGTCACGGACGGCAGCGGATGCCCGAAGCGGCGCACCGCGTCGCCGCCGAAGGGCACGTGCACCTCGTCGACCTGGAAGCCGTGCATGCCCGAGACGACCGCGAGCGCGCGGCTCGCCTCGGCCGTCACCTCGGGCCCGATGCCGTCGCCGGACAGGCACGCGACGGTGTAGCGCTTCTTCCTCATCGCACGCTCACCTCCTCGAACACGTCCCCGAGGGTCACGTGCTTTCGTGTATCGGCAAGTTGCTTGAAGCGCACGAACGCCTCGTTCAGCGCCGTGCGGTCGAGCTTGATCCCGGCCTCGGTGCACGCCCGTGTGAATGCGTGGCGCCCCGAGTGCTTGCCGAGCGGAAGCGACATGACGAGGCCGAGCTCGGTGGGATCCATGATCTGGTAGGTCTGGGCGTCCTTGAGCATCCCGTCCTGATGGATGCCGGCCTCGTGGGCGAACGCGCTCGCACCGACGATTGCCTTGTTGCGCTGGACGCGATAGCCGGTTCGCTCCTCGACGAGGCGGGAGGTGCGGCCGATCTCGCCGACGTCGACGCCGGTCTTGGCCCCGAGCGCCGCCTCGCGGACGCGCAGCGCCATGACGACCTCCTCGAGCGCCGCGTTTCCCGCCCGCTCGCCGAGGCCGTTGATCGTCGCCTCGACCTGTGTCGCCCCGGCCTGGATGCCTGCGAGCGTGTTGGCGACGGCCAGGCCCAGGTCGTCGTGACAGTGCACCGAGAGCTGGGCGTGCTCCAGCTCGGGGCAGAGCCTGACGACCTCGCAGAGGAAGTCCGCATACTCCTGGGGAAGGCAGTAGCCGACGGTGTCGGGGAGGTTGATCGTCGTCGCCCCGGCGCGAACTGCCTCGCCGCAGACGCGCGCCGCGAACTCGGGCTCCGAGCGGGTCGCGTCCTCGCAGGAGAACTCGACCTCGTCAGCGAGGCTGCGGGCGTAGCCGCAGGCCCAGCGGGTCTGCTCGACGACCTCCTCCGGCTCGAGCCGAAGCTTTCGCTCCATGTGGATGGGGCTGGTGGCGATGAAGACGTGAATGCGGGATCGGCGCGCGTTCGCGAGGGACTCCGCGGCCGCGTCGATGTCCTCCTTGCGCGTGCGCGCAAGCGAGGCGACGGTGGGACGCTCGACCGCGGCGGCGACTGCCCTCACGCCTTCGAAGTCTCCCGGCGAGGAAACCGAGAACCCTGCCTCGACGATGTCGACTCCGAGCCGCTCGAGCTGCGTCCCGATCTCCACCTTCTCGTCCGGCGACAGCGCGATTCCGGGCGACTGCTCGCCGTCGCGCAACGTCGTGTCGAAGATCGTGATTCTGCGGCTCACTGCTCATCCTCTCTGCCTCCGGCTGGAGGCGCATTACTCCTGTGGTTAGGTCGGCGTCTGCGCCTGCTCGGCGCGTGAGTCGCGTTCTCCCCCTAGAGGGGGAGAATGGCGATGAGGATGACGACGAGGACGAGCGCGAGCGCCCGGACGGAGCCGGTGGCGCTGGGCGATGTGGTCTCGTTCCTCGTCAAGCTGCGTTGAAGTGTGGTGATAGCGGGGTGCGCTTGTCAAGCCCCAACGGCGTGACAGGCCTGTCACGAGTTGCGCGCAGCACTCCCGGTGTTAGCCTCGCCGGCGACGTGGCGGTCAGCGACATGCACTTCGACGCGATCGTGGTGGGCTCCGGCTTCGGCGGCTCCGTGCTCGCCTACAGGCTGGCCGAAGCTGGCCGGTCGGTCTGCGTCCTCGAGCGCGGCAAGCCCTACCCGCCGGGCTCGTTTCCGCGCAGCCCGCGCGAGCTTTCCACGGCCTTCTGGGATCCGAGCGAGGGCCTGTACGGGCTCTTCAACGTCTGGTCCTTCAAGGGCCTCGGGGCGGTGGTCTCGAGTGGGCTGGGCGGCGGCTCGCTCATCTACGCGAACGTCCTGCTCCGCAAGCCCGAGCGCTGGTTCGTCCAGGAGGACCTGGCAAAGGGCGGCTACGAGCACTGGCCGGTGAGCCGGTCCGACCTCGATCCCCACTACGACCGTGTCGAGACGATGCTCGACGGGCAGCGCTATCCCTTCGCCGACACGACGCCCAAGACCGCGGCTCTCCGGGACGTAGGGAAGAAACTGGGGCGCGAGCTCATCCTCCCGAAGCTCGCGGTTACCTTCGCCAACGAGGGGGACGAGCCGGCCGTCGGGGTGCCGATCCGCGAAGAGCGCCCGAACCTCCACGGCGTGCCCCGCTACACCTGCCGCCTGGTGGGCGAGTGCGACATCGGCTGCAACTTCGGATCGAAAAACACGCTCGACCTCAACTACCTCTCCGAGGCGAAGCGGCACGGCGCCGAGATCTGGGCTCGGAGCGAAGTCCGCTCGTTCGAGCCGAGGGAGGGCGGCGGCTACGTCGTTCACTACGTCGAGCACGACGCCGCCGACGAGGGACGGAAGCTCGACACGGGCGACCCCCACGTGCGCCCGGAGCGGCGGCTGACCTGCGACCGGCTCGTCCTTGCCGCCGGAACCTTGGGCTCGACGTACCTGCTGCTCAAGAGCCGCGCCGCCTTCCCCGGGCTGAGCCGCAAGCTCGGCACGCGGTTCGGCGGGAATGGAGACCTCCTCACGTTCGCGGTCGGTGCCGATCGGCCGCTGGAGCCCAGCTACGGGCCGGTGATCACGGGCGCGCTCCACGTCCCCGACGCCCTGGACGGAGGCCCGGGTCGGGGGTTCTACGTCGAGGATGCCGGCTTCCCGGAGTTCGCCGCCTGGCTCGTTCAGGCGACGCAGGGCCCAGGCGCGCTCTGGCGCTTTCGCCGGGTCGCGGCCCGCGTCGTCCTGGGCCTGCTTCGGCGTCAGCCCGAGGTCGACCTATCGGCCGAGGTCTCCCGGCTCCTCTCGAACACGCGCGTCGCGGCAGGCTCGCTCCCCCTCCTCGGGATGGGGCGGGACATTCCCGACGGGACGATGGAGCTCACGGAAGGAGGGTCGCTCCAAGTGGACTGGGTCAAGGGCAAGTCGGGACCGTTCTTCGACCGCCTGGGCGACTTCGCCAGCGAGATCGCGGAGGCTCTGGGAGCCAGGTTCAAGCGGAACCCGACCTGGTACCTCGGCCGGCTCATCACCGTGCACCCGCTCGGCGGCTGCCCGCTGGGGAGGACCATCGACGAGGGCGTCGTCGACCCGTACGGCGAGGTCTTCGGCTACCCGGGCTTCACGATCGCCGACGGCTCGGTGATGCCAGGCCCGGTGGGGCCGAACCCGTCGCTGACGATCGCAGCGCTGGCCGACCGCTTCGCCGACCGGGCTACCGAAAACGCCTAGCGGAAGCGGCGAACGAGGGCGCGGGCTCCGGCGGCCAAGAGGAGCGCGCCGAAGGCCATCGCCATCAGCTCGCCGATGACGTGCGCCGCATCGGGCGATTCGGTAGGGCTCAAGAGGCCGCTCGCGATGATCGCCCCTCCCCAGAGGACCCCGACCGTGCCGAGGATCGTCGCGCGCACGGTTCACTCATCGGCCCGGCAGGGCCCCGGCTTGAGATCCGATTCCGCATACTGCCGCCGTGGGCCAGGAGCTGGGGAAAGACGGCAAGCCGATCCTCCTCTTCGCTTCGCAGGCGGAGTGGGAAGCGTGGCTCGACGCGGAGCACGCGGCATCCGACGGCGTCTGGGTCAAGTTCGCCAAGAAGGGCTCCGGCGTCGAGACCGTCGTGTACGCGGAAGCCCTCGAAGTCGCACTCTGCTACGGGTGGATCGACAGCCAGGTCTTGCGCTACGACGAGCGCTTCTACCTGCAGAAGTTCACGCCCCGCCGGTCGCGGAGCAAGTGGTCGCGGATCAACCGCGAGAAGATCGAGGAGCTGACCGGCGAGGGGCGCATGAAGCCTGCGGGCCTGGCGCAGGCGGAGCTCGCCAAGGCCGATGGGCGGTGGGAAGCCGCGTACGCGTCGCCCGCGAACATCGAGGTGCCCGACGACCTCGAGCAGGCGCTCGAGGCGAGCCCGAAGGCCGCCGAGTTCTGGGCCGGCCTCAACAAGTCGAACCGCTACGCGGTCATCTACCAGCTCGAGGACGCGAAGAAGCCGGAGACGCGGACGCGGCGGCTGGCGAAGTTCGTCGCGATGCTCGAGCGGGGCGAGAAGCTCTACTAGCCCTGCACTCGTCCGGCGCATAGAGTCTTGCGGTCTGGCACAAGGAGGTGCCCATGTCTGCGGTTACCGAGCAGGAACTGGCGGGCCTCGAGGGATTCTCGGGTGAGATTCTCCGGCCCGGAGAGGCGGGATACGACGAGGCGAGACGCCTCTTCAACGGCCTGATCGACAAGCGGCCGGCGGTGATCGCCCGCTGTCTCGGTGAGGCCGACATCGCCGACGCGATCGCGTTCGCGCGCGAAGCCGGCCTCGAGATCTCGATCCGTGGTGGAGGCCACAGCGTCGCCGGCCGCTCCGTCACCGAGGGCGGAATGATGATCGACCTCTCGCTGATGAAGGGCGTCCATGTCGACCCGTCGGCCCGGACGGCGCGCGCGCAACCGGGGGTCAACTGGGCGCAGCTGAACCGCGAGACGCAGCTTCATGGTCTGGCGGTCACTGGCGGCGTGATCTCGACCACGGGAATCGCCGGTCTGACGCTCGGAGGCGGCATCGGGTGGCTCATGCCGACGTACGGCATGGCCACGGACAACCTGCTCTCCGCCCGGATCGTCACGGCGGACGGACGGACGCTGACGGCGAGCGAGCGGGAGAACGCCGACCTCTTCTGGGGGCTGCGCGGAGCCGGCGCCAACTTCGGCGTCGTCTCGTCCTTCGAGTTCCGCCTGCACGAGGTCGGGCCCACGGTCACCGGCGGGCTCGTCGCGCACCCGTTCGACGCCGCCGCTGACTTCCTCCGCTTCTACAGGGACTTCACTGCGAAGGCGCCGGACGAGCTCATGACCTTCGCCGGCCTGGGACACGCCCCGGACGGCTCGGGCACCAAGCTCGCCCTCGTCGTCGCCTGCCACATCGGCGCTCCCGAGCAGGCGGAGAAGGACCTGCGGCCGCTCAGGGAGTTCGGTTCTCCGGTTCTAGTCGAGCTCGGGCCGCTGCCCTACACGGTCATCAACTCACTGCTCGACGGCGGCTACCCGACCGGCAGCCTGAACTACTGGAAGTCCGGCTTCCTGAGCGGGCTGTCCGACGAGGCGATCGACGAGCTGCTGGAGCGCTTCGCGGTCTGCCCATCGCCGATGACCGCCGCCCTTCTCGAGCAGTTTCACGGCGAAGTGACTCGCGTGACCGTGGACGCAACCGCAGTCCCTCACAGGGAGCCCGGCTACAACTTCGTCGTCACGTCGGTCTGGACGGATCCGGCCGCCACCGACGAGAACGTCGCCTGGACGAAGGAGACCTTCGCAGCGATGGAGCCGTTCCTGGTCGGTCGCCGCTACCTCAACTACTTCTCCGAGGACGACGTCGGTGAGGACCCGGTGCGCGCCGCATACGGGCCGAACTACGAGCGCCTGGTCGAGCTGAAAGCGAAGTACGACCCGACGAACCTGTTCCACCTGAACGCGAACGTGCCGACGAGCTAGGGCCGGACCCGCGGCCGGAAGAAGATCCGCGTCTTGCCGCTCTCGCGGAGAGCGTTCGCTGCCCTCACCTCGTCCCGCCAGCCGGGGTGGGGGACGCTGGTCTCCGGCAGCGATCCCGTGACGATTCCCTTGCCGTGCTTTCGAAGGGCGATGTCGGCCATCAGGTAGCCGTGGTTCTCGAGGACGGCGATCTCGCCTCGGGAGAACTCGTCCAGGTCGATGCGGATCGGTGCGATGAAGTTGCGGATGAAGCCTTCCGAGTAGGCCTTCGGCGGAGGGTCGAGCTCGTAGCTCGCCGGTCGTGAGGCGATGCCCCAGTAGGCCCCGTGCATCTTCTCGTCGATGAAGTTGGACACGAGCCAGCGCTTGCGCACCTCGGTCGCCTGCTCGAGGAGGATGACGCCCTGGCGGAGGGCGCTCCAGAGCCAACCGACGTCGGGATCCGGCTTGAAGGACGGCGCGGCGTCGGAGACGAGCACGGTCTCGTGGTCGCGCCAGACGGGCTCGAGGCCGAGGTTGTCGAACATGCCGCCGTCCGAGAGGTCGATCTTGCCGACGAGGCGGTCGCGGTCGGCCTCCAGATACTCGCCGTTCGCGAGCTCCGAGGGCTTCCACCTCGTGTGCACCACGCCGAAGGCGCCGGGGACACAGGACGAAGCCGCCACCGCCTGCGCGAGCGTCCAGTCGCCGAGCGGCGCGAAGCCGGCCGGCCGGCTCCCGAGACGGCGCTCGCCCGTGTCGAAGACCCACTGGTCGCGGAAGCGCATGTCGCTCGCCAGGAAGACGAAGCGGGGCTTCTCGGGCAGGTCGGCGAGCCTGCCGGGCGCCGGTCCCTGGGCGTAGGCCTCCGAGAGCGCCTCGCTCTGCGCGCCCGGCACGAGCCAGTTTCGCGGATGGAGCCTGGCCAGGGCGGCGCCCGTGCGGATGTCTCTGCCGACGAACGCCCTCATCGGATCGGCCACGCCCGCGTCGAAGCCATCGATGGGCGCGCCCGGCTCGCGCTTCGCGCGGGCCAGGAACGTCGCCAGCTGGGCGGCCATGATGCTCCCTCCCGAGACCGAGGTGAAGGTGTCGATCGTGGAGAGGACGCCGAGCTCGTTCAGCCTGCGGAGCGCGCCGAGGTGGAAGAGGGCGGCGCGATACCCGCCCCCCGACATGCAGAACGCGCTGCCCTGGCGCTCCTTCTCCGGCAGGTAGGTCGAGATCCCATGCTGGGTCGCTTCGCTCATGAGCCTGCCGGCGCGTAGACGGACATGATCTCCTCGATCATCGCCTCCCGGGAGGGGAAGCGACGCTCGTCGTAGCAGCCGACAGGATGCTCAAGGACGTTGTAGAGGCACTTGTTGCAGTACGAGCACGGCCGCGGCGGCAGGTCGTGGCCGGCTCGGAAGAGCTCGACGAGGTCGTTGTTCGCGACCAGCCCGCGCGCTATGGAGACGGCGTCGCAATCGCCGCGCGCGATCGCCCCGGCGATCAGCGATGCCTGCTGAAAGCCTCCGGTGACGACCACCGGGATCCCGACCGCCTGCTTGACGGCCCGGGCGTCGGGAAGCGAGCGCCCGGGCACCTCGGCGGGGTCGCGCTCCCAGCGGGCCTTCATGACGCGGTTCGCCGGCCAGGCCCTGAACAGGAGGTAGTTGCGAAACGTGCTCTTCCCGCTCGAGAGCATCACGTCGTACGTGCGCACCATGTCCTCCAGCGAGAACGCGCCCGCCGGGTTCTCGGGGTGCGGGAACGTGCTGCCGGAGGAGACGTGGATTGCGTCGGCGCCCGCCTGCTCGAGCCAGCGGCAGACCTGCACCGAGTCGTCGATCGTGTTCCCCTTCCCGAGCCAAGGCAGGAACGCGTCGGCGTGCTCAGTCGTGGAGATCTTCACCTGGAGGTGGAAGTCGTGACCGATCTCTCCGCGGATCGCCTCCACGGTCTCGAGCAGGAGGCGCGCTCGGTTCTCGAGCGGGCCGCCGTACTCGTCGGTTCGGTCGTTGATCGCCGAGGACAGGAACTGCGTGAAGAGATAGCCGTTGGCCGCGTGGATCTCGATCCCGTCGAGCGAGGCTTCGCGGGCGCGCCACGCTGCCTCGGCGAACGAGCGCTTGATCGCCTCCAGGTCGGCCCTCGTCGCCCGCTCGGCTTCGAAGCCGTGCAGCGGATCGGGCTTGCTGGTCGAGGAGAGGCCCTTGCCGAAGGCGAGCGTCGGCACGTCCCGCTGTCGGCCCGCGTGGGCGAGCTGAAGGATGTAGCGGCAGTCATGCTCGTGCACGCGCTTGCCCAGCTCGCGCCAGAACGGGATGCGCTCCTCGGTCTCGATGCCGGCGAAGCCGGGGACGATCTTCCCCCGCTCGTCGACCGCGGTCCAGGAGGAGACGATCGCTCCCACGCCTCCTCGCGCAAACTTGAGCTCCCAGTTGATCCGCGTCTGCGTGCCGCCGCCGTCGTAGTCGTCGAGCCGCCCAGCGATGTTCGAGCGGAGGATCCGGTTCTTGACCTCGAGGCTGCGGAAGCGGAGCGGCTCGAAGATCGCGTCGGCGCTCATTTCAGCTCGGCCGGCAGAGGCGCTCCGTCGTACACCGACATGATGTGCCGGATCATCTCGTCGCGGGACCGATACCGGCTCTCCTCGTAGCACCCGAGCGGGTTCTCGACGAAGCTGATCAGGCACTTGTTGCAGTACGTGCAGGGCTGAGGCGCCCGGTCGAGGCCCTCGGCGAAGAGATTCGGAAGGTCGGGGTTGGCGATCAGCGGGCGGCCAAGGGTCACGCCGTCGGCCGAGCCGTCCTCAATCGCCCGCGAGATCACCGAGGCCGTCTGGAAGCCGCCGGCGCAGAGCACGGGCACGTCGACGACATGCTTGATCGCCCTGGCGAGCGAGAGGTTGATGCCCTCGACGCCGAGCTGGCGGACGCGCCGCTCCCACGCCCACGCGAACGCCTTGTTGATGGGCGGGGTACGGAACATCAGGTAGTTCCTGAAGGTGTTCGTCCCGCTCGAGAGCATGGTGTCGAAGGAGCGGATGACCTCCGAGATCGGGAACGTGCCCGCCGGGTTGCGCGGGTGCGGAAAGACGTAGCCGGACGAAATGTGGAGGCCGTCCACGCCCGCCTCGATGAGCCACTTGCAGACCTGGATCGACTCCTCGAGGGTCGTGCCCTCCTTCGCCCAGGGGAAGAGCGCCTTGCCGTCGTCGATGGCGCTGATCTTGAACTGGAGGTGGAAGTCGTCGCCGATCTCCTTCCGGATCGCCCGCACGACCTCGAGCGGGAAGCGCGCGCGATTCTCGAGCGACCCGCCGTACTCGTCCTCCCGGTCGTTGATCGCGGGGGAGAGAAACTGGGTGATGAGGTAGCCGTTGCAGCCGTGCACCTCCACCCCGTCCAGCTCGGCCTCGCGTGCGCGGCGCGCCGCCTGCGCGAAGGCGTCCACGATCTCGTCGATCTGGGCCTTCGTCATCCGCTCGCACTGGAAGCCGTGGATCGGGTCGGGCTTGTCGGTCGAGGAGAGGCCCTTGTCGTAGAGCACGCTCGGGATATCTCGCTGCCTCCCCGAGAAGGCGAGCTGGACGATGTACTTCGCGCCCGCGTCACGCACGCGGTTCCCCAGCTCCGTGTAGAACGGAATCCTTGCGTCGGAGTCGAGGTGGGAGTAGTTGGGGACGATCAGCCCGCGGGGGTGCACCGGGGTGTTCGAGGAGATGATCGCCCCGATCCCCCCGCGCGCGAACTTGACGTCCCAGTCCATCCTCGTCTCCGTGCCGGAGCCGTCGTAGTTGTCGAACCGCCCGGAGATGCTCGAGCGAAAGAGCCGGTTCTTCACCTCCAGGTTGCGGAAGCGGAGGGGCTGGAAGATCGCGGGCCAGGCGTTGTCAGTCAAGGAGCACCTCCCAGGCCCAGGTTCCGTCGTCGCCGCGCGTGCCCTTGATGTGGTCCTCGAGCGGCGGGTCGTCCGCGTGCTCCTCGCAGCCCGTGGCCGCGAAGCAGCGGATCTCGACCTCTCCAGGGCGCGTGTCGATGCGCAGGAAGCTCTTGAAGAGCGGCGGGTCGGGGTCGTTCCAGTCGAGAAACTCGGAGAAGTTCTTGTTGAGCGGCCCCATGATCCCTGCGTCGGAGAAGGGGAAGACGAACTTCGCCTTCCGCCAGACGTCGGGCGGGACACGCTTGCCGCGGTCTTCAACCCGCGTCGGGTCGACGACGCCCTCGAGTCGCAGGCTCATCACCGCGGGCGCGACGTCGTACGGGATGGCGACGTCCAGCGGCAGCTTCCGGTCGAGCAGGATCGAGTAGGCGGCGAGAGAGTCGCCGCGGCGCGGGTAGCAGCGGAAGTCCTCCTCGTCGCAGCCGCAGCTCTCGAGCGTCGCCTTCGGGATCTTGTGCGTCGCCTTCGTGTACGCGCCTCCCGCGCCGCTGATGATGTGCTGGACGGTGCGCCCGTCCGGGCAGCGGACCGGATAGCGCTGGAAGTTGTGGATGTCGCCGCCGATAACGGCGATGTAGCGGTTGGCGGCGTCCTCGACGATCCCGTTCACCGTGTCGGCGGAGCCGGCGATCGGGCATTGCTTGCGGACGGCGTCGACCACGAGCGGCTTGCCCGTCAGGAGGATCTTGTCCTTGGGGAGCTTCGAGATCCTGCGGAACCATTCACCCTGCTCGTCGTCGATCCCGGACTGGATGCCGGTGTCGAGGCCGACGAGAACGAGCTCCTTCAACTCGATCGCGAAGTACGGCGCGGGCTGGCCCGACGGCTCTGGCCGGTGAGCCTGCATCTCCTTGATCTCCTCCTGGAGCGCCTCCGACGGCTCACGCCAGGTGAGGTCGAGGAAAGCGCGCTTCCAGCGGCTCTTGCTCGCGTGCACCGGCGGGCGCAGATCGGGGTCGGCGCCGCAGAGGAGCGTCATGAAGCCGTGCAGGCCGTCGTACCAGTCGTGGTTTCCCGGCACGGCGTAGATGGGCCCGGGCAGCCCGCGGTACGGCCAGTAGAACTTGTCGTGGTAGTCGGCGACGTCGCCCGCGGGGTAGATGACGTCGCTGACGATGTACGTGAAGTCGGTGTCCTTCGAGGTCGCCCGGAGCGGCCGCAGCACCTGGTACTGGGAGTCGTCGCCCTCGCCCGGGTCGCCGAGCACCATGAAGGAGACCTTGTCCTTGTCGGCATGGCGGGTGATCGTGAGCTGGGAGTCGACGCCCTTGCGCCGCTGCGCCTCGACCCAGCGCTTGCGCTCGTCGTCCGTCGAGTCGCCGACCCAGCGGGCGATCTTGTCGTTCCGGGACTCCCAGAGCGGCTTCGGGCTGATCCACGAGAACTGCTTCTGCTCGTTGCGCCCGGGGCGGTAGAGCTCGGCCGGGTCAACCTTCGTCGTGCAGAGCCAGCCGGCGGCCGCCCGGGACGTGCGGGAAGACAGGACCTCGCGTGTCTTGCGAGCGGTGCTGGACGGCACGTGGGCGATCTCTCGAGCTACGAGCGGAAGGGCCACGCTACGACGCGGCCCTCGCGGCGTCAAGCCGTCGGGCTACTCGGCGGTCACGTAGGCGGCCGTGAGGCCGCCGTCGACGAGGAAGGTCGCCCCGTTCACATACGAGGACTCGTCGCTGGCGAGAAAGAGCGCGCCCTGCGCGATCTCTCTCGCCTGGGCCAGGCGCCCCATCGGCAGGTGCTGCAGCCGGCGCTCGAGCGCTCCGGGCGTCTCGGCGAAGAGGCGCATGAGGAGCGGCGTCTCGACGGGCCCGGGACAGAGCGCATTGACCCGCACCCCGCGCCGGGCGAACTCGACCGCGAGCTCGCGGCTCAGCGAGAGCACGGCGCCCTTAGACGCCGTGTAGGAGATCTGCGAGGTGGCCGCGCCCACGAGCGCCACGAAGGACGCGACGTTGATCACCGAGCCTCCCCCGCGTTCCAGCAGGTGCGGGATCCCGTACTTGCAGCAGAGAAAGACGCCCTTCGTGTTCACGTCCTGCACGCGTTGCCAGGCGTCCGGCTCCGTGTCGAGGACGGACGCGTCGTCTGCGGGCATGATCCCCGCGTTGTTGTAGAGGACGTCGATGCCGCCGTAACGCTTCGCGGTCGCCGCGTACATCGCCTCGACGCTCGCCGGGTCGGCGACGTCGACCTGCTGGAAGAATGCCTCGCGGGCCTGGGCGGCGGTCTGCTCGCCGACCTCCGCGCTCATGTCGGCGACGCAGACGCTTGCGCCTTCCTCGGAGAAGAGGAGCGCGGCCTCGCGGCCGATGCCGCCGCCGGCGCCGGTGATGACAACGACCCTGCCCTCGAGCCGTCCCATGACGGCGGGAGCCTACCCGTTCCCGAGGCCCTGGAGGACGGTATCGAGGCGCTCCCAGCGCTCGTCCGTTCCCTGCTTACGGCTCTCGTTCCACCAGGCGAGGACGACGTTCGAGCCGTAGCGCTTCTGGGCGACGTATGACTTCGCGAGCTCGTCGTAGTCCCAGTAGATTCCGCTCGCGTCCGCCTGCAGCGGCTCCGCCGTGTCCTTGTCGGCGAGGAGCGACCCCACCGCCTCCGGATCCTCCGGGTCGACGACGTAGATCGTGAACGTGCCGTAGCGCTCTTGGTCGGCGGCCGGGAGGTCGAGCCCCAGGCTGAGCTGCTCCCACGACGGGTCCGGCGCGGAGGTCTGGAGCGGCGGCATCCCGGGAACCTCGTCGAACTCCTGGACGACGGCCTGGGCGGCGATCGGCGCGGCCTCCTCGTCGTCGCCGTCTCCGGAGGAGCCGCAGCCGGCGGGGAGGAGGATGGCCAGAAGGAGGAGGAGGATGAGTGCTGGGCGTCTCATCAGGTCCAAGGGTACGTGCCCGTTCCGACGCGATCAGTATCGCGTCGGGATGTAAGCGTTGTTTTGGGCCGCGTGCGCTACTCGGTCGAGACGAACACGTTCTTGACCTCGGAGTAGCCCTCGAGGCCGTGCAGGCCCAGCTCGCGGCCGAAGCCCGACTGCTTGAAGCCGCCGAAGGGCGTCGAAACCCGCACCGAGCTGTTCGAGTTGACCGAGAGGACGCCGGCGTCGAGGCCGCGGGCCATCCGCAGCGCTCGCGCGCCGTCACGCGTCCAGACCGAGCCCGAGAGGCCGTACGGCGTGTCGTTCGCCAGGCGGAGCGCGTCGGCTTCGTCCTCGAACGGGATCACTGCGGCGACCGGCCCGAAGACCTCCTCGCGGGCGACGCGATCGTCGTTCGCCGCCTCTACCAGCGTGCAGGGGAACCAGAAGCCGGGGCCCGCAGGTACGTCTCCCTGAAACGCGACGCCGCCGTCGACGAACGACGAGACCGTCTCGCGGTGAGCAGCGGAGATCAGCGGCCCCATCTCCGTCTCCTCCGCCGACGGATCGCCCACCTTCACGCTGCGGGTCGCCTCGACGAGCAGCTCGAGGAAGCGGTCGTACGCCGAGCGCTCGACGAAGATGCGCGAGCGGGCGCAGCAGTCCTGGCCCGCGTTGTCGAAGACCGCGTACGGTGCGGCGGCGGCGGCCCGCTCGAGGTCGGCGTCCGCGAAGATCACGTTGGCGGACTTGCCGCCGAGCTCGAGCGTCACGCGCTTGATCGTCGCGGCGGCGCCCTGCATCACGCCGCGCCCGACCTCCGTCGAGCCGGTGAAGCCGATCTTGGCGACGTCCGGGTGCTCGACCAGACGCTGCCCGACGACCGAGCCCTTGCCGGCGACGACGTTGACGACGCCCTCCGGGATGCCCGCCTCGAGCGCCAGTTCACCGAGCCGAAGCGCCGAGAGAGGTGTCAGCTCGGCCGGCTTCAGCACGATCGTGTTCCCGCAGGCGAGCGCCGGGCCGAGCTTCCAGCTCGCGATGTTGAGCGGGAAGTTCCAGGGGACGATCAGCCCCACGACGCCCAGCGGCTCGCGGAAGGTCAGGTCGACGCCTCCGGCCACAGGGATCGTCTCTCCGTGGTGCTTGTCGACCGCGCCCGCGTAGAAATGGAAGACCTCCGCGACCATCCCGACCTCGGCCCGCGCTCCGGCGATCGGCTTGCCAACGTTCGCCGATTCGATGCGCGCGAGCTCCTCGCCGTGCTCTTCGACGAGCGCGGCCACCCGCCTGAGCAGCCGGGCGCGGTCGGCGGGAGCGACCTTCCGCCAGGCCGGAAACGCAGCCTTGGCAGCTGCGACGGCGGCGTCGGTCTCCTCGACGCCCGCCGACGGCAGCTCGGCGATCGGCTCTTCGGTGGCGGGGTTGAGAACCCGTATCAAAACGAAGCCCTGTCCCGCCGGGCCGCGCTGGACGGCGCGATGCGGCGTCCTCGGTTGCGCCCGTAGCCTCCGGCTACGAACGCGCCCTGCGTCCTTGCCTCGCACTCGCCCAGCACACCCCGGCGGGGAGGCGTCATTTCGAAACGGGTTCTGATCGTGATCACGACCGCTCCTCCCGGTAGCGCCTGGCCTCGTGAACGAGCGCCTGGAAGAGGGCAGCGTCCTCACCCTCCTCGGGGTGCCAGAGGACGCCGAGAGCGAAGCGCTGCGACGGATCCTCGATCGCCTCGACCGTGCCGTCCTCGGACCGGGCGGCCTCGCGCAGGCCCTCGCCGAGACGCCCGTAGCCCTGATGGTGGTGGCTCTTCACCGGCGCGCGCTCGCCGACGACCTCGTGCAGCTTCGTCTCCGGCAGGACGTCGACGTCGTGGTCGGCGAAGACCCCGGGAACCGGCTTGTGGCCCTCGTGGCCGACGACTTCGGGGAGGTGCTGGACGAGGTCTCCTCCGCGCGCGACGTTGAGCACCTGGCTCCCGCGACACACGGCGAGGACGGGCATGTCGCGCGCGAGCGCGCCCTCGAGCAGCGCCAGCTCGGCGCGGTCGCGCTCCGGCCGGACACCGTTCGTCTCCGGATGCGCCTCGGCGCCGTAGGAGGCCGGGTCGAGGTCCGCGCCGCCCGAGAGCAGGAGGCCGTCGAGGGCGTCCAGCGTCTCCTCGACTCCTTCCGTGCTCGGCGGCACGAGCAGCGCCCGCCCCCCCGCGGCTTCGATCGCGCGCACGTAGGAGAGGGGGATGAGCGCCGCGGGGGCTTCCCACGCGCCCCAGCGGGCGTTCTCCGCGTAGCTCGTGATGCCGACGATCGGCCGCATCGTCACGAGTCTACGTCTCGCGCCGACCCGTCAGCGTCTCTCAGCCGCGTTCATACATGCGCTCGCGCTCGTAGCACGTGACCGCCTCGTCGAAGAGGCGCTGTTCCGTGCGCGCGTAGTTCAGGTAGTGGTCGACGACGTCGTCGCCGAGCGCCGCGCGGGCCATCGTGCCCTGCTCGAGCGCGGCGACGGCCTCCCGCAACGAGTGGGGGAAGCGCTCTGCGTCGGACTCGTAGGCGTTGCCCTCGAGCGGGGGTGGAAGCTCGAGCTCGTTCTCGACCCCGTGGAGGCCGGCGGCGAGGAGGGCGGCGAAGGCGAGGTACGGGTTGACGTCCCCGCCCGGAATGCGCGTCTCCGTGCGCAGGCCGGCGCCGTGGCCGACGATGCGAAAGCCGCACGTGCGATTGTCGTGGGCCCAGGCGAGCGTCGTCGGCGCCCAGCTCCCGGCCGCGAAGCGCTTGTACGAGTTGATCGTGGGGGCGATGAAGATCGCCAGCTCCTTCAGGCAGGCGATCTGCCCCGCCAGGTACGCCTTGAAGACGTCCGATTCCCCGGCAAAGGCGCTCTCGCCGTCGCGCCACAGGCTCGAGTGGACGTGGCAGGAGCTGCCGATCCAGGTGTGGTCGGGCTTGGCCATGAAGGTGATCGAGCAGCCGTTCAGATAGGCGATCTCCTTCGCCCCGTTCTTGTAGACGGTGTGGTTGTCGGCCATCGTGACCGCGTCGGCGTAGCGGAAGTTGATCTCCTGCTGGCCGGGCCAGGCCTCCCCCTTGGAGGTCTCGACCTTGATCCCCGCGCCCTGCATGCCGTTGCGGATCTGGCGGATCAGCGGCTCGTCGTAGGTGGTAGCGAGGATGTGGTAGTCGAGGATGTAGGGCACGGAGGGCGTGAGGTCGCGGTAGTGCTTCGCGTGCGCCTCCGCGTAGGTCTCGCGCAAGAGGTAGAACTCGAGCTCGGAGCCGAACATCGGCGTGTAGCCGAGCTTGGCGGCCCGCTCGACCTGTCCCGTGAGGACCTGCCGCGGCGACGGCGCCACCGGCTTGCCGTCGTGCCACATGACGTCGCAGAGGACGAGCGCGGTCGCCTCGAGCCAGGGAATGCGCCGGAGCGTGGCCAGGTCGGGTTGGAGCACGAAGTCGCCGTAGCCCTGCTCCCAGCTGGCCATCCCGTAGCCCGGGACGGTGTCCATCTCCATGTCGAGCGCCAGCAGGTAGTTGCAGGCTTCGACGCCGTGCTCGCCCACGTGCTCGTCGACGAAGAACTCCGCGTGCAGGCGCTTGCCCGTGAGCCGGCCCTGCATGTCGGTGAACGCGACGATCACCGTGTCGATGGAGCCGTCTTCGACCGCGTCTCTCAGCTCGTCGAGCGTCAACATGGCTCGGGAGTCTACGCGGCTGCCGAAGGGCTTGACAGGAAGGCCGCGCGCAGCGTAGAAACCCCGGTCTTAAGGCCGCCGAACGGAGGAGGAGCACATGAGCCAAGGGCCTGAGACGAAGGGCAATCACACCTCGGAGGACGAGCACATCCTCCACAAGCTCGGCTACGCGCAGGAGCTCTTCCGCGGGATGGGAGGGTTCCGCAACTTCGCCATCAGTTTCACGATCATCTCGATCCTCGCGGGGTGCTTGACCTCGTACAACATCGGCTTCGAGCACGGCGGCCCGATGTGGGTGGTCTTCGGCTGGCTGCTCGTCGGCCTCATGGCGACGATCATCTCGCTCGGCATG
Organism: uncultured Actinomycetes bacterium; assembly: GCA_963838795.1. Classification (GTDB taxonomy): domain Bacteria; phylum Actinomycetota; class Thermoleophilia; order Gaiellales; family Gaiellaceae; genus JAIBJN01. The sequence goes on from CAWISL010000011.1 coordinate 267,632, forward strand.
GCGGAGATCGCCTCCGCCTATCCGACGGCCGGCGGTCTCTACTACTGGGCGTCCAAGCTCGGCAGCCCGGGCTGGGGCTGGGCGACGGGGTGGTTCAACCTCATCGGCCAGATCGCGGTCACCGCGGCGATCGGCTACGGGCTCGCGCTCTTCGGGCAGGCGCTCCTCGACTTCTGGTTCTCGTACACCGAGCACATGAACGACTGGTTCGGCGCGTCGTTCGATGCCTCGACGTACATCCTCTACGCGATCTTCCTGTCCGCCGCGGCGCTCATCAACCTGCTGAACATCCGCCTGACGTCCGGGCTGAACATGATCTCGGCGTGGTGGCACATGGCCGGTGTCGTCGTAATCGTCGGGATCCTCATCGTCGTCCCGGACAACCACCAGTCGGTCTCGTACGTGTTCACGCAGACCATCAACAACTCGGGCTTCGGCGACGGCACAACCCAGTTCGGGCTCGCGTTCCTGCTCGTGCTCGGGCTGGGGCTGCTGCTGCCGCAGTACACGATCACCGGGTTCGACGCGTCGGCGCACACCGCCGAGGAGACCAACAACGCGTCCCGGATGGCGGCGATGGGGATGTGGACCTCCGTTGTCGTCTCCGTGATCTTCGGCTGGATCCTCCTTGTGGCGGTGACGTTCGCGATCCCGAGTAACCAAGGGGCGCTCGACACCGTCAACGCCCTCGGGCTGCTCGTGCCGTGGATCTGGGCCGAGTCGATGGGCCAGAACTGGGCGGAGGCGCTGCTCTTCATCTGCGTTGTCGCACAGTTCTTCTGCGTGACTGCGTCCGTGACGTCGGCGTCGCGGATGATGTTCGCCTTCTCGCGCGACGGCGCCGTCCCGGGCCATCAGCTCTGGCGGCGCGTCGCGAAGAACCGCGTGCCGCACTGGTCGGTCTTCGGAATTTGGCTCTTCGCGGGCATCCTGATGATCCCCGCGGTCTGGAACTACTTCGTCGGCTACGCGGTCGGCACCGCGATCGCGGTGATCGGCCTCTACATCGCCTTCGTGATCCCCGTCTACCTGCGCTGGCGCAAGGGCGACAGCTGGGACGAGCCGAGGGCGTGGAGCCTCGGCAAGCACTACAAGTGGATCGATCCCCTGTCGATCGCCTGGGTCGCGTTGATCACGATCATCTTCCTGATCCCGCTCTACAAGATCGGCCTCCCATGGGAGGAAGGCTTCGACTGGCGGTTCACCAACTACACGATCCTCTGGTTTGCCGGTATCGGCCTCATCTTCGGCGGTTGGTGGGTCCTGTCGGCGAAGAACTGGTTCAAGGGCCCGGTGCGGATGGGCAGCGAGGAGGAGCTCGAGCGCTACGAGAAGGAGCTCGAGAGGAGGACGGGCACGGCTCCTACGACCGGAAGCTAGCGCGCGAGCGCGCGCCGCACAGCTTCGACGTCAAGCGCCGGAGCGAGCTCGTCCGCCAGGGCGAGCCGCTCCGGCGCATGCGTTCCGGGAATCGCGACACAGCGCATCCCTGCGGCCTTCGCCGCGACGACGCCGGGCTCGGTGTCCTCGAAGACCGTCACGTCCTCGGCGCCCACGTCCCCGTCGAGGCGCTCGAGCGCAAGGAGGTAGCCGGCCGGATCGGGCTTGCCTCGCTCCACGTCTTCGATCGTCACCACGACCGCGACCGCGTCGATCAGGCCCGCGGCTTCGAGCGCGGGGATGACCTCGTCGCGGTGGGCGCCCGACACAACCGCGACGGGGACGCGCTCGGCCGCGTGCAGGACCGCTCGGCGCGCCTCCGGCGAGATGGTGGAGCCGTCGGCGACCCGGTCCCGATAGCGAGCCACCCGTTCCGCGAGCACCGTGTCGACCGCGGGATGATCCGCGCCGAGCCAGGCGCGCACGATCTCGGGGTCCGAGCGACCGGCCAGCCGGTCGAAGTAGACATCCTCGGGGAGCGGCTTTCCCTGCTCGGCGAACAGGTCGTTGAGGATCGCGAAGAGCAGGGGCTCGTCGTCGCTGAGCGTCCCGTTGAAGTCGAACATGAGAGCCAGCGCGCCCACTCCACGGCCAGTCTAGGTTCGCGCGCTGCGGCTCGAGGAGCCTGCGCTAGCGGATGAGGACCCGCGGGCGCTCCGGCTCACGCGCGGCAGGTCCGACTTCCGGGAGGCCATGCGGGTCGTCGTCCAGCAGGGAATCTCCGAGCTCGACTTCGACCTCGGCGCTCACGCCTCCGACCACGTCGACGGGCTCAGGCGCACGGCGGCGGAAACGACGTTTCAGGAGGCGCTGGAGCCCGACTAGGCCCACGAGTACGAGGGCCGCGACGCCGGCGAGCACTGCCAGCGGCAGGCCGGTGTCGTCGTCGGCCCGGGCGCTCGTGGGCGCGGGTCGGGACTGGGGAGGCGCTTCCGGCTCGCTGACTCGCCAGGTCGTCGTGTCGACGATCGCGAACGGCAGCTCGTGGCGCGGGTGCACCACGGACAGAGTCCCTCCGTCGGGAGAGGAGTCGAGGCGGAGCTCGAAGAGGCCGCCGAAGCCCGTCAGCCCGTGCAGGTCGATGCAGCGCGCGGTTCTTCCCACCGTGTCGAGCGCGTGGATGAACGGGTGCTCGCCGGCGCCGTCGTAGAGGGTGTACGCCCAGCGCCCGTCAGGGCTCGCCGCGCGCGTGAGCGGGGTCCCGCCCATGACGTCGCCGACCTCGCGGGGATCGATGATCGGCTCGCGCACCAGCCGTCCCGCGCCAAGGTCGTAGAGCCGGACGAGGTACCGCGTCGGGTCACGCCGCGAGAGATACTGAACGAGGTAGAGCAGCTCTCCGTCCGGCGAGACGGCGTCGAAGCTGAAGTCTCCCGGCAGCCTGATCACCTCTCGGGCGCGTAACCGCTTGGTGTCCAGCACGGCGAAGGTCGTGTCGCGACGGGGAAAGCTGGTTCGCGGGTTGATAAGGACGAGCGTCCTGCCGTCCGCAGAGAGCCCGCCCGGGGAGCCGTCGTAGGCGACCGCCGGGATCGTGAACCGTCCGTCGAGCAGCTGCGAGCGGCGGACGCGCCCTCCCACGGGCGAGACTGCGGCGACGACGGTGTCGTCGCCCGCGGGCAGTGCGACGTAGCGCGGGGCCAGCGGAGCGGGAGCGGCCACGCCCGCCCGGCTGAGGTCGACTCCCTCCACCGGGAGCCCGTCGGCGCGGACGCCACCGGCGCAGATCGCCGCGAGCAGGAGCAGGGTCGAGATCGGCGCGAACCTGGTCATCTGGCCCGACTACGGGACCGGGAGGGCGGGAGGTCCCTAGCAGTTCACCAGACGATCCAGGCGAGCCCGTTCCAGTACCCCTCGACGTGGCGGCGCGGGAAGCGGCGCAGCTCGATCTCGAGCTTCTCGGGCTCTCGGGTCATGTGCGCCGGGAAGTAGAGCTCGAAGCCGTCGGTGGGCACCCGACGGAACTTTCGGTCGGGCACAGGCTCGGTAGAGCTCTGGAGACGCCAGCTGGGGCAGCAGTAACCGATTCTCCTCGGCCAGAGAAAGAGTTGGCCGCCGCGCTCTCGCACGAACGCGACGGCCTCCTGGGAGGCGACGACGCGCATGACGCTAGGGTAGCGCGCGCATGCGAGACCGGGCTCGAGCGGTCGTGATCGGGGGAGGCGTCGGCGGCGCCTCCATCCTTTACTGGCTGGCCCGGCTCGGCTGGGAAGACGTCCTGCTCGTGGAGCGCGCCGACCTGACGAGCGGCTCGACCTTCCACTCCGCGGGGCTCGTCGGCCAGCTGCGGGGCTCGCTCAGCCTGACCCGGATGATGATGAGCTCGGTCGACCTCTACCGTGCGCTCGCCGACGAGGTCGGCCTCGAGACGGGGTGGCACGAGGTTGGCTCGCTTCGTCTCGCCTCCGCCGAGGAGCGCATGCAGGAGCTCGCGCGCCAGGCAGGCTGGGCGAAGACCTTCGGCCTGCCGATGGAGCTGATCTCGGCCGAGGAGGCTCAACGGCTCTTCCCGCCCTTGTCGACCAAGGGGGTCCTCGGGGCCGCCTACCTCCCGACCGACGGCTACATCGACCCCAGCCAGCTCACGTTCGCCCTCGCCGAGGGGGCTCGCCGGCGCGGCGCCGAGATCGCCACGCACACGCGCGTGACGGCGATCGCCGTGGAGAAGGGGCGGGTCATCGGCGTCGAGACCGACAAGGGGCCGGTCGAGGCGGAGGTGGTCGTCAACGCGGGAGGGATGTTCGCGGGGGAGATCGGCCGGCTCGCGGGCGTCAACGTGCCCGTGATCCCGATGGCGCACGAGTACCTGATCACGAAGCCGAGCGGCGTCCCGCTCGACGTGCCGACGATGCGGGACCCGTCGCTCCTGGTGTACTTCCGCGGCGAGTCGGGCGGGCTCGTGATGGGCGGCTACGAGCGCCACCCGGCGCCCTGGGGCCTGGACGGGATTCCCGCGGACTTCAACGGGGAGCTCCTTCCGGAGGACTGGGAGCGATTCGAGGAGCTGATGACCAACGCGGTCGTCCGCGTGCCCGAGCTCGAAGAGGCGGAAGTCGTGAAGCTGGTCAACGGCCCGGAGGCGTTCACTCCCGACGGCGAGTTCATCCTGGGGGAGACCGACGTGCGCGGCTTCTGGGTCGCCGCCGGCTTCTGCGCGCACGGCCTCGCGGGGGCCGGCGGAATGGGCCAGCTCGTCGCCGAATGGATCGTGGAGGGCGTCCCGAGCCTCGACGTCTGGGAGATGGACTCGCGCCGGTTCGGCTCCGCGTACGCGAGCCGGGCGTACACGCTCGCGCGGACGCTCGAGGTCTACTCGACCTACTACGACGTCAAGTACCCGGGTCACGAGCGCCGGGCGGGCCGGCCGCTGCGCGTTTCGCCGGCCTACGAGCGCCTGCGCGAGCTGGGCGCCGCGTTCGGGGAGAAGTCCGGCTGGGAGCGCGCGAACTGGTTCGAGGGCAACGCCGAGCGGGGGGACGAGTCGCTCCGCCCGCGTGGCTGGGCCGGGCGCCTCTGGTCGCCGGCCGTCGGCGCGGAGCACCGCGCGTGCCGCGAAACGGCCGCGCTCTTCGACGAGAGCTCGTTCGCCAAGCTCGACGTGCTCGGGCCCGGCGCGGCCGACTTCCTCGAGCGCCTCTGCGCCAACCGTGTCGCCCGCGAGGTGGGCGCGGTCACCTACACGCAGATGCTGAACGCGCGCGGAGGCATCGAGTGCGACTTCACGGTCACGCGCCTGGCCGAGGACCGCTTCAGGATCGTGACCGGCACGGCCTTCGGCCAGCACGACTCGGCCTGGATCCGCTCGCACGCGCCGGATGACGGCTCGGTCGTCGTCGAGGACGTCACGTCGCGGTTCGCCTGCCTCGGCCTCTGGGGGCCGGCCGCGCGCGACCTCCTCCAGCCGGTCACGGACGCCGACCTCGGCAGCGAGGCTTTCCCCTACATGCGCGCCAGCGAGCTCAGCGTCGACGTCGTTCCGTGCCTGGCGGCGCGGGTGACCTACGTCGGGGAGCTCGGCTGGGAGCTCTACTGCTCCGCCGAACTGGGCCGGCGCCTGTGGGACACGATCTGGGATGCCGGGTCCGAGCACGGCCTCGTCGCGGGCGGCTACAAGGCGATCGACTCGCTGCGGCTGGAGAAGGGCTACCGGGTCTGGGGAGCGGACATCACGCCCGACGAGAACCCGTACGAGGCCGGCCTGGGCTTCGCCGTCAAGCTCGACAAGGGTGAGTTCATGGGCCGCGACGCGCTGCTGGCCTCGCAGGAGCGACCGCCCGAGCGGAAGCTCGCCTGCCTCGTCCTCGACGAGCCGCGCGCGGTCGCTCTCGGCTCCGAGCCCGTTCGCATGGACGGGAGGGTGCTCGGCCGGGTGACCAGCGGCGGCTACGGCTACTCGGTCGAGCGCTCGATCGCGTACGCGTACGTGCCGGCCGAGTCGGCCGAGGCAGGTCGGTCCGTCGAGGTCGAGATCTTTGGCGACTGGGTCTCGGGCCGCGTCGCCGACGAGCCGCTCTGGGACCCCGCCGGCGAGCGGATTCGCGCTTAGGAGCTCGTTTCAGAATGGCCGCCCTACGGTTCGTCCGCAGCGTCTGCCCCTGACAGATTGGGCGGCTGTTGCCGTTCAGCGCGTCGCCAGAGTGTCTTGAGCGAGTTCGCGAGGCGCTCGGGCTCGATGCGGTGGGGCGGGTCGAAGTGGTGTCGCTCCTTGAAAACCTCGAGCTCGAAGTCTGGGAACACTCCGCTCAGACGTTTCGCGATCTCCCTGAACTGGTCCGGGTTGCTAAGAGCGCCGAGCGCGAAGTAGACGGGGCGATCGAAACGGCGGAGGGCATCTCGGTGGATGTTGCCCCGCTTGAACGCACGCAGGAGTGCACGGATGCCTGCCGGACGTTTGGCCATCCAGGGCGGCGGGTCGCCGGACGGCGGCGCCGGGAGCGGGACACCCGGCTTGAGCCCGAGCCGCATGAAGGTCGGCATGAGCTGTTCGACCGGGAGCCCTTCGAGCTGGTCAAACTCGAGCCAGAGCGCCTTCTCCGCGGGACTCAGATCCCAGCTTCCCGCCCAGGCGGGATCGAGCAGCGCCAGGGTCGCGAGCCGCTCGGGTCTGGCAGCGGCGAACGCGAGCGAGGCTGCTCCCCCGCCCGAGTACCCGACGAGATGAAGCCGGTCCCAGCCGTGTGCGTCCGCCTCGCGCAGCACGCCCGCGATCTCGAGTTCAAGGCTGTAGTCCTCGGGCGGTTCGGGCGTTTCGTAGACCTCGAGATCCTTTGCGACCGCCTCAACGCCCGGGCCAAGCGCGGCGATGAGAGCGCCGTACGCATGCTCTGCCGGGAGAACGATCCCCGGAAGCAAGATCACCCGAAACGAGGACACTCAAGAGGACTTGTGCCACATCGGGCCACTCCGGGCAAGGCCGCGAGCATCCTCATCCGAGCCCTACGAACTCGACTCACAGTGACGGTCGGACCTTTCTGAGGCGGACGAGGGGGCATGCCAATCGCGAGGAAGGCTTCGTGATCTCGTGGCGGCGGTCGTAACGGACGAGGGCGAAGGTGCGCTTGACCACCCAGCGGGCGCGGCTGGGCCCGGAGCTGTGCTCGGTCTGCCGTCGCGCGATCTCCGAGGCGATGCCGCGCCAAGCGTCGCTCGCCCTTCGCCAACAGCGGCTCGATCCGCTCCCACAACGATTCGAGTTCTTAGTCGGCGTCCTCGCCGAGCGCCTGCGCGAGGATTCCGGCGGCATAGGCGCGCCAAGCCACATCGGGCGCGTCGATCAGCCCGTGCAGCGCCTCGCTGACGTGGGGGAGCCCTTCGGTCTGCGGGCGGAGCTGTCTCAGGCCTTCCTCGAGCGCGATCTGTCGGTCGACGGTGCGAAGGTCGTCCGCCGTCGCGGTCACCGCGCGCCCGTGCAGGTCGAGGCCGCGGTCCGGATCGCCTCCGGCGCCGAGCAGCAAGAGGGCGCGCCGCGCGGCGCCGCGCGCTTCGTCCGGCTCGACGTGCACGTCACGTCCCGCCACGGTGGCCAGGACGACGATGCCGTTGGCGAGCGCCTCGGTGCCCTCGTCGTCGGCCAGCGAGCGCTCGAGGGTCTCCAGCCACGGGACCGGGCTCACAGCTCGAGCTCGACGCCGGCCCCGGACGTACGCGCGCGCTCGAGCACCGCGTTGGCGAAAGCCGCGTCCAGGGCGCCGATGCCGAGGTTGCAGCAGAGCACCCTGGCCGGAGAGCCTTCGCGGCCGAGCGCCTCGCCGACGCTTCCCTCCGGTGCGCGCCACTCCCGGAAATGGCCCAGCTCCCGGTAGTACTCGAACTGGCCGACGTCGTCGGCCAGGAAGAGGTCCGCCGCGGCGACCGTCTCGGACCGGAAGTAGAAGTCGAAGTCGATAGGCAGCGCGAGCCACCGGTCGCCGAGGTGCTCGGGCCGCAGAGGGGGGTCAGGGTCTTCGATGATCGGCCCGGCGGTCACGATCACCTCCGCGCCTGCGAGCGCCTCCTCCCAGCCGGCGGCCGGCTCGACCAGCTCGCCGAGCCGCTCGATGCGCTCCGGATGGGGATCCCAGGCTCGCACCGTGACCTCCGGGTTGAGCTCCCGCAGAAGCTGCGCGTGGAAGCGGCCCTGCTCGCCGCAGCCGAGGATCGCGGCGCGGCGCCAGCCCTCCGGGGCGAAGCGCCGCACGCAGACTCCGCTCGCCGCCGCGGTCCGCGCGGCCGTGATCTCCGCGCCGTCCATGATCGCCACCGGCAGACCCGTCTCGGCGTCGTTGACCACGATCAGCCCGGTGATGTACGGAAGGCCACGCTCCTTGTTGGCCGGATAGCCGGCGACCCACTTGAGGGTGACCACGTCTTCGTCACGCAGGTAGGCCGGCATGGCGTGGAGGAAGGAATCCTTCCGTGGGTGCACGCCCGGCTTCGGAGGAAGCTCAACCCGTCCGGCAGCCAGCGCCCGGTACGACCGCTCGACGAGATCGAGCTGCTCGTGGACGTCCGGGAGCAGGCCGGCGACCTCGGCCCGGCTCAGGAAGACGAGCGGGCTCACCCGGCGACGGCGACCGGCTCGACCAGCACCTTGATCCGGGTCTCCGCGGGATTCCTCCACGGGTACTCGTCCTTGCCGAGGTACTTCTTGGCCAGCGTGTCGATCTGCCGGTCGGCCTCCTCGCCCTCGATCAGCTCGACGACGCGGCCGCGGATGTCGACCTTGTCGTAGAAGCTGTCCTTGTCGGCGATGGAGATGGCCACGCGCGGGTCCCGGCGCATGTTGCGCTCCTTCACACGCCCCACGGCGGTATTGAAGGTGACGTAGCCGTTCTCGAGGGCGATCCAGACGGGGCTCACGTGGGGCGAGCCGTCCTCCATCACGTCGGCCACGAAGGCGAGGTTGGGCCCCTCGAGCAAGTCGCGGGCCTTGTCGGAGAGCTCGACCATGAATCCTCCTTGTCGGTTCGTAGGCACAAACGGCGGTTCGGTCGGTTTGTTCCCCGCTCGGCACCTCGACCTCCTCGAGCAGGCGCGCGAGATGCACGGCCAAGGGTGGCAGCTCTACCTCGACCGCCTCCAGATCGCTGCTGCGGGCGGCGATCCGGGCCCCGACCCGAACCTCCAGGCCGATCAGGGCTAGGGCGACTACGGTACGCGGGTGCCGCTCCTCACGGGCACCCGCGTCCTCGCCTTCGAGAACGGCCTTGCAGGGCCGCTTGCGACGCGACTGCTCCTCGATCTCGGCGCAGACGTCGTCAAGGTCGAACGGCCCGACGGCGGCGACGTCACGAGATCGTGGGACACGGTCGCGGCGGGCCTCTCGAGCGGCTTCGTCTGGGTCAACCGCGGCAAGCGGAGCGTCGCACTCGACGTGAAGGATCCGGCAAGCCGGCCGGCGATCGAGGGGTTGATCGAGCGGAGCGACGTCTTCCTCCAGAACTACACCCCGGGCTGGGCCGAGCGCGTCGGCCTGGGGGAGCAGGCCGTTCGCGCGTTGCGGCCGGACGTCGTCTACGTGGACATCTCGGGGTACGGGCCGGACGGGCCCTACGCGGGGAAGAACGCCTACGACCTCGTGATGCAGGGCGAGGCGGGGATGATCTCCGTTACGGGCACGCCGGGGGAACCGGCGCGCGTCGGGGTCTCCATCTGCGACGTCGGCGCGGCCAGCTACGCGGCCGTGGCCACGCTCGGCGCGCTCGCGCGCCGCGCCGATACGGGGGAGGGCGCGCGGGTCTCCGTCTCCCTCTTCGACACGATGGTCGACTGGCTCGGCTACTTCCCGCACCTGTGGTGGCATCGGCGCGAGACGCCCGAGCGAACCGGCATGCGCCATCCGCTCTTCTGCCCGTACGGCCCGTTCCCGGCCGCAGACGGGCGCCTGTTCGGCTTCGCCGTCCTCTCGCCGGACCACTGGCGGGCGCTCTGCCGCGACGTGATCGATCGCCCGGACCTTCTCGATGACGTCCGCTTCGCGACGAACGAGTCCCGTGTCGAGCAGCGCGCCGTGCTCGAGCCGACCCTCGAGGAGGCCTTCGCCGTCCGGCCGGCGCAGGACTGGCTCGACCGGCTCGAGACCGCGCGTATCCCGTGCGGCGCCGTCAACGACGTCTCGGACGTGGCCGAGCATCCACAGCTGGCCCACAACGGCCTCGTCGTCGAGGTCGGCTCGCCCGTGGGGCCGATTCCCGCCATCGGCAGCCCCTTCCTGGTGGACGGCGAGCGGCCGCCCTCGGGCCCGGTGCCCGCGCTCGGCGAGCACACCGAGGAAGTCTTCAGAGAGCTCGGGCTCGAGAGCCTGTAGCCAACGACTCGACGAGCTGCCGCTCCTCGGGCCCGAACCACGGCGGCGAGCCCGCGGCCGCGTTCTCGCGGGCGTGAGCCGGGTCTCGGGTGGCGGGGATGACCGCCGTCACGCGCCGGTCGGACAGCGCCCATCTCAGGAGCGCCTGCGCCCAGGTCTCGACCCCGAGCGGCTCGAGCTCCCGCGGGGCCGGCTCGGGGAGGGGTGACCCGGCACCGCCGAGCGGGCGCATGACGATGACGCCGAGGCCGAGATCCTCGGCGAGGGGCAAGATCTCGCGCTCGACGTCTCGCTCGCGCGGGTTGAGCGGGATCTGGATCGCATCGATCCGGCCGGTGCGCACGACGGCCGCGAGCTCGTCGAATGCCGAGGCCGCGTAGTGGGTCGCGCCCAGGAATCGGATTCGGCCGGCGTCGCGCTCGGGCTCGAGCCAGTCCAGATGCTCGCGCCAGGCGACGAGGTTGTGCACCTGCTCGAGATCGACCCGTTTCCCGTAGTGCCGGAGCTGAGCTTCGAGCTGCGCGCGGCCCTCGCCGACCGACGGGGTCCAGATCTTCGTGGCGACGAAGGCCCGTTCGCGCAGGTCGCCGAGCGCGCGAGCCAGCACCCGCTCGGACCGCCCGTACATCGGCGAGGAGTCGACGAGGGTCGTCCCGGCGGCAAAGGCAGCCTCGACGACGTCGTCGGCCACGTGCTGCTCGTCGTCCGGAAGGTCGAGCGTGGCCCATGTGCCGAGGCCCACGACGGGGAGCTCGACTCCGGTGCGCCCGAGGGTGCGCCGCTCCATACTGTCCTCCACCATGCCCCCGGCGAGCCTACTCGAAGCCCCCGAGCTCGCCGCCGCCCGCATCGACGAGCGCACCTCGGGCGAGAACTTTCCCGTCGCGTCGGTGCTCGCGCCGCGCTTCGCCCGACCGCACCTGCGGGCTGTCTACGGCTTCGCCCGCCTCGTCGACAACCTCGGCGACGAGGCGGCCGGCGACCGGGATGCGCTGCTCGACGAGCTCGAGCGTGAGCTCGACGGGTCGCCACGCACGGAGATCATGCGCCGCCTGCACGCGACCATCGCCGACCGAAGGCTGCCGCTCGAGCCCTTTCGCCGGCTCATCCAGGCGAATCGAATCGACCAGGAGCGACGGCGCTACGAGAGCTGGGACGACGTCCTGGAGTACTGCACCTACTCCGCCGACCCGGTCGGCCGCCTCGTCCTCGGGATCTACGGCCGGGCTGGCGAGCCGGCTCTCGTCGCGATGAGCGACGCGGTCTGCACGGGACTCCAGCTCGTCAATTTCGTCCAGGATCCGCCGCGCGACCTCGCGCTCGGCCGCGTCTATCTGCCGCAGGAGGACCTGCGTCGTTTCGGGGTCACCGACCGCGATCTCGCCGGGCCGTTGACGGAGCCGGTGGCGCAGCTCCTCCGCTTCGAGGGCGGCCGCGCGCGGTCGCTGCTCGGGCAGGGGCTTCCGCTTCGCCCCGCGCTGGGAGGGCGGGCCGGGTTGTCGGTGGCGCTCTACGCGCGGGGTGGCCTGGCGGCTCTCGACGCGCTCGAAGGGGCGGACTGGGACGTCTTCACCGGACGGCCGGGCCCGACGCGCGTGACCTTCGCTCGCCTCGCGTTGCGCGAGCTCGTGCGGCGATGAAGGTCGAGGAGGCCTATGCCGAGGTCGGCCGCATCACCCGGCGCGAGGCGCGAAACTTCGCCTGGGGCATCGCCGTCCTGCCCGGGCCGAAGCGACACGCGGTGGCGGCGCTCTACGCCTTCGCGCGCAGGGTCGACGACATCGCCGACGATCCGGGCTTGCCCGTTGCGGAGCGCCGCCGCGGTCTGGAGGCGTGTCGCTGCGCGGTGGAGGCTCTGCCCGAAGCACCCCCGGACGATCCCGTGCTGGTGGCGCTCGCCGATGCCACCAGGCGCTACCCCGTGCCCCGAGCAGCGCTCCTCGACCTGGTCGCCGGCGGGCTCATGGACGCGGAGAGATCGCGCTACGGGAGCTGGGAGGAGCTGCGCGAGTACTGCCGCTGCGTCGCAGGGGCGGTCGGGCTGGCCTGCACGGCCGTGTACGGGCCCCGCGACCCGGACGCGGCGGCCCCGCGCGCCGAGGCCCTCGGGCTCTCGCTCCAGCAGATCAACATCATGCGAGACGTCGCCGAGGACTGGCGCCTCGGACGCGTCTACCTTCCTCAGGACGAGCTGGAGCGCTCCGGCGTCGGCGAGGCCGACATCGCCGCCGGCCGCGTCAACCCGGCCTGGCAGGGCCTGATGGAGCAGCAGGCGGCGCGCGCGGAGTCGCTCATGCGAGACGGCCTGGAGCTCCTCCCGCTGCTCGACCGTCGCAGCGCGCTCTGCGTTCGTGCCTTCGCCGGCATCTATCGCGGGCTCCTCGTCCAGATGCGCGGGCGTGGCTACGACGTCTTTTCCCGGCGGCCGCAGCTCTCTGCGGTCGGCAAGCTGCGGGCGGTCGCCGCGCTGTGAGAACCCGTTTCGAAATGTCGCCTCGTCGCCGAGGTGCGATGGGCGCGTGCGAGGCAAGGACGCAGGGCGCGGTCGTAGCCGGAGGCTACGGGCGGAACCGAGGACGCCGCCTCGCGCCGTCCAGCGCGGCTCGGCGGCTCAGGGCTACGTTTTGAAGCGGGTTCCACTGAGAGGCGTAGTGGTGGGCGCGGGCCTGGCCGGCCTCGCCGCAGCGCTCGAGCTGGCCGACGCCGGCCATGACGTCACCCTCCTGGAGGCTCGTCCGACGCTCGGCGGCGCCGTGCAGACCCTGCCTGCCCGCGAGGGCGATCCGTCCCCTCCGCCGGACAACGGCCAGCACATCGCGCTCGGATGCTGTTCCGAGTATCTCGCCTTTCTGGATCGGATCGGGCAGGCCGGGTCGGTGCGCCGCGAGCCGCTCGCGCTCCCCGTGATCGCGGAGGATGGACGTGTCGCCCGCATCGCCCCGGGCGCCGGCGGGCTGCTCCGCTACCGACACGTCTCGCTCCGCGATCGGCTCGCGATCGCGCGCGCGGCGCGCCGTCTCGGCCGACTGGATCCCGCGGAGCACGATGGCGAGACGTTCGCAGCTCTCCTGCGGCGGCTCGGCCAGTCCGAGGCGGCGATCGACTGCTTCTGGGATGTCTTCATCCGCCCGGCCCTCAACCTGCGCTGCGAGGAGGTGAGCGCGGCCCCGGCGCTCTTTACGGTGCAGACGGCGTTGCTCGCCGAGCGCGAGGCGAGCGACCTGATCCTTCCGCTTCGACCCCTCGGCGAGATGCACGGGGAGGCGGCCGGGGCGCGTCTTCGCGAGCGGGGCGTCGTCGTCCGAGTCGGGGAGCGCGTGGCGGCTCTCGAGGAGGGCGCGGTCGTGCTGGGGGACGGCGCCCGGGTCGGCGCCGATTTGATCGTCGTCGCCCTGCCTCCTCAGGAGAGCGCGCGCCTGCTCGGTGAGCCGGACCGAGGTCTCGAGGACTCGCCGATCGTGAGCGCCCATCTGCTCTTCGACCGTCCGATTCTCGCGCACGAGGTGGCTGCCCTGCTCGGGAGCCCCGCGCACTGGGTCTTCGATCGGGGCGCCCTGACGGGCCGGCAGCCCGAGCGCGGGCAGTACCTCACGGTCGTCTCGAGCGGCGCGCCGGAGCTGCTCGAGATCCGTGGGCGAGAGCTCGTCGACCTGCTGGCCGGCGAGCTGACCGGGAGGCTCTGCCCGGCGGAGCTCCTGTGGTCGCGCGTGAGCCGGGAGCCGAGCGCTACGTTCGCGGCCCGGCCGGGCACCGCCGCGCGCCGGCCTGGCGCCGAGACGAGTAGGCGCGGCGTCGCCCGCGCGGGCGCCTGGACGGACACGGGTTGGCCGGCGACGATGGAAGGCGCGGTCAGAAGCGGCCGGGCTGCGGTGCGCGTCCTGCTCGCAGGCGGACCCGGGGAAGCGCCAGCGTGAGACACTTAATCTATGGGGCACCCCTCCCTCCACCCGCTTTCGAGCGTAGTGAGGGAAAGCGCGCCCGTGGCGCGCAGACTCGGGACAAAACGGTGACGATGTGAGCGCGACGAGTGAGCGAGGGACGCGGGCCGGACGGCCGGTTGCCAGTGAGCTCGAGCGGACCCTGGGGCGCGCTGCGCGGCGGCTTCTTGCGCTGCAGAGGCCCGACGGCTGGTGGGTCGGCGAGCTCGAGTCCAACGTGACCATGACCGCCCAGCATCTGCTGCTGCTCGAGTTTCTGCGGCTGCGGGACGAGGAGACGACGCGTCGCTGCGCGAACGAGCTGCTGGCCCGGCAGCGGCCGGACGGGCTCTGGGCTATCTACTGGGGAGGCGAGCCCGACCTCGCCGCCACTCTCGAGTCCTATGCGGCGCTACGGCTGGCAGGGCTTTCGGCGGACGACGAGCGGCTCGCCGCGGCGCGCCGCTTCTGCGAGGAGCGCGGCGGCATCGGCGGCGCGCGGGTCTTCACCCGCATCTGGCTCGCGCTCTTCGGGCTCTGGCCCTGGGAGGAGATTCCGCAGCTTCCGCCGGAGCTCATCCTGCTGAAGCCCTCGCTCCCGTTCTCGGTGTACGACTTTGCGTGCTGGGCGCGTCAGACGGTCGTTCCCCTGACGGTGGTCATGCACTACCGCCCCGTGCGCAACCTGCCGCCGGAGCGCGCGTGCCACGAGCTGAACCTCGGGCCGCTCGCACGCAAGACGACCGCGGGCCTTCTCAGCGACAAGGCGCTGGCGTGGTATGCGGGCCGAGCGTTCCAGCCGGGCCGCGAACGTGCGCTGGCCGCCGCGGAGCGCTGGATCATCGACCGCCAGGAGCTGGACGGCTCCTGGGGCGGCATCCAGCCTCCGTGGGTGTGGTCGCTGATCGCTCTGGCATGTCGTGGCCACGGGCCCGAGTCCCCGCAGCTCCGCCGGGGGCTCGACGGCTGGAAGCGGTTCCTGGTCGAGGACGGAGACCGGCTGCGCCCCGAAGCCTGCCAGTCGCCGGTCTGGGACACCGGGCTGGCGCTCCTCGCGCTCCGGGGTGCCGGCGTCGACGCGGACGAGCCGGCGCTCCGGCGAGCCGCGGACTGGCTGGTCGCCGAGGAGATCCGCCAGCGAGGTGACTGGGCCATCCGCCGCCCCGGCGTCGAGCCGGGCGGCTGGGCGTTCGAGTACGACAACGACCTCTACCCGGACATCGACGACGCGGCCATCGTCGCCCTGGCCCTCGAAGAGGTCGACAGCGGGCGCGGCGCGATCGAGCGGGCGACTCGGTGGATGGCGGGGATGCAGAGCGCGAACGGCGGCTGGGGCGCCTTCGACGCCGACAACGATGCGGAGTGGCTCTACAGGATTCCCTTCTGCGACTTCGGGGCCGTGACCGACCCGCCGTCAGCGGACGTCACCGCCCACGTCGTCGAGCTGCTCGCGCGCGAGGGGGGCTACGAGGACGCGGTGCGCCGCGGAGTCGAGTACCTGCTCGCGGAGCAAGAGGAGGACGGCTCGTGGTTTGGACGCTGGGGCGTCAATCACGTCTACGGGGTGGGAGCGGTGCTCCCCGGGCTCGAGGCCGCGGGCCTTCCTCCGGACCACCCGGCGTTCCGGCGCGCGGTCGGGTGGCTCGAGGCCCATCAGAACGAGGACGGGGGCTTCGGCGAGGACTGCCGCTCCTACGACCGCGGTGAGGCCGGACGTGCGTGGCGCGGACGCGGCGAGTCGACTCCCTCGCAGACCGCCTGGGCGCTCCTCGCTCTGGTCGCCGCCGGAGAGGCAGGCTCCGAGCCCTCTTCACGCGCCGTCGACTGGCTCTGCCGTGCCCAGAAGCGAAACGGCGGCTGGGACGAGCCGTACTTCACCGGCACCGGCTTCCCGCGCGACTTCCTGATCAACTACCACCTCTACCGGGAGGTCTGGCCCGTTCTCGCGCTCGGGCGCGTCCGCGCCGCCCTCGCCCGGTGAGGGTCTACGTCACGGGCGCGACCGGCTTCGTCGGCGGCCACGTCGCCCGGGAGCTTCGAGAGCGGGGCGCGGACGTCCGGGACGAGCGCGTCGACCTCTTCGACCGCTCGGGCCTCGCCCGCGTGCTCGCCGGCTGTGACGCGCTCGTGCACGTCGCTGCCCTGTACAGCTACGACGCGCCCGCCGCCGAGCTCGAGCGCGTCAACGTCGAGGGGACGCGCACTCTGCTCGAGGTCGCCAGGCGAAATGGCGTGCGGCGGCTCCTCCATTGCTCGACCGCCGGGACCTGCGGGCCCGTCCCAGGCCGACCCGCCACCGAGGACGACGAGCCGCCGTCCTGGGAGCTCCGGGTTCCGTACAAGCGCACCAAGCTCGCCGCCGAGCGGCTCGCGCTCGAGGCGGGCGCGATCGTCGTGAACCCGACGACGCCGGTCGGCGACGGCGATCGGAAGCCGACCCCCACGGGCCGGATGATCGCGGGCGTTGCTCGCGGACGTCTCAGGGGCTACGTCGCCACGACCGGGCTCAACGTCGTCGACGTCCGCGACGTCGCTCGCGGGCACGCGCTCGCACTCGAGCACGGGGAGCCGGGGCAGCGGTACCTGCTCGGGGGCGTCGACCTCAGCCTGGAGGATCTGTTCGCCGCCGTCGCGCGCCTGGCGGGCCGTCCGCGGCCGCGCCTCCGCGTTCCGTATGCTGTTGCCGAGATGGCTGCCGCGACCGGAATCGCCAACCGGGACGAAGTGCGGCTGGCCAGGATGCCCATGTACTTCTCATCGGCAAAGGCCCACAGTAGACTCGGCTACGAGCCCGGTCTCGTGGAGCCGGCGCTCGCCCGTGCCGTCGACGAGGCGCTCTCGAAGGGAGGAGCATGAAGTTTCCGCTTCGCAGCACCGTCCAGATCGGGCGCTACGTCGCCTCGCAAAAGGGCAAGGACCGCTACCCGCTCGTGATCATGCTCGAGCCCACGCTGGGCTGCAACATCGCCTGCATCGGCTGCGGGAAGATCCGCGAGTACGAGTCCAACAAGGCGCGCCTGACGGTGGAGGAGTGCCTGCACTCGGCGGTCGAGTGCCCCGCGCCCGTCATCTCCATCTGCGGCGGCGAGCCGCTGATCTTCAAGGGCATCGAGGAGGTCGTCTCCGGCTTCCTCGAGATGAAGCGGAACATCCAGCTCTGCACCAACGCGTTGCGGCTCGTGGAGATGCTCGACCGCTTCGAGCCGAACCCGCGGCTCACGTTCGTCGTCCACCTCGACGGCATGCAGGAGATCCACGACTACATCTGCGACTACCCCGGCCTCTGGGACATCGCCGTCGACGCGATCCGGGCGGCCCGCGACAACGGCTTCCGCGTGACGACGAACACCACGATCTTCAAGGAGACCGAGGTCAGCGACGTCATTCAGATGATGGAGTACCTCACGAACGAGGTAGGCATTGACGGGATGCTCGTCGCGCCCGGCTACCAGTACTCCCAGATCGATCCGAGCCTCACGATGACGCGCGAGGAGCACGAGGCGAAGTTCAGGCTCATCCGCGACGACGTGCGCCGCCACGGGTACCGCTGGCTCGCCAGTCCGGTTTACCAGGACTTCCTCACCGGCGACCGCGCGCTCCCGTGCGCTCCCTGGGGCTCGGTCACGCGGAACCCGTACGGTTGGAAGGGCCCGTGCTACCTGCTCACCGACGGCATCTTCCCCACGTACGACGCGCTGGTCAACGGGATCGAGTGGGAGCGCTACGGGCCCGGGAACGACCATCGCTGCGAGCACTGCGGGATCCATTCCGGCTTCGAGCCCGCCGCGACGATCGCGACGACCTCGAGCGTGAAGGAGACCGTCAGGAGCCTCGCGTGGACGCTCAGGTAGAGGCGGCCACAGAGCAGCTCACCCTCGCCTGCGCGCTCGCGGTCGAGGAGGGCGCTGCCCGCAGCGGAGGCGCGAGAGCCGCGCGCGTCGGCCTCCAGGCCGGGCTGCCGCTGCCGGAAGGTCGGCTCGTCTCCTTTGGGCTCGGGGGAGCGCTGGTGTCGGGCCTGGCTCCGGGCACGCTCGTGACTGCGAGCCGGGTCGTGGACGCGGACGGCACCGTGCTCTGGGAAGACGAGCCTCTCAGGGTCCCCGGCGCGCTGACCGCCGTCGTCTGCGACGCGGGACAGGTGGTCGACGAAGCCGCCGCCCGCCGTGAACTGGCGCGCGAGAGCGGCGCGGCCGTGGTCGACACCGAAAGCGCCGCGCTGGCCGCCACGGGTCGCCTTGCGGGCGTCGTCCGGGCGATCTCCGACACGCCCGAGCAGCCGGTCGGGCGGCTCGCGCACGCCGCCGTCCCCGATGGGCGCACCGACTGGGGCGTGGTCGTCCGGGCGCTCGTCGGAGAGCCTCGCGTGACGCTCAATACCGCGCTGGCGGCGAGGCGGGCGCTCGCCTCGCTGCGGGTCGCGGCTGTCGCCCTGTCGTCGGGAGCGCGCCCGTGAGCAAGCGCGTTCTGGTCGCCAGCCCACGGAGCTTCTGCGCCGGCGTCGTCCGCGCAATCGACATCGTCGAGAAGCTCCTGGAGCGGCACGGCCCGCCCGTCTACGTCCGGCACGAGATCGTGCACAACGTCCACGTCGTCCAGGACCTGGAGGCGCGTGGCGCCGTCTTCGTCGAGTCCGAGGAGGACGTGCCCGAGGGAGCGCTCGTCGTCCTCTCGGCCCACGGGGTCGCCCCCCGCGTCTACGAAAGGTGCGCAGAGCGGGGGCTCCAGGTGGTCGACGCCGTCTGTCCGCTCGTCTCGAAGGTTCACGCCGAGGCTCGCCGGTACGCGGCCCGGGGTCACAAGATCGCCCTGGTCGGGCACGCCGGGCACGTGGAGGTCGAGGGGACGATGGGGGAGGCGCCGGACTCGATCGTCTTGGTCGAGACGCCGGAAGACGTCGAGGCGCTCGAGCTGGATGACGGTCAGAGCCTTGCGTACCTGACCCAGACGACGCTCTCGCTCGACGACACGGCCGACGTCGTCTCGGCGCTCCGCGAGCGGGCGCCGGATCTCGTCGGGCCGCCGTCGGCAGACATCTGCTACGCGACCCAGAACCGGCAGGACGCCGTCAAGCGGATCTGCGAGGACGCCACGGTCGTCCTCGTCGTCGGCTCGAAGACGAGCTCGAACGCGAACCGCCTGGTCGAGGTCGCGCACAGCTGCGGCGCCGACGCGTACCTGATCGACGACGAAAGCGATCTCGACGCCGCCTGGCTCGGCGGTCACGAGACGGTGGGCCTGACCGCGGGGGCCTCCTCCCCCGAGAGCATCGTCGAGCGGGTGGTCGCCCGCCTCGGCGAGCTCGGATTCCACGATCGCGAGGACGTCGAGATCGCCCGCGAGGACGTCTTCTTCCGCCTGCCCGCCGGGCTCCGGTAACGTCTCGCAATGACCGCGAGCGTCGCCTATCCGGGCCGCGACGGCGCGCACAGCGCTGCGGCCTGCGACCGTCTGTTCCCGGCCGGCGCCGAGCTCATCTCGCTGCCGAGCTTCACGGCCGTCGTCGAGGCGACGGCGGATCGAGACGTCGCCTTCGGCGTGCTCCCGATCGAAAGCTCGCTCTCGGGGCCCGTCAACGAGACCCACGATCTGCTCTACGACTCGCCGCTCGCGATCACGGGCGAGACCATCCTGCCGATTCGCCACTGCCTCGTCGGCCCGGCTCTCGTCGAGCTGGAGGAGATCCGAGTCGTCCGCTCGCACCCGGCCGCGCTCGACCAGTGCCGGCGCCTTCTCGCCGCCATGCCGTGGGCGACGGCGATCGCGGCCGCCACGACCGCGGATGCGGCCCACGAGGTTGCCGAGGGGAATGACGCGTCCGAGGCGGCGATCGCCAGCGAGCGGGCGGCGGCCATGTACGGCCTCACCGTGATCGCCGGCGACGTCGGCGACCATCCCGAGGCGTACACCCGCTTCGTCTCCCTCGCCCCGTACACGCGCCTCGATCGCGAGAGCGAGGGCTGGCGGACGGCGTTCTCGTTCGTCACGGATCACCAGCCGGGCGCGCTGCATCTGGCGATCGAGCCCTTCGGGCGCCATCGGCTCGATCTCGTGCAGCTCGTCTCCCGGCCGATTCCGCGGACGCCGTGGCGCTATCGCTTCGACGCCGTGCTCGCCGGGCATCCGCTCGACCGGGTCGTGAGCGAGACGCTCGCGGAAGTTCAGGGGCTGACGCGTGAGCTCCGCGTCTTCGGCTCCTACCCGGCGCACGAATAGCGCCAGGGCGCGGTAACCGCTATCCGCCGGCCGGCAGGGTCTTCTCGAAACGGACGTGCTCGCGGGCCACGGTCATTCCCGCCCGCTCGTAGAGCTCTTTGGCGCCCGTGCGGTTCCACGAGTCGACGACGAGCCCGATCTCCCTGCGGCTGCGCCGGCTGAACTCGGACATGGCCTGGCGAAGCAACGCCGTGCCGAGGCCGCGGCGTCGCCAGTCCCGCGACACCGCCAGTTGCCGAATCCAGCCCTCTTCCTCGTAATTGGGGCAGAGGACGCAGCCGACGATCTCCCCCTTGGACTCGGCGATGAACCAGAGCCCCGGCTCGAACGCCTCCCGGTCGATCATGAACGCCTGCCACTCCTCGAAGGACTCGGCGGTGTGGCGCTCGTTGTCGGCGAACGCGTCCTGCACCAAGGCGTAGACGGCACGCGAGTCACGCTCCTGGTCGAAGGTGCGGACGAGGACGCCCTCCGGCCAGGCGGGCGGGGGCGGCCGCTCCTCGAGGGGCATCGACATGCGCCAGTACGTCCGCACCGGTGCGTAGCCGCGACTTTCGAGCAGTAGGCGCGCGCCTTCGTGGGTCGACGTGACGACCTGTCCGAGGCGGACCTCCTGGCCGGGCGGTGTTCGTTCTCTCCCGCGCCGCTCTGACCACTCGAGCAGCCGCGTGCCGATCCCCTGGTTGCGGCGCTCGGGGTGGACGTAGACGTCCACGTAGTCGTTTCGGATGAAGGCGGCGTAGGCGATCAGGCGGTCGTCCTCCTCGACGACGACGGCGTCCAGGCCGAGGTCGAAGCCGGGCATGTTCCAGTCGGTCAGCAGGTCGTCGAGCTCGAAGTCGGGAGCGCCGAGCTCGTGGATGTCACACGCGACGACCAGGTCGGTGACGGCCTGCGCCTCGTCGGAGCGGGGGGCTCGCATCGTCTCCACGGCAGAATTGTTCTCAGTAGAGGGTCGCCGCGAGTCGACGCCGGTACTGCGTCGTGAGGGGATCCTCGGGCCCGAGCTCACCGAAGAGCGCAACCATGATCTCTCGGATGCGCTCCCGACGCTCCGGATCGGCGCTCTCGAGATCGCCGAGGAGCCACTCGAGGACTCGCTCGTAGTCGTGCTCCGCGAGCGGGCCGAGGATCTCGGGGAACTCCCCGCTATCCGTGAGCTCCGCGAGCAGGCGCTCCGACGGCGGCGGGCCGGTGAGCCGCTCGAGGAAGTCCTCGACGGTCGCGGCGGGCACCACGCCAGTGAACTCGTCCACGACCTGGCCGTTCCTGAAGGCCTTCACGTTCGGGATCCCGCGCACCCCGTACCGCTCCGCGAGCTCCTGATTCGCGTCGGTGTCCACCTTGGCGAGGACGACGCGCCCTGCCTGCGCTTCGACCGCTTGCTCGAGAACAGGCGTGAGCATCTTGCAGGGGCCGCACCACTCGGCCCAGAAGTCGACGACGACCGGGACGGTCGCCGAGCGCTCCAGCACGTCCTGCTCGAAGGTGTCGGTGGTGACGTCCATCTCAGGCGGCGGCGAGCACGGAGCCGACGAGGCCCGGGAGGGCCTGGGCGTCGTACCCGCCTTCGAGCACGAACGCTACCCGCTCGGAGAGCGTCACCGCACGGGCTGCGAGCGCTCCGAAGCCGGCCTCCGTCAGCTCGAGGCCGCCGATCGGATCGGTCGCGGCCGCGTCGAAGCCCGCCGAGACCAGCAACAGGTCGGGACCGAAGGCCTCGAGCGCCGGGGCGGCCGTGCCGTCGAAGGCCTCCAGCATCGCGTCGTCTCCCGAGCCGGCCGCCAGCGGGACGTTCAGCGTCGTGGCGTTGCCCTCGCCCGGCCCGCCCGAGCCGGGGTAGAACGGCCACTGGTGGAGGGAGGCGAAGAAGACCGTCTCGTCGTCCCAGAAGGCGTCCTGGGTGCCATTGCCGTGGTGGACGTCCCAGTCGAGGATCGCCACGCGCTCCACGCCGAGCTCGCGCTGGGCGAAGCGCGTCGCGACGGCGACGTTGTTGAAGAGGCAGAAGCCCATGGCGCGGTTCGCGAGGGCGTGATGGCCGGGCGGGCGGGCAAGCGCGAAGCCGCCGAGCTCCGCGGCCTGAAGCGCGGCGCCCGCGGCGAGCAGGGCGGCGTCATACGTGGTCTCGGTGCAGATCGTGTCCGCGTCGAGCAGCGTCGGCTGCCCGCGTGCGGAGACACGGCGCACGGCCTCGACGTACTGGGGCTCGTGGACTGACGCGAGCTCGCCGACCGTCGCCGGCCGCGCCTCGAGGAAGTCGGGAAAGGCCTCGTTGAGAACGCGAAGGCGCTCCTGCCGCTCTGGATGGTCCCCGGTCGGGTGGAGCTCGGCGAAGGCCCGATGGCTGACCAGCGGGATCACGCGCGGAGGCCCACGTGCTGCGGGCCCACGTCGGCGGGCGTGGGGCAGCCGAGCAGGAGGAGCGCCAGCTCGATCTCCGCCTGGAAGAGCTCGAGGACGTGCCTGGCGCTTGCCTCGCCCCCGGCGGCGAGCCCCCAGAGGGCCGGTCGCCCGACGAGAACGGACCGGGCGCCGAGCGCGAGGGCCTTCGCCACGTCGGTTCCTCGGCGCACGCCGCCGTCGAGGTAGACCTCGGCGCGCTCGCCGACTGCCTCGACGACCTCGGGAAGGGCGTCGAGAGTCGCCGCGACGCCGTCCAGCTGTCGGCCGCCGTGGTTGGAGACGATCATGCCCGCGCATCCGTGCTCACACGCAAGGGTCGCGTCCTCTTCGGTGAGGATCCCCTTGAGCACGAGCGGAAGGGAGCACCGCGAACGGAGCCACTCGAGGTCACGCCAGGTGAGGCTTCGGTCCGCGACCTCTGCGAGCGTTTCGTGGAAGTACTCGGCTCCGACGAGCGATACCGGGAGATTCGGCGTGGGCAGGTCCGCCGGCAGGCTGAAGCCGCTGCGGAGATCGCGCTCTCGCGGCCCGGCCTTCGGCAGGTCGACCGTGAGGACGAGCGCCGTGAAGCCCGCGTCGGCCGCCTCTGCCACGAGGTCGGCCGTGAACTCTCGGTCGCGCGACCAGTAGAGCTGGAACCAGCGCGGGGCGTCGTCCCCGAGCTCGTCGGCTAGCGCGCGCGGGCGGACGCTCCCCAGGCTGGACAGCGTGTAGACGGTGCCGACCGCCGCCGCCGCCCGCGCCAGGGCAGCCTCGCCGTCCGGGTGGGCCACGCGCTGGAGCGACGTCGGAGCCACCATGAGCGGCATGGAGATCTGGGTGCCGAGCACCGACGTCCGCGTGTTCACGTCGCTGACGTCGACGAGCATCCGCGGCCGCAGCACACGGTGTTGAAACGCGGCCTCGTTGTCGCGGAGCGTGATCTCGTCGCCCGCGCCGCCGACGACGTAGCCCCAGTATCCGGGCTCGCAGCAGGCCTCGGCGAGGCGCTCGTAGTCGGCGACCTTGATCGGCTTCGGCTTGCTCACGTGGCCCGCTCCCGGAAGCGCCGCGCCACGCCTGCCAGTCCCCACGCCTCCGCGAGGTCGCCGCCCGCCTCCCAGTCCGGTTCGACATCCGGGAGCTCTGGGATCGGCGCGTCGGCCTGCAGCCGCGCCATGTGCAGGAAGTCGCGCAGCGCGTCCGCCTGGTCGGGGAAGCCGCCGGCCGCGAGACAGGCTTCGAGCGAGCCGTGCTTGGCGAGGATGCTTGCTGCGCGCCCCGGGCCGATTCCCTTCGCCCCGGGGATGCGGTCCGAGGGGTCTCCGCGGAGGGCGACGAAGTCGGGAACGAGGTCGGGCGCGACGCCGTAGATCTCCTTGACCTCGGCGGGGCCGACGCGCACGAGCTCCCGCTGGCCCGGCTTCGGGCGCAGGATCGTCGTCCGCTCGCTCGCGAGCTGGAACAGATCGCGGTCGTTGGTGAAGACGAGCGCCTCGCCGCCGCGCGCCTCCTCCGCGGCCACGGCCGCCCCGAGGAAGTCGTCGGCCTCGTAGCCGTCAGCCTTCGCCCACGGGAAGCCGAGCGCGCCCACCAGCTCGGGCAGGCGGTCGAGCTGGGAGGTCAGGACGGGCGGGAAGTCGCGTCCCGACTGGTACTCCGGCAAGAGCTCGTTGCGGTAGGTCGGAACGCCGACGGAGTCGAAGCCGACGAAGACGGTCCGTGGCTGCTCGTCTTCCCAGGCCCGCAGGAGCATGTTCGCGAACCCGACGATCATGTTCGCCTGGTTCCCGGCGCCGTCCTTGATCGACGAGGGCAGCGCGTGGAAGGCCCGATGGGCGAGGTTGTCGCCGTCGACGGCCAGATAGGGGTCTCAAGTTGCCGGGCATTCTTGCCGTTTTAGCCCTTCGCTAAGGTGATCGCCGTGTCGAAGACGCTCGTCATCGCCGAAAAGCCCTCCGTCGGCCGCGACCTCGCGGCCACGCTGCCGGGCACCTTCAAGCAGAGCAAGGACAAGACGCACCTCGCCGACGGCGACTACGTGATCACCTGGGCAGTGGGCCATCTGGTCGGCCTCGCGGAGCCCGATCAGTACGACGAGAAGCTGAAGAAGTGGCGCTTCGCGGACCTGCCGATCGTGCCGAAGAAGTTCAAGCTCATCCCCAACGACGACAAGGCCAAGAAGCAGCTCAACGCCGTCCACAAGCTCATGAAGGCCGAGGACGTCGAGCTGATCGTCAATGCCTGCGACGCCGGACGAGAGGGAGAGCTCATCTTCGCGTACCTCTACGAGACGTCCGGCGTGAAGAAGCCCGTGAAGCGCCTGTGGCTCAACTCGATGACGAAGGCGGCCATTCGCGACGCCTTCGAGCACCTGCGCGACGGCGACGAGATGCGACTGCTCGAGGAGGCGGCCCGCTCGCGCTCCGAGGCCGACTGGCTGGTGGGCATGAACGCGACCCGGGCTGCATCGATCCGGCTCCGCGCCGCGTTCGACGGCGCCGTCTCGCTCGGCCGCGTCCAGACCCCGACG
The DNA here is from genome assembly GCA_963838795.1 of uncultured Actinomycetes bacterium. GTDB lineage: Bacteria > Actinomycetota > Thermoleophilia > Gaiellales > Gaiellaceae > JAIBJN01. The sequence continues at coordinate 292,905 of CAWISL010000011.1, forward strand.
CTGACGCTCGTCGTTCGCCGCGAGCTCGAGATCCGCGCCTTCGTCCCCGAGCCGTACTGGCTTGTCGAGGCGAAGTTCGCCGCGACGAGCGAGCGCCTCTACAGCGGCCGCTACCTCGGCGGAAAGCGGATCAAGGAGGACGAGGCCAAGGCGATCGTCGCCGAGACGACGGGGCAGCCGGGCACGATCACCAAGCTCGAGCAGAAGGAGGAGCGCGAGGCGCCGCAGCTCCTCTACGACCTCACATCGCTCCAGCGGCATGCGAACACGCTTTTCGGCTTCTCCGCGCGCCGCACCCTAGCCGCGGCGCAGCGGCTCTACGAGGAGCACAAGGCGATCACGTACCCACGCACGAGCTCGCGCTTCCTCACCTCCGACATGATCGGCGAGATCAAGCCGACCGCGGCGCACGTCGGCCGCCACGAACGCTATGGACAGGCGGCGTCGTACGTCACCCGCCTGGAGAAGCTCCCGCTCGGGCGCGTCGTCAACGACAAGCGGGTCGAGGATCACCACGCGATCATCCCGACTCGCTCCGACCACGACCTGACGAAGATGGGGCCGGACGAGAGCCGGATCTACGATCTCGTCGCGAAGCGCTTCCTGGCTGTCTTCCACCCGGATGCCGTCTACGAGCGGACGCGGGTCGAGACCACGGTCGCCGAGCACGTCTTTCGGACGTCCGGGCGCGTGCTCGTCGAGGCCGGATGGAAGGGCGTCTACGGGGAGGAGGCGCAGAAGCCCGGAGACGAGGACGACTCGGGCGGCGACCAGCTCCTCCCGCGGCTCGAGCAGGGAGAGAGCGTCGATACCCGCTCGGTGGAGTCGCTTCGCAAGGAGACCCAGCCGCCGCGTCGGTTCACGGAGGCCTCGCTCCTCGGCGCGATGGAGACCGCTGGCAAGGACATCGAGGATGCGGAGCTCCGCGAGGCGATGAAGGACTCGGGCATCGGCACGCCGGCGACCCGGGCGTCGATCATCGAGCGCCTGATCCAGGTCGGCTATCTCGAGCGCGAGGGCCGGGCCCTGCACGCGACCGAGAAGGGCGTCCAGGTGATCTCGCTCCTGGGCGAGCATCCGCTCACGTCCCCCGAGCTGACCGGCAGCTGGGAGCATCGCCTCGCGCTCATCGAGCAGGGCGAGGACACACGGCCGGCGTTCATGTCCGACATCGTCAAGTTCACCACCGACACGGTCGCCGAGCTCGACAAGCTCAAGGGCGTGAAGATCGAGCGGGCCAACCTGGGCCCGTGCCCGGTCTGCGGTCGCGACGTGATCGAGAACCGCAAGGGCTACTCGTGCTGGTCGAAGGACGACCCGGGCTGCGGCTTCGTGATCTGGAAGAAGAAGGCGAACAAGATCCTCCCGGTCGCCGTCGTCAAGGAGCTGATGGAGACGGGGAAGACCGCCAAGCCGGTCGCCGGCTTCCGTGGTCGCTCCGGGCGGACGTTCAGCGCGAAGCTTGCGCTGGAGCAGGGTGAGGACGGCAAGTGGCGGGTCGAGTTCGACGAGGAGTGGGCGCGGACGCCACGCGCCCAGCCGGAGTCCGACGCCGACGCTGCAGCCGAGAACGGCGATCGCCAGGCGGACGCCGCCAACACTTCCGCCCGCGCGGCGTCTTAAACTCGCAACAGCCCTGCGTTAACCCGCGGTTAAGCCACCCTTCCGCGGGTTTGCCCGCAAGGGAATGCGTCGTAGAGTGAGAACGTTTCTGAGGGTGAGCCGCAATCCAACCTGCCGTTTTCCGGCGAAAGGATCCAGAGAGGCGACGTGAGCCAGAACTCCGTGCACGAAGTGCTTGACACCCAGGCGGGCCGCCAGCTTCTCGAAAGCGCAGAGGAGCGTGGGTTCGTGGAGCCCGCCGAGCTCGAGGCGCTCGCGCTCGAGCTCGACCTCGGCGACGAGGAGATGGCCGAGCTGACGCACGAGCTCGAGACCATCGGCCTCGAGATCGGCGCTCCCGCGGAGGAGGCCGCCCCGGTCGTCGCCGCGGCGGCGGTTCAAGGAGCGGGCGACAGCCTGCAGCTCTTCCTGGCCGACGTCGGCCGGCACAAGCTTCTCACCGCTGCCGAGGAGGTCGCGCTCGCCAAGCGCCTCGAGAAGGGCGACCTGCTCGCCAAGCGGCGCATGATCGAGTCCAACCTTCGCCTCGTCGTCTCGATCGCCAAGGGCTACCGCGGCCTCGGCGTCCCCTTCCTCGACCTGATCCAGGAGGGCACGCTCGGCCTCAACCGCGCCGTCGAGAAGTTCGACTGGCGCCGCGGCTTCAAGTTCTCGACCTACGCGACCTGGTGGATCCGTCAGTCGGTGCAGCGCGCAGTCGCCAACAACGCGCGCACCATTCGCGTCCCAGTCCACGTCGTCGAGCGGCAGCAGAAGCTCGGCCGCGCCGCCCGCCGGCTCGAGGTCGAGCTCGGTCGCGACGCCACGCGCGAGGAGCTGGCGGAGGCCACCGGCCTCCCCGTCCAGCACGTCGACGAAGCGCTCTCGGCCGCACAGGCGTCGGTTTCGCTGAACCAGAGCGTCGGCTCGGACGACGAGGGCGAGCTCGGCGATCTCTTCGCCGACCGCGAGGCTGCCGATCCGTTCGAAGAGGCCGAAGAGTCGCTGCGCAAGCAGGGGGTCCGCAAGGCGCTGGACGCCCTTCCCGAGCGTGAGCGGCGCATCCTCGAGCTGCGCTTCGGCTTCGAGGGCGACCCGTGGACGCTCGAGGCGATCGGCGCCGAGCTGGGGCTCACGCGCGAGCGAGTCCGCCAGCTCGAGGGCCAGGCGCTCCAGCGCCTCGCAGCCCTGCGCGAGCTGGCCGGCGTCGCCGCCTAGCCCAGAGCCCAGAGCGGGCAGGCCGCCCTCCGCGGCTGCCGCGCGTGCCTTGAACTCGGAGGAGCGGCGGGGCGGGAACCCACCGCATGGGGTCCCCACCCCGGCTTTCGTCGGCCAATGCCCCCGCCGCATCGGGGCCGGCCAACAAAGTCGCTTCCTCGAGTATGCGAGCCGCGACGTTGGTTGATCCATCCCCCGGCGGTTGGTTCACCGAGTAGCTTGACCCCTGGTCGAAAGGCGGGTTTACGGCCCGGCGACCGGGGTGCCGGCCTCAGGTCGAGTCAGAGGCCTGCTCCCTCATATTGGGGTTTTGTCCACAGGAGAGCGTGCCGATCACCGCAGCGTGGACGCCGCTGAGCGCAAGAACATCCTGAGCAGATACCTGGACCACTCGCGCCGCTTCGACGAGGTGGCCGCGAAGCGCAACGGCCGCACGCCGAGCGCCGACGTGATTCCGCTCACTCCGCCGCTCCGCGAGCTCGAGCAGGAACCGACCATGCGCGAGATCGAGGTGCTGCAACTGATCTCGGACGGCCTGGTCAACCGGGAAATCGGCCAGCGGCTGTTCCTCTCCGAGGAGACGGTCAAGTCGCACGTGCGCCATTTGCTGGCCAAGCTCCAGGCCCGCAGCAGAGCCCACGCAGTAGCCATCGGCTTCCGCCGCAGCATCATCTCCTAGCGCGGGCCGGCCAGGCCCGTCGTTACGCGGATCTAGCCCGGTTCCAGAGCACTCGGAAGCCCGGGCGCTTCGCAGGTGAAGCGACCCGGGTCTTCCACAGCTTCCACAGCCCTGTTCACAAATCCCTCATCGGAGGGATGTCGCTGGCTGAGGAAATACTAAGACTTCGGGAGGTTTGCTACCAGCCTCTAGAAGTGCCGGCGAGTGCGGCGATGGATGCAAGCGAGGTGAGAACAGCCAGCAGGCGGCTTTGCCAATGCAGCATGGAGACTCCTCTCTCTACAGGGACAACGGCTTGAGGAAGCTTATCCCCCTTTTGGGTGATAAGCAAGAGTTTTGACCAGCTTTGTTCAGAATCCAGGCCGGGCCCGCGACGATTCGGTTCGAGCGGCCGTCCAGTCGATCGACGTCTCTACGCGGCAGGTCTTCTTTGTTTGACGTTGGGCTTCGCCGTCGGGCTTATGCTCATGGGTACGCCGATCGGTCCACTCTGGGCGATTCTCGTTCTCGGAGCTTTCTCAATGCTCGCCGAGCGCCAGCCTGTTCGAATGAGCGCGAACCTGGAGATAACGGTCTCGGTTCTTCCTGTCGTGTTTGCTGCCGTTGCGTTTGGCCCACTTACAGCCATGGCCATCGGAGCCTTGGGCCTCGTCGTGACCTTCCAGCCTCCCTATGTGCGCTGGTTGATTTGGACCTGCAGCAGGGCCTTGGCGGCGGGGTTGGCTGGCCTTGCAGCGTCGCCGTCTTCGACGAAGTCTCGTCTGCACGGCTTTTCGGCGCCGTACTGGTCGCAGTCGTGGTTCTTGAGGCCGTCGATGGCGTGCTCGCCGCGTCGCGTCGTCGCAGTCCGAAAGAGCGGCGACTACACTCGGTTTCCTCGCTCCTCAAGCCGATTCTTATCGGCGCGGTGCCACTCTACGTGCCGGTGATCCTCCTGCTTGTCTATGCATATGAACAGATCTCGGCCTGGAGCTTGGTCCTCTTTCTCGCGCCGGCCATCGCCGCTCATCGACTGCACGGCCTTTATCGCCAGCAGCAGGACACGACCGAGCAACTCCGAGTAGCGAACGATCGCCTCGAGCGGGCCAGCCTCTCGTTCGCGACAGCCCTCATCGCGGCTCTGGACGCTCGGGATCAGTACACAGCCGGGCACTCTGCGGCTGTGGCTGTCTATGCGAGAGATATTGCCGCCCGACTCGGCCTGTCGGAGGATGAGCAGCAGTTGGCCCATCTCTGCGGGCTCGTTCACGACATCGGGAAGGTCGGGCTTCCTGCCGGTCTGCTTGAGAAGCCGGGTGCACTGACCCTCGACGAGCGCCGTCGGATGGAGGAGCATTCAGCAATCGGCGAGCGGATCCTTGCGAAGGTCGATGATTATGCCGAGATCGCCCGGGTGGTGCGGCATCACCACGAGCGCATGGATGGCAACGGCTACCCCGATCACTTGCGCGGCCACGAGATCCCGCTGGTGTCTCGAATCATCGCCGTGGCAGATGCGTACAACGCAATGACGTCGGGCCGGCCATACCGCGATGCGATGCAGAGCCGAGTTGCGCGCTTTCGTCTCGCGCAGGCCGCTGGGACACAGTTCGACACGACGGTTGTTGCCGCCTTTGAAGCGATTCTCGCCGGCTCATGCGAGACCTACCTCTCGGGTGCTCGTTCCGACTTCACAGTTGAGGCTCAACGGCACCAACCAATGCCGGTCGCCAGCGTCGCCTAGCTGTCCCCCGGTTCAAGAATGTCGGGAGCTCTCAGGGCAGCCTGGAGTCTCGTGTGGACGCCGAGCTTCTCGAAGATATGTCGCACATGAACCTTCGCAGTACTTGGGGAGATGAACAGACGCCTCGCTATCTCAGTGTTCGTCAGGCCCTGGGAAAGAAGGCTGAGCACTTCTCGCTCTCGGCTGGTCAGGCCGCCGGAAGGGTAATCCGCTGCCTCGATCCGGACGTCGATTCCCACCGCCCGTGCGAGTTCGTGATCTCGGCTGCTTGCAAGAAGCCCAGCAAGGATGCGAGCCGCCTCGGGCTCCGCGGATGCCGCTTGTATCAGTCCCGGATAAACCCTATAAGCGAAGACGAGCCCATCGAGGTAGCACGCCCGGCTGCACCCAATCACAATCTCTGCAGCTCTCGTCGGGAACCCTTCCGAGTCTCCGTCGACATCCTCCGCTATGGCACACCCCAGATCTGCGAGGTGGAGCATCTCGATACTCGAACCGTTGCGGCGCGCTCGCTCCGCTGTCTGACGCGCAAGCTCGCCGTTACCACTCGCAGCTAGGAGAATCGAATGCGCGGCCAGATGGCTTCCGAGTACTCTGGGCGGTGCCTCAACCCCGGCAAGATCCTCATGGGTAGCAAGAGCGTCCGCAAGACGACCCTGGTAGGCGCAAAGCCGCGCTCTAAGGGTCACGCTCTCGACGAGGTAAAAGGGATCTTCTCGTGAGATCGACGTTCGCCCGAACCCAACAAGGCTTCGCTGGGCCTGACTGAAGGCTCGCAGACCAAGTTCGGCGGCTGCTCGATGTAGGAGTGACGCACCTAGACCGAGGTCAAACCGAAGCTCGCGGCACATGTGGACCGCCCTTTCTGCGAGATCCCGACTTAGCGTGTAGTTAGCCTCGAATTGCGCGGCACCGGATGCCATTGCGAGAAAGCTCGTCGAGGCTAGGGGGTCCCGAGAAAACTCAAGCGAATCAAGCAGGACAGCGAATCGATTCCACTCAGTGGCGACCGATGGGGTTTGCTCAGCCGTGCCATACCGGCCGACCGCGAGTCGGAGGCGGACGTCGAGATCGTCCGAGTACCGCTCCTCCAACTCGTCGAGGTAGCCCGGCATCCGCTTTGGATCTATCTCGGTGATCGCCAGAAGCTGCCCCCAGAGAGCTTCCTTGAGATCCTCGTCGCTCTTCGCGGCGCCCCGCGCTCGCTCGAAGCTCTCGAACGCTGCGTCTTCCTGAGACGTGAAGTGAAGGGCCCGGCCCGCCGCATTGCACGCCCACGAATAGTCCTGGTGGTCTTCCGTAAGCCGTCCGACCGTGTCGCGGGCGAGAGCTGCTGCAGCGGACATCTCGCCCTTGCGGATGAGGAGCTCCGCGCGAGCAAGGGCTGCTCCGGGCATCGTCACCCCGGCGGCTCCACATGCGCCGAGCCACTTCTCCACCGTCTCACCCTGGCCGCGCGCGAGGAGGCTCCGTGCCGCGCAGCCGACGATCACGGCGGCTTCGTCTTGGTGACCTCCTGCCAGCGAGAGCTCGAACGCCTCCTCCCAGCGGGCGTGGTCTCTTGCGTCGTCCACGATCTTGCGTCTCAGAGAGGCCAGCCCTTCAGGGTCGTCCTCCTCGAAGCGTCGACGGAGGAACTCGTGAATCAGGGGATGAAAGATGAGCTCGCCGCCCGGAATCTCGTGTAGCAGATCCTCGTCGCGCAGCTTGAGAAGCAAGGGCTCGGGATCCTCCAACCCGAGCACCTCCTCGGCCAGGCGGACGGTGATCGCCGAAGGAACGGCGGCCGTCAACATCAGTCGCTGCACCTCGGGCTGCTCCGCCCGGAGGACCTCCTCGGCGAAGTAGCGATAGAGGGACTCGGAAGCACGCTCCGCGGGGAAGGCGACCTCCGCCGAGAGGGCAGCGAGTCCGATCACGGCGGGCCAACCCGCGGCTTGGCGAACGAGCGCGCGCACCGCGTCGGTCGAGCGCCCTGCAAGCACGCGCTCCGCCTCCTCGTCGGTCATCGCGAGCTGGTCGCGGACGATCTCGAAGGCCTCCCCGTAGAGAAAGCGGCGGGCCGTGGCCCAGCCCGGGCGGCGGCGTGTCGTGACGAGCACGCGGATCGGCGCAAGGGTCAGCAACCAGTCGAGAAAGTCCTCGACCGGCGCCGACTCGGCCAGGAGGTGGTAGTCGTCGAGGACGACGATGCCTCCGGCCGGCCAGGCCTCGAGGTCCTCGGCCAGGAGCTCGGCGAGCGGGCGCGCGAGCCGTTCCGTGGCGTCCCCGACTCGCAGCCGCTGCCGCACTCGCTCGCCGGCGCCCGGGACCAGCGAAGCAACCGCCTCTGCAAGTCCGGCGGAGAAGGCCCCCACGTCTGCAGAGGCCGGCGTCGCTCGGTACCACCCGGTGTCCTGACGACCCTGGAGCCACTCGCGGGCGAGCGTCGTCTTCCCGTATCCGGCCGGAGCCGTCAGCATGATCGACTGCGCGGTCGCTTCGTCGAGAAGCGCGGTTAGCCGCGGCCGACGTGCGTGGCGCCGGAAGAGCGGAGGTAGTTCGGTGTCCCGCGCGTTCCCCACGGCCGAGCTCCCGTGTCGAGGGGGCACGAGCCTACCGCGTGCCCTTCCCGGTGGCTAGAGCCCATTGGAGACGAGCCCGCGCCCGCGGCATGCGGCCACGGGCGCGGGGGCCGTCATCCCCTCGAGTCGGTCAGCGCAGCCTGCGGGAGTCGTCGCGCACGCCGAGCACCGTCTCGAGGCTTTCGAGGGGGTCTTCCCCCGTCGCTTCGCGGTAGGCGGCGGGGATCTGCCGCCGGCGGCTGACGCCGAGCTTCGTCCTCAGGACGTCCGAGTGTGCCTTCGCCGTGCGGGGCGAGACGCCGAGCCGCTCTGCGATCTCGACGTTGGAGCACCCCGAGGCGATCAGGCGGACGACCTGGCGCTGCCGCTCTGTGAACCGCATTCCGCCGTAGACGCTGAGCATGGCGGCGATCTTGGCAGCGACCCGCCCGTGCGGCTATTGGCTCAACGGGCGATCTTGCCGGCTACCTCCTAGGGCGTACGAAAGCCGCCGCGTGCCCGCGTGCGTTGACGGCGTCGGCCTCCTCCGGCTCCAGGGCCCCGATCCGCAGCAGGAGCGCGAGCTCGTCGCGGAGGTGGGTCTGCATCATCTCGGGCCCGTCCGTGGCGATCGTGAACGCGACGCCTCGGTCCGAGAACGCCCGAATGGTCTCCTTGAGCTCGTCCTCGTCCGCCAGCGCGCCCGTGAGGAGGTTCGAGCTGGGGCAGATCTCGAGCACGATCTCCGGTCTCGCGCAGGGCGCGCATCGTCTCCTCGTCCTTGGCAGCGAGGATGCCGTGGCCGATGCGGTCGGGGCGGAGGTGCTCGACGACCTCGCCGATCTCCTCGATGCCGTGCCGGCCGCCCTCCTCGCCGACGTGGATCGTGACGCCCGAGCCCACCGGCCCGCGCGTCCTCGACGAGCGGCGCCAGGTCGCGGTAGGGATAGCGGCCGCCGTCGGGCCGGGGGCCGGCGATGTCGACGCCCACGACGCCGCGGTCCGAGTAGCGGATCGCCTTCTCGACGATGACCCCGTTCTGCTCGGCCGTGAACGTCCGGTCCATCATCAGGATCAGGCCCGCGCGCACGTTGGGGTACTCGAGCCGGGCGCGGTCGAGGCCGCGCGACGCGGCCATGATGATGTGGTCGAGGTCGCGCTCGCCGCCGCGGTTCCGCTTCATCGGGTTGAAGCGGAGCTCGAGCGTCGTGATGTTCTGGGTGCGATAGGCGCCGCCGATCGCGCCGTGCACGGAGCGCTCGACGGCCAGCGGGCTCGACTGGATCAGCTCCGTCCACTTGTAGATGGCGTCCAGCTCGGGGAGGCCCTTCACGCCCCGGGGGTCGACGGTGACGAGCTCGACGAAGTCCCAGTAGTCCTTCACCGGCAGGGCGATGCCCTGCTCGTGGGCGAGCGTCCACATGACCGCGGGGTCGACCGATCCGCCGAGGTGCGTGTGCAGCTCGGCCAGGCCCACGCGGCGCAGCTCGTCCACGAGGGCGAGGCTCTCGGGCACCGGCTAGTACCGCTCCGCCGCGGCTGTGGCGAGCGTTCCACCCGCCAGCCGGTCGGGGATCGTCTCGATCCGGTCCACCGGCTCGGCGCTGAAGACGAAGCGGACGTGTCGATCCGCAACCGGACCGCCCCAGCCGACCATGGCCGTGGCCGCGATCGCGCTCTCCTCAAGCAGGAGCCGCGAAGCGGTCGGGGCGTCGAGGCCGAGCTCGGCGACGTCGAGGAGGAGCGACCAGCCGCCGCCCGGCCTGACGAAGGGCCAGCCGGAGAGCCCCTCGAGGATCGCGTCGCGCCGGCGCTCGAGCTCCGCGACGCACTCCGCCACGTGCTCCTGCTGGCCCCGTAGCACCGCCGCCGCGGCCGCGCGGGCGATCCCGACCGGCGTCGTCGTGTTGTAGACGTGCGCCCAGCCGGCGTCCTCGACCGTCGCGGCGGGCCCGGCGACCCAGCCCACGCGCCACCCGATCATCCTGTGCTCCTTCGAGAGGGAGCCGGCGACGACGGTTCGCTCGGCCATGCCGTCGAAGTGGAGCGGATGGTGGAGCGGCCGCCCGTCGTAGAGGATCCGTTCCATCGCGGCGTCGTAGACGAGGAAGAGGTCTCGCTCCCGGCAGAGATCGCAGACGAGCTGCCAGTCGGCCTCGTCGAACGTGCCTCCCGACGGCATCGAGGGGCTCATGAGCAGCAGGGACGTGGTTCGATCGCCCACGGCGGCGGCGAGCGCGTCCCGGTCGAGCCTCCACTCGCCCTCGGTCACCCTGAACGGCACGGCTCTCGGCGTCCCGCCGGCGAGGTGGACGCGGTTGACGAGGCCGGCGTAGGTCGGATCGGTGACGATCACCTCGTCGCCGGGGTCGACCGTCACCAGAAGCGTGTCGAGGATGCCTTCGAGGCCTCCGCAGGTGATCACGATCTCGCGCTCCGGGTCGTAGGGGTGGCCCGTGCGAGCGGCGAGGAAGGCGGCGATCGCCTCGCGCAGCTGCATGTCGCCGGTGAACGGGAGCCAGCTGTTCGCCTCCGGCGTCTCGAGGCTCCTGGCCGTGACGCCGACCGCCTCCGGCGGCAGCGGCAAGTCGGTGTCGAGGTTCTCCATGCGCAGAACCGGCCATTTGGAGCTTGCGCGCGCCGGCTGCTCGACCGCCGCGGCGACCCGGTCGATCCCAAATCCGCGGATCGGCTCGAGTCGCTGCGCCCTCTTGATCACGGGACGAGTCTAGACACTCGGCCGAGTGTCCAATCGGGCCGTCCGGGTAGGGTTGCGGCGTGAAGATCGGGATCGTCGTCCCCTATTCCTGGTCGTTCTGGGGCGGAGTCCAGGAGCACGCCGACCATCAAGCGCGAGCGCTCCGCCGGCTCGGTCACGACGCCCGCATCGTCATGGGTCACGATCCCCCGGGGCGGCTCACCTGGCTCCTCCACCCGAAGCAGGGCCGCCACGCACGGCCGCCCGAGTACGTGATCCCGGTCGGGCGCTCGGTGATCGTCCCCGCCAACGCCTCGCTCCCCAACATCATCCTCAGCCCGCAGTCGATGCTCCGCATGCGGCGGATCTGGGAGCGCGAGCGCTTCGACGTCGTCCACGTGCACGAGCCGCTGGCGCCGGTCCTGTCCGCCTTCGCCCTCGCCTCGGCTCCGTGCCCGGTCGTCGCGACGTGCCATTCCGCCGGAGAGCGGCTCGGCTGGTACCCGCTCGGCGGTCTCTTCTGGGGCGCGCTCACCCGGCGGATCGACTACCGGATCGCCGTGTCGGAGTCGGCCCGCCGCGCCGCTGAGCCCTACATCGGGAGGCCCTTCGACGTCATCCCGAACGGGATCGACCTCCCGCCCGAGGCCGACCCAGGAGGGCGCGACGGGAACGTCGTCTTCATCGGCCGCAACGAGCCGCGCAAGGGCCTGCCCGTCCTCCTGCGCGCCTGGCCCGGGGTGCACGAGCGGACGGGCGCGCGCCTGCGCCTGATCGGCGCCGACCCCCTCTCCATCCGCTGGCTCGCCCGCCGGCAGGGGTTCCCACTCGAAGGCGTGGACCTGCTCGGTGGGGTGCACGACGAGGAGCTCACCGCCGAGCTCCAGGCCGCCAGCTTGCTCGTCGCGCCATCGCTCGGCGGCGAGAGCTTCGGCATGGTGCTCACACGGGCGTTTTCCTGCGCCACCCCGGTCGTCGCCTCTGACATCGAGGGGTACGCGCAGGTGGCCGACCACGACGAGACCGGCATCCTCGTCCCGCCCGGAGACCCCGTCGCCCTCGAGCGGGCTCTCGTCGAGCTGCTCGAGGACGAGGAGCGCCGGCGGGCGCTCGGCGCCGCCGCCAGGATCGCGGCGGAGCCGTACTCGTGGGATCGCATAGGCGCCCAGCTCCTCGCCGTCTACGAGCGACTCGCCGCTCCGGCAGAGGCGGTCAAGGCGGCGGCATGAAGGTCCTCGAGCGGGTGAGGCTGCCGCGGAGCCGCTCCGGCCGTCTCCTCCTCGTTCTCGTCCCGATGGCGGCCCTCGTCGGGCTCGCCGTGTGGCGCGGCCCGGATCCAGGCCCGGTCGAGCGGGCGTTCCGCGCCGTCGAGTGGGAGTGGGTTGCGGCAGCGGTCCTGATCAACCTCTTCTCCGTCGTCGTGCGGGCGTATGCGTGGAACATCGTGATCAAGCAGGCGATCCCGCCGCCGTGGCCCAGGCGCCGGACGGTCTTCTCGGCGTTCTGCATCGGCCTCCTCGGGAACGCGGCGCTGCCGGGCCGCGTCGGGGAGCTGGCGCGGGTCGCCGTGGTCACGCGGCATGTGCGCCGCCGACCGGGAACCTGGGCGACCATCGTCGGGACCGTCTTCGCACACCGCCTGTTCGACGTGGTGGCCGCGGTCGTGCTCGTCCTCATCACGCTCTACGTCGCGCCGATCCCGGAGTGGGCCTCGCCCGTGCTCGCGGTGGCGCTAGGGGTCGGGCTCGGGCTCCTGCTCGCCGGCTTCCTCATGGCGCGGCGGCACCATCGCCCGCTCTCCGAAGAGGTCGGAGCCGTCAGGCGCATGCTGCACATGGCGCGCCGCGGGCTCACCGTTCTGCGGCGTCCGGGCCCCGCGGTCGAGGCGCTCTGCTTCCAGCTCGTCGGCTGGGCGGCGCAGCTTGCCGCCGTCTACGTGACGCTCCTGGCGTTCGGGATCGACGGGTCGCTCGAAGCCGCGGCGCTCGTCCTCGTCGTGATGAACGTCGTGATGATCTTCCCCTTCTGGCCGGGGAACGTCGGCCTAGTGCAGGCAGCAGTCGCCGCCGCGCTGCTCCCGTACGGGGTCAGCTACGGGCACGGCGTCGTCTTCGGGATCGGGCTGCAGGCGATCGAAGTGTCCGTCGGGGTCGGGCTCGGCTTCCTCTACCTGGCGCGGGAAGGCTTCACCTTCGCCATGCTCAAGCGCATGCCGGAGGTAACCGAGGTCGACGTGGACGAGGACGAGCGGGTCGAGCGAATCGCCTAGGGCGTTCGCCCTTCGTCTTTCATCACCTGATCGCGAACATCGTCGAGCCGCTGCTCCGCCTGCCCGGTCTCGGAGAGGTCGTCGTCGCCCGAGACGCGCGACTTGGCGTCGTCGAACGTGTCCTCTGCCTTTTCTCCGACGTCCGACGCGGCGTCCTTCGTCTTCTCGCCCGCGTCCTTCGCCATATCTCCTGCGTCCTGCGCGGCGTCCTTGCCGCGGCCTAGCAGCCTGTCGAGGAATCCCATGCCAACCTCCTTGGTAGGCGCCAGCATAGACGGCCTGGTCAGGCGCTGGAGCGGTGCAGAAAGTCGAGCACGACGCGATTGAACTCCTCGGGGAGCTCGATGGCCGGCAGGTGCGCGGTCTCCAGCGTGACCCGCTCCGCATTCGGGACCCCTTCGGCGACGAAGGCGGCGATGGCCAGGAAGTCGGGCTGGTCGTGTGCGCAGGCGAGGACGAGCGTGGGCGCGGCGATCTCGTGGAGGCGAGTCGCGGCGGGAGGCTCGGCCCAGGCCACCGGGCCGGGATGGGGCGCCCGCTCGTAGGCGGGGACGATGATCTCGAAGGACCCGCGCTGCATCTCCGCGACACGCTCGCGCTCGTGCGCGGAGACCGGGGCGAGCTCCCGTCCGCGCCCGTCCAGCCAGGTCCGGAGGTTGAGGGAGACCGCCTCGTCGATCTTGCCGGCGTCGAGGAGCGCGTCCTCCTCCTCGTCGAAGGCGTCGAGCTCCGAGGAGACCGTATAGCCGGTCAGGGCCGGAGCGACGAGGACGAGCGCCTGCGTCCGCTCGGGATGGGTCAGGGCGAAGTCGAGCGTGACGCGGCCGCCGAACGAGTTGCCGACGAGCGCAACTCGTTCGAGGCCCAGGTGATCCAGGAGAGCCCGGACGTCCTCGACGTGCGAGAACGGGCCGCCCGGGAGCGGCGACTCGCCAAAGCCCCGCAGGTCCGGGCGAACGACGCGGTGACGCTCGCCGAAGGCCTCCACCTGGCCGTCCCAGAGCCGGCGGTCGCCCACGCCGGCATGGAGGAGAACGACCGGGGGCCCGTCGCCGAGCGCGTCGTAGGCGATCTCGGTGCCGTTGACCTCGGCCGTGCTCAGTCGGACGCCTGCTGCGTCTCGCGAAGGCGCCGCGCGAGGGTCTGGAGGAGCGCCCAGGCCACCTGCGGGTGCTCCTCGACGAACGGGCGGAACTCCCAGGGTGTCAGCCCGTAGCAGAGGAGATCGGTCGCGGCCACGATCGAAGCCGAGCGGACGCCGTCGTCGATCAGGGCGATCTCGCCGAAGTGGTCGCCGCGGCCGAGCGTCGCACGGTGCTCGCCGCCGACCAGGACCTCGGCGTTGCCTTCCCCGATCACGAAGAAGCCGGCTCCGGTCGCGCCCTCGGTCGTGACCTCGGTGCCCTCGGGGAAGCGCCGTTCGTGCATCTGCCGCGCGAGCTGCTCGAGGTTGCGCTCTTCGAGCCCCGCGAACAGAGGCACGTTGCGGATGGCGTCAACGGGGGCGCTCATCGCGGCGATCATAGTCGCAGGGCAGGTTCGGGGGACGTCGCGGCGAAGGGGACGACGTGCGTACCCAGGCCGCTCTCTACGAGGAGATCGACCTCGAGCTCTCGTGGTCCGAGGCGGAGCTCCCCGAGCGTGAGCGGACCAAGCACGTCCACCGGCTCCATCCCTATCTGGGCAAGTACGTGCCCCAGCTCGTCGAAGTCTTCCTGGGCCGCTACGCCCGCCCGGGCGGGCTGGTGTGGGATCCCTTCGCCGGCTCGGGAACGACCCTCGTCGAGGCAAACGCCTTCGGTGCCTCCGCGGCCGGCTGCGACATCTCGGCGTTCAACTGCCTTCTGATGCGCGTGAAGACCGCCGTGTACCAGCGGGAGGCGCTGCTCGCGGACGCGGAGCGGCTCGTGGACGCTGAAACGCAAGCTCCGACTCCGGGCGAGCTGACGCCGTACCTGCGGAGCTGGTTTGCGCCGCGCGCGCTCGCCGAGCTGTGTGCGTTTCGCGCGCGGATCGAAGGGACCGCCTACCCCGATCTCTGGCGAGTCGTGCTCTCCCGAGCGGCACGCTCGGCGCGGCAAGCTCGCCACTTCGATCTCGACTTCCCGGCCGAGCCGGCTCGCGGCGAGTACTTCTGCCACAAGCACCGGCGTACCTGCCGGCCGGTGGAGGAGGCGGACAAGTTCCTGCGCCGCTACGTCCGCGACGCGGTCTCGAGGGTGCTGGCCTTCGACGAGGTGCGGCGCTCGACCGAGGCGACGGTGCTGCACGGCGACGCCCGCGCTCTCGACCCGCCCGCGCCGGTCGGCCTCGTCGTCACCTCGCCGCCCTACCCGGGGCTGATCGACTACCACGAGCAGCACGTCTACGCCTTCGAGCTGCTCGGGCTCCCGCGCCGGGACCAGGACGAGATCGGGCGCGGCGTCGCCGGGTACTGCGAGGCCGTCGCCGAGATCCTCGACCGCGCCCGCCGCGCCCTCGCTCCCGGCGGAAGGGTCGTGGTCGTCGTCAACGACCGCCGCGGGCTCTACGAGGGCATCCTCGGCGCCGCCGGGCTCCGGCTCGAGGAACGCAGCGCCCGCCACGTCAACCGACGGACGGGAAGGCGGAACGGGGAGTACTTCGAGGACGTGCTCGTGGCCGTACGGAGCCGGCGTCGCGTCAGGCCTCGGGCCTGACCGCTTCCGCGCGCCGCCCGAGCTCCTCGATCTTCCCCTCCGCCGCGTCGAGCTTCGCGAGGCAGAGGCGGTGGAGCTCCTCGCCGCGCTCCCAGAGGCGTACCGCTTCCTCGAGGTCGGCCCTGCCGCTCTCGAGCTCGGCAACGATGCGCTCTAGCTCGGCGCGCGCTTGCTCGAACGACGGCTCGGCGTCCTGAACCCGTGTCAAAACGAAGCCCTGAGCCGCCGGGCCGCGCTGGACGGCGCGATGCGGCGTCCTCGGTTGCGCCCGTAGCCTCCGGCTACGAGCGCGCCCTGCGTCCTTGCCTCGCACTCGCCCAGCGCACCCCGGCGACGAGGCGTCATTTCGACACGGGTTCTGCTCACTCTCGCGACTCCTCCACGCGTGCGGCGAGACCGCCCCGGGCGAGCTCCACGTCGATTCGCGTCCCCGGCGTCGTCGCGCTCGCGGAGCGGACGATCCCGCCGTCCGTCCTGACGATGGCGTAGCCGCGCTCCAGCGTCGCGCGCGGCGAGAGCGCCCGGAGCCTGCCGGCGAGCGCGTCGAGCCGCGCCCGCTTGCGCTCGAGGAGGAGAGCGGGCGCGCGGGTGAGGCGCTGCGCGTCCGTCGCCAGCGAGTTGCGGCCGCGCTCGAGGATTCGACGCGTGTCGCGCCCCAGCGCGGTCCGGAGACGGTCGAGGTCGCGCCGGAGCTCGCTCTCGTCGGGGACGACGAGCCGCGCGGCGGCGGTGGGGGTCGATGCCCGGGCGTCGGCGGCGAGGTCGCAGAGCGGCGAGTCCTGCTCGTGCCCGACCGCCGAGACCACCGGCACGGGACAGGCGGCGACAGCCCGTACGACCCGCTCGTCGCTGAAGGGGAGAAGGTCCTCGAAGCTGCCGCCGCCTCGGGCGAGCACGAGGACGTCGATCCCGGGCTGGCGGGACAGCTCGTCGATCGTGGAGACGATCGCCCCCGGCGCCTTCGCTCCCTGGACGAGCGTCTCCGCGACCAGGACGCGGGCGGCGGGGAAGCGAGCGGACACGGCGGTGAGGAAGTCGCGCTTCGCCGCCGCTTCGTTCCCTGTCAGCAGCCCGATCCGACGGGGAAGGACGGGGAGGCCCCGCTTGCGCTCGACGGCGAAGAGCCCCTCGGTCGCGAGTGCCTTCTTCAGGCGCTCGATGCGGGCGAGCGCGGCACCCAGCCCGAGCGGCTCCAGCGAGAGCGCGCGCAGCTGGAAGACGCCGCGAGCCTCGTAGAGCTCCGGTCGCCCGTAGACGTGAACCTTGTCTCCGTCGGCGAGGTCGAGCCGCAGGGCGTCGAAGGTCGTCCTCGGCATCGAGACCGGGAGGCACGATCCGTCCTCGAGGTCCTTCAGCGTGAGAAAGACGCTCTGCCAGCCGCTCTGGCGTCGCAGCTCGGTGACCTCGCCCTCGACCCAGATCGTCGGCAGACGGGCGAGCCAGGAACCGATCCCGCGGTTGAACGCGGAGACGGAGTAGACCTTCCGGTCGCCGTGGAGGGTCGCCTCGACCTTCACGGGCCCGACTGTAGCTCACGGTCTTAGAACCCGAACCAGAACGAAGCCTTGAGCCGTCCGACGCCCTGGGCGGCGCGCTGCGGCGTCCTCGGTTGCGCCCGTAGCCTCCAGCTACGAGCGCGCCCTGCGTTCTTGCATCGCACTCACCCAGGACGCCGCGCCGACGAAGCGTCATTCTGGTTCGGGCTCTTACAGGCGCCCCGTGACCGGGAGCCCGGCCGCCAGCTGCCGCTGCTGCTCGGCGGTGAAGGGCGGTCCCTGGATCGGCCGGTGGAGCTGCCGCGAGCGGAACAGGTCGATGATGTAGCGCATCCGGTCGGCGAGCAGCGTCCAGTTCGCCGCCGCGCTGCCAACCTGATCAAGCCCGAGGGCGTGGTGCTTCTCCAGGAACCCGAGAGCCTCCGGATCGTCGACGGGGTCGAGCAGCCGCGGATAGAGAGGAGCGCCCGCCGGCGCCCGCAGGGTCCTTCCCAGCATCAGGGTCTCGCCAGGGAGGCGGAGGGTCATCAGCTCCCGCGTGCAGAGCTCCTGCCAATGGCGCTTCGCCTCGTTGGCCGCCCCGAGCACCGCGACTCGCAGGACGCCCTTCGAAAGCAGGCGCGTGCCCCGCGGGAGGCAGGCGGCGACGTCGTCCACCGTGTCGAAGAGCGCGAGGCGGATGGGAGCGTCGATCGAGCCGGCGATGTACGGCTGCAGTCGGATCTGTTCGTGGAGCCCGATGCGGGCGTTCGCGAGCAGCATCAGCTCCGCTCGGCGGTGCGGCTCCTCGGTCCTGCACGCCGTCGCATAGCCGGTCAGGGCCAGGCGGAGGAGGGTCTGGCCTCCTTGGTCGCTCTCGCCTTCGCTCAGCGTGGCGGCCACCCGCTCGATGGCCGCGGCGTCGGCGTCCGCGTCGAGAGCGTCGATCGTGCGCGAGAAGACCGGCCCGAGCTCGCTGAAGACGGCGAGGTTCCCCGCGGTGATGAGCTGGCCGACTTCGTGCACGATCCGGCGGGCGACCTCGAGGACAGCGTCGTCATGGACCCGCACGTCCGCGCGGGCCCAGGCCAGCGCGCGGTTTGCGCGCGCGACGGCGGCCGTCAGGCGCGGTGAGCCGACCAGCACCTCCCGAAAGGCCGCAGGCACCTCCTCGTCGCGGATGAAGCGGCCCGCGGTGCGCGAGGCCCAGGTGGCGAACGTGCACCAGTTCGCGTTCTCGACGCCCAGGCGCCGAGCGAGCCCTGCCGACAGGTCGTGGTAGCACTGGGTGATCAGGAGGTTGCGGCGGACCGGGTCGGCGTCGAGGGCGGCGATCCAGGCAACGCGGTCGAGCGAGGTAGCCTCGCCGGGCACGCTCATGTCAGGGCTCTCCTGCTAGAGCAGGATCTCGGCGGCGGTCTCGGGCGCGCAGCCGCGGCGGCCGACCAGCTCGACGGCGAGGTGGAGGTCGGCGTGGCTCGACGCCAAGCGCTCGGCGAGCGGAAGGGGATAGCCGGCTTCCATCAGCACGTGGAGCCGCCAGCTCTCCACCTTGCCGCGCTCGTCCTGGTCCCGTTCGTCGAGAAGCGTCAACTGATCCATCGTCGCATCGGTTCTCTCTCGTGGAGACGTTTCCTGCGCCGATGAGTTTGTTTCGAACCGGACCAGCCCGTCTACTCGCGCTCGACGGTCCGTACGGCCCGCTCGACGTGGCCGAGCTTGGCCTCCAGCCGGACGTCGACCTCCTCCTCGTAGGCCGCGATCCGGTGCTCGGCGCCCGCGAGCGCCGCGTCGAGCCGCTCGGACACGTGGCGCAGGCGCTCGGCGGCGATCTCACCCTGTGCCTCGGCCGCCCGGGCGACGTCTCGGAGGCGCCGCTCCATCCGATCGGCGGTCTGGCGCGCGAGCTGGACGATTCGATCGGAGACCTCCGACTCGGCCTGGCGGACGAACTGCTCGATCGACTTCTCGAGCTCGCGTGAGAGCCGCTCGGCGGACTTCTCGCGCGACTCCTTGATCTGGGAGTCGAACCGTCGCTCGGCGTCCTCGGAGAGGCGGGAGACCGCCCGGTCCAGGGCCTTCTCGAGCTGGGCGAGCTGACGCCGCTCCGCTTCGGCCTGCCCGGCGACGACGCGCGAGCGGGACTCGACCTCCTCGCGGTCGATCTGCTCCCGAATCCCGCGTTCCCGGCTCCGAAGGCGCTCGCTCATCTCGTGCAGGGCGCGGCGCCGCTCGGCCGCGTGCGCCTCGAGCTCGTTGCGCCCTTCGTCGACGAACGCCGTGATCAGCCGCTCGAACTCGGCGCGCAGCTGCGCCAGTGCCTTTCGCTGCTCCTCGGTCGCTGCCGCGAGACGCTCGGCGTCGGCGTGTAGGCGCGCGTCGTACTCGTCCAGGGCCTCCTGCTGGCGCTGGCTCAGCTTGGCGAGCTGGGCTTCGAGCTCGCGCTGGCCCCGGTCGAGGTCGGCGGCCCAGGTTCCGAGCCTGGTCTCGAGCCGCCCCTGCGCACCCGACACAGCCTCCGTCAGCTCGACTCTGGCGTGCTCGGCCTGACGGGCGATCGCGTCGCGCCGCTCCTCGGCGAGCTGCCGCTCCTGCTCGCCGAGCGCGTGACTTGCCTCTGCGCGCTCGCGCGCGAGTGTGCGCTCGAGCTCCGCAGCCCGCTCCTTGGCGTGCTCGTCGAGGTCGGCGTCCAGCTGAGCCCGCGCTGCATCGCCGACCTTCTCGAGGTCGCTGAGCCGGCGGAGGCCGCGCGCCAGGAGCCAGAGACCGGTCTGGCAGAACGCCGCGAGCACGAGCCCGCCGACCGTGACGAGCAGCAGCTCGGCGTCGTCTGTGCCCTCGGCGATCTCGAGGCCGACGACGACGGCGCCGGCGAGCGCCAGCAGGGCCAGGCCGACCGCTGTCACGAGCAGCAAGCGCTGGGGCACGCGGGCGAACGCGACGGCCACGAGCGTCACGGCGACGACCGCGAGCGCGGCCACGAAAGCGATCTCGAGCGCCAGGGTCATGCTGGAATCCTAGTGGCCTGCTGTGAAACTCCGCCGGGCCGGATGACGCCCCAGACACGGCGCCGGATCAGCACGCTCATCCGCGACCCGTAGCGCCGCTAGGCGCCGCGAACGACCACGCTGCCCGGCTTGGTCTGGAGCGTCCCCAGCGGCGGCGGAGTTGCTCATCAACCCTTTAGAGCCCTGGGCTCAGAGGGTACGCATCAAGACGAGCCCGGCCGCCAGGGCGACGGTCGCGCCGGTGAGCGCGCGGAGGGCATTCTCGTTGGCGTGGACGAGCAACTCGGCCGTGACCGGCTCTGACGTGCCGTCGAGGCGGTCGAGCCGCCCCTCCACGTGCCCGACGCGGCGGCGGATGTCGCGCACGGGCGTCGAGAGGCTGCGCTGCGCGCGGCTCGAGAGGTACGCGAACGTGGCACCGGCTGCCGCCACGAGGTCGAGCTTCCCTGCTGCCGCGAAGTAGGCGGTTAGCAGCGGAAAGGCACCCCAGGCAAGCGCGAACCAGGCGTCGCCGTGGAAGCGCCCGCCGAGGAGCTCGAGGTTGTACGCGACGACGATGAAGCCGCCGGCGAGCACGAAGACGGCGATCCACGGGTCGACGGTCACCGCTCCCGCGACGCCGATCGCGACGGCGCCCGCGATCGACACGACGGCGAGCGCGATCAGCATCGCGCCCGGGATCCTCGTCCGAAGCGGCCGGCCGCTGAGCTCGTCGAGCGCGTGCGCGCCGACGCCGACCGCCAGGAAAAAGGCCACCAGGGTGGGGAGGAACGTGTCCCACTCGAATGCCGACGTGAGCGCGGCGCCGATGGCGACGTAGCTCAGGTGCCACGCCGTGTAGGGCAGGTGCAGCAGGGTGACGTAGTCCCGCCACCCTCCAGGCGGGAGCGCATAGAAGGCGGGGCGGCTCGCCTCAGAACTCATCTCGGAATGTCGCTGCGCCACCGGGGTGTGCTGGGCGAGTGCGAGGCAAGGACGCAGGGAGCGCTCGTATTCGAGAATACGGGCGCGACTGAGGACGCCGAATCGCGCCGTCCAGCGCGGCCCGGCGGCACCAGGCTTCATTCCGAGAGGGGTTCTCAACCCGCACGGTCCCCCCACATGACGATCCCGCCGCCGAGGCTGAGGAGGCGGGCACGTACCTCCTGGATGCCTGCACCTTCCCAGACGCCTCGGAGGCGCTCCGGCGGCCAACGATCCCAGAAGCTCCGGATGCTCGGCCCGAGGAAGGAGCCGACGTCGGCCCAGCCCGGCGAGACGGCGCGTCCGGCAAGCGGGAGGCCGAGGCGGACGTACGCCTCCCAAGCGGCGCGCGGCAACGGTCGTGGCGGGACCGCGAACTCGAGCATGGCGATCCGCCCCCCGGGGCGAACAACCCGTGCGAGCTCGCGCATCGTCGCGGCGGGGTCCTCGACGTAGCGCAAGAGGTAGGTGAACGTCAGACCGTCGAAGCTCGCATCGTCGAACGGGAGCTTCTCGGCGCGACCCTCTCTGAGCTCGATCCGATCGCCGAGGCCGGCGGCGTCGACGCGACGGCGACCCTCCGTGAGCATCTCCGGGCTCTGGTCGATTCCGACGACGCGGCAGCCGTGGCGACGGGCGACCTCGACGGCGACGGCCGCCGTTCCCGAGGCCACGTCGAGCACGGTGTCCCCGGGCCGGCACGCGATGCGCGAGGCGAGGAACGAGCGCCAGCGTGGATCCTGACCGAAGCTGAGGAGACGGGCATAGC
Source organism: uncultured Actinomycetes bacterium (assembly GCA_963838795.1). Classification (GTDB taxonomy): domain Bacteria; phylum Actinomycetota; class Thermoleophilia; order Gaiellales; family Gaiellaceae; genus JAIBJN01. Next base: position 314,530 of record CAWISL010000011.1, read on the forward strand.
GGTCGTACGAGCCGGCGAGCGGCGCAAAGAGCGCACGCGCGGCGCGGTTCCGCTCGGAGGCTGAGGCCGCCACAGAGCTATTGTTGCGCCCCGTGAGCCTCGAGGAGGAGCTGAGCGCAGCCGGCGAGGCCGCCCGGGCGCGCGCGGGCGAGGGGGAGGAGGTGGTCGCGGTGATCCCCACCGAGCCCGGGTCGGGCGCTCGCGTCTACCTGTGCGCCTACGAGGCGAACGGCGAGCGCTCGTGGCTCGCGCTCGACGCCGGCGGAGCCCCCATCGCCGACCGCGTCCTGGTCCGCGACGCCGTCGCCATCGCGGCGATGTGCGAGCTCGCGGAGGAGAGCGCCGGCGGCGGCGATCTCGGCGACCTCCGAGCGCGGCTCGTGGAGCTGCGGCTGACCGACGATCCGGAGGGGATCGAGGAGGCGGAGCTGGCGGCCGCCGAGCTCCAAGAGGCGATCGAGCCGCCTCCGCGTGTGGCGAGCGTCCGCTACCTGGACGCGCTCGGCCTCGCGGCCGCGAAGCTCGAGCAGGCGCTCGGCCAGCTCGGCGCCTCGCCGTTCGCGGAGGCGATGAAGACGGGCGTAGCCGCCTCCGACGAGCTCGCCGACGAGGTCGAGAGCCGCTACAGGGGAGCGCTGGGCTAGGAGGGTTCGCTAGAGGGCGCCCCCGGCCGCGGCCGGGGCGGAGGGGTCGGCGCCCGCGTCGCCGATCGCCGTGCGGGCAAGGTACTCCTCGGCGAGGAGCAGGTTCGACTCGGCGGCGCGCGTCACGATCGAGAGCAGCTCGGACATGCTCGCAACCTCCTCGCGTTGCTCCTTCAGGAACCAGTCGAGGAACTGGGCGCCGACGAGGTCGTCCTCCTCGCGGGCGAGCGAGGCGAGGCGGCTGATCTGGGCGGTCACCTGCTTCTCCTGCTCGAGGGCGAGCTTGACCGGCGCGACCGGATCGGAGAACGTCGTCTTGGGCTCGGGCACGGAAGGAACGGCGACGGGCAGGTCGGCGTCGAGCAGGTACTGGACGATCATGTGCGCGTGGTTTCGCTCCTCCACGGCCTGCCGGTAGAAGTGACGCAGCGAGCTGCGGCAGCGTCTCCTGGTCGTAGAACACGGCGATCGCCACGTACTGCTGCGAGGCCGCGTACTCGTTGCTGATGTGGGCGTTCAGCTCCTCGGCGAAGCTCATCGTGTGCGTACATTACGCGGAGAGACCGACGAAAGGACGCCATGGAAGGCGGATTTGGCTTCCCGCTGGGAGGCGACCCGGAAGACCTCATGCGCGGACTGCGCGAGTTCGCGGAGCGACAGACCGAGGCGATGCAGGAGTCGCAGCGCGAGCAGTTCGCCACGCTCACGCTCAACACGGCCGTCGAGCTGACCGGGGCGGCGCTCAAGCAGATGCACGTTGACGGCTCGCCGGACGAGCAGGCAATCGCGCTCCGCGACGGGATGCGCGTGCTCTTCCCCGAGGCGGTCGCGCTCGTCTCGGCGGCCCGTCAGGGCTTCATGCGGGAACGGTAGGGCGGGCGTGCCGTTCCCGGATGTCGGGACGCTCGCGGTCTTCGCCGCGGCGGCGATCGCGCTGCTCGTCATCCCCGGCCCGGCCGTCCTCTACATCGTCGCGCAGTCGATCGAGCACGGGCGGGCCGCCGGGCTCGTGTCGATGCTCGGGGTTCAGGTTGGCGCGCTCGTCCACGTCGCGGCGGCGGCACTCGGGCTCTCGGCCCTCCTGCTGCAGTCGGCGACCGCGTTCAACGTCGTCAAGTTCGCCGGAGCCGCGTATCTCATCTTCCTCGGCCTTCGGAAGCTGCTCAGCCGCGAGCGGTTCGAGACGACCGGCGAGCGCCCCCCACGGCGCCTGGACAAGCTTTTCGCGCAGGGCATCGTCGTCAACATCCTCAACCCGAAGACGGCGCTCTTCTTCTTCGCGTTCCTGCCCCAGTTCGTGGATGTGAGCAAGGGATCGGTCGGGCTTCAGATCGCCATCCTCGGCGTCTTCTTCATCCTCATCGCGGTCGTGAGCGACGGGATGTACGCGCTGGCTGCCGGCACCGCGTCCGACTGGCTGCGCGGAAGCCCGGCCTTTCTGCGCGCCGAGCGCTGGATCTCGGGGACCGTGCTCGTCGCGCTCGGTGTGACGGCGGCGCTCTCCGGCCCCCACCGGAAATAGCCCCTTGTCTCTTGGGGCACCCCGGCCCACCACCCGCTTTCGAGTCTAGTGCTGAGATCCGCGCCCGTGGTGCGAGGATCGGTGTCGAAAGGCTGACTTTCGATCCACAGGATCAGCCGATCTCGACGCGGCGGACGAGACGGTAGAAGGTCTCGCGGAAGCCGCGGGCGGGCCAGAAACGGGACGACTCCAGGTTGGCGACCCTCCAGTCTGTGTGCACGGTCGCGTAGCCGGCGCGTCGGGCCCACTCGAGGGCGTGCTCAGTGAGAGCGACTCCGGCCCCGCGCCCCCGAGCCTCGGGCAGCGTGGCGGCGACCGCAAGGTAGACGGAGCCCGGCGGTCTCGCGAGATCCGGCTCCTCCCGGTCGAGGAGCAGGTGCCCGACGACGCGCCCGTCGAGCTCCGCCACGAAGTACGCACTGGTCGGCAGCTCCAGCGTCTCCTCCCAATCCGCCAGGAACTCTTCCACCGGGGGCACGGTCAGCCCCGTGAACGTCGGTGCCCGTGTGTGGTGCTCCCAGATCTGCGTGACCAGCGCCGGTGTGGAGCGCAGGTCGGTCACCGTGCCGTGACGGACGACGACGCCTGCCGGTAACGGGCGGGCCGCTCCACCGGTCTCCCGAATCCCGTGCGCCTGCATGTGCGCGAACGCAAGTCGGAACCAGGGCGCCGCGAGATCGGCGAGCGCCGGGACGAGCACCACGTGGAGCTCGGCGCCGTCCTCGACCCAGCGCTCGGCCGCGAAGCCATAGAGGTCACGGACGAGCTCGGTCTCTCGTGCGGCGTGCCCGGCGAGCCCGACCCAGAGGTGGCGGCGCCACCACTCGTTCTCGGCCACGCTCCCGATCAGGTACCCGACGACCTCGGCGTCGCGGACGGCGACGGCCCCGGTCGTCGCCTCCTTCTCCCACGCGCGGGCGACGGTCGAGCGGGCGTCGGCCGCGGGCGCGAGCAGAGGCTGAGCGGCCCGATGCCGTTCGTGTCGCTCCGCGAGGAGCTGCGCGGCGGCGGGGACGTCCGCGTCGTCGAACGGCCGAAGCTCGATCCTCCTACCCTTCCTTCGAGGCTTCGGCCACTCCTCGGTCCTTGATCTCGTCAACCACGGTCGGGTCCGCGAGCGTGGTCGTGTCGCCGAGGGCCCGGTTTTCCGAGACGTCCTTCAGGAGGCGGCGCATGATCTTTCCTGAGCGGGTCTTCGGCAGCTCGGGCGTGAAGACGATGTTGGCAGGGCGCGCGATCTTGCCGATCTTCGTCGCCACGTGCTCGCGCAGCTCGGCCATCATGTCGGGCGAGCCCTCCTCGCCGCCCTTGAGGCTGACGAAGGCGACGATAGCCTGGCCCGTCGTCTCGTCACGACGCCCGCAGACCGCTGCCTCCGCGACCCTGGGGTGGTCGACGAGGGCGCTCTCGACCTCGATCGTCGAGATGCGGTGGCCGGAGACGTTCATGACGTCGTCGACCCTGCCCATGAGCCAGAAGTCGCCGTCCTGGTCGACCCGGGCGCCGTCGCCCGCGAAGTACATGCCCGGGAACCGGCTCCAGTAGGTCTCGACGAAGCGGTCGTGATCCTTGTAGATGCCCCGGAGCATCGCGGGCCACGGCCGTCGCAGGACGAGGTAGCCGCCTCCGCCCGGAGGGACCTCCTCCCCGCGATCGTTCACCACGGCCGCGTCGATGCCGGGGAACGGGCGCGTCGCGGAGCCGGGCTTGGTAGTCGTGATGCCCGGAAGCGGCGTGATCAGGATCATCCCCGTCTCGGTCTGCCACCAGGTGTCGACGATCGGGCAGCGCCCGCCCCCGATGTGTTCCCGGTACCAGATCCAGGCCTCGGGGTTGATCGGCTCGCCGACCGATCCCAGGAGCCGCAGGGAGGAGAGGTCGTGCTTCTCGGCGTGCTCGGGGCCCCATTTCATGTGTGCGCGAATGGCGGTCGGGGCCGTGTAGAGGATGTCGACGCCGTACCGCTCCACGATCGCCCACCAGCGGTCGCGATCCGGGTAGTCGGGCACGCCCTCGTAGAGAACGCCGGTGGTGGCGTTCGCGAGCGGGCCGTAGACGATGTAGCTGTGGCCGGTCACCCAGCCGATGTCGGCGGCGCACCAGTACACGGAGTCGGGCTTCACGTCGAAGATGTAGTGGTGCGTCGTGGAGACACCGGTCAGGTAGCCCCCGGTCGTGTGGACGATCCCCTTCGGCTTGGCGGTGGTGCCGCTCGTGTAGAGCAGGTAGAGGAGGTCTTCGGAGTCCATCGCCTCGCAAGGGCACGACGCGGGGTCGTCGCTCTGGCCTTCGACGAGCTCGTGCGCCCAGACGTCCCGGCCGTCGCGCATGTCGATCTCGCTCCCGACGCGGCGCCAGACCACCGACGTCTTCACGCCAGGTGAGCGCTCGAGCGCTTCGTCCGCGTTGCGCTTGAGCGGCACCTCGCCGCCTTTGCGCCACCCCGCGTCCTGCGTGATCAGGACCTCGCACTCCATGTCGTTGAGGCGGTCGGAGAGGGAGTCGGCGCTGAAGCCGCCGAAGACCACGGTATGCGGGGCGCCGAGCCGAGCGCAGGCGAGCATCGAGACGGGCAGCTCCGGAATCATCCCCATGTAGATGCCGACCGGCGTCCCCTTGCCGACGCCGAGCTCCTTCAGCGCGTTGGCGAAGCGCACGACCTCGCGCTGGAGATCGGCGAACGTGATCGTGCGCCGCTCGTCCTCCGGCTCGCCTTCCCAGTGATAGGCCACCTTGTCGCCGAGGCCCGCCTCGACGTGTCGGTCGACGCAGTTGAAGCAGACGTTGAGCTTGCCGCCGAGATACCACTTCGCGTACGGCAGGTCCCACTCATAGAGCTTCGTGAACGGCTCGAACCAGCTGATCCGCTCGCGCGCCTCACTCTCCCAGAACTCCTCGAAGTCGCGCCCGTAGATCGCTGGCGTCGCGTTGGCCTGTGCGGCGAACTCCGGCGGCGGGGGATACCGCCGCTCCTCGAGCAAGAGCGCGTCGATCGCCGAGGCGCCTTCCGTCACAGCTTCCCTCCCGGACTCGTGGACCGCGAAGGATAGGGCCTCGGAGGGTTTGGCGAAAACCCTCCTAGGCGTCGAAGAAGGGCCAGAAGAGAATGGCCGCGGTTCCCCCGACGGCAAGCCCGATGGCCGCGGCCTTGAAGGCATAGTCCTCGAGGCGCCGCACCGCGAAGGAGCCGCCGGCGATCGCCGCCACGACGACCACCACCGGGGCGGCGGGGTTCAGCCTGAACGAGAGGACTGCGGCGACGCAGACGCAGATGGCGAAGAGGATCGCGACGACGGCTCCGAGGACGATGACGCCGCCGGTCGGCCTCCGCTTCGGCTCGGGCGGAGTTTCGACGTGCTGGGAGCGGTCGAGGTCGTTCTCCACGGGGCCATTGTGAGGATCGGAGCGGCCGGCCCGCAAGAAACCGAGCTCCAGGAGGACTCGGCGAAATGCAGCCTGTGCCGCGGGCCGCGCTGCTCGCCCCGAGAGCGGCGTCCTCGGTCGCGCCCGTAGCCTCCGGCTACGAACGCTCTCTGCGTCCTTGTCTCGGAACGACCATCGCACCCCGGCGACGAGCGGCATTCCGCCCAGCCCTCCTAAAATCGCTCCTTGGCTCTCTTCGACCGCGCGATCGTCCGGGTGCTCCCCGCCGTTCCGAGGCGGGTCGTGAGGCGCCTCTCGGATCGCTACATCGCCGGGCCCGAGCTGGCGGACGCCATCGCCACCGTGAAAGCCCTGAACGAGCAGGGCAAGAAGGCGACGCTCGACGTCCTCGGCGAGGAGGTGGCGACCCCGGACGAGGCGGTGGCGATCCGTGACGAGTACGAAAGGGCGATGGCGGCGATCGAGGCCGAGGGGCTCGACGCCAACGTGAGCGTGAAGCTCACCGGGCTTGGTCTGGGCATCGACCCCGCGCTCTGCGCCGAAAGCGTCCGCGCCCTCGCCCGCATCGCCGACGGGCACGGCAGATTCGTGCGAATCGACATGGAGGACTCCTCGACGACCAGCGCGACGCTCGACCTCTATCGCGAGCTTCGCGCGGAGGGCTACGACAATGTCGGCATCGTCGTCCAGGCCATGCTCAGGAGGACGCTCGACGACGTCGGTGCGCTCGCAGGCCTGCGGCCGAACGTCCGCGTGTGCAAGGGGATCTACGTCGAGCCGGCCGAGATCGCCTACCAGGGCGACGAGGCGATCCGCTTGAACTTCGTGGAGACGATCGCCGCGCTCTGGGAGAGCGGCGCCAAGGTGGCCGTGGCGACGCACGACGACACCCTGGTCGCCAAGGCTCTGGGGCTGATCGAGACGGGCGGCCTGGGCTACGAGCGCTACGAGTTCCAGCTCCTGCACGGCGTCCGCCAGGAGCTCGCCGACGAGCTGGTGCGAGGCGGCCACACCGTGCGGATCTACGTGCCCTATGGTCAGAAGTGGTACGAGTACTCGCTCCGCCGCCTGCAGGAGAACCCGAAGCTCGCCGGCTACGTGGCCCGTGACGTGGTTCGCCGCGTCCGACTGCCTGTTCTCAGGCCGTGACCTCCTTTTCCTGGCGCTTCGTCACCATCGCGGCGTTCTTCGTGACGACGCTCGTCGTCTCGAACATCGTCGCGGTCAAGCTCGCGGAGGTCGGCGGGCGCGTCTTCGACGCCGGGAACATCCTCTTCCCGCTCGCGTACCTCCTCGCCGACGTCCTCACCGAGGTCTACGGGTTCCGCGTCGCGCGACGGGTGATCCTGCTGGGCTTCGCCTGCAACGTCCTCGCGGTCGTCGCGATCCAGCTCGCGCTGCGCCTCCCTGCAGCCGACTTCTGGGCAGGCAACCAGGAGGCCTATGAGGCGATCCTCGGCACGACCTGGCGGATCTTCGTCGCCTCGCTCGTCGCCTACCTGGTCGGAGAGCTGACGAACTCCTACGTGCTCTCGCGCATGAAGGTGGCGACCGGAGGGCGCTTCCTCTGGAGCCGGACGATCGGCTCGTCGGTCCTCGGTCAGGCCCTCGACTCGATCATCTTCGTCACCATCGCCTTTGCGGGAACCGGGACGCCGCTCCTGGACACGATCGTGACCACCTGGGCGATCAAGGTCGCCTGGGAGGTGGTGGCAACCCCGTTCACCTACCTGATCGCGAACGGCCTCAAGCGGGCCGAGGGGATCGACGTCTTCGACGGGCCGCGTCCGGCCGAGGTGGCCGGATGAGCGCCCCGGCGGGACGCGTCCGCTGGCTGGGGCACTCCACGGTGCTGGTGGAGATTGACGGGGCCCGGCTGCTCACCGACCCGGTCCTCCGGCCCTGGGTCCTGCACCTCCGACGTGCCGCTCCGCTCGTCGCGGAAGGGTTGCTCGACGTCGACGCGGTGCTCATCTCCCATCTCCACTACGACCACCTGGACCTGCCGTCCCTGCAGCGGTTCGACCGCGGCGTCTCCGTCGTGGTGCCGAAGGGCGCCGGCGCTCTCGTCCGCGGCAGGGGCTTCCGCTCGGTCGAGGAGCTCGAGGCCGGCGGCTCGACCCGGGTCGGGCAGGCGCTCGTTCGTGCCGTCCACGCCGAGCACGACTCGAGCAGGGTCCTGGGCGCGAAGTCCGACGCGCTCGGTTACGTCGTGGAGGGCTCCAGGCGCGCCTATTTCGCCGGCGACACCGACCTCTTCCCGGAGATGGCCGGCCTCGCGTCCGGGCTCGACCTCGCGCTCGTCCCCATCTGGGGCTGGGGGCCCTCCCTCGGGCCGGGTCATCTCGACCCTCGGGGGGCGGCCGAAGCGCTCTCGCTGCTCCGGCCCCGCCTCGCGGTGCCGATCCACTGGGGGACGTACTACCCGGTGCAGTCGACCCGCTGGAAGTCGCCGGCTTTCCTGAGCGAGCCCGTCCTGGAGTTCGAGCGCTGGGCCGCGGAGCTCGCCCCGGAGGTCGACGTGCGCGTGCTTCAGGTGGGGGAGGAGCTGGTCTTCTAGGGATAGCGCCGGCGAAAGAACGCATACGCCGCGCCGCCGATTGGAATCGGGAGCCAGAACGAGACCAGCCGATAGGCGAGAGTCGCCACGGCAGCCGCGGTCGCGCCGACGCCGGCCAGGATCAACAGGCCGACCAGCCCCGCCTCGACGAAGCCGAGCCCGCCGGGCGTGATAGGGATCATCGCCAGGATGGCGCCCGCGACGTAGGCCAGGAGGATCAGCGACGGGTTCGGCTCGGCGCCGACCGCGCGGAGACACGCGACGAGCGCGAGGTAGTCGAAGATGGACTTTCCGGCGGCGGCTAGAACGGCCGCCTGCCAGCGCTTCCCGAAGGCGGTGCGAAGCGTGTCGCGCTCCGCGAGGAGACGCTCCGGAAGCCCGGAGAGCGGCCGGTGCCTGCGGAGCGTGGCGTTGACGATCCGCTCGAACGACCTCCCGACGACTGCGAGCGGCCGGTCCCACACGAACACCACGGCGCCGCCGACCAGCATGAGCCCGAAGAAGACGGCTCCCAGATAGGCCGCCTGCTCGAGGCCGGAGGCGACCGGCGTTCCGCCGAGGATCGCGGGCAGGCTGAGGAGCGGCAGGGCGAGCACCGCCCCGAAGAGGAGCGCCGAGACCGCGGTCAGCGACGAGGCGATCCGCGCGCCCGGGAGGCCGGCGCGGACGAGCATGCGGTACTGGAGGGCGCCCGCGGCGGCGACACCACCGGGGATGACCCTCCCGAACGCGTTCCCCGCCAGCTGCGACATGGCGACCGGAAACCAGCGCTTCGTCTGGAGGGCGATCCGCTGCAGCTCCCAGACGGAGACGAAGGAGAGGATCTCGACACCAAGCGCGATAGCTACCCATTCGGGCTTGAGCCCGGCGAGCGAGCGCCACTGGTCGAAGACCTCTCCGACGCTCGGCCAGAGGAGGTAGAGGGAGACGAACGCGACGATGAGGAAGAGCACGCGCCCGGCGATCTGGCCGATGCCCCACCGGCGCTTCGTGTCGGCTTCGATCCCGCTCACATAGGAGAGCCTACGGCGCTGCGGGCACGGTGGGCGGGACCGTCGCGCGCCCAGGCTTGGCCCCGCCTCGGCTCATCGGGCCGGGAGCTTTCCCCCCGGCCCGGTCTCCTCCGCGCCGCTAGGCCGCCGCGGGCGTCAGCTCCTTCTTCAGCTGGCGCAACCTGAACGCCATCACGATCTCGGTGATGCCGCGCAGGAGCGTCAGGGCCGCGACCCAGGCCACCAGCAGGATCGCGCTGCCCCGGAAGTACCCGGCCGCCCAGAACGCGAGCAGGATCTCGACGACCCCGACGATCAGGCCGACCCACCAGAGGTGCGCGGGGTGCGAGACGAGCGCGAGGATGATGTCGAAGATGCCCTTGAAGAGAAGCACCCAGGCGACGATCGCCGCCAACGCGACGAACGTCCCTTGCGGTCGGAAGAAGGCGACGATCCCTGCGGCGATGAACACGACGCCGAGGACACCGTGGACGATTTTCCAGCCGGTCGTCGACACGCCCATGGCGAAGAACTCGTTGATGCCGGCCCCGATCGCGACGAAGCCGAAGAGGATTGCGATCGCGTAGACGGTGTCGATGTCCAGGCTCAGGATGATCAGCGTCACCCAGAGCCACAGGACTCCGGTGATCAGGTAGAGCCACCAGAGCCGCGACGCGGACTCGGCGAGCTCGGTCTCCTCCATGCTCAGGTACGACACGACGGCCTCCTTTCGTGCGGGAGAGACTGGAAATCTACTACCACGCGGATGCCCACAAGCCTTCATAGGATCTGAGTCATCCGAGAGCCGGGAGCCCCCATCGGCCCGCGCATGTCCGCGCTGGTGGAGCGCGCCGACGCGCTGACCGCGACCGCGCGGCAGCGCGTGCCGGGCGCCGACGCCGGGTTCCGTGCGTTCGAGCGGGAGCTCGCCTTCGGCGGCGGCCTGCTTGCCGGCGGGCTCGCCTACCGCCTCTTCCTCTGGCTCCTCCCGATCGCGCTCCTCGGCACGCAGGTACTCGGGATCTGGGCCGATGCGCACGAGGACAGCGTCGAAGACGCGGCGAAGGAGTTCGGCATCGGCGCCGCCGCGATCGCCAGCGCGGAGGGTGCCGTCGAAACCAGCCAGTCGAACAGGTTTCTGCTCCTGGTTCTCGGCCTGATCCTGCTTGCCTGGTTCTCCATGGGTTTCGTCCGCGCCCTCAATCTCGCGTACTCGCTCGCCTGGGGGCTGCCGAGGCAGCGCCTGCGGAGGCCGCTCTATGCCGTGGTCCTCTTCAACGGCCTGGTTCTCGCGCTCGCGCTTGCCGGCGCCGCGCTGGCCTGGCTGCGCAAGGAGATGGGCGTGTTCGGCGTGTTCGGCGTCCTGGTGACCATCGCCTTCCAGACGGGCGTCGGCTTGATCGTCATGTGGCTGCTTCCGCGCCGGGCGGAACGCTGGCAGGAGCTGGTGCCGGGGGCGGTGCTCATCGCCGTCGGCGCGCAGCTCGTCAGCGTCGCGGTCGTCTTCTACTTCGCCCCCAAGATCGGGCGCTCGTCCGAGCTGTACGGGACGCTGGGAACGGCCTCGGTGCTGCTCGTCTGGCTGTACGTCCTCGCGCGCCTGATCACGAGCGGCGCTTTCCTGAACGCGACGCTCTGGGAGCGCCGCTACGGCGGCTCCACCGCGAGCCCGGTCGAGCCCGGGAGCCGTCAGGCCCGATGAGACAGCCGGTCGGGCCGTTGGCCGACGCGGAAGACGCCTTCGGGCACCTCCTCCTCGATTACCTCTCCGGCCGCCAGGGCGACGCGTTTCTCGACCGCGACGACGGGCAGACCGGGCCGGCCATGGGGCCCGAGTGGTTCTTCGCCGAGCCGGAGGCATGGCCGGATGCCGAGCGGGCCGTCTTCGGCCACGTGCACGGCCGGGTGCTCGACATCGGTGCCGGAGCGGGCCGGCACAGCCTCGAGGCCCAGCGTCGCGGATCGGAGGTCGTCGCGATCGACGTTTCCCCCGGTGCGGTCGAGGTCTGTCGCCGGCGCGGGGTCGAGGACGTCCGCCTCCTTCCGCTGGCGGCGGCGGACGAGAGCCTTGGCATCTTCGACACGGTGCTCATGATGTGCGGGAACTTCGGGTTGGTCGGTGACGCCGAAGCTGCGGCGGCGAGCCTCCGCGTGCTTCATGCGCTGACTTCCCCCGGCGGGAGGATCGTCCTGGATTCCGTCGACCCGTACGTCGACTGCGACAGCGCGGACGTCGCCTATCAAGCTCGAAACCGGTCCCAGGGGCGCATGCCGGGGATCGTGACGATCCGCCTTCGCTACGGGACGCGGGCGACCCCGTGGGACGACCTTCTGCTGCTGTCTCCCGCCGAGCTCGAACTGCTCGTCGAAGAGGCCGGCTGGCGACTCGTGCAGCTCCTCGAGGGCGAGCCGCCCGACTACTACGCCGTCCTGGAGAAGGCCTAGCCGCGCGGCACAGCGCTCTCAGGCGACGACGGAGTAGCCGCCGTCGACGACGACGGTTTGGCCGCGGATCATTCCGGCGGCAGGCGAGGCGAGGAAGCAGACGACCTCGGCGACGTCGCGCGGCTCGACCAGCCGGCCGGCCGGGGTTCGCTTCCGGTACCACTCGAGCATCTCCTCGCGATTCGGGAAGTACTCGAGGGCGCCCGTCTCGACCAAGCCCGCGGAGACGGCGTTCACGTGAATGTCCTGCGGCGAGAGCTCCACCGCCAGGTAGCGGACGAGCGCCTCGAGCGCGGCCTTCGAGACGCCGACGAGCACGTAGTTCTCCAGCACGCGCGTGGAGCCGAGGCTCGAGATGGCGACGATCGCGCTGCCCGGCTGCATGCGGGGAACGGCGTTCCGCGCGAGGGTCAGGAAGGCGCGCGCGTTTGCGTTCATCGTCCAGTCCCAGTGACGCTCCTCGAGCTCGAGCGCCGGCCGGATCACCCCGGTCGCGGCGTTGGAGACCAGCACGTCGAGCGTGCCCATCGCCTCCAGAAACGACGTTGACTTCTCCGGGTCGGCCACGTTGCCGCGCAGGAGCAGCGCCTCCGCGCCGCGCTCGCGGATCTCCCCGGCAGTCTCCTCCGCCGCGGCGTCGTTTCGCAGGTAGCTGAGCGCGACGCGGGCCGCCCCGAGGTCGGCGAAGCGGAGCGCGATCTCCCTCCCGATCCCGCGCGAGCCTCCGGTCACGAGGACTGACTTGCCGGCGAAGACGGCCATCAGCTCGTCTGCGGGTCGGAGGCGGTCGCGTGACTGGGAAGCTCCTCCCAGCCCAGCCGGCGTAGATGGCTCGACCGGCCCCTCTTCCGCCTTCGAGGTGGCGAGGGCGAGCCGCTCGAGCAGCTCGATCTTCTCCTCCGCGTGGCGCCTGACGGGGTGGTCGGCCGGCAGGTCGCGGACGAGGTCTCGGACCCGCGCCCGGATCTGCATAGCGAAGTGCGGCGTTGCCGGGCCGACGAGCTCGTCGACGTCGTCGAGCGTCGGCTCGACGCGCAGCTCCGTGTCCGCGGGCTCCGTCATCGCGGCGACTTTACCGCTCGGCTGAGCATCTAGCCTTTGGCGCCCGTGCGGCACCGCCTTCCCGCAGACGTCCTCCTCCTCGTCACGGTCCTCTTCTGGAGCTTCAACTTCACGGTGGTGAAGTACGCGCTCACGCACGGCTGGGAGCCGCTCGCGTATTCGTCGCTCCGCTTCGCCGTCGGCGCGGTGATCTTCTCGGCCTTCACCTTCGGGCGCGAGGGCACGTTTGCGTGTCGCCCGGGGCGACGTCCGCTTCATGATCGTCGTCGCGGCGCTCGGCATCTGGCTGAACCAGCTCAGCTTCGTCTACGCCGTGAAGCTGACGACGGCCGCCACCGTTGCGCTCATGTTCGGGACTCTGCCGATCTTCGTCGCCCTCGTGGCCCAGGCTTTTCGGCTCGAGCGGCTGCATTCCCGCCACTGGCTCGCAACCGTCGTCTCCTTCCTGGGCGTCGCTCTGGTCGCCGCCGGGGCATCGAGCGGGCTGAGCGGCGACCTGGGCGGGATCCTGCTCGGCCTGGGGGCCTCGGCGACCTGGGCCGCGTACTCGGTGGCGATGGGGCCGCTGATGCAGCGCTACTCCCCGTACCGGATCAGCGCGTTCATGCTGGTCGCCGGCTCGATCCCGCTGCTCGTCTCGGCCGTGCGGCAGCTCGTGGAGCAGGACTGGACCGCGCTGAGCGCCCTCGCCTGGGCCTGCTTCCTCTACAGCCTCTTCTTCTCGCTCGTCTTCACGAACATCCTGTGGTTCACGGCCATCGACCGGGTCGGCGCGGCGCGCGCCTCGCTCTACGCGAACCTGCAGCCGTTCCTCGGCGCCTTCTTCGCGCTCGTCGTCCTCTCGGAGGAGATGACCGCACTCCAGGTCGTGGGCGGGCTTGTCATCGGCGCGGGCATCCTGCTCGCACGCCAGGCCCGGCCACCCGCCCCCTCTCCCGATTAGCTGCCCTACAATCTCGGCCGTGGTAACCAGGGACGTGGAGCCGGAGCTCCGAAGCAAGCTCTAGAACGGCGGCTACAGTTGCGCGGAGCACGAGCGCGGTCCGGCTTGGCGCCACGGCGCCTTCCCAACCCGTTCGAGTACGTGGGAAGGGAGGTGTTGATATGGCGACAGGAACCGTGAAGTGGTTCAACGACGCGAAGGGCTACGGCTTCATCGCGCCGGATGAGGGGTCGAAGGATCTCTTCGTCCACTTCTCCAACATCGCAGGTGAGGGCTTCAAGTCCCTCAGCGAGGGCTCCCGGGTCGAGTACGAGGCCCGCGAGGGCACGAAGGGGCCCGAGGCGACCAACGTGATCCCGATCGAGGGCTGAGCCCTGAGGCTCTGCACCTTTCGGGCAGGGGGCCGTGAGGCCCCGGGGCGGGTCGAAGGGGATCGGGTCGTCGAGATCGGCGCCCCCTCGCTCGCGGCCTGGCTCGAGTTCGGAGGCGAGGACGTCGGCGAGCACGCGCTCGCCGACGTGCGCCTCACGGCGCCCATTCCGCGCCCGCCTTCGATCCGCGACTTCTATGCGTTCGAGCGGCACGTCCAGAGCGCCCGTGCCCAGCGCGGCCTCGAGATGGCACCGGAGTGGTACCAGCTTCCGGTCTTCTATTTCTCGAATCCGGCGGCGGTCGGCGGCCCGGAGGAGGAGATCTTCTTCCCGCCCGACAGCTCGGCGTGGGACTACGAGCTGGAGGCGGCGGCGGTCGTCGGGGCCGGCGGGACGATCGCCGGGTTCACGATCATGAACGACTGGTCGGCTCGCGATCTCCAGAAGATGGAGATGGCGGTCGGCCTCGGGCCCGCCAAGGGCAAGGACTTCGCCACCAGCCTCGGCCCCGCGCTCGTGACCCCGGACGAGCTCGGCGACCTGCGGTTGGAGATGCTCGCTCGGGTCAACGGTGAGGAGCGCTCCCGCGGCAACATGGGCGACATCCACTGGCCGTGGGACGAGCTTGCCGCCCACGCGGCGCGGAACACCCGGCTCCTGGCCGGCGACGTTCTCGGCTCGGGCACCGTGGGGACCGGCTGCATCCTCGAGCACGGCGACGGCCGCTGGCTTCGGCCAGGCGACGTGGTCGAGCTCGAGATCGAGGGAATCGGCGTTCTTCGAAACATCGTCGGAGAAGCGGGCCAAGCCGGCACCGGCTCGTGACGCTTCCTACACGTTGCGCGCGCCACGCGTGCGTCGGACGTCGATAGCGTGAGCTCCGGGGGGCCTGTGGCCCCCTTAGGGGGCGTCCAGACGGAGGGGGCGCTCGAAGAGCGTCGAGAGCACGATCTGCGTCTGGGTGCGGAGGACTCCCTTGTGCTCCCGCAGGCGCTCCAGCAGCTGCTCGAGGTGACGCGTGTCCGAGGCGCGAACGACCAGGACGGCGCTCGCCTCCCCGGCGACCGTGTAGGCGGCGGCAACCTCCGGATGGGCTTCGACGGCCCTGCGCACCTCGTCGGCGGCCATCGTGCCCTCGCAGTAGAGAGACACGACGGCCTGCATCGACCAGCCGAACTGCTTCGGGTCGAGCACCGCCGTGTACCCGGTGATGACGCCGGCCGCCTCCAGCCGGTCGACGCGGCGCTTGACGGCCGGCGCGGACAGGCCGACCGTTTCGCCGACCTCCCGAAACGAGCGCCGCGCGCCTTCCCGAAGAAGCGCAACGATTCGCCGGTCGATGTCGTCCAGGAGAGGGGTCCGAGGGCTCATGGCGCAACGAACAGAGATTGTGTCCGGCAGATCACGTCGACATCATTTCAGCAACGCCGGAGGAAGGAGCGAGCGCGATGTCGACCCAGCTGGACGCCGAACGCGAGGGACAGGCAAACGACCCGATGCCGCTGCTCGGGCTCGACCACATCGAGCTCTGGGTCGGGAACGCGAAGCAGGCCGCCCACTACTTCGTCACCGCGTACGGGTTCCGCGAGGTCGCCTCGGCCGGGCTGGAGACCGGTGTCCGCGACCGCGCCTCCCGGGTCGTGCAGCACGGGAACGTGCGCCTTGTCCTCACGGCGCCGCTCGTCGCCACGAGCCCCGTCGCCGCCCACGTCGCCGCCCACGGCGACGGCGTCCGCTCCCTCTCGATCGCGGTGCCCGACGCGACTGCCGCGTACCGGGTTGCGCTCGAGCGCGGTGCGACGGTGATCGAGGAGCCGGTCGAGCTTGCCGACGAGCAGGGCGTCGTCCGCCTCGCCTCCATCGCCACGTACGGCGAGACGATCCACACCTTCGTCGAGCGGGGCTCCTACGAGGGGGCCTTTCTTCCCGGTTTCGCGCCCGTCGACGACGGCGAGGACCTGGGCCTCCTCACCGAGTTCGACCACGCGGTCGGGAACGTCGAGCTCGGACGGATGAACGAGTGGGTCTCCTTCTACGAGCGCGTGCTCGGGTTCACCGAGATGCTCCACTTCTCGGACGAGGAGATCTCGACCGAGTACTCGGCGCTCATGTCCAAGGTGGTCGCCGACGGTGAAGGACGGATCAAGTTCCCCATCAACGAGCCTGCCGAGGGGAAGCGGAAGTCCCAGGTGGACGAGTACCTCGAGTTCTACGGTGGCCCGGGCGTGCAGCACATCGCCGTGCAGACACCGGACATCGTCGAGGCGGTGGGCGCGCTCCGGGAGCGCGGCGTCCGCTTCCTCGCCACGCCGACGACGTACTACGACGACGTCGCTGAGCGGGTGGGACCGATCGACGCGGACTACGGCGATCTCGCCCGGTTGGGTATCCTCGTCGACCGGGACGACGAGGGCTATTTGCTGCAGATCTTCACCAAGCCGATCGGCGACCGGCCCACGGTCTTCTTCGAGCTGATCGAGCGGCACGGCTCCCGCGGCTTCGGCGCCGGCAACTTCAAGGCGCTCTTCGAGGCGCTCGAGCGCGAGCAGGAGCTCCGCGGGAATCTGTAGGCGCACGCCGTGTCCTCCTACGTCAGCCTCGGCCGCCTTCCGCGCAAGCGCCACATCCAGTTTCGGGAGAACGGGACGCTCCTGACCGAGGAGGTCATGGGCCTCGAGGGGTTCTCCGGGAACGAGTCGATCCTCTATCACCTCCACTCGCCTTGCCGCGTGCAGGAGGTGGCCGCGTTCGAGCCGATCCTCCGCGAGGAGTGGGTGCCCGACGGTCACGCCCACCGGCACCTGCGAACACACGAGGTCGAGCCCGGCGGCGATCCGATCGGTGGTCGGCGCCTGTTGATGTGGAACGACGACGTCGAGATCGAGCTCTGCCGCCCCACCGAGCCGATGGAGTTCTTCTACCGAAACGGCGAGGGCGACGAGGTCGTCTTCGTCCACGAGGGAAGCGGCACGCTCGAGACGATTTTCGGCGACCTGCCCTACAAGGAGGGCGACTACGTCGTCATTCCGCGCGGCACGACCTACCGCTTCTCGCCGGAGGGCGAGCAACGACACGTCGTCTTCACATCGCCGGGCCTGATCGAGATCCCGCGCCGCTACCGGAACGAGTACGGCCAGCTGCTCGAGCACGCTCCCTACTACCACCGTGACCTGCACCCGCCGGTCGAGCTTCGGACGCACGCCGACCGCGGCGAGCACGTCGTCAAGCTGCGAATCAAGGACGGCTTCCAGACTTATGTCCTCGACTACCACCCCTTCGACGTCGTCGGATGGGACGGCTACGTCTACCCCTGGACGTTCAACATCAGGGACTTCGAGCCGATCACGGGCCGGATCCACATGCCGCCCCCGTCCCACCAGACCTTCCAGGGCCGCAATTTCGTGATCTGCTCGTTCTGCCCCCGCAAGCTCGACTTCGACCCCGAGGCGATCCCGATCCCGTACCACCACTCGAACCTGAACAGCGAGGAGATGATCTATTACGTGGACGGCAACTTCTCGTCGCGGAAGGGCATCGAGGTCGGGTCGGTCACCCTGCACCCGTCGGGAATCCCGCACGGCCCGCATCCTGGCCTGGCCGAGAAGTCGATCGGCATGACCGAGACGCACGAGTACGCCGTCATGTGCGACACCTTCCATCCGCTTCGCCTCGGCGCGCTCGCGCGCGAGCTCGACGACCCGGCGTACGCGTACTCGTGGTTCGAAGCCGGCGAGGGGGAGACCGCGCACCAGGATCCGGCTGGGGTGACTTCGCACCTTTGAGCGGTCGGACGCTGGTCGTCGACTTCGACGGCACGATCACCGAGCAGGACCTCCTCGACGAGATCGCGCTCACCTTCGGCGACGAAGACGTGTACAGGGAGGTCGACGAAGGGCTCGACGACCGTTCGCTGACGCTGAACGAGGTGATCCGACGCGAGTTCGAGCCTGTGCGCGCCCCGCTCGCGGAGGTCCGGGAGTGGGTGCTCGAGAACGTGCGCGTTCGCCCGGGCTTCCGGGAGGTCGTCGAGCTCGCGCGCGAGCGCGGCTGGCGCTTCGTCATCGTCTCCTCGGGCTTCCGCGAGCTGATCGAGCCCGTGCTCCTGCGCGAGGGCCTCGAGGGCATCGAGCTTCTCTCCAACAGGGTCGACGCCGATCCTGACGGGTGGAAGGTGAGGTTTCGCGTCTCGGAGGAATGCGAGACCTGTGGGCAGCCCTGCAAGCGCTCGACCGCCGCGGCGCTCGCCGACGGGACCGAGCTCGTCTACGTGGGCGACGGTTACTCCGACCGCTGTGCCGCCGAGTCGGCGGACCTCGTCTTCGCGCGTCGCGGCCTGGCGAGCTACCTCGAGGAGCAGGGTCTGCCGTTCGAGCGGTTCGAGGACTTTCATTCCATCGCTCGACGTCTCGCTTCCTGAGCCCTTCGACTTCGGGCTCTCGACCGAGCGCTACCGAGCGTTCGGCAGCGACCTGGCCAACCTCTGGCACGAAGGAGGCCTCCACCGCGTCCTGGACGGGCGCGAAGTGCGCATCGAGCAATGGCCGGGAGGCGTTCGCGTCGCGCCCGGCGAGCCCGAGCTGGCCGGGCCCGTGCGGCGCTACCTCGGCGAGCCCTTCGATCTCGACGCCTTCGCCGCTTTTGCCGCGACGGATCAAGTCTTGGCGGAGATCGTCGCGACGCTGCGCGGTTTTCGCCCGCCGCTCGTTCCGGACCCGTTCGAGACCCTGGTCACGTCGATCACCGCCCAGCAGATCTCCCTCCGGGCCGCCTCGAGCATTCGCAACCGGCTGATCGAGGCGTTCGGCGAGCGGCACGAGGTCGCGTACGCGTTTCCGGCCCGGGAACGCCTGGCCGTCGCTCGGCCCGAGGAGATCGTGGCCGTCGGCTTCTCGCGGCGGAAGGCGGCCTACCTCGTCGGCCTCGCGAACGCCGATCTCGACCTCGAGGCGCTCGCCCTTCTTCCCGACGACGAGGTGAGGGCCGCACTCGTCGCGCTCCCGGGCATCGGCGAGTGGACCGCTGACTGGTTCCTGGCGCGACACCTCGGCCGCGGCGAGGCCTGGCCCTCCGGTGACCTCGCCCTGCGCAAGGCGGTGCTCCATTTCTACGGAGACGCCGCGGACGTGCGGGCAACCGGTGCGCGCTTTTCGCGCTTCGCGAATCTGGCGGCGCACTATCTCCTCGTCGGTCATAGGGTTCACGGCTGATGGCGTACGAGGCCCACGTCGAAGGGGCGCCCACCGAGGAGGTGGTGCGCGGCTTGATCGAGGAGGCCCACGCCTCCGGAGCGGACGTCGTCGAGATCGAGACCACCCACGAGGACGGGGACGCCTGGATCCGTGCCGGCTTCACGGAGACGGCCAGGGTGCTGCAGGCGCCCCTTGCCGCGCTGAAGCAGCACCTCGGGGCGCGGGCGCAGCGTTCGTTCGGCTCCATCCACGTGCAGACCGACGACGTGGACAGCGTCGTCAGGGCCGTGCGCCAGTTCGTCCCGCGTCTTCCCGGTGGATCGACCGGGAGCGCCGTGCTTCCGCCGAGCGATGGCTGGACATCTGCCTACGACGAGCTGACCGACCGGGAGCCGGAGATGCTCCGCCGCCTCGGCCGGGAGATCTCGGACCGGATGGGCGCGTTCGTCCTCACCATGGGCCTCGAGGAGGGGAGCGTCGTTCGCTACGTGGCGCTCGAGCGCGGCCGCGTCGTCGACGAGTACCTCTCGGTGCCGGAGCACTACGGGCCACTCCCGCCCGGGGAAGTGATCGCGCTCGGCGCCAATCCGCGGTTGATGGCCCGCCTCACCGGCGGCGACGCCGATGCCGTCCGGGCGATCGCGCAGACCGCGGCCTCCCCGGTCGAGCTGCCCCCGGCGCCCGAGCTGCTCGCGGAGCTCGCTCGCCTCTTCGGCGTCCCCCAGGCCGCCCACGGCTATGACGAGGCGGCCGGGCGGGAGGACGCGATCGTCATCCCCCGGGCGTAGCCTCGCCCATCAGGGCCAGCCGCGTGGCCGTCCGACTAGTGGCGACGCCGCCTCGGCGGCGACTACCGGCGGGCCTCGCGGAGCGAGCCGGAGCGGCATCCGGTCGCTAGCATCGCAGCCGTGCCCAGGCCGACGATTCTCCTCCTGCACGCGTTCCCCTTCGATTCGAGAATGTGGGACGGTGTCCGATCTGCGCTCGAGGACGCCGGCTTCGAGACGGCCGCCCCGAATCTGCCAGGAGCGGACCTGGAGCTCGGCTTTCCGGCCTGGGGCCGGCGGGTGCTCGGGATCGTCGAGGGCGATTTCGTGCCCGTCGGATCCTCTCTGGGCGGCTACCTGGCATTCGAGCTGTGGCGCCAGGCGGCGGAGCGGATCACCGCGATGGCCCTCGTCGGCACCCGGGCGACTCCGGACTCGCCCGAGCAGCGCGAGGCCCGCGAGGATTCGATCACCCTCCTGGGCGAGGCCGGGCGCGAGGCCTTCTGGGAGGAGCTCGCGCCGCGCATGTTCGCCTCCGGTACCGCTCCGGCTGTCGTCGCGGCTGCGCGAGAGATGGCCCTCGACCAGCCGATCACCGCGCTCGTGACAGCGCAGGAGACCATCCGCGACCGTGTCGACTCGCGTCCCGCCCTGCCCACGATCAACGTGCCCGCCCTCGTCCTCGTCGGTGACGAGGATCGGCTGACCCCGCCTTCCGACTCCGAGGCGATGGTCGCCGCTCTTCCCGATGCGCGCTTGTCGCGCCTTGCCGGCGCGGGCCACCTCGCCCCGCTCGAGCGGCCCGACCTCGTGGCAGGGCAGCTGGTCGAGTTTCTCGAGGAGGTGGCTCTCTGACAGGCGACGAGCTGGCTCAGCTGCTCGAGGCGGGCGAGGTCGCGGTCCTCGACGTTCGCTCGTCCGAGGAGTTCGAGGGCCTGAGCGGGTATCCGTGCGATCCGTACCAAGGGCACATCCCCAGCGCGGTGCACCTGGACGTGAACGAGCTCTATGCCGCGGGCGGTGATCCCGCCGCGGTCCGGCGGTACCTGGCCGAGCGCGGGATCTCAGAGGGTCGGCGCATCGTCGCCTATTGCCACTCGGGGCAGCGCTCGGAGCTGGCTGCGGCGCTCCTGCGAGCCGCCGGCGTCGATGCCGTCAACTACGCGGGCTCGTGGCACGAATGGTCGCGCCGCGTGGCTCCCGGCTAGCGTCCTCGGCCACCGCCAGGAAGCGCCCGCACAACTCCCGTCCAAACGCGTTCCACCCGTCGATCCGCTCCTCCATCTCCGCCGTCAGCCGCTCGACGTCGAGAGTCCCGTCTTCCTGCGGGTCATAGGCATGCAGCCAGTCGAGCACGCTCGCGCGCGTGACTTCGGCATGGAACTGGATCGCCCACGCGCGCGTCCCGGCCCGAAAGGCCTGCAGGCACCGTTCGCTCCGGGCGAGGGCCACCGCGCCCTCCGGCAGCTCGAAGCTGTACAGGTGCCACTGGAAGGCGGGAAAGCGCTCGGGCAGGCTTCCGAAGACCGGGTCGGATCCGGCCTCAGGAGTGAGCTCGACCTCGGGCCAGCCGATCTCCGGGCTGGGCATGCGACGGACCTGCCCCTCGAGGGCCTTGGCGACGAGCTGCGCGCCGAGGCACACTCCCATGAGCGGCACCTCGTCGCTGACGAGCCGTTGGAGGAGTAGCCGCTCGTCATGGAGCCAGCCGTGCTCGCCTTCCTGGTCGACGTGCATCGCGCCGCCGAAGACGAGCACCGCTCCGTAGTCCTCGACGGGCTTCGGTGGTCCGGGCTCGGTCGAGATCACCCACTCGTCGAGCGCGTGCCCGCGGTCGGCCACGGCATCGGCGAAGACACCCGCGGCGGCGTCGGCCTGATGGACGATGGAGAGGACGCGCACCGTCCTCAGCCTACGCGGTGACGCACCCAGACGTTGGGCTCCCAGTAGTCCCCCAGGTCGGCCGTCCGATCGACGTCGAGCGTCGAGAGCCCGTGCGGAAAGACGTAGGCGCCGCTCTCGGGAAAGGCCGTCTCCGTCCACTCCTCCCACTCGGCGACGCTGCCGGTGATGTGCATCGACCGCTCCACCGGCAGCAGGATCTCGGCGCCGAGGCGCACGTGGAGGCGGATCCACGGATCGAAAGGGAGCCCATCCTCGCGCGTCCAGGACGCGTAGCGCCCGATCGGCGTGAGCGGATAGCGCTCCTTCCATGTCGGCCTGAGCGGGGCGATCAGATCCTCCAAGCCGTTCGCCGCCGCAATCTCGCGCATCGCGCCGACCATCGTCCGGGAGAGCCCGCCGCCCTGGTGCTTCGGCGGGATCTCGATCGCCAGGGCGGAGAGCGTGTTCGGCTCGCCGCCTTCCTCGAAGAGCCGGACGGCGCCCTCGATTCCCCCGTCGATGCCCGCGGGGAGCCCGGCTACCGTCCTGTCCCAGGAACACGGAATCGAGTGTCCCTGGGCGAGCACCACTCCGCGTTCGTCGTCGTAGAGGACGAACTGGAAATCGCGGAAGTCCTCGTCGAGGCGGCTCCAGTAGCGGCCAAGGACGTCGCCCTTCTGGTTGTAGGTCGGCCAGACATCCGTGATCTCCTCGTCGGCCTGCTTCCAGAGGTCCGGCCGCTGGGCGCACGTGTAGACGTCGATGCTCACGCGGTCGCGGCGCTTCTCAGCGCCGACTGGAGCTCCGCAGCGGCCGGGCCGGGCCGCCCGTCTCCCAGCGGCGTGCCGTCCAGCTCGACCGCGGGCATCACCTCGCGTATCGACGACGACGTGAACGCTTCCTCAGCTCCTGCGAGGTCCTCCACGGCATAGGCGCCCTCGTGGGTCCGATAGCCGAGGCTGGCTGCGCTCTCGAGCAGCGTGGCGCGGGTGACGCCGGCGAGGATGCCCAGGTCGAGGGCCGGCGTGTAGAGGTTCCGGCCCGTGCGCCACCAGACGTTGGTCA
This sequence comes from uncultured Actinomycetes bacterium, assembly GCA_963838795.1. Lineage (GTDB taxonomy): Bacteria > Actinomycetota > Thermoleophilia > Gaiellales > Gaiellaceae > JAIBJN01. Next base: position 337,358 of record CAWISL010000011.1, read on the forward strand.
CCGGGCCTTCCAGCACGATCCGGCCGTTGGCGAGGAAGACGGCGTCGTCGGCGTCGCGGCGGCGGGCCTCCGACTCTGCGGCCATGTTGACCGCGTAGCTCGTCGACTTGACTCCGCCCAGGAGCCAGGGTGCGTCGGCGCGCGCGCCGGGCTCGATGCCGAGCTGGACGGTGATCAGGCGGAGTCCGTGCGCTCGGCGTGCCTCCAGGTCGGGTGGGAGCGTCGAGACCATCGCGAGGGCCGTCGGATGGCTGCCGCCCTCGCGCCCGGGCGTGATGTAGAGGCGGAGGACAGCCTCCGGCTCCCCCGAGGCATCCAGCGCTTCGCGGACGATCCCGCGGAAGGCGGTGAGGTCGACCGGCGGGAGCCCCAACCGCTCCGCCGAGCCGGCGAGGCGCTCGAGGTGCGCGTCCAGCCGGAACGGGTGGCCCCCGTAGACCCGGATCGTCTCGAACGCCGCCCGGCCGCGTAGGAACGCCTCGTCGTCGGCATGCAGAACGGGCTCGCCGGGATCGACGAGGCCACGCCCGCCGACCGCCAGCGCCAGAAGGGTCACGTCGCTACCGCTTCCGAAACCGGGCTCCCGAGCGCGGCGAGGAGCGGGCGGGCCTTCACCCAGGACTCCTCGATCTCGGCGCGCGGCTCCGAGTCCCAAACGATGCCGCCCCCGACCCACAGGTGGATCTCCCCGTCCGCGACCGCGAACGTTCTGATCGTCAGCGCCAGCTCGAGGTCGCCGTTGGGGTAGATCCGCCCGAGCGCGCCCATGGCTGCGCCGCGCCCGACCGGCTCGAGGGCGGCGATCTGGTCGAGAGCCGAGATCTTCGGCGCTCCGGTCACCGAGCCGCCGGGGAAGACCGCGCCCAGCAGCTCGGCCAGCCCCACCCCGGCCCGCAGCCGGCCCTCGACAGTCGTGACCATGTGGGTGACGCCTGCGAGTTCCCGCTCGGCCATCAGGTCGGGCCAGCGCACCGATCCCGGCTCGCACACGCGCGACAGGTCGTTGCGCTCGAGGTCCACGATCATCACGTGCTCGGCGGCGTCCTTCTCGGACTCGCGCAGCTCGCCGAGAGCTCCGGCCGGCCGGGTGCCCTTGATCGGCTTCGTCCAGACCCGGTCGCCGCGGCGGGCGAGGAAGAGCTCGGGGGAGGCGGACACGATCGCCCAGCCGTCGCCGCTCAGCGGTGCCGGGTGGAGCGGCGCGAGCGACGCCAGGCGCGGGGCGAGCCCGGCGGGATCGCCTGCGAAAGGCGCGTGCAGATGCTGGACGAGGTTGACCTGGTAGACGTCCCCGCGTCCGATCGCCTCCTGGACTGCCTCGATCGCGCCGGCATAGTCGGCGTCGTCCCACGAGCGTTGCCACTCGCCGATCGCGAACGGGCTCGGCGGGTGGGCGGGCTCGTCCGCACGGTGGATCCTGGCGGCGAGGAGCGGCAGCCGGCAGGGCTCGGGCGGATCGGGCCACGGGGCCCGCCGAAGCGCCGCCGAGAGCCCGTAACCGAGGAAGACGTCGGCGACGAGATCGTTTCGCGCGCCGAAGAGCCCCGCGTCGTCGAGGTACCCCTCGAGCTCGGCGAGCGGGTCGTCTCCGCTCCAGACCGCCAGCACGGGGATAACGCTAGCGCGTGGCGCCGGTGAGGCCGCCCCAGCGTGATCCGAAGGCGCGGGTCCTCCGCGTGTCGTTCACTCACATCGGCCGCTCAACCCTGCCGGGTGCTGCTGCCCGCCCGCGCGCCTAGAATCGAGCGGGTGGACACACGGCCGATCGGGATCTTCGACTCGGGCGCCGGCGGGCTGACGGTCCTGCACGAGTGCCTTGTCACGCTGCCGCACGAGGACTTTCTCTACCTCGGTGACAGCGCGCGTTGCCCCTACGGCCCGCGGCCGCACGACGAGATCCGACGCTTCGCACGCGAGATCGCCGCCTACCTCGACCAGGCGGAGGTGAAGCTGATCGTGGCGGCGTGCAACGCGGCGACGTCTGCTGCTCTGCCCGCCCTGCAGGAGGCGCTGCGCGTCCCGATTGTCGGTGTGCTTGTTCCGGAGGCACGCGCCGCCGTGCAGGCGACGCGGAACCGGCGGATCGGGCTCCTCGCGACGGAGGCGACCGTGGCCAGCGGCCGGTACGAGGAGGTCGTGCACGCGCTCGACGCCGGCGCGCACGTCGTGTCGGTGGCCTGTCCCAGGCTGGTGCCGTTGATCGAGGCGGGCGGCGTGGGGGAGGAGCTCGACGCCGCCGTGCGGGAGTATGCGGCTCCGCTCAAGGACGAGGGCGTCGACACGGTCATCCTCGGGTGCACGCACTATCCGATGATCCGGCGCGTCTTCGAGAGGGCGTTCGGGCGCGGGACGACGCTGATCTTTTCCGCGGAGGAGACAGCGCGCGAGGTCGCGGAGACCCTGACCCGGAGGGGTGTCGAGAACGACCCCGGCCGCTTCGGCGAGACCCGGTTTCTCACCACCGGGTCGCCGGACGAGTTTCGGGCGCTCGGCGAGCGCTTCCTGCAGCTGCCGATCCCGTCCGTGGAGCGCGTCACCGTCCGCGAGCTCGAGCTCTCCGCGGCGTGAGCCTCGACGGCGCCCTTAATTACTTCGGGGCACCCCTGCCCACCACCCGCTTTCGAGCGTACAGGCGAAATTCGCGCCCGTGGTTGGCGGAATGCGCCGAGATTGTGTCGGGATGAGTCGCGAGGGCCGCCGGCCGGACGAGCTCCGCCCGGTCGAGATCGTCACCGGATTCGTCGAGCAGGCGACCGGCTCGGCGCTCATCTCCTTCGGCGCCACGCGAGTGCTCTGCACCGCCAGCGTCGAGGACGGAGTCCCGCGCTGGCTCGCCGGCAGCGGACGCGGCTGGTTGACGGCCGAGTACGGGATGCTTCCCGCCTCCACGGGGCAGCGCACCCAGCGCGAAGCGAGCGTCGGCAAGCAGAAGGGCCGTACCGTCGAGATCCAGCGCCTTCTCGGCCGGTCGCTGCGCGCGGTCTACGACCTCGACGCGCTGGGCGAGCACACGGTGTGGATCGACTGCGACGTGCTCCAGGCCGACGGCGGGACGCGCACCGCGGCCATTTCGGGAGCCTGGGTCGCACTGACGCTCGCCGCTCGGCGGGCCGGCCTGCCCGAGCCCGCCGACCTCGTCGGCGCCGTCTCCGTCGGGATCGTCGCCGGCGAGCCGCTCCTCGACCTCGACTACGCCGAGGACTCGGCGGCCGACGTGGACATGAACGTCGTCCTTACGGGCGACGGGCGCCTGATCGAGGTGCAGGCGACGGCCGAGAGGGTGCCGTTCAGCCGCGAAGAGCTGGATGCGCTCGTCGACCTCGCCGCCATGGGAATCCGCGAGATCGGCGCCAGGCAGAGCGAGGCGGTCACGTGATTCCGGAGCTCGAATGGTGGGAGGTCCTCGTCCGGCTCGGCGTCGCCGCGGGGCTCACCGGCGCCATCGGCCTCGAGCGCGAGCTGCGAGAGCGGGCCGCCGGGCCATGCTCGCTGGACGGCGTGCTCGCCGTGCGCTGGAAGGAGTAGTCCTGGAGGGGCGCCTTCTGAAGGCGAGCCTCGTCTCGACGAACAGCAACAAAGCGCGCGAGCTCGCCGTCCTCCTTCCCGGCTGGGAGATCGAGCCGACCCGCGCCGCGGAGCTGCCCGAGGAGGTTGGGGACACCTTCTACGCGAACGCGCGCGCGAAGGCGCTCTTCGGGCGCTCTGTCGACCCGTCCGACCGCTGGACGATCGGCGAGGACTCAGGGCTCGAGGTGGACGGGCTCGGCGGCCGGCCCGGGATCTACTCGGCTCGCTTCGCGGGGCCGGACGCGACGGACGCGGAGAACGTGGCGAAGCTGCTCGAGGAGCTCGCCGGCCTCACCGGGGCCGACCGCCGCGGCCGCTACGTCTCCGAGCTGGTCGCGCTTTCTCCGGGGCTGCAGGAGATCCGCGGTCGCGGAGCGCTCGAGGGCGTGATCGCCGCCAAGCCGCGCGGCTCCGCGGGCTTCGGCTACGACCCGGTGTTCATCCCGGCTGGAGAGCGGCGAACCGTGGCCGAGCTAGGCGACGAGTGGAAGGCCGGCCATAGCCATCGGGCCGCTGCCGCGCGGCAGGTGCTGGAGGCAGTAGGCAGCGGCGCCTCAGGGCTGTAGATTCCGCACATGCAGCTCTTCTCGCACGACGACAAGGCGACCGCACTCGGTCGATCGCCCCTCTTCAAAGACCTCTCGCGGGCCGAGCTTGTCGAGCTGGCGAAGGTGACCGAGGACCTCGAGGTCAATGAGGGGAAGGCGCTCGCGCGCGAGGGGGAGATCGGATCCGAGTTCTTCGTCATCGTGGACGGCGAGGCCAGCGTGACGAAGGGCGACCAGGAGATGCGTCGCCTCTCCGGCGGCGACTTCTTCGGTGAGATCGCCCTCATCTCGGAGGAGGCCCGACGGACGGCCACGGTCACAGCGATCACGCCTCTCCGGTTCTTCGTCCTCACACGCCAGGCCTTCCGCGGCCTCCTTGCCCACCATCCCGACATCGAGGAGAAGGTGCTCGAGGCGCTCGAGGAGCGCGTGCGCGCGACGGAGGCGGGCTAGCCCTCGTCGGACGTCCACGCGGCGTTGCTGGCGCGTCCTCGGCCGAGCCACCAGTTCACTTCGGCGCCGAGCACGAGGATGTTCGCCATCACATAGAGCCAGACGAGCAGGAGCACGAGCCCGCCGTAGGCCTGCAGCGCGATCAGCTCGTTCGAGAGGCGCACGAATGTGGGGAGGATCTGGAAGCTCGCCTGCAGGAGAACCGACGCGACGAGCGCGCCGGGTAGCGTCTCGCGCCAGGTAAGCGGCGTATTGGTCAGCAGCCGGTAAAGGCTCCAGGTGAAGCCGACGAGCAAGGCGGTTGAGACGAGGAGCGCGTAGACGTACGAGAGGGCGCCTTCGGCGACGCCGGCTCGCTTCGCCAGCTCGACCCCGACGGACGAGATCACGAGGGCGAGGAAGAGAACGACGAGCGATGCCGCGGTCAAGAGAAGGACGAGCGTCTTCTGGCGGATGAACGGTCGGTTGGGGAGGCCGTAGACGATGTTGAACGCCGACTCGAGGACGCTGAAGAAGCCGAGGGCAGCCCAGAGAAGGCCGATGCCGCCGATGACCGAGAGCTCGGTCGCCTGCTCCTGGATCTCCGTGACGGCGTCGAGGATGTTCTCGACCGAGTTCTTGGGAAACGCCCGTCGCAGCTCCTCGATCAGGTAGCTCGATTCGTCCTGCTCGCCCAGAAAGGCGAGCAGGGAAAGGGCGAGGAAGAGCAGCGGGACAAACGCGAGGATGGCGAAGTACGCGATCATCGCGGCGAGGTGGGTGCCCCGGTCGGCGAGGTACTTGCTGACGATCGGGTGCACGGCGAGGGAGTCTACGGCGGTGTGTTAGGTTTGCCGCCGTGGATGCTGGGCAGGCGCTCGCGGACCTCGTCGAGATCTCGTCGCAGATCGAGTTCGCGGTGCTCGCCGACGGCGATGGGATCGTCCTCGCCTCCACGTCGGGCGACGGCGCCCGGGCCGGTGCGATCGCCGAGGAGGCCCGCGAGCTGCTCCAGGGCGCTGCCGGGCACGCCGGCGAGCCGACGCAGGTCGAGGTCGGGTTCTTCGAGGGCTGCGTCTTCGTCGTTACCGACGGCGATCGGCTCGTCGCCGCGGTCACCGGGCGGGATCCCACGTCGGGGCTCGTCTTCTACGACCTGAAGACCTGCCTTCGGCTGAGCCGGGAGGAGCGATCCGCGAAGAAGGCGACCGCGGGCGCCCGTCGCAAGCGCAAGAAGGACGAGTGACGGAGGCCGTCGATGAAGCGTAGGCTCGCCGCGGCTCTCGTCGCCGTCGGCTCGCTGGTGGGCGCGGCTGCGCTTTGGCGGCGGCGCTCGGGCTCGAGGGAGCGCGTCGACGTTTATTTCGCCGACGGCTCGATGGTGAGCTTCGCGGAGGGAAGCGAGGAAGCGGCTCGCCTCTTCCCGATCGCTCGCCGGATCCTCGCCCAGGCGCGAAGCTGACCACGGCCGTGACCGACGCGGAGCTCGCCCGGGCGATCCGCGAGCATGCCTATCTGGAAGGCGACTTCCTGCTCCGTTCGGGCAAGCGGTCGCGCTACTACCTGGACAAGTACCGCTTCGAGACGCGGCCCGACATCCTCGCCGCGCTCGGCGAGCGGCTCGCGACGCGCGTTCGCGAGGTTGCACCTAGCGCGACGCGCATCGCCGGGCCGGAGCTCGGAGCGATCGCGTTGGCGGCCGCGGCCTCCCTCGCCTCCGGCCTTCCCTTCCTGCTCGTCCGGAAGGAAGCGAAGGGATACGGGACCGAGAAGCGGCTCGAAGGAGACTTTGCTGCCGGCGAGGAGGTCTGCCTCGTGGAGGACGTCGTCACCTCGGGCGGCGCCGCCGCGGACGCGATCGACGCCCTCCGCGCGGCCGGGCTCGAGTGCCGTACGGCGATCTGCGTGGTCGACCGCGAGGAGGGCGGTGCCGACTCGCTCGCGCGCAAAGCGGTCCGGTTGCACCCGCTTTTCCGCGCGCAGGACATCCTCGAGAGCTAGAAAAACCCCGCAAACCCGCATGGTTGCTTGCTATCGGGGGACTCTGTTAGGGTGTCGCGGGTTCCCCCATCAGCGTAAATGGACGGAAGGAGAGGGCAGTGACGAAGGCCGAGTTCATCGACAAGGTGGCCGACAAGAGCGGGCTCACCAAGCGGGATGCAGCGGCGGCGGTCGACGCGTTCCTCGACTCCATCACCGAGACGCTCAAGAGCGGCGACGCGGTGTCGTTCACAGGCTTCGGAAAGTTCTCCCCACAGCAGCGCGCCGCGCGGCAGGGCGTCAACCCGCGCACCGGCGAGCGCGTGCAGATCCCGGCGGCCACCGTGCCCAAGTTCTCCGCCGGCAGCCAGCTCAAGCAGGCTCTCCGCTAGCCCTCTCCCTTTCGCAGAGCGATCCGGGGGCCGCGTGAGCGGCCCCCGGCGGCGTCTCCGGGCTGGTATGCGAACACACGTTCGTATATCGTGCCAGGGGTGCAACTTGCCTTCGACGCCGCCGATCGGCTCGTCGAGCTCGTCGAGGAGCGGCGCGGATCGGTGTCCGTCGAGGAGGCGGCGCGAACGCTCTTCGCCCTCGCTCGTGCCCCCGAAGGCTTGGCGCGAAGCCTGCTCGACGACGTCGTCGCGGGCGACGTGCGGCTCTCGTGGCGCGGGGCCCGCGTCGGGCTCGCGTCACCCCCGGGCCACGACGTACCGCTCGAGGCCGCGCGCTTCGTCGTCGTCGATCTCGAGACGACCGGCCTCCGGCCGGGTCAGTCCGCTATCTGCGAGATCGGCGCCGTCCGTATCGAAGCGCTCCTCCCCGCCGGCACCTTCCAGACCCTCGTCGACCCTGGCCTTCCCATCCCGCCCGTCGTCGCCGGGATCACCGGCCTCCAGGACCGCGATCTCCGCGGAGCGCCCCGCCCGGCCGCCGCAGTCAGGGAGTTCCTCGCCTTCGCCGGCGAGCGCGCCGTCATCGTCGCGCACAACGCCCGCTTCGACCTCGCCTTTCTCGACCGGGAGGTGGAGCTCATCGCCGGCCGGCGCCTGGCGGCGCCGGTCGTCGACACCGTCGGCCTCGCCCGGAAGCTGCTCGCCGGCCGCGTCGCCCGTGTCGGTCTCGCCTCGCTCGCCCACTTCTTCGGCACTTCGGCGCGGCCGTGCCACCGCGCCCTCCCGGACGCGCAGGCGACCGCCGAGATCCTCGTCGCGCTCATCGGGCTCGCGCAGGAGCGCGGAGCTCTGACCGTCGGCGACCTCGTCGAGCTTTCGGCGCCGCGGCGCCGACGGGTCTACGAGAAACGCTCGCTCGTCTTCGGCGCGCCCACCCGCCCCGGGGTCTACGTCTTTCGCGACCGGCATGGGCAGGCGCTCTACGTCGGGCGGGCCCGCGACCTGCGGGCCAGGCTGCGCTCCTATTTCCGCTCCGAGCGGCAGCGGCCCGCTGTCGAGGCCGCGCTCGCCGCCGTCGAACGGGTCGACTGGGAGGTGCTCGGGTCCGAGCTCGAGGCTGCGCTCGAGGAGCTGCGGCTCATCCGGGAGCTTCGTCCGCCTGCCAACGCGCGTGGCAAGCGCGGCGGCCGGCGTGTCTACCTGCGACGGCGCGGCGACGAAGTCGTCGTCTCATCGCAGGCCGGGCCGCTGGGGCCGATTGGGAGCCGCCGTCGCGCCGAGCGCGCGTCGCGCGCGCTCGCGGGCACGACCGAGGAGGAGCTCGCAGGTCTCCTCGACGGCGCCCCGCTGCCGCGGCTCCGCGCTCGACTGCGGGATCTCTCGGATTGCCTCCGCTACGAGGACGCAGCCCGCCTGCGCGACCGCATCCAGGCGCTCGAGCAGGTGATCCGGGAGCTCGCGGCGATCGAGCGCCTGCGTGGGCTCGAGGCGTGCCTGCTGGCGCCCGCCTCCTCCGAAGGCTTCACTCGGGCCGTGTTCGTCGCGCGGGGCCGCGTCGCCGACGCGCGCGTGCTTCCGCCCGGGGCCGGCGCCGTGCTCGAGGTGCGCGCCGGCCTCGCCGCCGCGCGGGCAGTCGAGCCGTCGTTCGCCCCCGAGGACGCCGAGGAGCTTCTGCTCCTCGGCGCCTTCGTCCGCAAGCCCCCTCCCGAGCTCAGGGTGCGTCCTCTCGAGGAGCGGGCGATCCTCGCGGCCATGCGTGATCCGGCTGCCGCAGTAGCCTAAGCTCTCTGAGGATGGCCCAGGAGCTCGAGGAAGGGGCGCGCGCCGCCCTTGCGACGGTGACGTTTGGCGACCGGGTCGCCGCGGCGGTCGATGCCAAGAGGAGCCAGCTCCTCGTCGGGCTCGATCCGAGGGCCGAGCTCCTCCCCGTCGAGCTGCGCGGTGACGTCCACCGCGGTCGTGCCTCGGCGGCCGACGCGGTCGGACGCTTCTGCCGGGGACTGATCGACGCCGTCGCGCCGTACGTCGTGGGCGTGAAGCTGCAGCTCGCCTACTTCGAGACCCTCGGCGCCGACGGGATCCGGGCCTTCGAGGAGACCGGTGACTACGCGCGAGCGGCGAACCTGCTCGTGCTCGCGGACGCCAAGCGCGGGGACATCGGCTCGACCGCACGCGCATATGCGGACGCGTATCTCGAGAAGCGCGAGGACCGGCCGCCCCCCGTCGACGCGCTGACGGTCAACCCCTACCTGGGCAGCGACTCGATCGAGCCGTTCGTCGCCGCCTGCAGGCGAACCGGCAACGGGATCTTCTGCCTCGTCAAGACGTCGAACGCCGGCAGCGCCGACATCCAGGACGCCACGCTTTCGGACGGGCGGCGGGTCTGGCAGCAGGTCGCAGAGCTCGTCGACGGCTGGGGACAGGACCTGGTCGGCGAGCGCGGGCTCTCGAGCGTCGGCGCCGTCGTCGGCGCGACGTACCCACGCGCCGTCGGCGAGGCGCGGAAGCTGATGCCGCGTGCGATCCTGCTCCTGCCCGGCATCGGGGCGCAGGGGGGCACTCCGGCCGACGTGGCGCGGGCCTTCGCCAGCGGGCCGGCGAGTGCGCTCGTTCCCGTCTCGCGCGCCGTCATCTATGCGTTCAGGGTCGACGGCGCCGACTGGCGCAAGGCGGCCGCGGCCGAGGCGGCTCGCCTCCGTGGGGAGGTCTGGGCGGTGTCGGGCTGGTGAACGCCGACAAGATCCGGGTCTGGATCGCGCGGCTCGCGGCGCCGCTCGCGTTCTTCTTCGCGGCCACCGTCCTCATCATCCTGGTGCAGCGCGCCCTCGAGTCGGACTCCGGCGAGGCGGGCACGAGCGGCACGACCACGGAGGTGGTCGAGACCGACCAGTCGACGACGACGCCGGACACGACCACGACCGCGCCGCGGGGCTGCCAGAAGGCTCGCTATACCGTCAAGTCCGGCGACACGCTCGAGTCGATCGCCGAGAAGTGCGACGTCCCGGTCGCCGAGCTGCTCGAGCTCAATCCCAGCGTCGACCCCCTGACGCTAAACCCTGGCGACCGCATCCGGATCCGGGGCGCGCAGCAGGAGGAGCAGGGCGCTTAGAACGCGCGGCGGCGCAGCGCCCGGGCGAGGTGTACCCCGGCGAGCGCGACCGTCAGCACCGGGTTGCCGAGCGTCCTGAGCTCGACCCCTCCAGCCTGTCGCTCGCGGGGGCGGCGCGGGATGGTCAGGCTGCGCGGCGCGCTTCCGAGGGGAAGGATGCGCTCGGTCGCGTGGCGCTCGTCCCCGCCCCAGACGAAGAAGCGCGTCGGCCGGAGCTCGAACCCGCCGAGACCGCGGACCTCCACCTGGAGGGACCGTTCGACACCGCGGACGCGGTCCGGCTTGGGCTGTTCCTGCTCCTCGGCCATCACTTCGAGGATAGCCTGAGGGACGTGCGGAAGCACGTCGCCGTCACCCTCGCCACGGTCCTGCTCGCGTCGCTCCTCGGGAGCGCCGGCGCGGCGGCCTCCACGCCACCGCCCGTCGACGCGCGGGCCGTTCTCGTTGCGGACGGCCGCACCGGCGACGTCCTCTACGAGCGCAACGCCGACGCGGGCATGGCGATGGCGAGCATCACGAAGCTGATGACGGCGCTGGTGACCCTGGAGCACGCTCGCCCCAGCGACACGGTCCGCGTCGCTCGCGAGGCCATCGGGCGCGGGGGGTCTTCGATCTTCCTCAGCCCAGGCGAGCGGCTGCGGGTGCGCGACCTGCTCGCGGCCGCGCTGATCCAGAGCGCGAACGACGCCGCCTTCGCCCTCGCGGCCGACGTCGGCGGCGGGAACGTCAAGCGCTTCGTCGGGATGATGAACGCCAAGGCCGCCGAGCTCGGCCTCGACGGCACCCGCTACGTGCGTCCTGACGGCCTGGACGTGGCGGGACACGTCTCAACCGCGAGGGACACGTTCATGCTGGCGCGGCTGGCGATGCAGGAGCCGCTCATCCGCCAGCTCGTGCGCAAGCGGACTGCCGAGATCCCGCCCGACCGCACGCTGAGGAGTTGGAACGACCTGCTGTGGACCTTTCCGGGCCTGATCGGCGTCAAGACCGGCCACACCGACCGAGCGGGGTGGGCCGAGGTGGCGGCGGGGCGACGAGGGCCCGCGACCGTCTACGCCGTGGTTCTCGGGAGCCCGTCCCGAGCGCGTCGAAACGCCGATCTCACGAAGCTCCTCGAGTGGGGATTCGACCAGTGGGCGCGCTTCACGCTGGTTTCCAAGGGGGAGCGATACGCGACTGCGGCCGTGCCCTTCGGTGAGGACGAGCCGCCGCTCGAGCTGGTCGCGGCAGCCGGTGCGTCCGAGCTCGTCCGGCTGGGCGACGGCACGCAGTTCGTCCAGCGGGTCGTCGCGCCCGAGATGGTCGACCTCCCCGTCAGCCAGGGTCAGAAGCTCGGCGAGATCGTCGTCACGAAGGGGGACGCCGAGGTGGCGCGGGTCGACCTCGTGGCCGCCTGGGACATCCCCGAGCCCTCAGTCCGGGAACGGGCCGGCTGGTATGCAGACCGCGCGCTCGACGAGGCGGGCGACATCCTCGCCTCCGTCCTTCCGGGCCTCTAGAGGATCTCGGCTAGGATCGCCCCCGGTGCCCTCTCCGCACCCAGTCGGATGATCGTCACCGTCACGCTTAACACGGCCATCGACCGGACGCTCGTCGTCCCCAACTTCCAGCCGGGCCAACGCCACCGCGCCAGCGTCGGCTTCCCCAGCGCGGGGGGCAAGGGGATCAACGTCGCCCGCGCCCTCAAGCGCCTCGGCGCCCCGGTCGTCTGCACGGGCCTGGCCGGCGGGCGCACCGGCACGCTGCTCGTCGAGGAGCTGACGCACGAGGGAGTCCTCAACGACTTCGTCCGGATCGGAGCCGAGTCGCGGACGTCGATCGCCGTGCTCGACCCGACCTCGAATGCCTACACCGAGATCAACGAGTGGGGCCCCGAGGTGACCGAAGAAGAGCTGGCGATCCTGCGGGAGAAGATCGCGTACCTCGCCCAGCGGGCCGAGTTCGTCGTGCTGGCGGGCTCGCTGCCGCGGGCGGTCGATCCCGGCTTCTACGGCGAGCTCGTCCGCGAGCTGAACCGTGGCCAGCTCCTCGCGGTCGTGGACTCCGAGGGAGAGCCGCTCCGCCTGGCGGTCGAGGGCGAGCCGTATCTCGTCTCGCCGAACCAACGCGAGGCCGAGGCGCTGGTCGGCCACGAGTTCGTGGACGAGGAGGACCTGGCCGCCGGCCTCGACGAGATCGCCGACCTAGGCGCGCGCAACGTCCTCATCACCCTCGACACGGGCTGTTACGCGCTGCTGCGGGAGGACCGCGCGGAGATTCGCGTCCGGGCCCAGGCGCCCCGGGTCGAAGCGATCTCCGAGGTGGGTGCCGGCGACACGCTCCTCGCGGGCTTCCTGGCGGCGCGGGTCGCCGGGAAGCCGTTCGACGAGGCCGTGCGCTCGGCCGTCGCCGCGGGAGCGGCGTCGGTGCTCGAGGCGGGAGCGGGCCGGTTCGACCCGCGGGAGGCGAGTCGCCTGGCCTCGCTCGTCCAGCTCGAGCACGTCGAGCGCGTGCCGCACGAGCACTAGGCGCCGGCGAGTACGTCAGTCGCCGCCTGCCGGGAAGCGAACCTGGAAGTCGACGACCCGGCGGCTCTGCGTCCTCGCGAGCAGCCCCGGGTACTCGCCGCCGGCGCCGACCTGCGACTGTCTGGTCACGAGCCACCAGCTCGGCGGATAGACGCTTTCCTCACCGGAATGGAAGAGCGCATTCGGGTAGAGGCTCCTCAGACGCTGCTGGCGGTTGCCGATCTCCAGCCCTCGATTCGTCTCCCAGTGCGGGCCCTTGGCGCGGGCGTTCGAGAAGAAGCCGAACTCGCGGCTGCACGGTCTCTGCCCGCCGAGGTTGTAGAAGCCGATCCTGAGCCCGTGTTGCGGCCACCGCACCGTGCAGGTGACGCCGTCACGAGTCCGGCTCTTCGGCTGCCCGAACGCTTCGATCGCTCCCCCGAGCGTGCCGTCGCGCTTGACGGCGAACGAGCCCAGCTTCCAATCGCCGTGGATCGTGAACACGTGTGCGCCCGCCGACGCCGCGAGCGCCAAGGCAACCGCGCTAGCGGCCGCGCCTGTGAGAATCCCCTTCACTTCGACCCCTTTCCCGTTGGCTAACCGTGCGCGGGCCAGGTTACTCGCGTCGCCGGAGCCAGCGGGGGGCGCTGGTACGATCGCCCCAAGGTGAGCGTCGAGCTGCGTCAGGACGAGATCGAGCGCCTCCTTACCCTGGAGCGCAAGTTCGCCAAGGAAGGGCTCACCTTCGAAGACGTGCTGCTCGTGCCGGCCGAATCGGGCGTGCTGCCCGGGGACGTCTCCGCGCGCACTCGCCTGACCCGCACCATCGAGCTCGAGATCCCGATCGTCTCGGCGGCGATGGACACCGTCACCGAGGCGCGAACGGCGATCGCGCTCGCGCGCGAGGGAGGCATCGGCGTCGTCCACCGCAACCTCTCCGTGGAGGAGCAGGCCGCCGAGGTGGACAAGGTCAAGCGCTCCGAGGCGGGCATGATCGTCGAGCCCGTGACGCTGCCGCCCGCGGCGCCGGTCGCGACCGCGCTCGAGCTCATGCGGACGTACAGGATCTCCGGTGTGCCGGTGACGGACGAGGACGGCCGGCTCGTCGGCATCCTCACCAACCGCGACCTCCGCTTCGAGGACGACACGGCGCGCCCTGTCTCCGACCTCATGACGTCGAGCGGCCTCGTCACCGTCCCGGTCGGGACGACGCTCGAGGAGGCGCGGGCTGTCCTGCACCAGCACAAGATCGAGAAGCTTCCGGTCGTCGATCCCGACGGTCGCCTGAAGGGGCTCATCACAGTCAAGGACATCTCGAAGCGGATCCAGCACCCGCTGGCGACGAAGGACGAGCAGGGCCGGCTCCGCGTCGCCGCTGCGGTCGGCACCGGCCCGGAGGGGCTCGAGCGCGCCGCGGCGCTCGTCGACGAGGAGGTCGACGCGCTCGTGGTGGACACCTCCCACGGCCACTCGGTAGGCGTGCTCGAGGCCGTGCGCGACCTCAGGAGCCGCTACGACGTCCAGGTCGTGGCCGGCAACGTCGCCACGCCCGAGGCCACCGCCGCGCTGATCGACGCCGGCGCCGACGCGGTCAAGGTCGGCATGGGCCCGGGCGCCATCTGCACGACGCGGGTGGTCGCGGGCATCGGAGTCCCGCAGGTCACGGCCGTCTACGACTGCTCCCAGGCCGCTTCCCGGCACGGAGTGCCCGTGATCGCGGACGGCGGCATCCAGTTCTCCGGCGACGTCGCCAAGGCGATCGCCGCCGGCGCGGACTCAGTCATGCTCGGCGGCCTGCTCGCGGGAACGGACGAGAGCCCCGGCGAGGTCGTCTTCCACCAGGGCGAGCAGTTCAAGGAATACCGCGGCATGGGCTCGCTGGGCGCCATGCGCGCGCGCTACTCGAGCGACCGCTACTTCCAGCAGGACGTCGAGGAGGTCGGAAAGCTCGTCCCCGAGGGGATCGAAGGGCGTGTCGCCTACAAGGGCCCGCTGCGGAACGTCGTGCACCAGCTCGTCGGCGGGCTCCGGCAGGCGATGGGCTACTGCGGCGCCGCCACCATCGAGGAGCTGAAGGAGGCGCGCTTCGTCCGCGTCACCTCGGCCGGCCAGCGAGAGAGCCATCCGCATGACGTCGCGATCGTGAAGGAAGCGCCCAACTACCGGCCGGGGCGTTGATGGGCGAGGTCGTCCCGCTTCCGGTACCCGAGCCCGCAGCCGAGGAGCGTCCGGTGCTCGTCGTCGACTTCGGCGGCCAGTACTCGCAGCTGATCGCTCGGCGGGTGCGGGAATGCCGCGTCTACTCGGAGCTCGTCCACCACACGACGTCTCCGGCAGCGCTCGCCGCCAGGCGACCGCTCGCGCTCGTCCTCTCCGGCGGACCGGCGTCGGTCTATGCCGAGGGAGCGCCGGAGGCCGATCCCGGGATCTTCGACCTCGGCATCCCGGTGCTCGGCATCTGCTACGGGATGCAGCTCATGGCGCGGGATCTCGGCGGCCGGGTCGAGCGGACGGACGGGGCCGAGTTCGGTCGAGCCGAGGTGCGGGTGGAGGCCAGCAGCGAGCTCTTCGGCGGCCTGCCCGCCCAGCAGATCGGCTGGATGAGCCACGGCGACTCGGTGACCGCGGCGCCGGAAGGCGCGCGCGTCACGGCCGGCTCGCGCGCGACGCCGATCGCCGGCTTCGAGGATCCGGCGCGGGGCCTCTATGGCATCCAGTTCCACCCCGAGGTGGCGCACACCGAGCACGGCACGGAGATCCTGAAGAACTTCCTCTACCGGGTCGCGGACGCGCCGCCGGTGTGGACGGCCGCCGCCGTGATCGAGGAGGAAACCGCCAGGATCCGCGCCCAGGTGGGGCGTGAGCGCGTGCTCTGCGGCCTCTCCGGGGGCGTGGACTCGGCCGTGGCGGCGCTGCTCGTCCACAAGGCGGTCGGGGATCAGCTGACCTGCGTCTTCGTCGACCACGGTCTCCTGCGCAAGGAGGAGGCCGCGCAGGTCGTCGAAACCTTCGGGCGCCACTTCCACGTCCCGCTTCTCCACGTCGACGCGCGCGAGCGCTTCCTGACGCGGCTCGATGGCGTCACGGACCCGGAGGAGAAGCGCAAGGCGATCGGCGAGGAGTTCATCCGGGTCTTCGAGCAGGAGGCGCGCACGCTCGGCGACGTGCGCTTCCTCGTCCAGGGGACGCTCTACTCGGACGTGATCGAGTCGGGTGGGTCGGGAGACGGCGTTGCCGCGACGATCAAGTCCCACCACAACGTCGGCGGCCTCCCGGAGGCGATGGACCTCGAGCTGGTGGAGCCGTTGCGCATGCTCTTCAAGGACGAGGTTCGCCGCGTCGGCGAGGAGCTCGGGCTCCCGGAGGAGATGGTGTGGCGGCATCCGTTCCCGGGGCCGGGGCTCGCGATCAGGATCATCGGCGAGGTCACCGAGGAGCGGCTCGAGACGCTCCGCGAGGCGGACGCGATCCTGCTCGAGGAGGTGCGGCGGGCCGGTCTCTACCGCGAGCTCTGGCAGTGTTTCGCGGTACTGCCGGCGATCCGCTCGGTCGGCGTCCAGGGCGACGAGCGAACCTACGCCTATCCGATCGTGATCCGCGCGGTCACGTCCGAGGACGCCATGACCGCCGACTGGGCGCGCCTGCCCCACGAGCTGCTGGAGACGATCTCGAGCCGCATCATCAACGAGATCCCGGCGGTGAACCGCGTGGCGCTCGACCTCTCCTCGAAGCCGCCGGCGACGATCGAGTGGGAGTGAGCCGCGCGGCGGCCGAGCCGGCGGTGTGTCGCCTGCCTGCGGACGAGGCCCAGGCGGAGGCGACCTGCCCGCGCTGCGGCGCGGAGATGACGTGGACCAAGGCGAGCTGGCACTGTCTGGCGTGCCGCTACAAGGAAGGCTGCTGCGGCTAGGGCGTTGACGGGGTGGAGCCTGCGTTCGGGCTCATGTCCCCACCGATCCCGTCCGAGGGGCCACCCAGGCCACCACCCGCTTCGAGCGTAGCGACCCGAAACGCCCGCGTGTGTGACGCAGCGTGGCGAGAGTGTGCCGGCGACCCCGCGGCGCCCGGCGGATAGCTCCGCCGAATGAGCCGCTACCGCCGGACGATCCTCACTCTCGGCACCCTCGCCCAGGCGAGCTACTCGGCCGTCTTCCCCGGGAGTCCCGTCCTGGCGCCGCAGCTTCGAGGCGAGTACGAGCTCCTCGCTCACACAGATCGGGATCTCGTGGAACGGGCTCACTTCACGGCGACCGCCGAGCTGGCGGGCCGCAGCCGCCCAGGGGCGGCGCTCGGCTTTCAGCAGACGGCTCTTGCCGTCGCCTCGGGCCTCGCGCCGCCCCTCGCTGGAGCGGGGCTCAGGCGACGGATTCTCGTCTAGGCCTCGCCCACAAGAGAGCGGTCGACAGGACCAGCAGGGCGACCACGCCGCCGGCCACCGGCCAGATCGGGAAGCCCGCGCCGCCATCGACTGCCGCGGTCGGGACGGGCGTCGCCGGGCTCGGGCCGGAGGGCGTGCCCCCGCCGGCGGGCCCGCCGACCGCGACGGCGGTGAAGGTGTGCGTCTGGGCGCACGGAACAGGCCTCCCGCCTTCGCTCGAGAAATCGTCGTACACCTCGTAGCGCCAGCTTCCCGCGCTCGGGAAGACGACGTTGGCCACGAAGACCTCGGGATTCTTCGTGCCTCGAGCGACAAAGGTCCGCGCCGCGCCCGTCTCCGTGTTCACGATCGTGACCGTGGGCCGGGCGGTCTCTGCGTTGGGGAGCGCGTTGAGCCCGTGCTGGAGCACCGTGAGCTCCGCTGTCCACGTCGTGCCGGGGGCGATTCCCGCCGGGGGCGGGGCGAGGCCCACGGTGGCCATGCACCCTGCGCTCGCCGCGCCCGCCTGGACAAGAGCGCCGACGAGAACCGCTGTGATCAGGATTCGTTTCATGCGATTCCTCCTCTCACGGCTACTACTCCTGCCAGGCCAGCCGGGTTCCCGTCGTCAGCGAATCGAGAAGCCGACGAGGCCCTCCTCGTCCTCCTCGAACAGCTCGACGCGCTCGACGAACGCCCCCGGCGGCCCTCGGTGGACGAAGGCGACGAGCGGCTCGACGGCCTCCGGCGGGCCTTCGAAGACGGCTTCGACCGTCCCCTCCCACGTGTTCCGGACCCAGCCTTTCAGACCGTGCTCGAGGGCGAGCCGGCGGGTCGTGTCCCGAAAGAACACGCCCTGCACCCGGCCGTGGACGATGATCCGGCGTCTCATCGGTAGCGACCGAACCAGGGCGCGATCGAGACGGCGAGGAGGGCGGAGAAGCCCGCGGCCAGCAGGAACGGAAGGCGCGTGTCCACGTTGAAGAGAGGAACGTAGACGAGCGGAGCGAGCGCGACGCCGGCGAACTTGAAGGCGCTGTAGGCGGAGGTCGCGCCGGCGCGGTTCTCCGGGAAGGACTCGACCGCGATCGTGTTCAGCCCGGCCCAGACGAACGCCGAGGCGCAGCCGATCCCGAAGAAGACGAGCCCGAGGCTCCACGGGCCCGGCGCGACGACGAGGCCGAGGACGCCGGCCGTGCACGCGATCGCGCCGGCGAGGGCGGTCGCCGGGCGGCCCGCGCGGTCGACGACCGTACCGGCATAGCGTCCCAGCAGGATGCCCCCGACGCCGTAGCCGGCGATCAGCAGGCCGCGGGCGCCCGACCCGAGGTCGAACTCCTCTGCGCCTACGAGGACGAGCACGAAGCCGATTCCGGTGAAACCCAGGTAGCCGAGCGCGGCCTGCGTGGCCAGGAGCGCGATCCACCGGTTGAGAAGCGAACGGAGCGACGCGCGCCCGCTCGTTCCCGTCTGCCTCTCCGCAGCTCCCAGCGTCTGGCGTGGGAGGGCGAGCACGACCGAGACGACGGCAACGAGTACGAAGGCGAGCCGCCACGAGATCTCCCCGAGCAGCCCGCCGAGAATCGGCCCCAGCGTCAGGCCGGCGGTCTGCGCGGCCGCGAACGTCCCCACCGTCCGGCCGAGCACGGCCGGCGCGACCACCTCCGAGAGCGCCGCGAGGAGGATCGGGGAGAGGAAGGCGTTGGCGCTGCCCATCGCCGCGCGCGCGGCGAGGAAGGTCCAGATGTCGGGCGCGAGCGCGCAGGCGACCGCGGCCGCTGCAAACGCGATGTACCCACCCCGGACGACACGCCGCGGCCCCAGCCGCTCGGCCAGCGTTCCCGAGACGAGTTGGAGCACCGCGAAGGGGACCATGTACGCAGTGATCGCAGCGGCGACCTGCGCGATGGAGGCGTCGAGCCCCTCGGCGACGTTGGGGATGAGGGCGACGAGCATGGCCCCCCCGAACGGGCCCAGGAAGCCGCCGACGTAGAGCGGGAAGGTGATCCGGCGCACGCGGCGGAAGGCTACGCGCGTTACCGGCCGCGTTATCCGCCTCAGTAGGCTTAGCGCCGTGTCGCTCTCCCGTGAACAGCTGCCGATCAGGCGGAACACCGCGCTCCTCTCAGCCGCGCTCGCGGCCAACTCGGGGATGCTCCAACTTTCGGCGGCCGTCGCCTCCCTCACGTTCGTGCTCGTCACAGGAGTCAGGGGCCTGCTGGGGCTCGGCCCGGCGATCGTGCTTGCCTCAGGGGCGCTCGCCGCGTTCCCGGCCGGGCGGGCGATGGACCGCTTCGGCCGCGTGCCCGTCCTCGCGACGGGCTTCGTCGTCGGCGCGCTGGGAGGTGGTCTGGCGGCTCTCGGTAGCGCCCTCGACTCCGCCTTTCCGGTCTTCCTCGGGCTGGTCTTCGTCGGGACGGCGGGCGGGACGTCGCTCCTCGCCCGCGCGGCCGCCGGTGACATGTACCCGCCGGAGCGTCGCGCGCGCGGGATTGCCCTCGTCCTTGTCGGGGCGGTCTTCGGCGCAATTCTTGGCCCGGCGGTTTTCAGCCCTCTCCTCTCGGGCCGAGAGCTCGACGGCGATTCGCTTGCGCTCCTGTGGCTCGCCGGCTCATGCTTCATGCTCGCCGGCCTGGCGCTCGTGCTCTTCGTGCGCCCCGACCCGAAGCGCATCGCCGAGCTCCTCGCCGCGGGCACGCCTGCTGCCGAGCCGCGGCCGCCGGCGCCGCTCAAGGAGATCCTGCGGCGGCGTGGCGTGATCCCTTCGATTCTCGCCGCGCAGGCGAGCTTCGGCGTCATGGTGGGCCTGATGACCCTCACCGGCGCCGTCGTCGTCGACCATCACGATCATTCGGGCGAGGCGGTCTTCCCGATCATCGGCGCGCATGTCCTCGGGATGTACGCGCTCGTGCTCGTCGTCGGCGACGTGATCGACCGAATCGGGCGATCGCCGGCGCTCGTGAGCGGCTTGTCGATCATGGCTGCCTCCTCGATCAGCCTGCTCTGGATCGCCAGCGTGCCGGCCACGGCCCTCGCCCTCTTCGGCCTCGGCCTCGGCTGGAGTCTTTCCTTCGTCGCCGCGACCGCCCAGCTCGCCGACTGCTCGCTGCCGTGGGAGCGCGGAAAGCTGCTCGGCTTCAACGACCTGCTCTCCGGGATGACCGGCGCGGCCCTCGCGCTTCTCGGCGGCTATGCGCTGACCGCGATCGGCGTGGCGGCGCTCGCCATCGGCGCGGCAGTGCTGGTCGTGTTCCCCGCCTTGTGGATCGGCCGGCGCGGCTTCGGCCGCCCGCTCGACGTCGAGGCGAGCCCCACCGCGGCCGATTAGAGGCCTGCTAGAATCCGCGCTCGGCGGACGCCCTGTCCGCCGATTTTCTGTGTGATGAAGACCTATTCCGCCAAGCCGAAGGAAATCGAGCAGCGCTGGTATGTCGTCGATGCCGACGGCCAGACTCTCGGGCGTCTCGCGACGCGCATCGCGGACACCCTCCGCGGCAAGCGCAAGCCGCAGTTCACCCCGCACATCGACACGGGCGACTTCGTGGTCGTGGTCAACGCGGAGAAGATCGCGGTGACGGGCAAGAAGCTCGAGCAGAAGCGCTACTACCGCCACTCGGGCTATCCGGGCGGCCTGCGCTCGCGGACGCTCGCCGAGCAGCTCGAGCGGCGCCCTACCGAGGTCATTCGCAAGGCCGTCAAGGGCATGCTCCCCCGCAACCGGCTGGCGCGCAGGCAGATCACGAAGCTCAAGGTGTATGCGGGCCCGGCGCATCCGCACGAGGCCCAGAACCCTCAACCCTTGCCGCTCGACTGACGATGAGCGAGATCGCGCAGTACCAGGGCACCGGCAAGCGCAAGACGTCCGTCGCGCGCGTGATTCTGCGCCCGGGCGACGGCGCGACCTGGATCAACGGGCGGTCGATCGAGTCGTACTTCCCGCGGGAGGCCCTGCGCACGACGGCGGTCGCGCCGCTCAAGGTCGCAGGCGCGGAGGGGCGCTTCGACATCCGCGCCAGAATCCGCGGCGGCGGTCCGTCCGGCCAGGCCGGGGCGCTGCGACACGGCATCGCCCGCGCGCTCGTCGAGGCCGATCCCGAGCTCCGCGGGGTGCTCAAGCGCGAGGGCTTTCTCACGCGCGACGCCCGCATCGTCGAGCGCAAGAAGGCCGGCCTCCACAAAGCCCGCAAGGCGCCGCAGTTCTCGAAGAGGTGAGTCGCTGGCTAGGCGGCTGTTCGGAACCGACGGGGTTCGGGGGGTCGTCGGCGAGGATCTGACCGAGGAGCTGGTGGAGCGGTTAGGGCGGGCGTTCGCACGCTGGAGCGGAAACGCAGGCGTGCTCGTCGGCCGCGACACTCGAGCGTCCGGGCCGTTGTTGGAGAGGGCGCTGGCTGCTGGCCTCTCGCTCGGCGGCTCCGACGTCCGGCTCGGCGGAGTGCTCCCGACGCCGGCCGTCGCGCTGCTCGCCGAAGACGCGGGCGCCGTCGTCTCGGCGTCCCACAACCCTGCCGAGTACAACGGGGTCAAGTTCTTCCGTGGCGGGTGGAAGCTAGGGGACGCGGAGGAAGAGGGGATCGAGGCGCTCGTCGATGACGAAGGCGAAGCTGGCTCGCTTGGCCAGGTGCGGCCGGCTCCAGGGCTGATGGCCGGCTACGTCGACCTCGTCTGCGACCGGTTCGGAGCTCCGCTCCAGGGCCTGCGCGTCGTCTTGGACTGCGCCAACGGCGCCATGGTCGAGGCCGCCCCGGCCGCCTTCGAGCGGCTCGGCGCGGAGATCTCCGTGGTCGGCGCCTCCCCGGACGGGACAAACATCAACGACGGCTGCGGAGCGACCGACCTCCGCCTCCTCGCACAGGTCGTGCCCGAGGAGGGCGCCGACCTCGGCGTCGCCTTCGACGGGGACGGCGATCGCATGCTTGCCGTCGATGCCTCTGGGAACGAGGTGGACGGCGACCAGATCCTCGCCGTCCTCGCGCTCCACCTCGGAGTCGACGTGGTCGCCGTCACGCAGATGACAAATCTTGGCTTCCATCGGCTGATGGCCGATAGCGGCGTCCGCGTGCTCACGACCGACGTAGGGGACCGCTACGTCCTGGAGGCCCTGCGAGCCGAGGGGGGCATCCTCGGCGGTGAGCAGTCGGGCCACGTTCTCTACCTCGACGGCCATGTGACCGGAGACGGGCTGGTCGCCGGGCTCCTGCTCTGCCGCGCGGTCGTCGAGCAGGATCGACCGCTCGCTGAGATGGCAGGGGTGATGCCGCGCTACCCGCAGGTGAAAGAGAACGTCCGGGTTCGGACGAAGGCCCTTCCGGCGAGCGTCCTCGAGGAGGCCGACCGCCTGGTCGACGAGCTCGAGGGCCGCGGCCGCGTGCTCGTGCGCCCTTCGGGGACTGAGCCCGTCGTGCGGGTGCTCGCGGAGGCGGAAACGGAGGAGGAAGCGCGCCGTCTCTGTGGTACCATTCTCTCTCTCGTTCAGAGAGAGCTCGGCTAGGACAGCAGCCGGGCTCGCGTCTTTTCGTCTCGTTTTTCGGGAACGTTCACGCTCCACGGCAGGTCGAAAGGGAGATAGCCGGGTCGGGACACCGGCGAGAGGACGGGAGGGGGGTGTTCGAGTGTGCGGGATCATCGGATACGTGGGCTCGAGGACTGCGAAGGATCTTCTGCTCCAGGGCCTCGAACGACTCGAGTACCGCGGCTATGACTCGGCCGGTCTGTGCCTCGTCGAGGGCGACGGTCTCGACTACGTTCGCGCCATCGGCAACCTCGATCACCTGAAGGAAGCTGCGGGGTCGAACGGATCCCACTCGACCACCGGGGTCGGCCACACGCGCTGGGCGACGCACGGGAAGGTCTCCTACGAGAACGCCCACCCGCTGACCGGTTGCGTCGACGACGAGGTAGCCGTCGTCCTCAACGGAATCGTCGAGAACTTTCGAGAGCTCCGCGAGTCGCTCGTCGCCGACGGGCACACGTTCCGCTCCGATACCGACGCAGAGGTGGTCGCTCACCTCGTGGAGCGCTATTACCACGGCGATCTGGCCGAGGCGGTGCGCCGGACCTACGCCGAGCTCGAGGGCCACTTCGCCTTCGTCGTCATCCACCGCGATCATCCCGAGACGCTCGTGGGCGCCCGCCTGCAGTGCCCGCTCGTCGTGGGCATCGGCGACGGCGAGATGTTCCTCGCCTCCTCGATCGCCGCCTTCCTGCGCGAGACGCGGCGCGTCAAGTTGATCGAGGACGGCGAGGTCGTCGAAATCACGCCCACCGGCGTCCGCTTTCTCCCGATCGATGGTGGCCGCGCCCGCAACCGCCTCTACATGGAGGTCGACTGGGACGACGAGGCGGCCGAGAAGCAGGGCTATGAGACGTTCATGCTCAAGGAGATCTACGAGCAGCCCCAGGCTGTCGCCGACACGATCGGCGAGCGCGTGCGGGGCGGGCGGCTCGACCTCGAGGACATCGGGCTCTCCGAGCTGGAGCTCCAGAATCTCCGGCGCATGGTCATCCTTGCCTGCGGGACCGCCTACCACGCCGGCGTCATCGGCCGCTACGTGATCGAGGAGTGGGCGCGGATCCCGTGCGAGCCGGACATCGCGAGCGAGTGGATCTACCGCAACCCGGTGCTGGCCAAGGACACGCTCGTCGTGGGGATCTCCCAGTCGGGCGAGACCCGCGACACCGTTCAGGCTGTGCGGCTTGCGCGGGAGAGCGGCGCGCGGACGCTCGCGATCACGAACCTCATGGGCACGCAGATCACGCGCGAGGTCGACCGCGTCCTCTACACGCGCGCCGGGATGGAGACGGGCGTCGCCGCCACCAAGACCTTCACCTCGCAGGTGACCCTGCTCTATCTGCTCGCGCTCAAGCTCGCCCAGGTCCGCAAGACCCTGCCGGCGGACGAGATCGAGAGCCTGCTCGCCGAGGTCCAGGCGCTGCCGGCGAAGATCGCCGCCTACCTCGACGCCGACCACCCGATCGAGGAGATCGCGCAGCGGCACTATCAGAAGCCGTTCTTCCTCTATCTCGGGCGCCACATCGGCCTGCCGGTCTCCCTCGAGGGCGCGCTCAAGCTGAAGGAGATCTCCTACATCCCGACCGAGGCCTACTCGGCCGGCGAGATGAAGCACGGCCCCATCGCCTTGCTGGACGAGGAGACGCCGGTCGTCGTCGTCGCGACGGACTCGCACGTCTACGACAAGGTCGTCTCCAACATCCAGGAGGTCAGGGCCCGCGGCGCCGAGGTGGTGGCCATCGCTACGGACGGCAACGAGGACATCCAGCATCACGCCGACGACGTCGTCTTCGTGCCGAGGACGCACCCGTTCCTGCAGGCTGCCCTCGCGGTGATCCCGCTGCAGCTGATCGCCTACCGCATCGCGAGGCTTCGGGGCATGAACGTCGACCAGCCCCGAAACCTCGCGAAGACGGTTACGGTCGAATGAGCGGAGTCGGCTAGGCGGTTGCCTTCGGCTTGCGGAACAGGGCTACGCCGAGGGCGATCAGGCCCGCCGCGAGACCCGCGATTCCGACGATCAAGGCGACGGTCGTCATCGAGTCGTCATCGTCGTCCGTGCTGACTGCGGGAACGGCGGCGGCCTCTTCGGACGTCGTCGTCTCCTCAGGCGCAGCCGCCTCCGCCGTTGTGGTCTCGTCGACGGCCTCTTCCTCCTCCGGCGGCGGAAGGACGGCTACCTGGGGCGCCGGCGTCTCGGCCTCGGGATCAGGGTCGATCCAGCGAACGACCTCGCCGTTCGAGTACGTCTGGAGCGACGGGAAGAGCAGCGACTCGCCTGGAGTCTCGGGCACCCGGAAGCTCACGCCGAACTCTTCGAACTCGCCGGGCCCGATCTCGCCACCCTTCCACGTGACGCTGGCGATCCTTTCGGTGACCTCCTCGCCGAAGACCTCGATCGGCTCGGCGAGCGTCTCCATCTCGACCGTCCGCCTCCAGCCCTGCTTCGGCTGGAAGCTCACGAACGTGAGGCCCTCCGGAAACTGAACCGTGACCTCGGTCGTGCTGGCGTTGTCGCGCTCGTTCGGGACCCGCACGTCGAAGCGGGCGAAGCCGCCGGCTTCCCATTCGCCAGGGTTCACCGTGACGTGTGCGGCCGCGGTAGCCGGCAGCACCACCGCGACGACCGCGAGTGTTGCGAGCAAGCGGAACTTCATCAGATCAGCCCCCTTGGATTGGAACGGTGATGGTTTCGGTCAGGAGGTCGAACTCGCCCATCCGCGCCTCCACCCGGAGCTCCCAGTCGCCGGCGATCGAGAGCGATGCATCCTCGATCAGGTAGGTGCCGGGCTGTGCCGGGTCGGGCTCGGCGGTGAAGTCGAGCGGCCCGATCTGCTGGGTGGGCAGGGAGGCCGAGACGGTTACCTCGGCGGGCGGCTCGGCAGATGGTCCGAACGCGATCGTGATCGTGTTGTCTCCCGGCACGGCTGGGTCGACGATGACGGTGGCCTGCGTGCCACCAAGCTCGACCATGCCCTCGAACGGCTTGTGCTCGCCGGACATCTCGTCGTCGGTCATGGCTCCATGCTCGCCCTCGGACATGGCCGCCTCCATCTCCAGCTCCGTACGCGCGGGCTCGGCGTTGATGAGCACAGCGGTGACGGCGACGATGGCGACAATGATTCCGAGCTCCGCGCCGGCGACTCGGAGGAAGCGCCTCCGCTCGAGCACCGACATGATTCCGGCCTTGCACCTGGGCACCGCGTAGCGGTTGTTGTACGCCCCGAGGGCGAGCAGCGGCAGGAGGAGCGCGATCTTCGCGAGGATGAGGAGCCCGTACTTGGTCTCCCAGAGCGCGCTCCAGGTCCGGACCTGGAGGTAGCTGGAGATGATCCCGGCGGTGATGAGGGCCACGACGGAGACGACCGCCATGGTCGAGAACCGCGGCACGCAGCTCATCGCCAACTCCCAGCGGGCTTCGTCGGCAAGCAGGAGGCCGAGAAGCATGAAGGCAAGCCCGCCCGTCCACAGCGCCGCGGAGACCACGTGGATGACGTCGGACGTGAGCCCGAGCGCTCCCAACGTGCTTGCGTGACCCGAGAACGACGGTGTCAGGGCCAGACCCGCGCTCAGGGCGAGCGTGAGCGCGACCAGCGGCCGGCGGTCCTGACCCTCGGCATGCCGGATCGCGAAAGCCGTCAGCGCAAGCGTTGCGGCCAAGGCGGACTGGATGAGGATGACCTCGCCGTAGCGCGTCTCGAGGACGGTCGTGAAGAGGTTCCACGAGATCGCGTCCGCCAGCGTGAGCCCGCCCGCGGCCGCGCCCTGGAGGAGGATATTCGCCAATGCGACCAACGCGAGCGCGCCGGCCAGCGCCGCCAGGATTCCGTAGAGCAGCCGCTGTACGCGCCACTCGGCGGCGGGAAGCGCCACCACGACAACTGCCGAGCCCCCGACGACGAGGAGGAGCAGGGCGAGATCGAAGAACCGTCCGGCGGTGAACAGGATGTCCACCGCTTGTGACGTGGCCGTGAGGGCGTCGATCGAGACGTTCGCCGCTCCGACTCCCCGCTCGAGGACGTGGAAGACGAACGCGCCGGAGATGGGGTCCGAGTCGGCCGAGACGACCCGCCACGCGACCGTGTACGTGCCCGGCTCGAGCTCCTGGTCGATCCCGACCGCTACCTCGGTGGCGAGGGGCTGGCTGACCGCGCCTGAGTCCACCTGCTCTCCCTGCCCGTCGAGCACCCGCAGCGACCCGAGGGACGTGTCCACCGGCTCGTTGAACTCCAGGACGACCTGGTGCGGCGACTCCGGCACGACCGCATCGCTACCCGGCTGCGTGCCGATGAGCACCGAGTGTGCCGAGGCGTTCGGGGCGAGCGCGGCCGCCGCTGCGAACATGACGGCCAGCAGCGCGAGCAAGCGGCCGCCCGCGGCAGTGACGCCGCGCCGGCGTGCTACGTCCCGAGTTGTCTGCCAGGTCGGCCCTGCGACCTGGTCCATGGCGCTTCCCCTCTCTGCTCGCCGGGGCCCGCCGGGCGGCGCAGCCCCCGTTGGCCACTCAGGCCGCGAGGAGAGGAGGCCCGCGCTCGGTGTAGGCGAGGTCGAGCCGGAAGGCCAGCGTGTGGATCGCTTCGGTGTGCGCCCAGTGCGGAAGCGCGGGAGCGACGGTCGTTGGGCCGCACGGGGCGAGCGCGCGTGCGAGGCTCTCCGCCAGCCACAGGACGCGGCGGGCGAGCCCGACGGCGACGAGCGCGAAGGGAATCTGGATCACCACGCCCACGAGCGCGATCTGGACCAGCGAGGCCGGGCTGGAGCCCCCCTCCGTCCCGGCGAGGAAGGGTTCCACTGCGGTGTGGCCAACGAACCCGATCACGGGCACGAGGCCGAAGAGCCAGAGCGAGCGAATGGACGAGCCTTTCCAGCACCTCCCAGCCAGGACGCCCGCGGCCAGCGGAAGGGCCAGCGCGAGACAGAGCGCCGCCGACGTGATCAGGTAGCTCCGGTAGTCCGCCATCACACTCGTCGGCATCGCGGACTCCGACATGACCGCACGGTGCGCCAACGCGTGAACAGCCGCCCAGCCGAGCCCGGAAAGGCCGAGCAGCACCGGCACGACAAGACGACGGCGCGCCACAGCAGAGGGAATCGTAGAGACCATCTACGGGTCTGACAACTCGTTACCCGGTGCGTAGGGTCATCAAGCAAAGAGTAGAGCCGGCGCCGTCGCGGAGGTGTCAGGCAACGACGGCGCCGGCTTGTTCGAGGCTTCTCCGACGACCCGCCGCGTCGAGACGAGCCTTGGGGAGCTCGGCGGCGGGTGTCGACCGCGAGAGCCTCGCTCCGAAGCTCCGCAGGGGTCGAGCCGCTTGATCGACCTCGTGGGTGGTGGGGCACGAGGTCGGCGCTCCCGACGCCGGTCGCTTCGGAATCTACGAGGTGAGCTCGAGAGGCGGCGCGCGCGGCCGCTGGGAGCCGGCGAGCAGGAGCCCCTGGCCCTCGGCTGCCCGCGACCAAGCGAGACCGGTCGCGGCTGCCGGCCGACCCACCGTGTCCGTCGGCACGAACGCCCACGCCAGCCGTTCGACCAGCCAGAGGATCTTTCCTGCGAGCCCGACCGCGATCAGTGCGAATGGGATCTGGACGAGCAGCCCGATCAGGAACACCGGCACGAGCTCGGCCATCGCCGTCGCCGTGGGACCGTGGGCCGCCAGCTCGATGAGGGTGTCCGCAGCGAAGCCGAGCACCGGGACGAGGCCGAAGAGCCAGATCGACCTGCCGGATCTCCCCGCCCATCGCTTTCCGAGGGCCGCCCCGGTCGCGATCGCCGCCGCGAGCGTCAGGCAGAGGGCAAGAGACGTGGGGAGGTACGCGACGTACCCCTCGACGCCTCGGTGGGCGGCTCCATGGCCGCCTGCGGACGGCTGCCCGACGACGTCGTGCGCGAGCGCGTGTGCCGCGATCCAGATCATCCCCAGTACGCCCAGGAAGGCCGGCACCGCCACGCGACGCCACCGCAGCATGGATCGATCGTAGACCTGCCGAGCCCTGCTGACAACCGAGAAGGCCTCTGCGCTACTCCTCGTCGGGAGGCTTCCGGAGCCGTTTCGTTCGGCCGCGCACCCGTTTCTCGTCGAGGCGGCGCTCCTTCGAGGCCTTCGTCGGCGCCGTCGGACGTCGGGGACGTTCGCGACGCAGGCCCTCGCGGAGCGTCGCCGCGAGACGCTCGAGCGCGAGCTCGCGATTTCGCCACTGGCTTCGCTCGTCCTGTGCGACCGCACGCACGACCGGCCCCAGCCTCGCCCGGACGCGCGCCTTCTGCTCGTCGTCGAGCGTCGCCGAGGCCTCGACGTCGAAGATCGCCTCGACGCGGGTCTCCGTCTTCTGAGCATGCTGCCCGCCCGGCCCGCTCGAGCGTGACGTCCGCAGCCTGATCTCGGCCAGCGGGATCGCAAGCCCGCGGCGCACGCGAATAGACTCGGGGCGCATGGCGGCGATTCTGCTCGACATCGACGGCGTCCTGCACGTGTCGGGCGAGCCTGTGCCGGGTGGCGGAGACGCCGTCCGGGCGCTCAGGGCCGACGGGCACCGCCTTCGCTTCGTGACCAACAACACGACGAGAGCGCGGGCCGAGCTCGCCGGAGAGCTCCGCGAGCTCGGCATCGAGCTGGATGCCGGCGAGCTGACGACGACCCCGGTCGCGGCCGCGGGGCTGCTGGCCGGACGGCGGGTCCTCGCGCTGACGATGGAGGCCGTCAAGGACGAGCTCGCCGCGAAGGTCGAGCTCGTCGAGCGGGACGCCGACGTGGTCCTCGTCGGCGGGGCGGACGAGACCGACGAGCCCGGTCAGGTGTTCAGCTACGCGAACATGAACCGCGCGTTCGCTGAGCTCGAGGCCGGCGCGCGCCTCGTCTGCCTGCACAAGAACCGCTGGTGGCAGACGTCGCACGGGGCGCTCCTCGACGCCGGCGCCTACGTGGCCGGGCTCGAATACGCGGCGGGCGTCGACGCCGAGGTGGTCGGCAAGCCGACCGGTGCGTACTTCGCCGCCGCGCTGGCCGAGCTCGGAGCTTCCCCGGCCGAGGCGGTGATGGTGGGGGACGACGTCGAGTCCGACGTCGGCGGCGCCAAGCGGGCCGGGCTGCGCGCCGTCCTCGTCCGTACCGGCAAGTTTCGGGAGGAGACGCTCGCCGCCGCGGAGGTGCAGCCGGACGGGATCGTGGAGTCGATCGCCGAGGTGCCCGCCTTCCTTCGGGAGACCGCGTGAAGGTCGGCCTGGACCTGATCGAGATCGAGCGCATCCGCGACGCCCTCGAGCGCTACCCGCGCTTTCGCGAGCGGTGCTTCACGCGGGCCGAGCGCGAGTACTGCGATTCCCGCGCGAACCCCGCTCAGCACTACGCCGCGCGCTTCGCAGGCAAGGAGGCGGTGGGCAAGGCGCTCGGCTTCGGGGTCGCCCGGGCATTCGCCTGGCGCGACGTCGAGATCGCCGGTCGCCCCAAGCCCTCGGTGCGGCTCTCGGGGAGGATCGAAGCGTGGTCCGAGCGAGTCGGCGCCGGGGAGATCGACCTGTCGATGACGCACTCCAAGGGCATGGCCGCCGCGGTGGCGGTCGTCGCCGCACCCTGATGCTCTTCGAGCCGCTCTACACCGCCGAGGAGATGCGCACCGCGGAGTCTGCGCACCCGGGGCCGACGCTCGAGCTGATGGAGCGCGCGGGGAAGAGCGTCGCGGACGAGATTCTCACCCGCTTTCCCGCTGCGCGCCGCGTGGCAGTCTGGTGCGGCACCGGCGCGAACGGCGGCGACGGGCTTGTGGTCGCGACGGAGCTCACCCGCGCGGGGGTGGGGACGACGGTTCGCCTGCTGGGGCCGGAAGCGAAGATGGCAGGAGACGCAGCGGTCATGCTCGAGCGGGCGAGAGAGGCCGGGGTCGACTTCGTCGACGAGCACGGCTCCGCCGACCTCGCCGTCGACGCGCTGTTCGGCACGGGGTTCACGGGCTCCCCTCGGGCGGAGGCCGAGCGTGCCATCGGCGAGCTGAACGCCGGCACGGTCCCGGTCGTCGCTGTCGACCTACCGTCCGGTGTCGACGCCTCGACGGGGCGGGTCGCAGGGGCGGCGGTCGAGGCGACGATGACTGTGACGTTCCACGCTCCCAAGGTCGGCCACGCGATCGCGCCCGGCCGCTTCCACGCAGGCGAGGTGGTGGTCGCCGACATCGGGCTGGCCGAGGGCGAGACTCGGCTCCGCCGGGCAACGGCGGAGATTCTGGAGCTCGTGCCGCGCCGGACGGCGCGCGACAACAAGTACTCGGCCGGCTCCGTGCTCGTCGTCGGGGGCTCCCGGGGCCTGACCGGCGCGCCCTCCCTCACCTCGGAGGCCGCGCTCCGCGCGGGAGCGGGCATCGTCACGGCCTGCGTCCCCGCTTCGCTCAACCTCGTCTTCGAGCAGCGCCTCCTCGAAGTGATGACGAAGCCGTGCGCGGACGAGGACGGCGCGCTCGCACCGGCCGCCGCCGGTGACGTCCTCGCCGCCGCCGAGCGGGCCGGGGGGATCGCGCTCGGGCCGGGCCTCGGCAGGTCGGACGGAACGCGGGCGCTGGTCGGCTTGCTGCTCGACCGCCTCGACAAGCCGATCGTGCTCGACGCCGACGGCCTGTGGGCCCTGGCCGGGCGCCTGGACTGGGTCTTCTCGCGCGAGGCAGCGACCGTGCTGACGCCGCATGCCGGTGAGCTCGGTCGGCTGCTGGGCCGTCCGTCGACCTGGGTGAGCGCGAACCGGCTGGACGCGGTGCAGGCGGGCGCCGACGACACGGGCGCCGTCGTCCTCCTCAAGGGAGTGGACACGCTGGTGGCCGGGCCCGGAAGGAGCCCCGTCGTCATCGATCTCGGAAACCCAGGGCTCGCCACGGCCGGGAGCGGCGACGTGCTCACCGGAGTGGTCGGGGCGTTCCTCGCCAAGGGGATGGAGGCCGCCGCCGCCGCCGCTGCCGCGGCCGCCGCCTGTGGTGTCGCCTCGAGGATCGCGGCCGAGCGCCACGGGCAGGCGGGGATGATCGCCCGCGACGTCGTCGAGGCGCTCTCGCCCGCCCTCTCGCGGTGAGGCGCTCCCGGATCACGGTCGACCTCGCCTCCATCCGGCGAAACGCAGCGGTGCTCTCTGCGACGGCGGCGCCGGCCGAGCTCTGGGCCGTCGTCAAGGCCGACGCCTACGGTCATGGCGCGATTGGCGCGGCGCGCGCCGCGCTCGAGGGCGGCGCCTCGGGCCTCTGCGTGGCGACGGCGCGGGAGGGGGAGGACCTCCGAGAGGCGTTTCCCACGGCGCGCATCCTCGTCATGGGCCCGCTGGCGCCCGACGAGGAGGATGCGGCCCGCGACGCCCGCCTCGAGCTCACTCTCTCCTCTCCGCGCATCCCCGAGGGGATCGACGTCCACCTGAAGGTCGACACCGGCATGGGCCGCTGGGGCATGACCCCCGCCGAGGCGAGCGACCTTTCCGGCCAGCGGGTGGTGGGAGTCATGAGCCATCTGGCCACCGCTGACGAGGCGGACGAGCGGTTCGCCCGCGTCCAGATCGACCGCTTCCGCGAGGTCGCCGCAGCCTTCCCCGCCGTGACGGCCCATCTTGCGAACAGCGCCGCCGCGCTCCGCTTCCCCGACGCCCGCTTCGACGCCGTCCGCTGCGGCATCGCCCTCTACGGGCTCTCGCCGTTTGGCGCCGACCCCGGAGAGTACGGGCTCGAGCCGGCCCTTTCGTGGCGGAGCTACGTCGCCCAGGTGCGCGAGCTCGCGCGCGGTGAGAGCACCGGCTACGGACGCCGGTTCGTCGCCAAGGAGCCGGTGCGGGTCGGGATCGTCCCGGTCGGCTACGCCGACGGCTTCCGGCGCGGCCTCACCGGCACGGAGGTGCTCGTGGGCGAGTCCAGACGCCGGGTCATCGGCACCATCTCCATGGATTCCCTCGCCGTGGAGCTCGTGGACGAGGCGGTCGGCACGGACGTCACGCTGATCGGCGACGGGATCCTGGTCGAGGAGCACGCACGCGTTCTCGGCACGATCAACTACGAGCTGACCTGCGGCCTGAACCGCGACCGAGCCCGGACCGAGTGGAGGCTCGTCGATGGATGAGCACATCCGCCGGGCGGTCGGCGATACCCCGGCGTGGGTCGTCGGCGGCGCGTTGCGGGACGAGCTCATCGGTCGCGAGATCGTGGACCTCGACGTCGCCTGTCCCGAGCCGGAGCTGGCCGCGCGCCTCTACTCGCGTCTCGCTGGCGGCGCCGTCTTCCCGCTCTCGGAGCGCCACGGCGCCTGGCGGGTCGCGTTTCGGGACGGGCACACGGTCGACTTCACGCCCCTGCACGGGGAGAGCATCGAGGAGGACCTCGCCACGCGGGACTTCACGGTCAACGCGCTCGCGCGGCCTCTTGGCGGCGGGCCCCTCGTCGACCCGTTCGGCGGCGAGGCCGACCTGGAGGCCCACCGGCTCCGCGCGGTCGGCGCGTCGGTCTTCGACGACGACCCGTTGCGCCTGCTTCGCGCCGTGCGCCTCGAGGACGAGCTCGGCTTCCGGCTCGACGAGCTGACGGAGAAGCTCGTGCACGCGGCCGCGCCTCGCGTCGGCGAGCCGGCCGGCGAGCGGATCCTCGGCGAGCTCGAGCGTCTCTCGCCCGACGGGTTTCGCCGGGCGGACGAGCTCGGCCTGCTCGAGCCCCTCGGTGGCTCGGTCGAGGGCCTCGAGCGGGTCGACCCGGCGGACACCCCGGGCTTCGTCATGGTCGCCGTCTTCGGCGAGCGTCTCCGGCGCCTTCCGATCTCCAACGACGTCCGCAAGCTCGCGCGGACGCTCCTGGCCGCCGAGCGGCCCTCCGACGACTCCCCGCGCGAGATCCACCGTTTTCGCCGCCGCACCGAGCCCTGGGCGCTCTCGGCGCTCGCCTTCCTCGGCGCCACCGACCTCTACGACGCGGTGCGGGCCGCGCGCGCCGCCGACCACGCCGAGCCACTCCTGCGGGGGGAGGACGTCCTCGCCCTCGGCGTCGAGCCGGGGCCCGAGGTCGGCCGTCTGCTCGAGCTGGTCGACGAAGAGCGCGCCGTCGGGACGGTCTCGACCAGCGACGAGGCGGTCGCCCTAGTCCGTGCCGAGCTGGCCAAGTAACGGGCCGTTACCTGGCACGGCTACCGCCATTTGATGGTGCAGCCGACGGCCGGCGTCTCCCGCACCTCGGGCTGTGTTCCGGCCAGCGCCGCGTCGAGGGCGGGGCGGAGGTACGGCTCGGCGCCCTCGGGGTCCTGGTGATCGGAGTCCGGAGCGCCGTGATAGACGAGCCGATGACCCGCGTCGAACAGGAAGACCTCCGGCGTGCGCGCGGCGCCGTAGGCGGTCGCGGTCTCCTGCGACTCGTCGTAGAGGAACGGGAAGACGAAGCCCTTCTCGTCGGCGCGGTGCCGCATGTCGTCGGGCGAGTCGCCGAGGTAGCCGGCGTTCGCGTTGATGGCGACGAGGCCGGCTCGTCCGTCCACGTCTCGCGCCACCTCGTTCAGTCGATCTTCCCACGCGACGACGTACGGGCAGTGGCAGCAGGAGAAGACGACCGCAACCGGCTTGCCCTCGTAGTCCGCGAGGCTGTGCGTCGCGCCGTCGGTGCCGGGGAGCGAGAAGGCGGGCGCCTGGTCTCCGAGCCGGAGTGTGGCCATGCCGCCAGGATATAGACGTGCCTGATCTCTACGACGCCGTCGGCCACGGCATGTGGGCCTACTCGAAAGTGGCCTTCCGCGTGACCGTGCTCGACCCCGAGGGCTTCGCCCCGGAGCCCGGGACGCTGGTCGCGGTCACGCATCGCCGGGAGACGGACGTCCCCGTCATCTGCCCCTATCTCTACTTCGCCATGGGAGGGCGGCGAAACGCCGACGCGCGCATGCACTTCGCCGCGCGCGACGACATGTTCCTCCCGGGGTTCTTCGCGGGCTTTCCTCCGGAGCTGCCGTTGCGCACCCGGCGGCTGCTCTACGGCATCGGGGTCGGTCGCTGGCTTCCGCGCGTCAATGTGTTCCCGATCCGAAGCGCGCAGCTCGCCCGGGTGGGAGAGGTTCTCGCCGCCCGACGCTCCCGGCCGCTCGGGGAGCTGCTGCCCGAAGACGAGGCCGCCGGCTTCGCCGAGCGGGCGTCGACGCGCGGTCTCGCTCTCCCGGAGCGAGGCGCGGACGTCCTTCGTGGCGACTATGCGGACCTCCTCTGGAGGCCGCTCGCGCCCCGGAACGGAGACGGCCTCGACGAGTTCTGGAGCGGGAGAGCGGCACAGGCCGCACGGGACTTCCGGACGTTGGTGGAGATCGTCCGCGACGGCAACGTCCTGATCGTCTTCCCGGAAGGGCGTCCCTCGCCGGAGGGCGAGATCGGGCCGATTCGGCCGGGCACCGGCGCCCTCGTGCGGCGCGGCAAGCCCGCCGCCGTCCGACCGCTGGCGGTCGCCTACGACCCGCTGGTCCGCGGGCGCACGCGGGTCTGCCTCGCGCACGGCCCACCCGTCCAGCTCCCCAAGGACGACGTGGAGGGCATGCTCCTCGCGCTCCTGCGGGTGACGATGCCGCTGACGTGCGGGCAGGTCGTCGCCACGCTCCTCGAGGCCGGCGCCGAAGCCGAGGTCGCCGTGCTCGAGCGCGAGCTCGCCGATGCCGTCGCGGTCGCCCGGGAGGAAGGCAGGCAGGTCGAGCCCGACCTCCTGGCGCCCGAGAGCCGTCGGCGTCGGCTGTCCGAAGCGCTCGCGGTGGCTCCGCGGAAGGCCAACGAGCTCCCGTTCCTCGCCCGCGAGTATGCGAGCGCGCGAGCCCGCTAGGAGGGCTCCCGGGCAGG
The DNA here is from genome assembly GCA_963838795.1 of uncultured Actinomycetes bacterium. GTDB lineage: Bacteria > Actinomycetota > Thermoleophilia > Gaiellales > Gaiellaceae > JAIBJN01. The sequence continues at coordinate 372,535 of CAWISL010000011.1, forward strand.
CTCGCGCCGCCTGCCCAGAAGGCGCGGAAACGCTGGGCTGACCAGGACCGCGCCCATGATCGTGATCGGGAGGACTGCGAGCGCGTGCATCGTCAGCACGTACGCGGTCGCCTTGTCCGGGTTGACGTCGATGCCCTTCGCGGCGACGAGGGTCAAGTAGTCGAAGGTGCCGATGCCGGCGGCCGTCGCGGGTACCGCCAGGGCGAGGTTCCCGATTCCCTCGAGCAGAAAGTAGGCGCCGAGCGGCAGGTCGAGGTTGAAGCCAAACTCGCCGACCACCCAGTACATGGCGACGTCGGCGAGCCACATCGCCGCCGAGGTCCCGAAGATCGCCACCAGGCGCGTGCGCCCGCGGAAGGCGCCGAGCCCGTCGACGAAATGCGCCGCGGCGCGCGTGAAGCGCGTGTGCCACCGTGGTGGCAGGCGGCGAGTCGCCTTCCAGGCGAAGCGCTCGGCGCGGTCGGGATCCCGGGCCGCCCAAGCGACGAGGACGACGCCGAGCGCAGCTCCAGCGGAGAGGGCGATACCGGTGAGGAGCATCGGCCCGCCCTGGCCGATGGCGAGCGCGCCGAAAAGGATCCAGGTCGACAGGACGACGCCGTCGAGCAGACGCTCCGCGAACAGCGTCCCGGCGCTCACGAACACGGGGACCCGCCGCTCCCGCATCGCCTCGATGCGGAGAAGGTCGCCGCCGCGGGCCGGCAGGATGTTGTTGGCGCCGCGCCCGACTGCGACCGTCGAGAAGAGCTTCCACAGACCGATCTGGTAGCCGGCCCCGCCCAGCAGGTAGCCCCACCGGATCGCCATGATGAGCACGTTGGCGACGACCAGCGCCAGCGCCACGATCATCGTCCAGCCGGGGAGCGAGGTGATCTCGTCCCAGGCGAGGCCGACGTCCACCTCGCGCAGGAAGAGCCAGAGGAAGGCGGCCGTCGCCGCGGTGCCGATGCCGATGCGGACGAGGTTTCGGCGCCAGTTGCGCATCGCAGGTAAGTATGCGTGCTGAGGTGGGACGGCTGACGCGGCACGAACGGCGCTTCTCCGGCAAGCGCGAGGTCGCGATCGGCCTTGGCGTCTACGCGCTCTACCTGCTCGCGAGCCGGCGCAAGCGGGGTGCGGCGGGGCGGCTGCAGGCGGCGCGGAACGCCGAGCGGGTAGTCGCGCTCGAGCGCCGGCTCGGGATCCACGTCGAGCCGAAGCTGCAGGAGCTGCTCCTCCCCCATCGACGCCTCCTCGGGGCCCTGAACGTCGCCTACGTGGTCTCGAACGCCGCGTTGACCGCGGGGTTCCTCATGCGGCTCTACGCCCGCCGCCATCCCGACTTCCACCGCTTCCGCCGCGCGGCGGTGCTGACGACGCTCGCCTGCCAGCCGGTCTTCTACCTCTTCCCGTGCGCGCCGCCGCGCTCGCTCGACCATTTCGTGGACACGATCGCCGACGTCAGCGGGATCGACCTCGACTCGGGCGCCGTCGCGCAGCTCTACGACCCGCTCGCCGCGATGCCGAGCATCCACGTCGCGTACGCGGTCGTCACGGCCGCCGGCATGACGGCGGCGAGCGAAAGCCCGGTAGCGCGCGCCCTGGCGCCCGCCTATCCGCCGCTCGTGGCGGCAGTCGTCTTCGTCACCGCCAACCACTACGTCCTCGACGCGGTCGCCGGAGCCGCGATCGCGGCCGGAGCGCTGCGCCTCTCCCGCTGAGCGGTTCTTACTTGCGGGCGCGACGCGCGGTCAGGCGGACGAGCGTCCCCGGAATCGCGGCTTGGAGGAGGCCGATAATCCTGTAAGCGCCGAAGACGAATGTCTCGGGCTTCCCGCGCTCGACGGCGCGGAGAATCGACCCTGCGACTTGCTCAGGCTCGAGGACGAAGCGCTCGAAGCTCGTGCCCTGCAGCCGGTTCTGAGGGAAGCCCTCCGTCCACACGGGCCCGGGGTTGACGGCGTGTGCACGGATCCCTCGCGGGGCCAGCTCCGCCGCTACGCCGCGCGAGAACGCGAGCTGGGCGTGCTTCGAGGCGGCGTAGGGGCCGGAGGAGCCGCCCACCGAGTAGACGCCGGCGACCGAGGCGACGTTGACCACGTCGGACGGAGCTCCCGCCTCGAGGAGCGGCAGAAAGGCTCGCAGCGTCCAGATCCCGCCCAGGTAGTTCGTGGCGATCACCTGCTCGATCCGCTCGGGCGGCAGGTCGAGGAAGCCGCCGCCGCCAGGGATCCCCGCGTTGGAGACGAGCAGGTGAACGGCGGGGTGGCGCTCCGCCACGCGGGCAGCTGCGGCCTCGACCTGCCCGCGGTCGGAGACGTCGCAGAGCTCGGCCTCCGCACCGAGCTCGGCTGCGACACGCTCCAGCCGTTCGGCTCCCCTTGCCAGGAGGACGCAGCGCCAGCCGCTTGTGGTCAGGAGCCGCGCGGTGGCCGCTCCGATCCCACTCGATCCTCCGGTTACGACGGCGACGCGAATGGCGGAATGCTCACGAGCGGGTCACGGCAATCGGCAGACGATCCTGCCGTCGTGCTGCTCGCCGTCCGGGAGGCGATCGGCGTGGGTGACGAGGCAGAGCCCGAGCTTGGTCTGGATCGGCTCGCCCTCGGCGGGCAGCTCGGCCAGCTCGAGCTCGTCGAGATCAGTCCACCCCGGCCCCTCGATGGTCACGATGCACCGCAGCACGCCTGGAATCATGGCAACAGTAGACTCCCCGCGCTGTGAGCGACCGCTTTGCCGGGAAGAGAGGGCTGGTGCTCGGCGTCGCCAACCGGCGCTCGATCGCATGGGCGATCGCGCAGCGCCTGGCCGACGGCGGCGCCGAGCTCGCCTTTACCTTCCAGGGCGAGCGGATCGAGAAGAACGTCCGCGATCTGGCCGAGCCGGTCGGCTCACCGCTGATCACGCCGTGCGACGTCCGCTCCGACGAGGATCTCGAGCGGGTCTTCGCCGAGGTCGCGGAGGCCTTCGGGGGCAAGCTCGACCTACTCGTCCACTCGGTCGCCTTCGCCGATGCACGCGACCTCGAGGGCCGCTTCACGGACACGCCCCGCGACCGCTTCTGGCTCGCCCTCGACGTCTCTGCGTACTCGCTCGTGGCCTGTGCGCGCCTCGCCGAGCCGTTGATGGAGGGCGCCGGCGGGGGCTCGATCATGACGATGACCTACCTCGGCGGCGAGCGAGCTGTGCCGCACTACAACGTCATGGGCGTCGCCAAGGCGACGCTCGACTCGTCGGTCCGCTACCTCGCGTGGGACCTCGGCCAGAAGAACATCCGCGTGAACGCCGTCTCGGCCGGGCCGGTGCGAACGCTCGCCGCGCGCTCCATCGCCGGCTTTCCGACGATGGAGGCGATCGTCGAGGAGCGAGCCCCGCTCCACCGCCCGATCGACGCCGACGACGTGGGTGCGGCGGGCGCGTTCCTGCTCTCGGACGACGCGACGAACATTACGGGCACGACCCTCTACGTGGACTCTGGCTACCACGCCATGGGGATGTAGGGTCGCTTACGCCTCGGGGCCGGCGTCTTTGCGCCACCAGTCGTACAGCGCGCCGAGCTTCTCGCCGGTCGCCTCGGCATAGACGCCAGGCTCGATCGTAATCCACTCGATTCGGGGCTCGTCCGCTCGTTCGTAGCAGCGGACGAATCCGAGGCGCTCCTCCCGGGGAACCTGTGCGGTCACTTCCACGCGCCCGCTCAGGCCTGCCGGGACGGTTGGGTTGACCGACGGGATCGCCCCGGCGCTGCAGAGGCGGGTCAGCGTCGGTGGATCGGTGGCCGGCAGCCCCGCCCTCGTCATGCCGGACAGGAAGTGCTCCCAGAGGAGAAAGCCGCTGTTGGCGTGGCTGTACTTCAGCGAGGACACGGCTCTGCCAGGGCGACACGAGACCGTGGCGTTGAAGTCATCCGTCAGCGGACGTTCATGGCGGCAGCTGGCCCGGAACTGGTCCGGGACGTGCTGCAGGAGCGCCTTGTCGAACTCGGTCAAGTCCGCGAGCCGCGGCGACTGCGTCCTTTCGGTCGTTGCAGGCGGTCTTTCGGTAACCGTCTCCGGGGCGGCCGTCTCGTTGTCCGCGACCAGGAGCGCGACAGCCGCGGCGCCCGCGCCGCCGAGGAGGAGCCCGACTACCGCGGCGAGGACGAGACCGAGCCTCCCGCCGCGCCGCCGCGCAGGCGGTGCAGTGACGGCCGCCGCGCCGCCCGGCGGGCTCGAGATCGGCCGGGTCGAAGCGCCGTCCCGGCCCACCGTGGTCGCGGGCTCGAGCGGCGTACGGAGCGCCTCGACCAGCTCGCGGGCCGTCGCGAATCGGTCTTCGGGCGACTTTGCCATGCCGCGCGCCAGAGCCGCGTCGACCGTCGGCGAGAGCGAGCGATTGACGGCGGAAGCCCGCGGAACCTCGTCGTGCAGGTGCGCCCAGAGAACGGCCGCCTGGTTCTCCCGCACATACGGAAGCGAGCCGGTGAGGCACTCGAACAGGACGCACGCGAGCGAGTACACGTCCGCGCGGCCGTTGGCTTGCGCCCCGCTGATCTGCTCGGGCGCGATGTAGTCGATCGTCCCGAGCAGCTCGCCGCTCTCCGTCGCTCCGCTCCGCGAGTCGACGTGCTTCGTCAGCCCTAGGTCGGCCAGGTAGGCGATCGGGGCAGAGTCGGGGTCAGGGCCGGGCTCGACCAGGATGTTTCCCGGCTTGACGTCGCGGTGGATCAGTCCGCTTCGGTGCGCGGCGTCGAGAGCGCTCGCGATCTGCAGTCCGATCACGCACGCCTCCGGCACCGACAGCGCGCCGTCCTTCCGGAGCAGGGACTTGAGCTCGTCGCCTTCGATGTAGCGCATCGCGATGTAGAGATCGCCGTGCCACTCCCCGGCGTCGTAGATCGGGATGATGTTCGGGTGCTTGATTCGCGCGGCGGCGCGGGCCTCGCGCACGAACCGTTCGCGGAAGCCTTCGTCCATCGCCAGTTCGGGCTCCATCACCTTCAGGGCGATGGTCGCCCCCAGCCGTGGGTGCTCCGCTCGGTAGACGACCCCCATGCCTCCGCGCCCGAGCAGACCCTCGATGCGGTAGCCGGCGAACTCCGTGCCGATCCGGGGCGCCGGAGTCATGCAACGTCTTGTACCACATGGGTCTTACGGCCTCCAGGGGGCCGCGCGGCTATCCTCGGGCTCGATGCCTGGGGCTCGAAGCCCTGCAGATCGAAAGCCGCGAGCCGGGGAGCAGCTCGGCCCCTACCACCTCGGCGCCCTGCTCGGCCAGGGGCAGATCGGGATCGTCTTCCGAGCGCGACGGGAGACGGACGGCGAGAGCGTCGCCCTGAAAGTCCTGCGAGACGAGCTCGCGGAGGACCAGCTCTACCGGGGCCGGTTTCAGCGCGAGGCGCGGATCGCGAGCGAGCTCGTCAACGAGCACGTCGTGCCGGTCGTCGACTTCGGAGAGGCTGCCGGGCGCCTCTACATCGCGGCTCTCTACGTGCGCGGAGCCTCGCTCTCGGAGCGAATCGCCTCGGAGGGGACGCTTTCGCTTGCGGAAGCGCTCCGGATGGCGGGCGACATTGCCGACGCGCTCAAGGCGCTCCACGCCCGCGGCCTCGTCCACCGCGACGTCAAGCCCGCCAACGTCATGGTCGACGAGCGCGGCGCCGCGGCCCTCACGGACTTCGGCCTGGCGCGGGGCGTCGCCGACACCGTTCTCACGAAGACGGGCATGGTCGTCGGCACGGTCGACTACCTCGCGCCCGAGCTGATCCGCGGCGAGCAGGCCACGCATTCGAGCGACGTCTACGCGCTGGGCTGCGTTCTCTACGAGTGTCTCGCGGGCGCTCCGCCGTTCGCGGGCAGGTCGTTTGTGGAGACGCTGCTGGCACACGTCAAGGACGAGCCTCGCGATCTGACCGAGCTGCGGGCCGACCTGCCGGAGAGCGTCTCCTGGACCGTCCTTAAGGCCCTCGCCAAGGATCCGGCAGAGAGGCCGGAGACGGCGGCCGCGTACGCGCGCCTGCTCCGCGCCTCAGCGCAGGCGGGCTAGCTCGGCGCGCAGGTCGGCGAGCGCGTCCGCGATGCGCTCGCCTTCGGTCGCGATTCGCTCCGCCGCCGCCTCGAGCCGCTCGACCGAGTCGTTGAGCCGAGGCTCGGCGGCCGCCGGCGCGTCCTCGCCCAGGAAGTAGCTGAGCGGCTTCCCGGTCGCCTCGGCGATCAGCGAGAGCGCGTTGAAGTCGGGCGTCGTCGCGCCTCGCTCCCAGCGCGAGACTGTGATCGGTTCGACCCGCACCTCCGCTGCAAGGTGCTTCTGCTTCCAGCCCTTGTCGGCGCGGGCGGTCTTGATCCTGGCTCCAACCTCGGCCTTGGTCGGCTTCACGAGCCAAATCCTAGCAGACGCTGGCTAGCTCTTAACTGAATGTGACAGGCAGCTTGAGCAGTATCACCGCGCGTTGACGTCCTTCTTATAGACTGATACTGTCTAATCAGGTTAGACAGTGAAGGTCTAAGGAGGTGCACGGTGGATACTGGGCAAAGGCAAAGAGCTGTCATCGTCATCGCGCTGATTCTGGCCGCGCTGTCGGACGTGTCGCCGACAGGGACGCAGGTGGCATCTGCGCAAACCGGTCGTCCGCCGAACGTGCTCGTCTTCGTCACGGATGACCAGCGGGCGACGCAAACGATGTGGGTGATGCCGAAGACCAGGCGGTTCTTCGAGCTAGGAGGGACCTACTATCCGAACGCCTTCGCGGTGACGCCGCTCTGTTGTCCTTCGCGCGCGACGATCCTGACGGGACGTTACGCCCACAACACCGGCGTGCGGTCCAATAAGCGGCGAAGCCTGCGGGCGCTCGATCGGACGACGCTCTTCCCTCGCCTGCTCCAGGCGGCGGGCTACCGAACGGCCATGGCGGGCAAGCTCTTCAACTCTTGGCCCCTCGACAGGCCGCCGCCGTACTTCGACCGTTGGGCTCACGGCTCGGAGCCAGTCCGCGACCCACTGGTCAACGTCAATGGCACGGTCCGGACGATTGACGGCTACACGACTACGCTGCTCGGGAAGTTCGCGAGCCGCTTCCTCCGCGCGTTCGAGCGGGACGATGCCGATCCATGGTTTCTCTATGTGGCGCCGCGCTCCCCGCACACCCCATGGGTGCCGGCCGCGCGCCACCGAGCTAGGCCCGTTGGATCGTGGTCCGGAAATCCCGCCGTCTTCGAGTCGGATCGCTCCGACAAGCCGGCGTACGTACGCAGACGCCCACTGTCACCGCAGACGGCTCGCCTGACGCGAGCAGGCCAGCTTCGGATGTTGATGTCGGTCGACGACATGGTCGGACACGTTGTTGCAACGCTCCGCCGACTGAAAGAGAAGCGGAGGACGCTCGCGATCTTCATGTCCGACAACGGCTACACCTGGATGGAGCACGGTCTGGGAAACGACAGGAACACAGCCGGCGCAAAGCGTTTCCCCTATACGCCGTCTATCCAGATCCCGTTCTTCCTCCGCTGGCCCGGACACGTCGCCACCAGGGACGAGGACGGCCGCATCACGGGAACAGTCGACGTTGCTCCAACGGTGCTCGACGCGGCCGGAGTCGCTCCGGATCCGACGAACCCGCCGCTGGATGGGCATTCCCTCCTGTCGGCCGAGAGGCGGAGCCGGATCGTGCTCGAGCACTGGAGCGGGAAAAGGATTCCGACTTGGGCCTCCCTCCGCACACGGAGGTTCCAGTACACCGAGTACTACCGGAACGGAGAACGGTTCTTCCGCGAGTACTACGACCTGAGGCGCGACCCGTGGCAGCTCCGCAACCTGCTCCGCGACCGGAATCCCGCGAACCCGGACGTCGCGGCGCTCTCGACACGGCTGCGGGACGACCGCCGCTGCCTGGGCGTCGGCGGGGAGACCGGCTGTCCGTAGCCGCGAGCTCTTCGCGTCCGAGCCCCCCAGAGAAGTCACTTCTCCTGAATATCGTCTCCGGCAAGACGCCACTTGACTAAGCTCGAACTAGCGCTATTATAGCTAGTCGTGTTTATACATTCACGGTCGACTAAGGAGGTCCAGATGCTCCACGCACTCATCAGCCTGCGGCGCGTCGTCCTTGCCGGGGCGGCTCTCATCTCGTTGGTCGTGGCGGTTCCGTCGGCCTTCGCTGAGGCGCCCGCCGCTGCTGGCGGTGGACTGGTCGCGGCGCCTCTGAACGACGCCTTCTCGGCTGCTCAGCTTTTGAACGGCGAGGTCGGCGAGGTGGCCTCGACGAGCAAGGACGGGACGAAGGAGGTCGGCGAGCGTGCGCACGCCGGCGAGGCGGGCGGGGCGTCGATCTGGTTCCAGTGGACGGCGCAGCGGGAGGGCTCGCTGACCGTGTGGGTGAACGTGCCGACGTTTGACACGGTCATGGGCGTGTACACGGGGACGGCCGTCGACGCGCTCACCGAAGTTGCCAGCAACGACGACTACGGGGCGACCACGGCGAGCCGTGTCACCTTTCCAGTCGACGCGGAGACGACCTACCGGATCGCCGTGGACGGCGTCGGCGGTGCGGATGGGCAGTTCAGACTCCGCTGGCGGCAGGGGCCCGTAAACGACTTCTTCGCCGATGCCGAGGTTGTCGCGGGTCTTGCGGGATCCGTCGAGCGCTTGAGCTTCGGCGCCACGGCCGAGCCGGGAGAAACTATTGACTTGAGCGCCGTCTCGACCTGGTTTCGGTGGACTGCTCCGGAAGACGGAAGCTTCGGCTTCCACGTCCGGGGCGCTGAGGGGCTCACCGTGTACACAGGCTCGAGCATCGGCGCGTTGACCCAGGTCGGCGAGACCGGGAGCGAAGTCATCTTTCCGGCTTTGTCGGGCACGCAATACAGCGTCCGGGTTGCGAGAAGCAACTGGAACATCGATGACCCGTTCACGCTCTTCTGGGGCCAGTCGCCCGCCAACGATTCGTTCGACACCGCGACGGAGCTGGCGGGCCCGAACGGGAACACCGTCGGGTCGACGGCGTTCGCGACGCTCGAGACCGGCGAAACTGCGCAAGGCGGAAACTCGGTTTGGTACACGTGGACGGCCCCGGCAACCGGACACGTTCGCTTCGATGTCTGGATGACCGACGAGGAGACGTGGGGATGGACTGACACGATCCTCAAGGTCTCCACGGGAGCGACCGTCGACGCGCTGACGAGGGTGGCCCGAAACGATGACTGGTACGGACGAGGCCTCCCGGAGTTCGGGAGCGCCGTGAGCTTCCGCGCGGTGGCCGGGACGGACTACGTGATCTCCGTGGAGACCTGGAGCTCCTTTTCCTGGGGGCCGTTCGCGCTGCGGTGGTATCCCGGGGCGATCATCATCGGAAATTCGAAGGCCAACCGCCTCAACGGGACCGCCGGCCGCGACTACGTCGACGGCCGGGGAGGCAACGACGTCCTCCACGGGCTGGGCGGAAACGACATTGTCGTCGGCGGCGACGGACGCGACCAGCTCTTCGGCGACGGGGGTGCCGATTTGCTCGACAGTCGAGACTTCGTGCGAGGCAACGACGAGATCGACGGAGGGCCCGGGCGGGATCGCGCGATCCGCGACCGGCGAGACTCCGTGCAGAACGTGCCGTAGTACCCGCGGCTAGCGAGCCAACTGATGGGGGGCGACCCGAGGGTCGCCCCCCATATTCGCCGTTCTACGCTCGGCCGACCGGTTCGCGGGCAGGCTCCTCCGCTGGCTCTGCGACCGGATAGGGCGCCCCGTCGTCGTGCGGTGGCTCGATCGTGATGTTCGGGAGCAGGCGGTCGAGCCAGCGTGGGATGTACCACGACTTCTCGCCCAAGAGCGTCAGGAAGGCGGGCACCAGCGTCATCCGCACCAGGAGCGCGTCCGTGAGGATCGCGACCGCGAGCAGGAGGCCGAACTCCTTCGAGATGCGGTCGGCGGTGAGGATGAAGGCGGCGAACACCGTGCCCATGATGATCGCCGCCGCGACGACCACTCGGCCGATGGCCGCGATGCCGTGCTCGACCGCCTCCCGCGTGTTCAGGCCGTGGACGTGCTCCTCCCGGATGCGGCTCATGAGGAACACCATGTAGTCCATCGAGAGCCCGAACAGGATCGCGAAGGCGATCGGGGGCACGAACGTCTCGATCGGCCCGGTCCGGTCGAGGCCGGTGAGGCCGAGCAGGTAGCCCTCCTGCACCACCAGCGTGAGGACGCCGAAGCCGACGAACGCCGAGAGGATGGTCGTGATCGCCGCCGTCAGCGAGATCACGATCGACCTGAACGCCATCGCGAGCACGATGAACGTGACGCCGATGATGTAGAGCAGGAAAAGCGGCAGGCGCTCCATGATCCGGTCGGCGATGTCCTTGAACGCTGCCGACAGGCCCGACACGTAGGCGACCGCGTCGCCGCCCTCAGTCGCCGCCGGGACGACGTCGTCCCTCAGCCGGTCGACGAGCTGGTCGGTCGCCTCATCCTGGGGAGCCGAGTCGGGCGTGACGAACACGATCGCCACGGTCTCCGGGTCGTTGAACTGCGGCTCGCCCACAGAGGCGACGCCCTCGAGTCCCTGGACGCCGTCGTAGATCCGCTGCGGCGCCTCGGGGTCGTCGTTGACGTCCACGACGATCGGGATGGGGCCGTTGAAGCCGGCGCCGAAGCCTTCGGCCAGCAGGTCGTACGCCCGGCGGGCCGTTTGCTCCTCCGGCTGCGTTCCCTGGTCGGACGCGCCCAGGCGAACGAGCAGCGACGTGGCGGCGAGAGCCAGGAGCACGAGCAGCACCACGACGAACACCGCGCGCGCGTGGGCCGTGACGAACCGTCCCCAGCGGGCGAACAGGGTCTTCTCGCGACCGGCCTCCGAGTCGTCGATCGGTCGCAGGAACGGAACCTTCCACCGGTCGACCTTGTGCCCGAGCTTCGCCAGCACCGCGATCAGGAGCGAGTTCGCGATCAGCACCGTGGTCAGAACGCCGAGCGCGGAGCCGATGCCGAGCTTGGTCACGAAGTCGAGACCGAAGAAGGCGAGGCCGGTGACCGAGATGGCCACCGTCACGCCGGCAAAGAGCACGGCCCGGCCGGCGGACGCACCCGCCTCGGCGGCGGCGTCCGCGGGCGAAAGGCCTTCGTGGAGGGCCTGCCGGAAGCGGGTGATGATGAAGAGGGAGTAGTCGATCCCGACTCCGAGGCCGATCATCGACACGAGCAGCGGGGTGATCGTGTTGATGTCGGTGAGGCCCGCGAGGATGAAGAACAGGATGAAAGCGGTCCCGACCGCGGTCAGCGCCAGCGCGATCGGGATCATCGTCGCCACGAACGTGCGGAAGACGATGATGAGGACGATAAGGGCGGCGAACAGGCCGAGCAGCTCCTGCGTTCCCTGCTCGATGGGTGGGAACTCGGCCTCGCCGTTGAACTCGGCGGTGATGCCGGCGGGCTCCACCGCAGCGCGGACGGCGTCCTGGACGGCGACGACCTCCTCGCGATCCTCCGTCTCGATCGTCTCGCTGAACTGCGCCTCGGTGTAGGCGATCCGTCCGTCGTCGGAGATCGTGTCGTCGGCGAACGGGTCGCCGACGCTCTCGATCCCCGCTGTCTCCTCGGTGGGGGCGAACTCGTCTGTCTGGAGCTGCGCGATGGCGTCCTCGATCGCGGCACGCCGCTCGGGCGTGTCGAGCGTCTCGCCCTCGGGTGCTGCGAACACGAGGTTCATGACCGCGCCCTGCTCGGACGCGAACTCTTCCTCGATCAGGTCGATCGCCTTCTGGGAGTCGGATCCGGGGATCTCGAACTCGTCCTTGAGGCTGCCGCCGATCGCCCCGACGAGGACGATGAGCAGGGCAATGATGCCGACCCAGGCGACAATGACTCGCCACGGATGCGTCGCGCACGCACGCATCCAGCGAGCGAGCCCGCCGGTCGAAAGTCGTTCGTGGGCCGCGAGCCGCTCCGACCCGGGCTCCTCCGCGGTCCAGTCTGCCGTCCGTGCCGTCGTGCTGCTCCGCCATTCTCTACGCCCCCTTCGTCATCGGTTCTCTCCTGAAGACCGCCTCACGTGCCAGAACTCATCGCCGGGCGAGGCTATTCCGCTGCCAGATTCGGAGAAGGCGGTCCGGCCACATACTTGCGGAAGTCGGGGGATCGTGGAGGATGACCGTGCGGCGTCGGCCTCCGGCCGGATCGAGCCCGCCTAGACTCGAAGAGGTGACGAGCCGGCTTCCCGCGTTCCTCCGCCGCCGGCGCGTGCTCGTCGGGCTCCAGCTCACCTTCCTCGCCGCCCTCCTCGCGTTCTTCGGCTACGCGCTCCGCGACGTCTGGGCCGACGCCGTCCCACTGCTGGCGGACACCGATCCCGTCTACCTGACAGTCGCGCTTGCCGTCCTCGCCGCCTACTACCTCCTCTTCGCCGTCGGCTGGTGGTGGCTGCTCGGGGCGCTCGAGATCCGCGTCGCCTACGGGATCGCGCTCCAGGCGGAGATGGCCTCGATGCTGGCCAAGTACATCCCCGGCGGAATCTGGACGCCGCTCGCCCGTATCGTCTGGCTCCGCCGGGCGGGCGGCGTCTCCGACACGTCTTTCGTCGTCGCCTCGATCCTGCTCGAGGCCGGGCTCTCGGCCGTCGCCGGCATCCTCGTCTTCACCGCCGGCCTGAGCGCCGTGGAGGCCGTCGAAGCGGCGCTCGTCCCGCTCTTCGCATTCGCCGTCGTGACGGCGGTTCTCCTGCACCCCCGCGTATTCACGGCGCTGACGCGCGCCGTCTTCCGCCGCTTCGGCGCACCGGAGCCGCCGCCGCTTCCGTACCGCGTGCTGGTCGGGCTGCTCGGCTACTACGCGTGCACGTGGCTGATCGGCGGCACCGCCCTCTACCTTCTGCTCCGCTCGCTGGGCGCCGACCCTGGCATCGAGACGATCCCGTACCTGGGCGGCGCCGCCGCGGTCGGGGCGATCGTGGCGGTGCTGACCGTGTTCGCGCCCTCGGGGCTGGGCGTCCGCGAGGCATCGATGTACGGCCTGCTCGTCGTCGTCGTGCCGGCCGGCGCCGCGCTGGGCGTGACGGTCCTCAACCGCCTGGCGATCACGCTCGTCGAGGCGGCGCTGCTCGGCGGCGGCGTCGCCGTCGCCCGCCTGCGCCGCTCACCAGCCGCGGCGGACGGTGAAATAGACGAGCGACCCGAAGAAGGGGAAGCAGATCGTCACGATCGCCCAGAGGATCTTGCCGCCGACGGAGATGTCCGCGTTGCGAAAGACGCTGATCAGCGTGACCACGATCAGCACGAGCGCGACCAGGCCCAGGCCCGTCCAGAGCCCGTAGATCATCCCTGAGCTCCACCGCCGTTCAGGCGCTTGCGCCAGTCGAGGAGGATTCCGTGGACCGCGGCCGCGCCGACGATCTCCCCCTCCGGGACGGTCAGTTCCACCGGATGGAGGATGAACGGTCGCGTCTGCGGGCCTCCCAGCCCTCCGTGGAAGCAGATCAGCTCCTCGAACGCGCAGCCCTCCTCGAGCTCGGGGTCGTAGAAGCTCCCCACCATGATGTCGGCGACGTGGGCGAACCCGTCCGTGCGCAGAAGGTGGCGCGGGGCGTTCGGCGGGAACGCCGCCAGGGGCTCCTCGCCCTCCACCCGGCCTTCGGCGAGGTAGTGGGCGCCGTTGGCGCCGAGCGCCACGGCGCCGCGCTCGCTCGAGCGGACGAGGATCCAGCCGACATGGGGGTGGGAGCGCAGCGCCGGGACGAGCTCGGGGTGGCGCTCGTTCAGCTCTTCGAGGGTGAGGCGCCGCGGCTCCTCCATCAGGTAGACGAGCCCCAGGTTGCCCGAGCCGAGCACGACCACGCTCTCGCCGCTGACGTCGTTCTTCGGGCGCTTCTGCTTCTGCGTCCGCCCGGTGGCCTCCCCGAGGGCGAGCCCGACCATGTCGTTCTGCTCGTCGCCGCCGGCCATCTCGGCGACCTCTCCGGTCGCCAGCGAGCGCTCGACGAGGTCGTCGAGGCCGTAGCCGTTGCGCTGCTTGAAGGTCGCGCCCTGGGTCTGGCCGTGGTCGGAGAGGACCACGATCTCGTACGGCCGGGCGGCGTAGCGGCGGGCGCGGTCGATGCGACCGAACTGGTCGTCGAGCTTGCGGAGGGCCTCGAGCGTGTCCGCGCGCTCGAGGCCCGAGTGGTGTGCTACCTCGTCGTAGCTCGAAAAGGTCGCGTAGATCGCGGGCCGCCCCTTCATCATGTCCGTGAGGACGCCGTAGACGATCAGGTCGCGCACGACGACGCACATCGCGGCGCGCATGAACGGGTACAGCCCTCCCCGGTGGCCGCGCGGCTGCACGTCCCGCCGGCGCTGGCGCGCCGAGGCGGTGATCTCCAGGATGAACTCCCAGAAGAAGAGGACGAGCGCGCGGGTGACGTTGAAGCCATTGGCGAGGAAGGCGCGGTAGCCCGGGTTGGCCCTCTTCTCGGCCTCGATCTTGCTGACGGTGAGGATCAGGTGGTCGGCCTCGCCGGAGAGCAGGTTGCCGCGGCTGGCGCCGCCGTCGGCGAGCAGGCCGATCCCGGTGGAGTGCCTGCGCTCGATCTCGGCGCAGTCGGGCGGGGCCGAGCACGTCATCAGCGTCCCGGTCTCCTTTTCGACCCAGCGAAAGGCCGAGATGTCCTCGTTGGAGCCGAGGAGGATGCCGGCCTGGCTGGCGCCGGTCTGGGACGAGAGGTCGGGCTCCCACTCGGCGAGGGCGTGCGTGTCCTCGGTCAGCCAGCGGGCCATCGTCGATGCGTTGCCGTCGCGCATCGCGCGCCTGAGGACGGGGAGGGCGAGGCCGTCGATCTCCAGGAAGACGACCCCCGGCGCGTCGGTCTCGACCTTCTCTCCGGATCGCCTCGCCAGGCGCTGGATCACGCCGATCGTGTACGTATCGTCGTTGGCGCCGATCATCACGTCGATGACGACGCTTGCCGCCGAGGCGAGGAGCGCCACTAGCAGCGCGGCCCAGAACGAGTCGAGCTTGATCGCGCCCTCGGTGAGCGAGTCGGCGATGAGCAGCATGGCCGCGTCGGCGAAGAGAACGAGGAGGAACCCGAGGACGAGCGTGAACGGCAGCCGCAGCGCCGCGATCAGGGGTGGGACAAACGCGTTGAGGACGCCCACGACCGCGGCCACCAGGAGTGCGCCCCAGAAGCCCTCGATCGACGCGCCGGGCACGATCGCAGCCGCTGCCATAAGGGCCAGCGCGGAGACGAGCCAAGAGACGACGAGCCCGCGGAGCCGAAGGCGAGGCCGTTCGGGGTTCCAGGTCAGCTGCTCGCCAAAGCGCGCCGAGGATCCGGTCGCAGTCATTCCTTAGTCGTCCTTTCGTTCGGAGCCGTTCGATTGTTCGCGATCCGGGCGCACCCGGTCAAGCAGGCTGCCCTTTTCCGCCTTGCGTTCCGCCCGCTTCGCCTGCTTCTTCGCTGCGCGCTGCTCCTTCTGCTCGGCGACCTTGACCTTCGCGTCCGTGTACGACTGCCCGACGAGCAGCTTCCCACCGGTCCAGCCGAAGACCCAGACGGTGAGGACGATCGCGAACAGGACATTCCACGCGGTTGTGATGAGCTGCTGCGCGGTCGAGTAGTCCACCGCCTGCGATGTCGGGACGTCGCAGCAGGTGCTGAGGGCGAGCGCGTTGGTCGCCTGCGTGATGCCGACGGCGCCGGGCGTGACCGATACGACGTTCGCGAGTGAGCCCGAGCCCACGACCCACATGATCGACTCGAACGTGACCGGGATGGCGAAGGCGGCGAGGAAGATGCCGACCACGATCAGCTTGCACGTCCACGACAGGAACGAGGGCAGGAAGACCCGAGAGAAGTAGCGCCTCGGCTGGGAGAGGATGACGCCGCCCTTCTTCGCCTGCGCCCAGAGCTTCTTCACCTGCTTCCAGAAGATGCGGCCGAGGAGGACGAGCAGGAAGACGATGCCGGCGACGATGGCGAGCGCGAGGACCGGGTGGTCGGTGAGGTTGCCGAGGTTCTCGTCGAAGGAGTTCGGGACCGAGAGGAACAGGTAGAGGTAGACGAACGTCCCGGCGATCGTGAAGAAGATCTTCTGCACCAGGTAGGCCGCGATCGCGCCTGCGAACGTGCAGGCGGGGATGATCGCCACGAACATCAGCAGCGTCACGAACGTGCCGATGTTCGCCGGCAGGAAGCCGTTCATCGCCACGCCGACCGCGTAGGCAGTCAGGATCGGCGGGAACGTGACCTCGCCGGGGTAGGCGACGCTGAGGATGCCGTAGTACGAGACCGCGGCGAACGTCGTCACCCCCGTCTGGAAGAGGAGCCCCGCGGCGATGTAGCCGGCCGGGACCCCCTTGATCTCGTCCCAGAGGTCTTCGATCCAGCCGAGGACGTCGACGCCGAGGAGATGGAGGAGAACGACTGCGGCTGCGGTGCCGATCAGCCAGCCGGTGACCTTCCTGAGGCGGCTACGGCGGGAGGGGTCCCCGAACGGAAGCAGGCGCCTCGGCTTCGGCGCCACGGCGCCCTGGGCGGTCAATGCCTCATCCGGGGCGCTCGCCGGCAGCGGGCAGAGAGGATCACAGTGCAGGGCCGGGCATCGTCAGCAGGGGATGATCGCATGTTCGCCGCGAACCGAGGAATGGAGGCCGACCCAGCGGGGATGGTTAGATAGACGGGGTCGATGAGGTCTCGCGAGTTCATGGCCGTCCCGATCGTCGCCGTCGTGCTCGGCGTCATCTTCCTCGTGCTGGTGACCGCCGAGGCCGGGATTCTGGGGCTGGATCCTCTTCGGCATCGGCGCGCTCGTCGCGCTCGTGCTCGTCGTCCTGGCGATCGGCCGGAGGCACCAGCACCCGTCGGAGCTCGACGCTCCGATCGCACGTGCCTCGGGCCGTCGTGACGGGATCTTCAGAGTGCTCGTGGTGAGCGACGGCAGCTCGACCTCCGAGGCGTTCCACGACGAGGTGCGCTCCCGGGCGGCGGGGCGGCCCCTCGAGGTGCTCGTCGTCGCCCCGGCGCTCGGGTCGCGGCTCTCGCACTGGACCGGCGACGACCATGCGAGGAACGAGGCGGAGGGGAACCTGGAGCGGACCGTCGCGGCCCTCGGCGAGGCAGGCGTCGTCGCACGCGGCGAGGTCGGCTCCGACGATCCGATCCAGGCGGCGGACGACGCGCTTCGCGAGTTCCCGGCGGACGAGATCGTCTTCGCGACGCATCCCGAGCAGGAGGCCAACTGGAAGGAGCGAGGCGTCGTCGAGATCGCGCGGAGCCGCTACGACCTGCCCGTCACCCACGTCGCAGTCGACGCCGGGTGATGCTCCGCGACTGACCGCCGCTCGCGCGCGTGGGCGAGACAGTTTCCCGGCTCCTGCTCTACGCGGTTGTCGCGGCAGCCAGTCCGGTGGCGCTGCTGGCGACGCTGGCCGTCCTCACCAGCCGACGCGGGCGGGCCAACGGGAGCGCCTTCGCCGTCGGCTTCGTGCTGGCCCAGGCCGCTGCCTTCCTCGCTGCGTTCCTCGTCGGCTCGGCGGCGACGGCGGATCGCCCGGAAGACCCTCCGGAGGTCGGAGCGGGCCTGGAGCTTGCGTTCGGCCTCGGGCTCCTTGCGCTTGCGTGGCCCGAACGGCGGCGTGGCGCCCTCAAAGGTGACGAGCCCTCGAGGACCGGACGGCTGCTCGCGCGCCTGAAGGGCCTGCGGCCGGGGACCGCGTTCTCGGTGGGCGCGCTGCTCGGCGTCGGAGGCGTCAAGCGCCTCACGATCACCATCGTCGCCGGGGCGACAGTCGGGATCGCCGACCACGCTCCGGTCGAGGACGTGCTCCTGGGATCGCTGTACGTGGTCGTCGCGGCCGTCCTCGTCTGGCTCCCGGTCGGGATCTACCTCGTTGCCGGCGACCACGCGGATGTCTGGATGGAAGAGGCGGAGGAATGGCTCCTCGCCAACGAGCGCGGGCTGACCTTCGTCTCGACGCTCTTCTTCGGGTTCTTGCTCACGAGCGACGCGCTTTTCCGGCTTCTGTGACGGCTCATCATCGCTTAGGGTCTTCCGGCTGTGGATGAGATCGCCGCCATCCTCGCGATCGTCGCCGCGATCTGCTTCGCGCTCGCGGCCACGCTCTGGCAGCGCGCTTCGCTGGAGCTCGGGCTCGAGGGCGGAGCATCGCTCCTCCGCCTGCTCGGAAGCGGCGTGTGGCTGCTCGGACTCGGCGCGCAGACCCTCGGCGTGCTGCTCCAGGCCGCCGCTCTCGACCGAGGGCGGGTCGCGATCATCCAGCCGCTGCTCGTGACCTCGGTGATCTGGGCGCTGCCGCTCGGGTACTTCCTCACCGCCCAGGTGGTGACCCGGCGTCACCTCCTCGGCGCGGCGATCGTCGTCGGCGGGCTTGCCGTCTTCGCCAGCGTCGGCGACCCGGCGGCGGGTGTCGACAACGCGCCCACGTCCGACTGGGTCGCGGCGTTTCTCGTCATCGGCGCCATCTGCGTCGGGCTGCTGCTCTTCGCCGGGCGCGGCGGGCCCGGAACGAGGGCGGCGGTGCTGGGGGCGATCGCCGGAATCCTCTACGGCGTCTCGGCGACGCTCATGAAGCCCGTCGTGGAGAATCTCCACTCGAGCGGCGCCGTCGCGGTTCTCGAGAACTGGCAGCTCTGGGTCATGGCGGTGGCCGGGATCATCGGCTTCTACTTCCAGCAGCTCTCGCTCGCGACGGGGCGGCTCGTGACCTCGGTGGCGACCGTCTCGGTGGCGAACCCGGTAGTCAGCGTCGTGCTGGGAGCGCTCGTCCTCCAGGAGCGCCTTGACAACACTCCCGAGTGGCACGCCGTTGTGGCCGTCGGGGCGCTCGCCGTGGCGCTGCTGGGCGCGATCGTCATCGTCTCGGCGTCGGAGGAGGCCGCGGACGACGAGGCGGCTCGGTCTCATCCCGATGGCGTGATGCAGGATCGGCCGGCCACGTAGAGTCTGCGCGCAAGGAGGCCCAGTGACTGAGACCAGCGACAACGAGCGTCGCCCGCGAGTAGCCGTCCTCGGCGGCGGTTTCGCCGGGATCGGGGCCGCCCGTGCCCTGAAGGACGTCGAGGCGGACGTCGTGCTCGTGGACGCGCACAACTACCACACGTTCCAGCCACTCCTGTACCAGCTCGCGACCGACCTGCTCGAGACTGCCGTCGTCGGGCACGCCCTCCGCGACCTCTTCCACGAGCAGCCGAACGCGGCCGTCCACCAGGCGACCGTGACCGGGATCGATCCCGACAAGCGACGTGTGCAGTTCGCCGAGATGGAGCCGCTCGACTACGACTACCTGGTGCTCGCCCTCGGCGCCGAGGTCACCTTCTTCGGAACGCCCGGCGCTCCCGAGCACGCGTTCCCGATGTACACGCTGTCCGACGCCGTGCGCCTCAAGGAGCACACCCTGCGCACCTGGGAGGCGGCCGACAGGGATCCGGCGCTGGTGGAGGACGGAGCGCTGAACGTCGTCGTCGTGGGCGGCGGGCCGACGGGAGTCGAGAGCGCCGGCGCGCTGGCCGAGCTCTATCGGGAGAGCTTCGCCAAGGACTACCCGAGCGTGCCGCAGGAGAAAGCCCGGATCATCCTGGTCGAGGCCGCGCCCGAGCTCTTCATGATGTTCAAGAAGAACCTGCGGGACTATGCGAAGAAGGAGCTCGAGAAGTTCGGCGTCGAGGTTCTCTTGGGCGAGCGCGTGTCCTCGGTCGAGCCGACTCGGGTCACGCTCGAGTCGGGCACCGTGCTCGAGGCGCACACGCTCATCTGGGGCGCGGGCCTGCAGGCGAACCCGATCACCGCTTCGCTCGGGCTCGACCTGGAGAAGGGAAACCGGATCCCGGTCGGGCCGGACCTCACGGTTGCCGGGCACCCGGAGGTGTTCGCCGTCGGCGATGTCGCCTGGATCACGGACTCGAAGACGGGAAAGGTTCTCCCACAGCTTGGCTCCGTCGCCCTTCAGGCGGGCGAGCGCGCGGGAGCGAACGTGGCGCGGCTGGTGGCGGGCAAGGACGCCGAACCGTTCGTCTACCACGACAAGGGCACGATGGCGACGATCGGCCGCGGCGCGGCCGTGATCCAGACGGCCCGCGGCCGGACGATGAAGGGCAAGACGGCCGCGCTGGCGTGGGGGACCGTGCACCTCGCGCTCCTCTCGACCGGTGAGGACCGCGCCAAGGCGATCGCCGCCTGGACCTGGGCCGGCTTCTCCCACGAACGCCCCGGGCGGATCACGGTACGGACGGATGAGGAATGAGCTTGCGCTTCACCGCATCGTTACGTCGGACGCGATAACGTCGCCGCGGACAACGCCCGGGAGGAGCCCCTGACCATGGCAAGGACATCGCAAGCTACTGACGGGCTGGAGAACGGAGACGTGCTGGTGATCTTCGGGATCACGGGCGACCTGGCGAAGGTGATGACCTTCCGGTCGCTGTACCGGCTCGAGGCACGCGGACTTCTTACGGGTCCGATCGTCGGCGTGGCCGTCGACGATTGGACGGTGGACCAGCTTGTGGAGCGCGCCCGCGAGTCGATCGTGGGAACCGGCGAGAAGCTGAAGAAGAAGGTCTTCGACCGCCTGGCGGCTCGATTCGCCTACGTCCAGGGCGACTTCACCGACGCGGCGATGTACAAGCGCGTGGGCAAGGCGATCAAGGGCGCGGAGAGGCCGGTCTTCTACCTCGAGATTCCTCCCTTCCTCTTCGGCACCGTCGTCAAGGGGCTGGCGGAGGCCGGTCTGACGAAGAACGCGCGGGTCGTCGTGGAGAAGCCCTTCGGCCACGACCTCGAATCTGCCCGCGCGCTCGCCGACGAGCTGCATCAGTACGTGGACGAGTCGCAGATCTACAGGATCGACCACTTCCTCGGGAAGATGGGGCTCCAGGAGATCCTCTTCCTGCGGTTCGCGAACACGATGCTCGAGCCGGTCTGGAACCGGAACTACGTGGAGTGCGTCGAGATCACGATGGCCGAGAACTTCGGCGTCGAGGATCGAGGCCACTTCTACGACCCGGTCGGCGCACTGCGCGACGTCGTGGTGAACCACCTCATGCAGGTGGTCGCCGCCACGGCGATGGAGCCTCCGTCGGGCGGCGAGCCCGAGACGCTCAAGGACGGCATGGTCGCCCTGTTTCGCTCGGTTCGCGAGGCCGACCCCGCCTACTACGTCCGCGGTCAGTACGACGGGTACCTCAAGATCGACGGCGTCGATTCGAAGTCGACTACCGAGACGTACGCCGCGCTGCGGCTCGAGATCGACAACTGGCGCTGGTCGGGCGTCCCCTTCTTCATCCGGACGGGGAAGCGCCTGCCGGCCACCCAGACCGAGGTCAGGCTCGTCTTCAAGCACCCGCCGCGCCTCGGCTTCGGGGTCATCGACAGCAGCACGACACCGGACCAGTTGACAATCAAGCTCGACCCCTCGACCGGCGTTCAGACCATCCTCACGGCGCACCGGGCCGACGCCGAGAAGGCCGAGCCGATCACTCTCGACATGGAGTTCGCCGAGGAGGGCGGCGAGGGCCCGACCCCCTACGAGGTGCTGCTCGACGCGGCCATGGTCGGGCAGAGCGTTCGCTTCACGCGCCAGGACGGGGTCGAGGAGACCTGGCGGATCATGCAGCCGCTGCTCGACGCGCCGCCGCCGGTTCACAAGTACAAGCCGGGAACGTGGGGCCCGAAGGCCGCAGACAAGCTCGTCGCCGGCCGCAAGCAGTGGTACGGGCCATGGGTGACGACCTGAGCAAAACGACGAGAAAGGTGACGACATGAGCGCAACGCGGACGACAGCCGAGCCGAAGGAGCAGAGCGCAGCCGCCCCGTCGCCCTTCCCGCCGATCGCGGACTACGGGTTCCTCTCCAACTGTCACACCGGAGCGCTCGTCGCCCCCGACGGGTCGGTCGACTGGCTCTGCGTTCCCCGCTTCGACTCGCCGAGCGTCTTCGGCAGCCTCCTCGACCGCCAGGCCGGGATGTTCCGGATCGCGCCGTTCGGCATCACCGTCCCGACCGAGCGGCACTACGAGCCGGGAACCAACACCCTCGTCACGACGTGGAATACGCCCACAGGGTGGGTCGTCGTCCGCGATGCGCTGACGATGGGCCCGTGGGACCACGAGGACGAAGTCACGCCGCACACCCGACCCCCCGCCGACGACGACGCCGACCATGTCCTGGTGCGGACCGTGGAGTGCGTCGCCGGGCAGGTTGACATCGAGCTCGTCTGCGAGCCCGTCTTCGACTACGGCCGCGCCCAGGCCGAGTGGGCGCTGGTCGACGGAAGCCGCAACACCGCCGACGCGAGCGGCGCCGACGTGACGATCAGGCTCCGGACCGACATGGCGGTCGGGATCGAGGGCGGTCGTGTCCGGGCGCGGCACACCCTCCAGCAAGGCGAGCGGGTTTTCTGCTCCCTGTCGTGGGCGGAGGGACTTTCCTCGCCCGCAGACTTCGATGACGCTGCCTCTCGGCTCGCTGCGACCACCAGCTTCTGGCGCAAGTGGCTCGGAGCCGCCCGCTTCGTCGACCACAGCTGGCGGCCGATCATCCAGCGCTCGGCCCTCACGATCAAGGGCCTCACGTACATGCCGACCGGCGCCACGGTGGCCGCGCTGACGACCTCACTGCCCGAGACCCCCGGCGGCGAACGCAACTGGGACTACCGCTACGCCTGGATGCGCGATTCCACCTTCACTCTCCAGGCGTTGCACTACCTCATGCTGGACTGGGAGGCCGACGAGTTCATGCAGTTCGTCGCCGACCTCGAGGCCAACGAGGACGGCGGCCTCCAGATCATGTACGGGATCGACGGCCGGCGCGACCTCACCGAGTCCACGCGAGACGAGCTCTCCGGCTACGCCGGCGCTCGGCCGGTGCGGATCGGCAACGGCGCCTTCGACCAGCGCCAGAACGACGTCTTCGGGGCTGTTCTCGACTCGATCCTGATCCACACGCGGAGGAGCCAACGACTGCCGCGAGGGCTGTGGCCGATCGTCCAGGCGCAGGCCGAGTGCGCGACCGGCGTCTGGCAGAGCCCCGACCAGGGCATCTGGGAAGCGCGCGGGAAGCCGCAGCACTACGTGTCCTCGAAGCTCATGTGCTGGGTCGCCCTGGATCGCGCCGCAAAGCTTGCAGGGATCCGTGGCGATACCGACTTGCAGGCGACCTGGGCCGCCACCGCGGACGAGATTCGGGAGGACATTCTCTCGCGTGGCGTGAGCGATCGCGGAGTCCTGCGACAGCACTACGACACCGACGCGCTGGACGCCTCGACCCTTCTGGCGACGATCTTCGGTTTCCTTCCGCACGACGACGATCGCCTGCACAAGACGGTCCTTGCCATCGCCGAGGAGCTGACCGAGCACGGTTTCGTCCTGCGCTACCGGACGGACGAGACCGACGACGGCCTCTCTGGCAAGGAGGGCACCTTCCTCATCTGCTCGTTCTGGCTCGTCTCCGCTCTTTCGATCGTCGGGGAAGAGCAGCGCGCCCGCGACCTGATGGAGCGCTTGCTCCGCATCGCCTCGCCGCTCGGGCTCTACGCAGAGGAGTTCGAGACCGAGACGGCCCGTCACCTGGGCAACTTCCCGCAGGCGTTCTCGCACCTGGCGCTGATCGAAGCGGCGGCGCGCATCATCGTCAGCGAGCGACTGAAGGAGTACTCGATGTGAGCGACTACGACGTCATCATCATCGGCAGCGGCGCCGGCGGTGGCACGCTCGCGCGCCATCTCGCCCCCTCGGGCAAGCGGAGTCCTCCTGCTCGAGCGCGGTGGCTGGCTCCCGCGCGAGCTGGAGAACTGGCTGTCGCAGAGCGTCTTCGTCGAGAACCGCTACGTCTCGCCGGAGACGTGGTACGACGCGAAGGGCAAGCCCTTCCAGCCCCAGATCCACTACTTCGTCGGCGGTGCGACCAAGCTCTACGGCGCCGCTCTCTACCGTCTCCGCCGCGAGGACTTCGGCGAGCTTCGCCACCACGACGGCATCTCGCCGGCCTGGCCGATCTCCTACGACGAGCTCGAGCCGTACTACTCCCAGGCGGAGCAGCTCTACCAGGTGCACGGCGCGCGTGGCGAGGACCCGAACGGAGCCGGACGCGACCGCGCCCTACCCGCACCCGGCCGTCTCGCACGAGCCGCGCATCCAGCAGCTCTCGGACGACCTGGCGGCCGCGGGCTATCACCCGTTCCACGCGCCTTGCGGGATCCTGCTCGACGAGTCGAACCCGCCCTACTCGACGTGCGTGCGCTGCGCCAACTGCGACGGCTTTCCGTGCGTGCTGCACGCGAAGTCGGACGCCGAGGTGATCGGCGTCCGCCCGGCCCTCGAGCATCCGAACGTCACCCTGCTGACGAACGCGAGGGCCGTCAGGCTGGAGACGAACCCGGAAGGCACGGCTGTCACCGGGGTCGTCGTCGAGCGCGACGGAGAGACGGAGACGTTCGCCGCCGAGCTCGTCGTCGTCTCCTGCGGCGCCGCCAACTCGGCGCGGCTCCTCCTCGAGTCCGCGAGCGACAAGCATCCGAACGGGCTCGCCAACGGCTCCGACCAGGTGGGGCGAAACTTCATGTTCCACGACAGCCAGGCGGTGCTCGCTCTCTCGCGCGAGGAGAACCCGACCGTCTACCAGAAGACGCTCGGGCTGAACGACTTCTACCTCGGCGCGGACGACTTCGACTACCCGCTCGGGAACGTCCAGATGGTCGGCAAGTCGCAGGCGCCCATGTTCCGGGGCGAAAAGCCGATCGAGACGAAGCTGGCGCCGCAGTGGTCGCTCGAGCGGATCGCGCGCCACGCGATCGACTTCTGGCTCTCCACCGAGGATCTGCCCCGGCCGGACAACCGAGTCAGCGTCGATCGCGACGGCAAGGTAACGCTGAGCTACACGGAGACGAACGCCGAGGCCAGGAAGCGGCTCTACGAGAAGGTGAAGTCGATCGTCGGGGAGCTGGACATGAACCCGGGGCACCTCATCCACAGGTTCGCGTACATGAAGACCGAGATCCCGGTGGCTGGGTGCGCGCACCAGGCGGGGACGTGCCGGTTCGGCGCCGACCCTGCCGACTCGGTGCTGAACGCCGACTGCCGCGCGCACGAGCTCGACAACCTCTACGTGGTCGACACGAGCTTCTTCCCGAGCATCGGCGCCGTGAACCCGGCGCTGACCGCGATGGCGAACGCGCTCCGCGTCGGCGACCACCTGCTCGCGCGACTGGCTTGACCGACGTCGAAATCGAGGCTGGAGACCAGCGGGCCGCCCTGGACACCCTCGGGGGCGGGCTCCGCTCGTATTCCGCCGGCGGCCGGGAGCTGCTCGACGGCTATCCGGCCGGCGAGTCGCCCACGTCGGGCCGTGGGCAGGTGCTGGCTCCCTGGCCGAACCGGCTCGAGGACGGCGCCTACGATTTCGACGGCCGCAGCCATCGGCTTCCGCTCACCGAGCCCGAGCGGGGGAACGCCATCCACGGCCTCGTGCGCGACAGCGGCCTGGACGGTCGCCGAGCGCGAGCCGCATCGGATCGTCCTCGAGCACGCGCTCGAGCCGCAGCCCGGCTACCCGTTCTCGCTCGCCCTCGCCGTCGAGTACGCGCTCTCGGACGGCGGCCTCGGCGTGCGAACGACGGCCGTCAACACGGGGGAGCAAGCCTGCCCGTTCGGGAGCGGCCAGCATCCGTACGTCACCGTGGGCACGCCGAGAGTCGATTCCGCGATCCTCTCCGCTCCCGGGCGGACCGCGCTTCGGGTCGACGAGCGCGGGCTCCCCGTCGGGAGGGCGCCCGTCGAAGGGACCGAGCACGACTTCCGCCGACCCAAACCCATCGACGCCATGACGCTCGACCACGCCTTCACCGATCTCGAGCGCGGAGAGGACGGGCGCGCGCGCGTCGAGCTGCGGGACCCGAAGAGCCGTGCGGGCCTCACGCTCTGGGTCGACGAGAGCTACCGCTACCTGCAGCTCTTCACCGGCGATCCGCTCCCGGACGTGAATCGTCGCAGCCTCGCCGTCGAGCCCATGACCTGCCCGCCGAATGCCTTCCGCACCGGCGACGATCTTGTCAGGCTGGAGCCCGGCGAAAGCCACACGAGCGCCTGGGGCATCGTCCCCGGATGATCGGCGCGACGCCACTGTACGATCACCCCGGAGCATGAGCACGCTCGCGGTCTCCACGGTCGATCTCGCGCGCACCCAGTTCGCGACGACGTCGCTCTACCACTTCCTGTTCGTTCCTCTGACGCTCGGGCTCGCGCCACTCGTCGCGGTCATGCAGACGATGTGGCACCGGACCGGGAACGAGGCCTGGCTTCGGCTGACGCGCTTCTTCGGGACGCTGATGCTGATCAACTTCGCCATTGGCGTCGCCACGGGGCTCGTGCAGGAGTTCCAGTTCGGGATGAACTGGTCGGTCTACTCGACGTTCGTCGGCGACGTCTTCGGTGCGCCGCTCGCCATCGAGGGGCTGGCGGCGTTCATGCTCGAGTCGACGTTCCTGGGCCTCTGGATCTTCGGCTGGAACAAGCTCGGTCCACGCCTCCATCTGGCGACGGTGTGGCTGTTCGCGCTCGGGAGCTGGCTTTCGGCGTTCTTCATCATCGTCGCCAACTCCTGGATGCAGCGCCCGGTCGGCTCCGAGGTCGTGGACGGCCGCGCCGAGCTGACGAGCATCTGGGAGCTGCTCACGAACCGCTTCGCGGTCTGGGCCTTCCTGCACGTGATCCTCGTCGGCCTGACGACCGCGGCGGTTGTGGTCCTCGGGGTCGCCTGCTGGCACTTCCTGCGCGGCCGCAACGTCGAGGTTTTCCGGCACGCGGCCAAGCTGGCATTGATCGTCCTCGTGCCCGTCTCCGCGGTGAACCTCGCCCTGGGCAGCCACCTCGGCGTCGTCGTCACGGACTACCAGCCGATGAAGATCGCAGCGACGGAGGCGCTCTGGGACACCGAGCAGCCCGCCGCGTTCTCGCTCTTCCAGATCGGCGGCTTCAGCGAGGACGACCAGACGCCGAGCTTCGACATCGAGATTCCCAAGCTGCTCTCGGTGCTCGCGACGGGCTCGCTCGACGGCGAGGTCCAGGGCATGAACGAGGTTCAGTCGCAGTACGAGCAGCAGTACGGGCCGGGGGACTACATCCCGCCGGTTCGGGCGGCCTACTGGGGCATGCGGATCATGGCCTACCTGGGAACGCTCGTCTTCCTCGTCGCCGCGGTGGGCGCGTTCCTCATGTGGAGAGGCCGGCTCGAGCGGGCACGCTGGTTCCTCTGGGCGGGCGTCGTCTCGATCGCGTTCCCCTACCTCGCGGCCCTAGCGGGCTGGGTGCTCTCCGAGGTGGGCCGGCAGCCCTGGATCGTCCAGGGCCTCCTGAAGACGGCGGATGCCAACTCCCCGAGCGTCGGGACGTCGACGATCGCGCTGAGCCTCGGCACCTTCGCTGTCCTCTACGTGGTCCTCGCCGTCGTCGACTTCGTCCTGATGCGCCACTATGCGACCCTCGACCCGCCGCCCGTCGACGGTGAGGGGGACAAGCCGGCGCCGGCCGTGGGGTACTGATGGACCTCGAGCTCTTCTGGTTCTGCCTAGTCGCCTTCTTCTGGGCGGGCTACTTCCTGCTCGAAGGGTTCGACTTCGGGGTCGGCATGCTGCTGCCGTTCCTGCCGCGGAATGAGCGCGAGCGCCGGGTCATGTTCGAGACGATCGGCCCTGTCTGGGACGGGAACGAGGTCTGGCTCGTCGTCGCCGGCGCCGCGACCTTCGCCGCCTTCCCCGGCTGGTACGGGACGATGTTCTCGGGCCTCTACCTCGCGCTCCTGCTTGTGCTCGTCCTCCTGATCGTCCGCGTCCTCTCCTTCGAGTGGCGCGAGAAGCGCAACAGCCCTCGCTGGCAGGCGACCTGGATGTGGGCGAACACGATCGGGAGCATCGGGGCCCCACTCATATGGGGCGTGGGCCTCTCGAACCTCGTGTACGGCCTCCCGATCGACTCCGACGGCCACTTCGCCGGGAGCTTCTGGGATCTCTTCAGCCCGTATACCGTCTTCGCCGGCCTGGCGGCGGTGCTGCTCTTTGCCTTCCACGGGGCCACCTTCCTCACGCTCCGAACGACCGGTGACCTGCTCGAGCGGGCGCGGCACGCCTCGCGCCGGCTCGCGCTGCCGGCGGCGCTGGTCGCCGGCGCCTTCCTCGTCTGGACGGTCTGGGTGGCGGTCGACCGGAACGAGAAGGACGTCTTCCCGCCCGTGCTCCCGGCCGTCGCAGGGATCGTCGTCCTCGTCCTCGCCGTCGCGTTCGCGTTCTCCGGCCGCAGCGGCTGGGCGTTTACGATGACCGGCGTCGGCGCGGTGCTGCTCGTCGCGACGCTCTTCACGAGCCTTTATCCCCGTGTGATGGTGTCGCAGCCGGAGTTCGCGAACAGCCTCACCGTCGAAGGCACCGCCTCCTCGCACTACGCGCTCACGGTGATGACCGTGGTCGCCCTGGTCGTCGCGCCGATCGTCGTCCTCTACCAGGCCTGGTCGTACCACGTCTTCCGCGGGCGCCTCGGCCTCGAGGAGCCGCCGGGAAGCCCGGTCGACCTGATCGCCCGGAAGACCGAAGGTTAGGCCGCCGTGGGGCCGCTCGATCCGCGCCTGGTTCGCCGCGCCCGGGCGGTGCGCGTCATGCTCGGGGTCGACGCTGTCCTGGGCGTCGCCGCCGCGCTGCTCGTCCTCGCCCAGGCGGTGCTGCTCGCCCGCGTGGCGGCGCGCGGCTTCGCGGGCGCATCGCTCGGGGAGCTCCTGGCCCCGCTCGTCCTCCTCGTCCTCGTGGCTGCGTGCCGCGGCGCTGCCGCCTGGGGCTTCGAGGTGGCCGGCCGCCGGGCGGCCGCGAGCGCGCTCTCCGATCTGCGCCTGGACGTGGTCGAGCGCCGGCTCCGCGACCGACCGGCCGCTCTCGACGGCACCGAGAGCGCGGAGGTGGCGACGCTCGCCGTCGGCGGCGTCGACGCGCTCGAGACCGCGTTCGCCCGCTACCTCCCGCAGCTCGTCCTGGCGGCAGTCGTCCCGGTCGCCGTGCTCGCCGTCGTCGCCTCGATCGACCTGCTCTCCGCCGGGATCATGCTGCTCACCCTCCCGCTCGTGCCCGTGTTCATGTGGCTGGTCGGCCGCTACACGGAACGGCGTTCGGCGGAGCGGCGGGAGGCGCTCCGGCTCCTCGCCACGCACTTCCTGGACGTCGTGCGCGGGCTGCCGACCCTGCGCGCCTTTAACCGCGGGCCGGCGCAGGCCGAGCGGATCGAGCAGGTCAGCGACGAGTACCGGCGCGCGACGATGGGCACGCTCCGGGTCGCGTTTCTCTCCGGGACCGTGCTCGAGCTCGCGGCCACGCTCGGGATCGCGCTCGTGGCCGTGACGGTCGGCGTCCGCCTCGCCGAGGGCGGGCTCGGTCTCGAGGCCGGCCTGACCGTGTTGGTGCTTGCGCCCGAGCTGTACCTGCCGCTCCGGAATCTGGCGGCGCAGTACCACGCGAGCGCGGACGGCCTGGCGGTCGGCGAGCGGCTGCTCGACCTCGCCGAGGAGCCCGAGCGTTCCCGGGGTGGGGCGAGGCCGCCGAGCCCGCGCGACGCCTCCGTGCGGCTCGAGGGCGTCTCCTTCACGTACTCCGCGCGGCCCGCGCCGGTGCTCGCCGGGCTCGACCTCGAGCTCGAGCCGGGGGAGACGGTCGCGCTCACGGGCCCGAGCGGGGCGGGAAAGAGCACGGTGGCGGCGCTGCTCCTGCTCCTGGCCGACCCCACCGCCGGGCGCGTGACCGCCGGCGGCGTCGACCTCGCCGGCTGCGACCCGGCCGCCTGGCGGGCTCACGTCGCGTGGGTGCCTCAGCGGCCGACCCTCTTCCGCGGGACCGTCGCCGACAACATCCGCCTGGGCGACCCCGCTGCCGCAGACGAGGCCGTTCGCCGCGCTGCCGGGCTCGCGGGCGCCGACGGCTTCGTACGCCAGCTGCCCGGGGGCTACGAGACTGTCGTCGGTGACGGCGGCCGGCCGCTCTCCGCGGGGCAGGTCCGGCGGATCGCCCTCGCGCGAGCGTTCCTCCGCGACGCCCCGCTCGTCGTCCTGGACGAGCCGACCGCCGATCTCGACCCGGCGAGCGCCAACGCGGTGGGTGAGGCCGTGCTGCGACTGCTGGGTGGCCGGACCGTCCTGCTCGTCACTCACCGTCCGGAGCTCGAGGCGCGGGCCGACCGCATCGTGCGGCTCGGCGCGGAGGAGGTGCCGGTCTGAGCACAGTGCGGCAGCTCTCGGCCTTCGCCGGCGTTCCGGCGCGGCGGGTCGCGCCGGCGATTCTGCTCGGGGCGCTCGCGATCTGCTTCGGCATCGGGCTGATGACCGCGGCCGGCTACCTCATCTCCCGCGCCGCCGAGCAGCCGCCGATCCTCGCCCTGACCGTGACGATCGTCGTCGTGCGCTTCTTCGGGCTGGCGCGGCCGCTGGCGCGCTACTTCGAGCGCATCTGCTCGCACGACGTCGCCCTCCGCTCGCTGGTCCGCATCCGCACGCGCTTCTACGAGCGGATCGAGCCGCTCGCCCCGGCCCAGCTCGAGGGCTACCGCCGCGGCGAGCTGCTCAACCGCATGGTGGGGGACGTGGACGTGCTCCAAGGCCTCTACCCGCGCGGCGTCGGCCCGCCGCTGGTTGCCGCCGTCGCCTCCGGAGCTGCGGTCGTCGCCGCGGCGACGGTTCTCCCGGCAGCCGCGGTCGTCCTCGCGGCCGGATTGCTTGTCGGCGGCGTGGCCGTGCCGCTCCTGGCCTGGATGCTGGCCCGCTCGTCCGGCCGCCGGCAGGCCGCCGCCCGTGGGGAGCTGACGGCCGAGCTGGTGGAGCTCCTGCGCGGCGCGCCCGAGCTCGTCGCCTTTGGCCG
This sequence comes from uncultured Actinomycetes bacterium, assembly GCA_963838795.1. Lineage (GTDB taxonomy): Bacteria > Actinomycetota > Thermoleophilia > Gaiellales > Gaiellaceae > JAIBJN01. Next base: position 403,333 of record CAWISL010000011.1, read on the forward strand.
TGAGGACGACGCGGTCGCCCGTTTCCGCGCCGCGGACGCCGAGCTCGTCCGGCTCGGGCGGCGCGACGCCCTCGCCGCGGGGGCTGCGGACGCGCTCATGATCCTGGTCGCCGGGGCGACCGTGGCCGGGGTGTTGGCCGTGGCGGTGGACGCGCACGCGGTCGGCGCCCTCGATCGCGTCCTCGTTGCGACGCTCGCCCTGCTCGCGCTCGCCTCCTTCGACGCCGTCGTCCCCCTCCCCGGCGCAGCGCGGGAGCTTTCGGGGCTGCTCTCCTCCGGTCGGCGCGTGCTCGAGACCGTGGAGCGCGAGCCCCTGGTGCGCGACCCGGCGGAGCCGCGTCCCGGGCCGTCGGACCGCGCGCCCGTCGCTCTCGAAGGAGTCACCGCGCGCTACGGCGCCGAGGAGCCGGTCCTGCGCAGCTTCGACCTGCGCCTCGAGTCCGGTCGGCGCATCGCCTTGGTCGGCCCGAGCGGCGCCGGCAAGACCACCGTGCTGAACCTCCTGCTGCGCTTCCTCGATCCCGCGGAAGGCCGTGTCACCGTCGGAGGACACGACCTGCGCGAGTACCGCCAGCAAGACGTGCGCGCCACCTTCGCCCTGGCCGGCCAGGACGCCCACCTGTTCGACTCCACGATCCGAGAGAACCTGCGCCTCGCGCGCCCGGGAGCCGAGGACGTCGAGCTCTGGGCCGCGCTCCAGCGGGCACGGCTCGCCGAGTGGGTCGCCTCGCTTCCTGCCGGCCTGGGCACGCAGGTGGGGGAGGAGGGGACCACGCTCTCGGGCGGCCAGCGCCAGCGGCTCGTGCTCGCGCGCGCCCTCCTCGCCGGCGCGCCCGTGCTCCTGCTCGACGAGCCGACGGCGCATCTCGACCCGCCGACCGCGCGGGCGCTCATGGACGACGTACTCGCCGCGGCGGCCGACAAGTCAGTGCTCCTGATCACGCACCGGCCCGAGGGGCTCGAGCGCATGGACGAGATCGTCACCCTCGCGAGAGCCTGAGGCTGATGATCGATCTCGAGGTCTTCGGCGAGTCGGCGGCAATGCAGAAGGTCGCCGACCGGCTCGACGAGATGGAGGGCGTCACAAAGGTCAGGCTCGTCGCCGCGACGCGGCTGGGGCACTCCGTGGTCTCGGCGAACGTGCGCCCGACGATGGCCGACGCGGTCCTCGAGGACCTGCACCGGCAAAGCGTTCCCGACGAGGACATCTCGCTGGCGCGGGTAGAGCTCGTCGGCTCGCTGGCGACCGGGCGCGCGGAGGCCGGCCTCATGTGGGCCGACGTCATCGGCACGGCCTGGCTCAACGCGCGGCCGATCGCCCGCTACCTGGCGTTCATGCTGACCGCCGGCGTGATCGCCTGCTACGGCGTGATCGACGACAACGCCATCCTGATCGTCGGCGCAATGGCCGTCAGCCCGGACCTTCTGCCGATCACGGGCATCGGCGTCGGTCTCGTCGCGCGCCTGCCGGGTCTCGCCGCACGTGCCCTTCTGACGCTAGCGCTGGGCCTCGGCGTTGCCGCCGGAGCAGCGGCCGTCGCGACCTTCATTCAGGATCGTCTGGGCCTGATCCCCTCCGGCTTCGATCTCCAGGAGACCGGGGTGCTCGGCAGCCTCACGACCGTCAGCGACGAGACGATCGTCGTCGCCCTCGTCGCCGGCGTGGCGGGGATGCTGGCGCTCGAGACGCGCGCGAGCTCCGGAGTAGGCGTGGCCATCTCGGTGACGACGATCCCGGCCTCGGCATACCTCGGCGTCGCGGCCGGTCTCGGCGAGCTGGGGGAGGCGACGGGGGCGCTCGCCGTGCTCGGGGCGAACGTCCTGATGATGGTGGTCGGCGCGGTCGCCACGCTCGAGCTTCAGGGCAGGCTGGCGCGCCGCCGCTCGATCGCCAGGAAGAAGCGCGCGGCGGCGCTCTGAGCGCTCTCGCTATTGCTCGCTCTGCCGCGCCCAGAGGTTGATTCCGCTCTCCGTGGCGTGGCGGTCGATCTCGGCCAGCTCCTCCGCGGTGAAGTCGAGGTGGTCGAGGGCGGCGACATTCTCCTCGAGCTGCGCGACGCTCGAAGCGCCGATCAGGGTCGAGGTGACGCGCGGGTCGCGGAGCGTCCAGGCCAGCGCCATCTGCGCGAGCGCTTGCCCGCGGCTCTGGGCCAGCTCATTGAGCGCCCGGATCTTGTCCAGCGTCTCCTCGGCGAGCAGCTCCTCCGAGAGCGCGTAGCCGCGCGCGGCCCGGGAGCCCTCGGGGATTCCTTCCAGGTACTTGTCGGTGAGCATCCCCTGGGCGAGCGGCGAGAAGGTGATGCAGCCGACGCCCTCGTCCCCGAGGACGTCCAGGAGCTGCGGCTCGATCCAGCGGTTCAGGAGGGAGTACGACGGCTGGTGGATCAAGAGCTCCACGCCCAGGTCGCGGAGGGCCGCGGCGGCCTCGGCAGTTCGCGCGGCGGAGTACGAGGAGATGCCCGCGTACAGCGCCTTGCCCTGGTGCACCGCGGTGGCGAGCGCGCCCATCGTCTCCTCGAGCGGCGTCTCGGGGTCGGGGCGGTGCGAGTAGAAGATGTCGACGTAGTCGAGGCCCAGACGCCCCAGGCTCTGGTCCAGGCTGGCGAGCAGGTACTTGCGCGACCCGCGGTCGCCGTAGGGGCCGGGCCACATGTCGTAGCCGGCCTTCGTGGAGATGACGAGCTCGTCGCGGTAGGGCGCGAGGTCGGCGGCCAGCATTCGTCCGAAGTTCTCCTCGGCGGATCCGTAGGGAGGGCCGTAGTTGTTCGCCAGGTCGAAGTGGGTGACCCCGAGGTCGAACGCGCGGCGCACGATCGCCCGGCCGGCCTCGAAGGGCCGGTCGTGGCCGAAGTTCCACCAGAGCCCGAGCGAGATGGCGGGCAGGTCGAGCCCGCTCCTGCCGCAGCGGCGATAGAGCATGCGGTCGTAGCGGTGGTCGGCAGCGGCGTAGGTCATGGGCGAGCTCCTGCGGTATACCCGAAACAGCTAGCAGATCGGAGCCGCCGGGCCGAAACCCCGGCCGCGCGCACTGTGCGCGCCATTCCCGCCTCGCACGCTGAGCGCCGGGCACACGCGGCGGCCCGACGTCCTCGTGATTTCTAGGGGCTCGAGGGCCCGACTAGTCGCGTTTTCCGCCGGCTGGTCGACTCACCGGCTCTCGCGCCTGTTGATCGGAGCACCGGGATTGCGGCTTCCCACAGGGCGTTCGAGTTTTCACGGTCACGCGGTCCCTGACTCGGCCGCCTCGTTCAGCCCGCCGGTACCTCAGCGAGGGAGCGAGCCAGCTCTTCGGCGAGTTCGGGCGGTTGTGGCGCTGGCCGCTCTTCGACGGGTGATGACGGTCGGCCGATCCCCTCGTAAGTGAAGCCGGCCCGCCGCACGGTCTCGGGATCGAGAAGGTTGCGACCGTCAACGATCAAGGGGCTCTTCATTGCCGCACGCACCTCGAGCCGTGGCAGTGCCTTCAGGTCATCCCACTCGGTGACGATGACTGCCGCGTCCGCCCCGGAAACCGCCTCCAGGAGGTCTTCGCAGAGTTGCACCCCTGCGAGGAGTGGACGTGCCTCCTCGATCGCGACTGGGTCCCACGCCTTGACGTGTGCGCCTTCGGCGAGCAGGCGGAGAGCCAAGACGAGGCTCGAAGCCTCGCGCATGTCGTTCGTGTCGGGCTTGAAAGCGAGCCCGAGGATCGCGACGGTCCGCCCGTGCAGGCTTCCGAGGTGCTTACGCAACTTCCCGAGGACTCGCCGCTTTTGCAGGTCGTTCACCTCGATTACGGACGTCAAGAGCTGGAAGTGATAACCGGAGTTGCCGGCCAACTGCTTCAGGGCGGCAACGTCCTTGGGGAAGCACGAGCCCCCGTACCCGACGCCGGCTCTCAGGAACTGGGGCCCGATGCGCCGGTCGAGGCCCATCCCGTCGGCCACCAACGTGACGTCGGCTCCCACCTCCTCGCACACATTGGCGATCTCGTTGATGAACGAGACCTTCGTCGCAAGAAAGGCATTCGACGCATACTTGATCATCTCGGCCGATGTGACATCAACTCGGACGACGGGCACGGAAAGCTCCTTGTACAACTCCGCTACCCGGTCGCCTTCAACGCCGCGGAATGATCCCACGACGACTCGGTCGGGCTGCATGAAGTTGCTTATTGCAGTGCCCTCGGCGAGAAACTCGGGATTCGAGACGTAGGAGATGTGAGAGAGGCCGCGGGCGTCGAGCTGCGCGCGCACCTGAACGCCTGTGCCGGGCGGAACGGTGCTCTTCATGACGAGCGCAACTTCGTTCCTGGCATTCGCCAGCTCGTGTACCACTTGCCAGACAGCACTCAGATCCGCGTCGCCCGAGTATGTGTCGGGCGTTCCCACGCAGACGAAGGCGAGCCCAGCCCTCTCGAACATATCCGCCGAGTAGATGGTGAACCGAAGGCGATCGCGATTCCGGTCGAGCAACTCTCGGAGACCCGGCTCGTGTATCGGCACTCGCCCAGCCTCGAGTTGCCCGATGCGCACGGCATCGACGTCCTGAACGATCACTTCGTGCCCAAGATCGGCGAAGCAGCCGGCCGTGACGAGACCTACCCACCCGGCTCCAATGACGCTGATCGGCTCGCTCATCGACCAACCGCCGGAGTGATGACGGGCACCCCAGCCGCCTCCGCCGGCGTCCCGATTGTCTTTCGCAGGCCCTCCTCGAGCTCAACCTCGGGGTGCCAGCCGAGGACCTGACGAGCCCGCGTGATGTCCGGCTGCCGCACGTGTGGATCGTCGATCGGCAAGGCCGCGAAGACGATCTCGCCGTTCGAGCCCGTCACGCGGATGACGGTCTCGGCCAGCTCGAGCAGGGTCATCTCCTGCGGGTTGCCGAGGTTGACCGGGAGGTGCTCCTCGCTCTGGGCAAGGAGGCTGAGCCCGCGCACGAGATCGTCGACGTAGCAGAAAGAGCGAGTCTGGGAGCCGTCGCCGAAGACGGTGAGCGGCTCGCCTTCGCTCGCCTGGCGGAGGAACGTGGGGATGGCGCGCCCGTCATGCCGCCGCATCCGTGCTCCGTAGGTGTTGAAGATGCGCGCGATGCAGGTGTTCACCCCTTGCTGGCGGTGGTACGCCATCGTGAGCGCCTCGGCGTAGCGCTTCGCTTCGTCGTAGACCCCGCGGGGGCCGACCGCATTCACGTGGCCCCAGTACGTCTCGGGCTGCGGGTGCACCTGCGGGTCGCCATAGACCTCGCTCGTGGAGGCGAGCAGGAACCGGGCGCGCTTGAACTTCGCGAGCCCGAGCATGTGGTGCGTCCCGTAGGAGCCCACCTTGAGCGTGTGCAGCGGCAGGCGCTGGTAGTCGATCGGGCTGGCCGGACTGGCGAGGTGGAAGACCACGTCCACCGGCTCCTCGAGAAAGAGTGGCTCGGTGAGGTCGTGGTGAACGAACCGAAACTCCGAGCCGTTCCCGACGTGTTGAATATTCTCGAGCGAGCCGGTATCGAGGTTGTCGATGCAGACGACCCGACATCCGTCGCGAAGAAGGAAGTCACATAGGTGCGAGCCGAGGAACCCGGCGCCACCTGTTACTACCGCGGTAACCATGCGGCCACTCCTCCTGCCACGGCCCGGCGGATAGCTTGCCCGAAAGCCTACCGTGAAGCGCCGTGAATATCTAGTAAAGGCTCAGTGAATTTCTAGACAGGGGGCCCGTCGCGCTCGAGCTCGGCGCGGTACCAGTCGACTGTCGAGCGCAACCCGTCGGTGAGTGTCGTTCGGGGTTGCCAGCCAAGGAGGTCCTTCGTCCGTTTGACGTCGGCGGCCCGGACGATCTCGAGCGGACGCTCTGGGAGCGCTCCGAAGTCGGGCTCGACTCCCGTGCCGACCGTCTCGACGATCCGTTCGACGATCGCCCTGATCGTGACGAGCTCTCCGGTGCCAACATCCAGGCTCTCGCCGGCGAGATCGTCCCTGGCGGCTGCCGCGATGAACGCGTCGACCACGTCGTCGACGTAGACCCAGTCCACCGGGCGCGTACCACTCGAGAGCCTCGGCCGCTCCGCCTGGAGAAGCGAGGTGACGACGTAGGGCACGAGCTTCGTGCGATCGTGCTGCCCGGGGCCGTAGACCATGAAAATGCGAAGATTCACGACCTGAAGCCCATGAAGCGCGTGAAGCATGCGCGCGAACGAGCCGACCGCGAGCTTGGCCGCCGCGTATGGCGAAGCGGGAACTGGATCCTCAGCTGCGGGCTCGGGCTCCTCCTGCGATCCGGCGAGGGCGACCGAGCAGCCGAGTCGAGCAGCGGCCACCAGGACGTTCACCGCCGAGACCAGGTTGTCGCGAAGCGACGGCAGGACCGCCTCGATCTCGCGCGATCCCGAGACGTACCCTGCGAGGTGGTACACGACGTCTGGCCGAACTCGCCCCAAGGTCGTTGCGACGTCGTCCGAATCGCCGAGATCGCTCTGCCACCAGCGCACAGAATCGTCCTCCTGCGGGCGGCGCGAGATCGCGTGAACTTCCTCCCCCTCGTCGAGCAGACGCTGGCAGAGTCGGCCTCCGATGAATCCAGAAGCGCCGGTGACCAGCGCGCGGCTCACGGAGTCTCGGCGAGCAAGCCCGCGTCGAGGAGCGCATCGGCTGCGTGGCGAATGTCGGAGAATGCGAGACCGGAACGCACTGCGATGTCGAGCAACGTGTGCGAGCCGTCGGACTGATTCAGGACCCAGAGGATGGCGAGCTGCTCCGTTCCCGCGTCTGCGCCGCCGAGTCCCCGGTAGAGGCCGCGCTTTCCCAGTTGGGGCTCACCCTTTGGCGAGAGGTTCGAGTACGTCCGGTCATGCTCGACGACGTCGAGGATCTCGAGGGCGGCCTGTAGCGCCGTCTCTAGGCGATCGGAGCTGATCACGTCGAGATCGTCGGCCGAGGAGTGGTATTCGGGAAACTCGCCCTCGAGCGAGCGGGTGAGACAGCCGACTGGGATGTCGAACCCGGGCGAGTTGAACTGACGCTCGTCCCAGCCCCAGGGAACGAAGTCGAGGATCCGGCCTCCGCTCGTTCCGACAACGTGGGCGCCGGCCCGATCGACAGCCGTGTCTCCGCGACGACTCCGCTTGTAGGTCAGAGGCGCGGAGTCGCCGACGCAGGCGATCGTCAGGCCGCCGATGAGGTGCGAGAGTCGACCCTCGTTGCGCGCAAGCCATGCGACGGATCCGATCGTCCCGGGGATGAACAGCAACCGGTACGAGTAGTGCCGCGGAAGCTCGGCGAGCGCGACGCCAACCTCGGTGAGCAAGACGATTCCGGAGACGTTGTCGTTCGCGAGCGACGGGTGGCAGACGTGGGTCGTCAGCACGATCTCGTCCTCGCTCTCACCAGGAAGGAAGCATTCGCCGTACGTCAGCGAGCCCGGGGAGAGAGTGCTGTCGATCACGACCTCGTACGCCCCATCCTCGAGCGCCTCGAGCTGGTTCCGAGACAGACAGAACCCCCAGCTCCGCGCGTAGTACGAGGTTCGATACGGAATCCAGTCAGGACGCTCCGGATGGACGTGGAGGTGCGCCCGCAGATCCTCGAGAGCCATGTCCTCTCTGACGGGCTCGCTGTAGCTGACGACGTGGAGGTTCGACTCGCCGAAGTCGACGACTCGCCGGCCGTCTGCAGTCGCGATGTAAGCGTCGCGGATATTCCACTCGTCCGGCACGGTCCAGTCGAGCACCTGCGTGCCGGTCGGTACCTCGTGGATCTCGAGCGGAATCCGCCCGGCTACCTCTCTCAGCGTCTCGCGGACTCCGTCACCTGTGATGCTGCGACACATCGGAAAGAGACGGGAAGCAAGCGCATGCATGCGCTCCACCGCCCCCGTCATCGGAGCAGTCGGGACGTCACGACGCCGTCTTTACCGTGAAGTCTGGATACGAGCGATCGCGCTCGTTGACGACCAGGACGTCCGCGGGCCAGTCGATCCCGATCGCGGGATCGTCCCAACGCACGCCCCGGGCGGCGTCGGGGGCATGGAACTCCGAGATTTGGTACGCGACCTCGGAGTCATCGGTCAGGGTGAGAAAGCCGTGGGCACAGCCCTCGGGCACGTACACGGCGAGCCGGTGTCTCGGCCGAGAGCTCGGCCCCGACCCACCGGCGGAACGTGGCGGACTCAGTGCGGAGATCGACCGCGACGTCGAAGATCGAGCCCGACGTGCAGCGCACGAGCTTCGCCTCCTCGTGCGGCGTCGCCTGATAGTGCATCCCTCGCAACGTACCGCGACGCCGATTGTAGGAGATGCTGCACTGGACGAGACGGTCGTTCAGCCCGTGTCGGGCAAACTCCCTGGTGTCCCACGTCCGTGCGAAGAAGCCCCTCTCGTCCTCGTACCGCTCCGGCTCGATGACCCAGACGCCGTCGATCGTCGTCTCCCGGAAGTTCATGCGACCAGGAGCGTGAGCTTGCGGCAGGTGAACGCCTCGGCGTAGCGGCTCGCGGACTCCATCCCGCGGAGTCGCATGAGCCCGCGAAAGAGCTCGTCGTCGAACCAGTGCTTGCCGTGCTGGCTCGCATAGTGGTCGCGGAGAACGCGGAGCTTTTCCTCGACCAAGGACTCCTCGAGCGGGACGAAGACGTTCGGCGATCCGAGATCGCCGTCGTACTTCGGGATCTCGTACTCGAGGATCAGGTGGTTGCGAAACGTGTTCCAGGTGAGCTCGCACGCGAGGCGGTGGTCCTGGTGGAGATCGTGGCGAGCATGGGTGAAGACGAGGTCCGGCCGAACCTCCTTCAACTCCTCGAACACGTCCTTGACCTCACCGCCGACGTACGGGAGGAAGCCGTCGCGAAACTCGTGAATCCGGATGTCCGCCATGCCTGCAGCCGCGAGAAACGCCTGTGCGCTCGAGCGTGCCTCGCCGGCCCGATCCCCGGGGGCGGCGAGCACCACCCACGTCAACGCCAGGCCTGGCCGGGCGCGGCTCAACGCGATCAGCGTCCCCCCGCAGCCGATCTCGATGTCGTCGCCGTGGCAGCCGATCGCGAGAACCCGCTCGATCGGGCGAGCGAGCGCCTCGAGAGAGAAGCCGTGCATCAGCTGTGGGGCGGGGGGTCTCGTTTCCACGGCGCGTCGCCACTCTCGAAGAGAGCGTCGAGTCGCTGCTTGTCCTTGATCGTGTCCATCGGCTCCCAGAAGCCGTCGTACGGATACGCGAGAAGCTCACCTCGTTCGATCAAGCGCGCGAAGGGCTGCTCGACGAGCTCGTCGCCGGGCTCGATCGCGTCCAGGATGTCCCGGCGGAACACGAAGAACCCACCATTGATCCGCACGTCCGCCTGCGCGAGCTGCTCGATCGCGGTCACCACGCCCTCGGCGTCGGAGCGCACGAGGTGGTACTCGAGTCGGGGCTTCACCGAGATGAAGAGGCCCGTCTTCCCGGTCCGCTCGAGCGTGGCGATCATCTCGTCCAGCGGAGCGTCCGTGACGCCGTCGCCGTAGGTCGCGAGGAAGTATTCGTCGCCTCCGAGGTGCGGGCCGACACGTCGCAGCCGCTCACCTATCGAAGACTGGACGCCGGTGTCCAGGAACGTGATCCGCCAGTCGGAGATGTCCGAGCCGAGGAGCTCCACGTCGCGTCCGCCGTTCGAAAGCACGAAGTCGTTGGCAAGCGCCTCGTTGTACGCGAGGAAGTAGTCCTTGACGACTTCTGCGCGATGCCCGAGGCAGAGGATGAAGTCGGTGTGGCCCCAGGACGCGTACCACTTCATGAGGTGCCAAAGGATCGGCTGCGTCCCAAGCGCGATCATCGGTTTTGGAATCCGTTGCGTCGCCTCGCCCATGCGGACGCCGAGCCCGCCGCAGAAGATCACGACCTTCACGCCGCCCTCCCCGCGGCGACCAGTCGCTCGCGTGCGCCCTCGCCCGGCTCGATGACCGTGGCTAGCGGGATCGGCACGATCAGCTTCCCGCCCCAGTCGCCGACGTACGTGAGCTGGGACGAGATCTCGTCGATGAGGTTCCAGGGCAGCACGAGCACGTAGTCGGGACGCGTCTCGGCGATCCGCTCCACAGGGTAGATCGGAAGGTGTGTCCCGGGGGTGAAGAGGCCGTGTTTGTACGGGTTCCGGTCGACCGTGTAGTCGAGGAGATCGGTTCGAATCCCGCAGTAGTTGAGGAGCGTGTTTCCCTTGCCGGGAGCTCCATATCCGACGATCTGCTTCCCTTCGCGACGCAGGTCGATCAGGAGGTCGAGGAGCGCACGCTTCGACTCCTTCACCTTCTCGGCGAAGCGGGCGAACCGATCGGGCGAGCGGAGCCCTTCCCGCTCCTCGTCCGCGAGCAGACGCAGAACCGCGTCGCGCGTCGGATGTAGTTCGCCGCGCTGCTGCGCATACACCCTCAACGAGCCCCCATGTGTCCAGAGCTCCTCGACGTCGTACACGTCGAGTCCATGCGTGCGGAGGATCTCCACGATCGTCCCGAGAGAGAAGTACGAGAAGTGCTCGTGGTAGATCGTGTCGTACTGAAGGCCGTCGAGCAGTTGCAGCAAGTGCGGGAACTCGAACGTCGCCGTACCGTCGTCACGGAGGAGGATCTTTACCCCCGCGACGAAGTCGTTCAGATCGGGAACCTGGGCGAGAACGTTGTTGCCGACGACGAGGCTCGCCCGGCGGCCTTCGGCAACGAGCCGCTCCGCCGTCTCGCGTCCGAAGAACTCGACGAGCGTGGGCACCCCGCGCTCCTCAGCCGTCGCCGCCACGTTGGCGGCCGGGTCGATCCCCAGAATCGGCACCCTGGTCCCGACGAAGTGCTGGAGCAAGTAGCCGTCGTTTGACGCGAGCTCGACGACGAGGTCGGTCTCGCCGAGCTCCAGCCGCGCCCGGATCATCTCGACGTACGCCCGCGCATGCTCGACCCACGCGGTCGAGTAGCCGGAGAAGTACGCGTACTCCGTGAAGATCTCCTCAGGGGGGACGAGCGCGGGCAGCTGCACGAGCCAGCAGCGCGTACAGGCTCGCACGTGCAGCGGGTAGAACGGCTCCATCCCCTCGAGCCGGTCGGCCGGAACCAAGCTTTCGCAGAGCGGCGACATACCGAGGTCGACGACCGTCAGCTCGAGCGCTGCACCGCAGAAGCGGCAGCCGACACCGTCGCCCGCCGCTCGAACGCTCCCCGATCCCACACTCACAGCCTAATGAGGCGACCTCTCCATGTCATCCTCTTCGCAGGATGCCCCACGTCCTCTAACGTCAGCGAAGACTTGGAACGCGCACAGACCAGCGGTTCTGACGAGCTCACTCGACCGAGCGGCGGATCGAGTGGCGGCGGCTCGGTCATGTCCCGAGTGAGCGTGCTGATCCCCACGCACGGCGACGTCGACCTACTGCGGAGATCACTGCCGACGCTCCTCGACGATCCTGCCGCGGACGTCGAGGTGATCATCGTCAATAACGACCCGCGGCAGGACGTTCGAGCCGCGATCGGTGAATACGCCTCCGACCGCCGAACGACGATCGTGGAAATGGGCTTCGAGGGAGACTTCCCTCGGGCCGTCAACCGCGGAATCGAACGCGCGAGCCGAGAGCTCGTGATGCTCTGCAACGCCGATCTGTTTCCATCCGCAACGTATCTCTCGACGCTGCAGGAGTTCTTTGACCGCCATGCCCGGGCAGGAGCGGCGAGCGGAAAGCTGATCCGGTACGACCTGGAGCGCGGCGAGGCCACCAACGTCGTCGACTCCGCCGGCCTGATACTGACGCGCCAGCGTCGTCTCAAGGCACGGGGCGAAGGCGAAGTAGACACCGGACAGTTCGACACCGAGCTCGAGGTGTTCGGTCTCGACGGGGCGGCGATAGTGCTGCGCCGGGCCGCACTCGACGACATCATGGTCGACGGCGAGTATCTGGACGAGAACTTCGTCGCGCACAAGGAAGACCACGATCTCTCCTGGCGCGTTCGACTCGCCGGCTGGGAGTGCTGGTACGTGCCGGAGGCGGTCGCCTACCACGCCCGTACGACGCGCGGCCTTGGATCGACGGCATACCTGAAGGCGATCGGCGAGTTTCACCGCCAGCAGGCGGAGAAGAGCGACTCGGTGCGCAGCCACGCCATGAAGAATCAGTGGCTGCTGCTGCTGAAGAACGAGGACGCGTACAACTTCATCCGGGACGCCCCGTTCATCATCGCGCGGGAGCTGACCGTGCTCGGACACAGCCTCGTCTTCTCGCCCAGGTCGCTCAAGGCCATTCCGATGACGATTCGGATCCTGCCCGAGACGTGGAGGAAGCGGCGCGCCGCCAAGCGCCGTCAACGAATGGACGCCGCCGCGCTGAGGCGCTGGTTGTAAGGCGTGATCGACCCGCCGGAGGCATCCCCGCCGAGCATCACCCGCATCGCCGTCGTCATCAACGCGGTGACCCCGTACATGCGGCCGCTCTGGAGCCGGCTCGGGGAGCGCGAGGACATCGAGCTCCTCCTCGTGACCGAGACGCCGATGGAACGCGATCGGCGCTGGGAGGTCGAGACCGACCTGCCCGTGGAGCACGTCCAGCTCGACTCGTGGACGGTGGATCTGGCGTGGATGGCCGTGGGCTCGGGCTTCAAGACGCGGTTCGACAGCTACGTGTACGTCCCGAAGCGGCCGCTCACCCCCCTGCGCCGCTTTTCCCCCCATGTCGTCGTGGCGGCCGGCGGCGGGGTGTGGTCCTCTCCGGCGAACATCGCCGCCCTCGCCGCTCGGCGCCGCTACGGCTGGGCGGTCGTGCCGTGGTGGAACACGTTCACGCGCCAGAGGCGCACCCTGCCTAGGCGTCTCGCAGAACCCTGGGTGAGGTACTTCTTCAGGTCAGCGGATGCCTGGCTCGCCGGCGGCTCGAGGCATGCCCGCGACGCCGTCCGGCTGGGCGCGGACCCGAACCGCACGGTGATCGCGCCGCTCACCGCCCTGGGGCCGAACCCGCCGCTGGAACGCGCGGGCTTCCTCGTGCCGGGTCAGCCGCGCTTTCTCTTCGTCGGCCGCTTCATCGAGCGAAAGGGGATCGACGTGCTGCTCGACGCGTTCCGTGGCCTCGAGCGGGGGGAGCTCTGGCTGGTCGGCGACGGCCCGCTCCGCGCCTTCGTGGAGGACGAGGCCAGGGGAGATCCCCGGATCCGCGTCCTGGGATACGCTGACGAGCGGTCGCTGCCGGACCTGTACAGGCAGGCGGACATCCTCGTGGTCCCGTCTCTCTTCGAGGCCTGGGGCCTCGTCGTCCACGAGGGGCTCGCACACGGGCTACCCGTGATCGCGACGGATCAGGTCGCGGCTGCAGACGATCTGGTCGCAGCGGGCGTCAACGGCTACGTCGTCCCCGCCGGGTCGCGGGAGGCGCTCCTGGCGGCGATGCGCTCTGCTTCGGAGTGGTCGCCCTCGCACTGGCGGGAGGCCTCCGCCCACACCGGGCGAACGCTTCCGCACTACGGGATCGACCCGGCGGCAGAGGCTTTTGTCCGAGGGTGCCGGCTCGCCCTCGAGCACCGTCGCCGGCTCGGGGCGCGCGGTCGTCCAGGCGACGCGCGGGCGTGAGATCTACGCCCGCTCGTGCGTCTGCGACCACCTCAGCTCGTCGTCGAGCGATCCTGCGACGAGCAGGGACCTCAGGCGCGAGAGCCGGGTGTACGTGTCGAACCCGGCCGAGGTGAGTCGGGCACGCCGATAGGCGTCGAGCAGCTCTCGAGCACCGTCCCGGGCCGTCCACCCGGGCCTGGCGTCCGGCAGCGTTCGAGCCAGCTTCCCGAAGTCGACGCGGTAGCTCCGTGGATCGGGGCCCGCTCCCTCCGCGTACTCGATCTCGGTCCCTGTGAACGTGTCCCGCACGATCTCAGCCAGCTCGCGGACGCGGTAGTTCTCGTCGTTCGAGCCCACATTGAAGGCCTCGTTTCGGACGTGCGAGTCGGGAGCGACCAGGGCGGCGGCCGTGGCCGCTGCGATGTCGCGAACGTGGACGAGGGGCCGCCACGGCGTCCCGTCGCTCATGATCAGAACCTTGCCCGTCGTGAACGCCCAGGCGGCGAGGTTGTTCAGCACGACGTCGAGGCGTACGCGCGGCGAGGCGCCGTAGGCCGTGGCGTTTCGCAGGAAGATCGGGGCGAAGTCGGCGTCAGCGAGCTCGGACAGCTGCTCCTCGGCTCGGACCTTCGACTCGGCATAGGCGGTCAGCGGCCTGAGCGGAGCGTCCTCGGTCATCAGCTCGTCCGTTCCGGACGCTCCGTACATGCTGCAGGACGAGGCGAAGACGAACCGCCGCGCGCCGGCTTCCTTCGCCTTTCGCGCCAGCTCGACCGTGCCGCGCAGGTTGATCTCGCGCGTCAGCTCTTCGTTTAGCTCGCCGAGCGGATCGTTCGACAACGCCGCCAGGTGGACGATCCCGTCGTACCCCTCGAGAACGTCCGTCGTGACGTCGCGAACGTCCGCGCGAAGCGTGGGGACCTCGACTGCGTCGTCGAGGAGGTCGCATCCTTCGTAGAAGAACGTGTCGAGGCCGGTCACGTCGTGGCCGGCCTCCGTGAGCATCGGCGCGACAACAGAGCCGATGTAACCGTGGTGTCCCGTAACGAGGACCTTCATACGAGTAGCTCGCCTGCGCTCGACGCCGCGCCTGATGACCGCATGGCGCGCTGCCGACTTTTAGCATCAGCAGCCAGCATGTCAACCTCGATGCCCCGAGCATCGGCCGGCTGACCCGCCAGCGCGTAGGTTGCAAAGCGCGGTCTGAAGGCGCATAGTCCATGCGACCGCGGGCTGCGCTGCGGCGCCTACTCCCCGCGGGCTGTGGTAGCGGCGATAGGAGGAATTGTGGCAGCCCTCGTTCTCCGTCAGGTGCGTTCATCTCGTGCGCGCCGCCTCTCCCGCGGTTTCGCGGGCAGTCTTGCGGTGGCCGCCCTGCTCCTCGTGGGCCTCGGCCAGTCGCAGAGCGCGGGAGCCGCTCTCCCGCCTGGGTTCCAGGAATCGGTGGTGTTCAGCGGGCTCTCGAACCCGACGGCCCTGCGCTTCTCGCCCGACGGGCGGATCTTCGTGGCGGAGAAGAACGGCCGGATCAAGGTCTTCGACAGCCTCACCGACACGACGCCGACGCTCTTCGCCGACCTGAGCACGAATGTCTACAACTTCTGGGACCGCGGCCTGCTCGGGCTCGCGCTCGACCCCGACTTCCCGACCGATCCGTACGTCTACGTCCTCTACACGTACGACCACGAGCTCGGGAGCACCGCGCCGCCGCCGCGCTGGGGAACGCCGGGGGTGCTCTCGGATCCCTGCCCGACGCCGCCGGGGCCGACTGCCGACGGCTGTGTCGTGAGCGGCCGTCTCTCCCGCCTCGAGGCGTCCGGGAACGTGATGGTCGGGAGCGAGCAGGTTCTGATCGAGGACTGGTGCCAGCAGTATCCGAGCCATTCGACCGGGTCGCTGGCGTTCGGGGCGGACGGTGCGCTGTATGTGAGCGGCGGCGACGGAGCCAGCTTCAACTTCGTCGACTGGGGTCAAGACGGGAACCCGCTCAACCCGTGCGGTGATCCGCCTGGAACCGTCGGCTCCGTGCTGAGCCCGCCCACCGCCGAGGGCGGTGCCCTTCGAAGCCAGGATCTGCGCACGAACGGCGACCCCGTTTCCCTCGACGGGGCGATCCTGCGTGTCAACCCGGCGACGGGTGCGGGCCTTCCCGGCAATCCGCTCGCGACGAGCACGGATGCGAACGCGCGCCGGATCATCGCCTACGGTCTCCGAAACCCCTTCCGGATCAACGTGCGCCCGGGCACGAACGAGGTCTGGGCCGGCGACGTCGGCTGGAGCACCTGGGAGGAGGTCAACCGCCTGGTGGATCCGGGCGGGCCCGTCGTGGAGAACTTCGGCTGGCCCTGCTACGAGGGCCAGGGGCGGCAGTCGGGCTACGACGGCGCCAATCTGAACATCTGCGAGAACCTCTACGGGCAGGCGGGCGCGGTGACCGGCCCGCACTTCACCTACAACCACGGCAGCCAGGTGGTCGCGGGCGAGCCGTGCCCCACGGGGAGCTCGTCGGTGTCCGGGATCTCCTTCTACCAGGGCGGCCCCTACCCGGCCTCCTATGACGGAGCCCTCTTCTTCGCCGACTACTCGCGCGACTGCATCTGGGCGATGAAGGCCGATGCAAGCGGGATTCCGGCGCCCGGCCTCTTGGAGACGTTCGTAGGGCCGGCTGCCAACCCCGTCGACGTGCAGATCTCACCGGCCGGCGAGCTCTTCTACGCCGATTTCGACGGCGGCACGATCCGCCGCATCCAGTTCGTGAGCGCCAACCAGCCGCCGGTCGCCGTCGCGAGCGCGAATCCGACGACCGGGTCGGCGCCGCTCACCGTCGCCTTCGACGGCAGTGGCTCGAGCGATCCCGACGGGGATCCGATCACGTACGCCTGGGATCTCGACGGCGACGGCCTCTTCGACGACTCGACGGCAGCGCAGCCGACATTCACGTACACGCAGACCGGGAGCTTCACCGTGCGGCTCAGGGTCACCGACAGCCCCGGCGCCTCGAGCACCAGCGACCCGATCGTCATCACCGTCGGCAACAGCCCGCCCACGGCGACGATCGCCTCTCCGCCCGGGAGCCTCACGTGGAGGGTCGGCGACGTGATCAACTTCTCGGGCTCGGGCTCCGACCCGCAGGACGGGAACCTGCCCGCCTCGGCGCTCTCCTGGTCGCTGATCCTTCATCACTGCCCCTCGACCTGTCACACCCATCCGCTGCAAGACTTCGCTGGGCGTGGCGAGCGGGTCGTTCACGGCGCCCGACCACGAGTACCCCTCCCATCTCGAGCTGGTCTTGACCGCCACCGACTCCGGCGGTCTGACCGACACGGCGAGCGTGACGCTGCAGCCCCAGACCGTCAACCTGACCTTCACGACGAGTCCCTCAGGGCTTCAGCTCGTCCTCAACGGCGGCAGCGCAGCGACGCCCTTCACGCGCACGGTCATCGCAGGGTCGACCAACACGATCTCGGCGCCCTCGCCGCAGACCCTGAACGGAGCCAACTACGCCTTCGCCTCCTGGTCTGACGGCGGGGCACAGACGCACGTCATCACCGCAAGCTCCGCGGCGACCTACAGCGCCGTCTACCTCGCCCCGCCCGCGAACACGATTCCGCCTTCCATCAACGGGCCGACCATGGTCGGCAAGACGATCAAGACGTCAAACGGGACCTGGACGGGCTCGACCCCCATCTCGTTCACCTATCAATGGCGGCGTTGCGACGCTTCGGGAGCCGCCTGCGTGGATGTACCGGGCGCCAATGCCAGCAGGTACACGCTGGTCAGCGCCGACGCAGGCCGCAGGATGCGAGTGATCGTCACCGCGACAAACTCCGTCAGCTCGACCTCTGCAACCTCGGCCGCCAGCGCCGTGATCAGACAGCGGGGTGGGTAGCGAAGATCGGCGCCTGAGCTCGGGAGTCACGTCAGCGGACCTCGTCGTCGTCGGCGCGGGGATTCTCGGGCTGGCGGTCGCCCGCGAGGCGCTGCTGCGCTACGACGGCCTCAGCGTCCTCGTCCTCGAGAAGGAGGACCGGATCGCCGCACACCAGACGGGGCACAACAGCGGCGTCGTCCACTCCGGGATCTACTACGCCCCCGGCTCGCTGAAAGCGCGACTGTGCGTCGCAGGGAAGCCGGGCGCTGTACGCCTACTGCGAGGAGCACGGGATCGCGACGGAGCGCTGCGGCAAGGTCGTCGTCGCGTCGGACGAGCGCGACCTGGCCCGGCTCGACGACATCCACGCCCGAGCCCACGCGAACGGCGTTCAAGGAGTGACGCTTCTGAGCGAGGAGGATCTCCGAGAGGTCGAGCCGGCGGTGCGGGGAATCCGTGCCCTCCACTCGCCCGGGACGGGCATCGTCGACTTCCGGCAGGTCGCGAGGCGCTTTCGCGGAGGAGATCGTCGGGCTCGGGGCGGCGATCCGGTTGCGGGCGGCCGTGCACGGCATCACGCCGGTCGGGCGACCGGGCAGTCCGTCTGGCGACGACCGCCGGCCCCGTGGAGGCGCGGGTCGTCATCACGTGCGCCGGGCTCCACTCGGACCGGCTGGCGCGGATGACCGGCGGTCCGGCCTCGCCGCGGATCGTGCCGTTCCGAGGGCGGTACCACGCCCTCTTGCCCGAGGCCTCCGGGCTCGTGCGCGGGCTCGTCTACCCGGTGCCCGACCCGTCCTTCCCGTTCCTCGGAGTCCACTTCACGAAGCAGATCTCGGGCGAGGTCTGGACGGGACCGAACGCGGTGCTCGCGCTTGCACGGGAGGGCTATCGCGGGCTGGGACGTCAACGTGCGCGATCTGTGGGAGACGCTGTCGTACTCGGGGTTCCGCACACTCACGCGGCGCTACTGGCGGGCGGGCCTCAGCGAGATGCGCGGAGACCTCTCGAAGCACACGTTCGTCCGGGCCCTCCAGCGACTCGTGCCTTCGATGCGGGTGGAGTACCTGGCAGGAACGCACGCGGGTGTCCGCGCTCAGGCGCTCTCGAGCGACGGACGGCTCCTCGACGACTTCTGGTTCGACCGCGCGGACAGGGTTCTCCACCTGCGGAACGCCCCCTCGCCCGCGGCCACGTCGAGCCTGGCGCTCGCGAAGGAGGTCGTGCGGCGCCGCGCGAGGAGTTCCTCGCGGACGCGTGACGCGCGCGGAGCTGCGTGTCGCCTACGCGTCGTCGACCGCGTCCGGCGTCTCTTCGAGCGCGGCGCGCTCGCGCGGCATCGTGCGCGCTGCGCGGACTTCGCCCTGCGGCTCTGCGCGCTCCGCAGCGCCGCTTCGCTGGGGCTGAGGCCTCCGAAGGGCCGGGACGGACTTCGAGCGTGTCGGAGCGGGCGCGCCGGGCGCCGGCTCCTTCCCGTCCCCGTCGGTCTCGCTCTCGCCCGTAGTCTCGGTCGGGCTCGCGTCGGCTCGAGCCTCCGCAGGTGGCCGACTCGGTTCACGACCGTCGCCGTCGGCAGCGGACGCGGAGACGATGGGCGTCGGCGAAGGCTTGACCGCCGCACGACGCCGCTCCGAGGGTCCGTATCTCTGATGCTGACCGTAGCCCTCGCTCTTGTCGTCGGCGGTGACCACGAAACCGAGCTTGGTGGCCGGCGAAGCTTCGAGCATCCAACCCAATTCCTCGAGCGCCGACATCCTCAGCGCCTTCAGGCGCGCGACGACGACGACAGCGTCGACGTGGGCGCTCAGCGCTATCGCATGGCCGCCAAGAACCGGCGGGGCGTCGACGAGCACGATGTCGGCTTGATCCTGTACGCGCTGGATGATGCTGCCAACGGCCTTGTCGAAGCCGAGCTCGTCGGGATCTTGCAGGGCGGTGCCGGCCGGCAACACCTCGAGACTGCCGGCATGCTCGGTCCTTCTGCTCGAGTCGTCGGCGCCGGAGGAGTCCTCGATCAAGCCGATCGGCCTCAGCGCTTCGACGAGCAGCGTTTCCCCCAGCTCGACCTCCGTAAGCCCCGGCTGCTGATCGAGATTGAAGAGCCGATGGAGGTGCGGATGAGTGAGATCTGCGTCGACGAGCACGACGCGGCGCCCGGCGCGAGCGAGGGCGACGGCGAGGTTCGCGACGGTCGTCGACTTTCCCTCCGCGTCGACGGCGCTCGTGATCATGATCGTCCGGGCACCGTGGTCGGCGTTGGCGAGATCGAGGCTCCACCGGAGCGCGCGGAACTGTTCGGCATCCGTGCTGGTTGGATCCGCGAGCATGACCAGGCCGTGGTGCTTTCGTAGACGGGAAGGGGGCTTGGACAAGCGTCCGAGCAGACGGAGACCGAGAGTCTCCCGAATCGTGTCGACCGACCTGACTCTCGTGTCGAGCGCGTCTACGAGAAAGACGACGACGAGGGCAAGGACGAGACCGAGGCAGAAGGCGATCAGGCCGTTCCGCACCGGGCGGGGGCTGACCTTGGGCGCCTCCCCGGCCGGGCTGACGACTCGCGTCGATCGCGTCTGTGACGCGGCTGCGACGGCGGCCTCCAGGTTCTGCTCCCGGCGCTCGACCGCGTCGTAGTTCAGCGAGCCGGGCTCCTCACCGTTCGCCTGCAGCTCAACGAGTTGCTGCCGGACCTCGTTGAGCGCGTTCGTGAGCGCTTCGGTGTCGAGTCGCTCTTGGTACTCGCTGATACGAGTTCGCGTACTCGGTCGTAAGCCGCCTCGCAAGCTGCGGGTCCGAGTGCTCGACCGAGAACGTGAGTATGTCGCGGCCGAGCGTGGCCGAAACCGACGAGGACTCGAGGAACTCCTCCCGGTCGAGATCGGCGCTCGGAACCGCGTCGAGCACCGGGTCCACCACGGCGGGCGATCGGGCGAGCTCCGCTTGGGTCTGCGCAACCCGCTCTGGATCGGTGTATGACGTCCCGAGTGACTGGGACTGGAGATACACCACCGCCGAGGCCCGATACGTGGGCTCTTGACTGAGGGAGACCGCGACAGCCGTTGCCGGCACGAGGATGACGATCAAGAGGAAGAGGAACTTTCGCCGGCCCAGGACACGCAGATAGTCCAGGAGGCTCGGGACGATCGTCCCGTCCGTAGGGCTGACGTGTCGGTTCACAGTCGCCACTGAGCCGCAAATTCACCAAGCCGGCCCAAACGAGCCGGCCCACCACCCTGACGACAGGATAGCCCCTTGCCACCGGATGTAAAGCAACCGCGGGTCGCGCTCACGGTCGCGTGCTCCGCGGCGGGCGGGATGGCGGTCTCCGCACGGGCTTGAAAGGCTGGCGGCCGGACAAGTAAGATCGACGCTGGCCGTGTAACTGAGCGATCGGCAGCCGGCGCCTGCGGGCCGGTAGAACTGAAAGCTGCGGCATGAGTCACGTCTCGAGCCACTACACGGGCCGGCATGGACGCGCACCTGGCGACGGTGCGCTCCGTGTGGTCGTTCATGACTACGTGGGGCATCCGTTCCAGGTTCAATTGAGCCGGGAGCTTGCGCGTCGCGGAATGGACGTCCTTCACCTGCACTGCGGCTCCTTCCGGACCGGCAAAGGGGCCGTCGACGACGCCGACGTCGACGGCCTTCGAATCGAGGCGATCGCTCTCTCCCGTGAATTTGCGAGGTACTCGCCGTGGACCCGCTTCCGGCAGGAACGTGAATACGGGTTGAGCGCGAGCGCGCGCATCCGTGAATTCGGTCCCGACGTCGTCCTCTCCGCTAATACGCCGCTTCTCGCTCAGAAGCGCCTGTTGTCCGAAACCAAGCGGCTCGGCTCGCGCTTTGTCTTCTGGCAGCAGGACATCCTCGGGATCGGCATTCGGAGAGTCCTCGAGCAGCGCTACGGACGGCTCGGAGCGGCGATCGGAAACCGCTTCATCAGGCTGGAACGCTCGCTCTTGCTGTCGAGCGATGCGATCGCCGTCATCTCCGACGGTTTCCTCCCGACTCTCGAGCAGCTCCGAATTCCGGCGGACAGGATCTACGTGATCGAGAATTGGGCGCCGATCGACGAGCTGCCGCTCCGGCCCCGGGCCAACGAGTGGGCGCGCCAGCAAGGCTTGGTCGAAAAACGAGTTGTTCTGTACTCGGGAACACTGGGCCTCAAGCACGATCCAGGAGCCATCGTGCAGCTTGCACGCCACCTCTCGAACGCAGGACGACGTCGAAGTGGTGGTCGTCTCCGAAGGCCGAGGGGCGGACTGGCTTCGCCGCCGGCGCGAGGAAGAGCGGCTTTCCAACCTTCGGCTCCTTCCCTTCCAACCGTACCCTGAACTGCCGGACGTGCTGGCAAGCGGTGACGTCTTGCTCACCCTGCTCGAGGCCGACGCCGGAGCGTTCTCGGTCCCCTCGAAGGTCCTCAGCTACCTCTGTGCCGGGCGTGCGCTCCTCGCAGCAGTTCCCGCGGACAACCTCGCGGCCGAGGTCGTCCGCAGGAGCGGCGGTGGAGTCCTCGTCGAGCCAGGCGATGAAGGCGACCTTGTCGCCAACGCCACACGCCTCCTCGCGGACACCGGCCGGCGAGAGGCGCTCGGGCGTTGCGCGCGGCGGTACGCTGAAGAGAACTTCGATGTCGCCGGCATCGGCGACAAGTTCGAGGCGATCCTCGCTCCGCGCCGGAATGGCGCGGGACGAACGAGACCAGGCGGCAACAACGAGGAAGTGAGGTAAGACGATGAACGAGGTCGTCGTCTGCGGCGCCGGAGGCTTCATCGGCGGCCATCTCGTTGCGAATCTCCTACGCGAGGAAGGTACGCGAGTGCGGGCAGTCGATGTGAAGCCCGTGGACGAGTGGTTCCAGGTCTTTGGAGGCGCCGACAACCGAGCAACGGACTTGA
This sequence comes from uncultured Actinomycetes bacterium, assembly GCA_963838795.1. GTDB lineage: Bacteria > Actinomycetota > Thermoleophilia > Gaiellales > Gaiellaceae > JAIBJN01. Next base: position 425,609 of record CAWISL010000011.1, read on the forward strand.
GCGACCGGGACGCCTGCCGCGAGACGGTGGAGGGAGCGCGCTACGTCTTCAACCTGGCTGCGGACATGGGCGGAATGGGCTTCATCGAGACGAACAAGGCTCTTTGCATGCTGTCCGTGCTGATCAACACGCACCTTCTTCTCGCTGCCCAGGAACAGGAGGTCGAGCGCTTCTTCTTCGCCTCGTCGGCGTGTGTTTACGCAGCCGACAAGCAGACCTCGACCGACGTTCTACCCTTGAGGGAAGCGGACGCCTACCCGGCGATGCCCGAGGACGGCTACGGCTGGGAAAAGCTCTTCAGCGAGCGGATGTGCCGCCACTTCACGGAGGACTTCGGCCTCGCCACCCGCGTCGGCCCGCTACCACAACGTCTACGGTCCGCAGGGCACCTACGAGGGGGTCGGGAGAAGGCTCCCGCGGCGATCTGCCGCAAGGTCATCGAGGCGAAGCTCTCCGGTCGCCACGAGATCGAAATCTGGGGCGATGGCGAGCAGACGCGCAGCTTCATGTTCGTCGATGACTGCGTGTACGGCACGCGGATCCTGATGGAGAGCGATGTCACCGAGCCGCTGAACGTCGGCAGCGCCCACCTCGTCACGATCAACGAGCTCGTCACGATCGTCGAGGAGATCGCAGGCCTGGAGCTTCGCCGACGGTACAACTTGGATGCTCCTCAGGGTGTGCGGGGGCGAAACAGCGACAACACCCTCATCAAGGAGCGCCTCGGCTGGGAGCCGCAGATCAGCCTGGAGGAGGGCCTCGAAAAGACCTACAGGTGGATGTACGAGGAGATGGCCGCACGCCATGCCCGCAAGGCTGGGGTGGTGTCCACCAGCGCGGGAGCGTGACCTCCCCGCGGGAGCCTCTTCGCCGGTCGCAGGGCCACAAGTCTGCCCTCTCGACGGGCGATGATGAACGCTAGAGGTGATCGACTGGACTACAGGGAAATGACCCCGGGGGCGTCCAGCGACGCCGAACGTCGCTTGTCGGACTACTTTGCCCAGGTGAGCGAAGAGGATCCCGGGCCTTCGCGACGACGAGTTCTCAGGTCGATAGTGCCTGAGTCTCTTCGGCTAACCACCAGGGTCATCTTGACTGATGGCATCGCATTCTCACAGCGGAGGAAAGCCAATCGCTTGGCACAAAATACGCCTCTTCGCTTGCATCTGGGGAGCGGCAGATCACCGAAGCCTGGGTGGGTCAATATCGACTTGGTCGGATATCCAGGGGATTTGTACTGGAACCTGCTTCGACCTCTTCCGTTTGCTTCGGGCTCGGCGGATGCGATCTTCCACGAGCACGTACTCGAACACTTCTCCCTTCAGGAGGCACTGGGAATCGTGAAGGACTCGTTTCGCGTACTGCGGCCTCGAGGAATCCTGAGGATCGGGGTGCCCGATCTCGGTCGATACATCCAGGCCTATGCGGGTGACGACCCGCTGCTGGAGGAGGTGAGGCCCGGCCGGCCCACGCGCGCGCTCGCGATGCAAGAGCTGTTCTTCCGACACGGTCACAGGTCGGCGTACGATTGGGATACGCTGGCGTTGATCGCCCAGGCCGCTGGATTCAGGAGCTGCGAGCGTCGACTCTTTGGCGAAAGCGATCTCGACCCAGCTCCTGACTCCGAGGAACGTCGACCCGAGACGCTGTACGTCGAATGCCCTAAGTGAGCCACTTCGCGGGCTCACGATGCATTGACACCGGCGAGCTCGTCGGCCGTCGACGGGCTGCGGACGGTTAGGTGAGCGCCGGGCCGGAGGGACGTCACGGCCGCACGAGAGTAGCAACGGGCCTTCGGCCGACTCGCCGGCGCGCAACCTGCTCAGATGCCGACCGCTCTTGCTGCACGCCGCGAAGGGCGAGGACTATTGCTGCGGAGATCCACCCAAGGCGGGTGAAGAGGATCGGTGCGGTCATCGCAAAGACGACAAATGCAACCACCGAGCTGCACAGGGCGACGGCGACCGTCCGCTCGCTCGCCGTGATCGACTCCGAGATCGCGGTCCAGCCAGATCGGAGGATCGCAAACAAGGTGAGCAGAATTCCGACGAGCCCGATGAGCCCGGTCTTGTACCAGAGCCCGATGACCAGATTGTGGACGTCGTACTCGTAGGCCTGGACCCCGAAGGGCCGGGTGACGCTGAGCAGATCGAGTCCGACGCCGACGAATGGATTCTCCTGGATTCGCTCCATCGCTACCCGGTAGGTGCCGATGCGCTGGTTTACGGACCCGAGCTGTACGACGCCCTCTTGCGACGAATTGGTCGTCGCGGTCTCGAAGCGTTCGAGCGGATCGGGCGCTCCGCGGATCGACTGGAGCGCGACGAGCGCGACGACGCATGCAGCGAGGGTCGCGAAGGCGAGGATGGAGTGAATCGACAGCCGCTGGAAAACGAGCCAGACGAACACCGCAAAAACGGCAGCGATCAGGGCCCCGATTGAGACTGAAAGGATCAGCCCTGCCGCGACGAGGAGAAGCAGGAGGTAAGACCACGCTCGCGAAGCAGCGCCGATCCGCGGTCGCGAGGCGAGCATGAGGGCCGGCACGAAGGCGATCGCCGTCAGTGCGCCCAGGTCATTCGGATGGCCGGTGAAGCCGGTGGCACGACCTCCGTCGATGCTGGCGTTCGGGATGACGTCGCCGAGGACCAGCTGGACGACCGCGCCGCCGCCGCAGATCGCTGCAGATGTGACCCAGCAACCGATGGCCCTCGTTATGTGCTCTTGACGACGCAGCACGACCGTCCCGAGCCAGAGCCAGAACACCGCGAGAAGGACGAGGCGGGCGATCACGGTGAAGGATTTGAAAGCCGCATAGGACTCGAATGTGGAAAGAAGGCCGCCCAGTGAGAAGAGGGCCACGCCGATCAAAAGGAGGAAAGGCAGCTTTACCGGCACCCTGCGACGCAGAATGACGAGCTCCGCGCAAGCAAAGAGAAAGCTGGCGAGGAAGAGAAGGTCCGAAAAGGTGACTTGTCCGGACACCCTGATCGTTACAAGGCCGAGCAGCAGGACCCCTCCGTAGTAGAGACGGCGTGGAAAGTCGAATCCTTCCTCGGCCGTGTCGTCGACGACCTGATCTGCTTGCGGCCGCGACTCCGGGTGATCGTCCACGCGCGGCTCGAGTGACCAGGGAAGCCCGCTGAGTGCTCGCCGGCCGAAGGCGAAGAGGAGCGAGGCCGACAGCGCGACGACCATGACTACAGCGAGCGTTGGAAGGAAGACCGCAGCCAGTCCTCCTAGTACCGAGAGGAGGGCAGCTGCGGCGACGACGAATACGTGTCGAGCTTGCAGACGTCGCGGGAAGGCGACCAGACGGCGGGCGGCTTCCGTCAGCTTGGCCCGCGTCGCTCCGGCAGGGCGGCCGGCGACAACGGCAAACGCCACGAGCAGGAGGAGGCTCGCTCCCCACGAAACCGCGAGCGCCAGTGCGACCCCCTCTGCTCCGAACAAGGGAAGGAGAATTGCCAGGCCGGGCAGGAGCAGGATCCACGACGTGACTTCCGCGATCGTTCCGTAGCCCGGATAGCCAAGGCCGTTGACGCCGTCCGTGAGAACACGGCGGCCGGCCATGAAGAGTGACGCGAGGAGGAGGATTTGAGCGATCGTGGTCGCCTCGGTGAAGTCCTCCCCGAACAGGAGAGAGATGAGCTCGCCCGCCATGAGCTCGAGAGCCACGACGACCAACCCCGACAACGTGAGCCCGAGGAAGAAGAATCTCCACATGGCGCGGCGGGCCGTGTGGCGATCCCGCTCGGCGGCGACCTGGGGATACGCAACCATCCCGACGCTCGCCGCCACAACACGAGGCAAGAGCGAGAACGCCTGGCCAACGACGTAGTAGCCCAGGGCCACCGGGGTCAAGAAGAGGCCGACGACAGCCTGGTCGAGGCGAACCACATCGACCGGGGACAGGGTTCCCAGCAGGGCCTTGAGCCCGAACGTCACCATTTGCTCCCGTGACGGGACGGGCTCCTCGACAGCGTGCTTGGGAAGCCCACGGACTGCGACGGCGAGTGCGAAGAACCCCCCGATCAGGTTGACGGCCGCCCACAGCGCCATGAACAAGACAAGGCTGGTCGCGTTCAGCACGTAGACGATGACCACACCCGCGACGTAGGCCGTGCTCGGCAGGATCCTGAGCAGGTTGAAGGCGGTGAACCGGCGCTGGCCTTGGAGGATCGAGACTCCGAAACTCAAAGCGAGGATCCCGGGCGGCAGGAGAAGCGAGATAGCGGCCGCCTCTCGAACGTACGGCGGATCGGACGCCACGAGGGCGGCAAGCGCGGCCGCCTGAAGGACAACCACGACTCCTACCTGGAGCACTGCAAGCCAGGCAAGCGACGACACGATCCGGCGCGCCTGAGCCGGATCGCGGGCGATGTAGTAGGTCACCGCCGAGGGGACCCCGAGCGTCCCGAGAAGCCCAAAGACGCCCGAGATGACGATCAGCAGCGCGAGATAGCCGCGGTCCTCGGGACCGAGACTTCGCGCGACGAGGACGCCGCTGACGATGACGAGCAGCTGGAGGCCGCCGGAGGCGGCAAGCGATCCGACAACTGAGCGGCCGACGCTTGACCGCAACCGAGTCCCGAGCGTCTGCGTGATCGTCAGCCTATTTCACCCGCTTACGCACTCTCATGGGCCTTGGAGAGGCCGCCGACGGACCGTGGGTTCACTGTACTCCAAACCGTTACCACAACAAACTCGCGCTGTCCGACCGAGCAGCCGACCTGCTTCGGTGACGCGCCGCCGGAGGCGCTTCGTCACTTCGCCCTGGCCGCCCATTGACGCCACGCCGGTCCCTGTTCTACGATCGTCGAGGACGCGAGGGAGATCGGCGTCCGAAAACTGCGGAAAAAGGGGAGAGACGATGCGGAAGTTGCTCGTGGTCGCCGGGCTGCTCGGCGCTCTTGCGATTCCGGTGGCGGCGCCAGGCGCGGTTCTGGAGAAAGGCGCGGGCGCGACGTGCCTGTCCGGCGTCGGTACGTGGAACTTCGTGAACAACAAGACTGAGGGTGCGGCTGCGGGAACCCTCACGGTGTTCTTCGACACCGAGGAGTTCGGTGTGATCCAGTTCGGGCCCGTCGGCCCCACCGTGGTGAACAAGAGCGTTCAGAAGTTCACCCTGTTCACGAACAACCGCGCGACATTGGTGAGCGCGTCGACCACTCTGCCGGGCAAGCTCGTCCTGGAGAGCGTTGGGTGTGCGCCGTTCGCGTAGGAGCGCGATTCGGCTTCCGACGTTGACCTAGGGAACTTGACTTAGCCGGGGCGTGGGCAGGGAAGTCTTAGGGTCACCTTTGCGGTCCCACGCCCCGGACGACCCTTGCCCTCATTCTCCATCGCTTCTGGTGCCTCCCCCGCTTGAAGCGGAGCCCTCGGGTCGGTCAAGCGGACGATTGAAAGTCGCCTAGCGCCCTCGGCCGTAGCATGGGCTTGCGGGCTGGCCGCGGCTGTCGATTGGCGGGGGAACGGGTCACTGCTGCCAGACGCGCACCCAGTTGACCGACACGTCGAGCCGGTCGGGGGTGCTGGCGTTCGGCATGTTCTCGTCTTCCCAGTCCGTGTTCCAGTTGTAGAGCAAGAGGTGCATCGGCTGCCGGGTCGAGTCGTACGTGCTCACCGACTCCCTGCAGTTGCCCGTCGACGTAGTAGCTCACGTTCGAGTCCGTCCAGAGGGCGGCATACGTGTGCCATTGAGACAGGTCCAGACCCGTGCCGCGCTGAACGGAGCGGAACTCGTTGGGCTGACCGTAGAACTCACCCGTGTTGCGGTGTAGGGCACCCGAGAAGAAGTCGTCGGTGCGCGCTGCCGCCGTACTGGATGTTCCCGAACCCTTCGAAGATGTCGAGCTCCGACGTGAGGCAGGGCGCGTCGGGGGCTGCGCCGGCACAGTCGGGATGGATGTTCGGGAAGTCTCGGGTTGGTCGCGTGCCTGGTGGAGAGCATCCAGAACGCCGGCCCGTTCCCGCGCACCGTGTCGTAGCGCATCCGGGCCTCCATGTAGCCGTACTGGAAGCTCTGGGGGTCAGCCTGGCCGCATGGCTCGGTCGAGACGGTCACGTTCGGATACCCGTCGGAGCGCCGGCGGACGAGGTGCAGGGCGCCGTCCTCGACGTACTGGGTACCGATCGGCGGTCTGGGCTCCCACCACTGATTCCAGCACCAAACGCTCCGGCTGAGCGTCCCGAAGCAGTCGGAAAATCGAAGCTCGTATCCCTGCCCTTCCACCGGGCCTGGCTCGGAGGATGGTGTGCACGGGGTCGGCTGAGGGTCAGGCGGGGGTGGCGACGGGTTACTGACCTCGACGGCGATGGACGCGTGGCCCAGCTCCACGTCGTCACCGAACGCGAAGGTGTCGAGTGGCTGGGAGCCGTTCGAGCAGCCGGTCATCTGCGTGTCCCATTGCACCGACCACTGACCGTTCGAGTTCCTGACGAGATCCTCGCCGACCGACTGCCCGCCGCATGCGTACACGGCGATCCACTCGGTCCCGGCCGGTGCCCACACTCGCACTGGCGTTACCTTGCTCACCGTCTCGCCTTCCGTCGGCGTCACGTACTCGACCGTCGAAGGCAGGTCAGAGGTAGTGACGACGAGTTGTGGCTGCAGCATCGTCTCGCGAGACATGAAGCCGCGCGGCGTCTGCCGCGCCGCCCTTGAGGGCGAACCTGTAGGCGCCGTCGCGCGTTACCCACGGGGTCACATCCCACTCCGCCCAGGTATCACTTACGAGCCGGCCTTGGTCGTCGCGGGGACCGCTGACGGTCGCAGGTCGCCGTGCCCACGTCAGGGGCCGACTGGGCCATTCCTCCGTCCGGTACACGGCGGGCCCGTTGGAAGTTCCGTTCGCGACGTAGAAGCGCAGCTTTGCCCGCGTCACCGGGCCGGCCAAGCCGGCGACGGCAAAGCGAAGATAGACCTGTCTCGCCGGTCGTGAGCCTCCTCTGACGCGCAGGCGCTCGGCAGATCCGAAGTATCTCCTCGGATGGGCCTCGTCCGCGTAGGTGTCGGCGGACGGCCTGAACATCTCGACCGCGGCCGCTGCACGTTCGGTCGGCTGGAAAACGACAAGCGCGACCGTGAACGAGAGCAGCGCGGCGAACTGCCTCATCGCCATTCCTTCGGCACGAGCAGAAGTCTGCCACACGCCGGATGGAGAGAGTCAGCCAGGGAAGCTCCTCAGACGGGGCGGTCGGGGCGGCTGTTGATGGTCACACCTAGGAGTACACTCTCCAGGTGGTCTGCGGTTTCGCGGCCGGGACGGAGGATCTGACCGATGCGGCTCTCTCTCGCCCAGACTGTGCTCGCCGAGCTCCTCGCCGACGGCACGATCTCTCGTTCGGACTCTGTGATCGCCGTATGCGCCGGCGAGCGTGAGCACGAGTTGTTCTCGACCTACAACTTCGAGGACGTTGTGGTCTCCAATATCTATGAGCAAGAGCACACCGACTGGTCACCCTCGTATTCGTGGAGCCGTCAGGATGCTCAGTCCCTGACCTATGACGACGACTCATTCGATTTCGCCTTCGTAGCTGACGGATTACACCACTGCTCCTCGCCACACCGTGCGATGTTGGAGATGTATCGAGTCGCACGGAAGGGTGTCATCGTGATCGAGTCGCGTCGTAGTCTTCTGATGCAAGTCGCCAACCGTCTCGGCTTGTCGCCCGAGTACGAAGTCGAGGCGGTAGTTGGAAGTGAGCTCGAGCGCGGCGGTGTCAACAACACCGCGATTCCGAATTACATCTATCGGTGGACCGAAGACGAGCTAATGCGGGCCATTCAAGTCATATGACCCCCGTGGCCAACATCGTGTCCGGTTCTTCTACGAGTTGAATCTGCCTTATGAACTTGCGGACTGGAAGAAGAGCAAGTTCAAGCTCAATGTTGTCAGAGTCGCTGATCCTGTGATCCGAGGATTAACACGTGTCTTCAAGAAGCAATGCAACACGCTGGCGATGGTCGTGTTGAAGCCGGCGATTCCGAAAGATCTCTGGCCGTGGCTCAGGCTGGAAGGAGACGAGGTCGTCTTCAATCCTGCCTATGCAGATCGCCATTATGAGCCGGTCGAAGCGATCTTGAGCCGTTACGGCTCGGACGAGCAGGATGATGCAGGCGCTTTGGGCGAAGGCCCTGAGCGACCCGTTCCCTCCGAAGACCGCATTTCCAGCTGATCGACTGGTGGGCCCGGAGAAGCGCGACCGTCAGCGCTTCTGCCAGACCCGAACCCAGTCGAACTTCGTGCGCAACTGGTTCGGCGTGCTCGAGTCGGTAGGAGGATCGTCGGTTACTTGCGTGCTGAGGAGGATGAACATCCGCGTGTCGGTCGTCTCGTAAGTCGGCCAACTCATGATCCTGCGCTGATCGAGAAACCACGTCACCCTCGTCGGCGTCCAACGCGCCGCGTAGGTGTGGAAGCGCCTGGTCAGATCGAAGCCCTGCGGCTGGAAGCTGTTGGGATTGAACTCGTCCGGAGGGTCTGGACAGACGTGCCCTCCCGAATTGCGATGGATCGCCCCGTTGAACACCCTCGGGTATTGCCCGTAGCCCTCGAAGATGTCGATCTCCGCCGCGCGGATGCCCAGCGAGCAGTCGTTAGCTCCTCTCGTCGCCCAGGCATTCGACATCAACCAGAACGCGGGCCAGGAGCCGATCCCCTTCGTCCACTTTATCCGCGCCTCGAAGTACCCGAACTTGAAGACCTTGTGCGAGGAGAACGTCGTCACGGCGATGTTCTCATAGCCCTGTGACCTCCGCGAGACGAGGTGCAAGATTCCTTTTCGCACGTACTGGCTTCTCCGCGGCGGCGGTGTGTTCCACCACTCCCGGTTGTCCCAAACGCTGCGCCGGAGCCGGTTGAACTTGTCCACGAAGACGACCTGGTACCCGCGGCCACGGATCGGCCTGGGCGTCCGCGCCGGCGGTTTCGCGTGCAGGGCGTCTTGTCGCGTCGCCAGTCCCGGTGAGTTCGGTGCGGCGCCGCCAGCGCTCTTCGACGCGACGCGCGGCGAAGCGGCATCGACCCCTTGAGATCCGGCGGCGCCCAGAGTAACGAGAAGCGAGGCGGCGGCGAGAGTGGCTAGTACGAAGAAGCGGCTCAAGGCGGCTGGCCGGGAGTCACGAGGGCAGTCGCACAGCAGCCTACCCCCGGCGCCGCGATTCTAACGTTTCGGCCAGTTTGCCGGCGGTTCCCGTTTGGTGACTGTGCGGCAACAGGGAGGTTTGCCTTCTCGACGCCGAACGTGTGGATTGATACGCTCCGCGGCACAAACTGCGGAAGTGCTGTTGGGGGCGATGCGTGCGGGACGCAGATGCAACAGTGCGCCGGGCCCTTGGACGATCTGGCTCCGGGCCGTCGGCTGACATCTTCCCGCCGGCCCGCCAGCTGCCGACCCGGTTTCTCACGGGTGTCGGGGATTCGAACACACCCGGCGCGGGCTCATGTGCGTCGCGCGGATCGGTGGGACGGCCGTGAGCACCGTCGAAGCTCAAGAAGCGAGCAGCCCCTCGCTCGCAGCCGCCGAGCCGAGCCTCCGGCCCGGTCGACGAAAGCGTCGCTTTGCGTCCTGGGGGCGGATCTCGCTCGTGACCGATGTGGCAGCCCTTGCCGCTGCGCTCTTCCTCGCGGACCTGACGTCGGGCGCAACGGTGCCGGTTGCCTGGGCGTTCGTCTTCGCCGCTCTCGTGGTCGGGGTGCTCACGACAAGGCGCATGTACCGGCCGCCCCTCGATCTGCGGATGCTCGACGCGACTCGATCGATCATCATCGCAGTGGCCATCGCGGCAGCGATAACGGTGACGCTCCGCGGGCTGGTAGCGAATGCTCCGTCGGTCGCCGAGGAGACCATCAGGCCCTGGCTCTTCGCGACCGCGTTCGTGATCGCCGGCCGGCTCTCGCTCCTGACCGCTGAGCGCCGGGCCAGGAGAAAGGGTGGGGCCGGCAGGCGGACGCTGATCATCGGCGCTGGAAATGTTGGGCGACTGATTGCGGAACGACTCGTCGAGCATCCCGAGGTGGGGTTGAGGCCGGTCGCGTTCCTCGACAAGCAGCCGCTCCACGGAGGCGAGGTGACCGGCCTCCCAGTCTTTGCCGAGGGCTGGGATCTCGAGCGCGTCGTTCGGGAGCAGGGGATCGAACACGTCATCCTCACGTTCTCAGCGGCACCAGAGGAGGTGCATCTCCGCCTGCTGAAGCGCTGCGACGAACTCGGGATCGCGAACTCGCTCGTCCCGCGCCTGTACGAGAAGTCGACCGAGCACGTCACCATCGTTCCGCTTGGTGGACTCCCGCTGTTCGCGCGTCATTCGCCCGACCCGAAGAGCTGGGCGTTTGCCTTGAAGCACAGCTTGGATCGCCTGGCCGCGGCCGTGGCCCTTCTCGTCCTTTCCCCACTGATGGGCGCGCTCGCCCTCGGAGTCTGGGTCACGCTCGGCCGGCCGATCTTGTACCGCGCCGAGCGAGTCGGCCGCGATGGCAAGCGCTTCGACATGCTGAAGTTCAGGACGATGCTTCCGATGACCGAGGAGGAGCGCACAAACCTCGTCGTCGACCCGGAGACGGGGACCGGCGGGATCAGCTTCACCGGCCTCGACCGCCGGACCCGCCTGGGCACGTTCATGCGACGGACGTCTCTCGACGAGCTTCCGCAGCTCTTCAACGTCCTCAAGGGCGACATGAGTCTCGTCGGCCCCCGTCCCGAACGGACGGAGTACGTCGAGGTCTACGAGAAGGAAGTCCATCGCTACGACGAGCGGCACCGCGTCAAGTCGGGGATCACCGGCTTGGCGCAGGTCAACGGGCTCCGCGGGACGACGTCACTTGCGGATCGCGCGGAATGCGACAACTACTACATCGAGAACTGGTCGCTTTGGTTCGACTTCAAGATCATGATCATGACGTTGACGGCAGTCGTTCGCATGGCCAAAGACGAGTGACATCGAACGGCGCGCCGGGCGCTCAGGCGAATCGAGCCACGTGACGAACCGAGGCCTGGTCGCAAACGGTGATCCCCGCAATCTCGCCACCTTCAGCAACATCCCGCATTTCTTCCTAAAGGCGGGCATAAAGAACGGGCTTCTACACTCGGGGGTGGTCCTTCGGCCCGAGGAGCTCCGCACCAGGCGCTTCATCTGGAACGCGCTGCGACCGCTCACGCTCGACCGCCCGGGCGGCTGGACCTACTCCCGAAGATACGGGCGGACGGTCTGGCCTCGCCGGGAGGTTACGGGCGAGATGGATGAGTACATCAGCCACTACCAGCTGCTCCCGCCTCGGGATGCCGTTCGCGAGCCGATCACGTACTACATCGACGCGACGATGCGCCAGTGGTTCGAGGAGTACGGCTACCGCATCGGGCGGCGTGTAAGAGCCGATGCTCTCGCGCGTGAACGCGAGGCGTACCTCAGTGCCCGCTACGTCGTCGGCATGAGCGATTGGTGCTCCGAGGACGTCGTCTCCTCCTACGGCGTGCCGCCGGACAAGGTACGCACGATCCTTCCCGCCGCAAATCTCGATGAAGACTCACTCTCTCCTCCGGAAAAGTGGAACGGAGAGCTGTCGCCGCTTCGGCTGGGACTCGTCGGGATCGACTGGGAGCGAAAGGGCGGGCCCGTTCTTCTCGACGCTGCTTCGATCCTCGAGCGCATGGGATACGACGTCGAAGTCGTCGTCCTCGGGCCCGATCCCAGTCGCCTCCCGGCCCACTCGTCCCTGAGATCGCTCGGATACATCAACAAGGGTCGTGAGTTCCAACGCTTCGTCGAGATCATCAGGAGTTTTCACTTCGGATGCCTGCTTTCTCGGGTCGAGGCGTCCGGGTTCTCGACGCTGGAGTACCTTCGCCTCGGCATACCGATCATCACGACCGCGGTAGGAGGCATTGTCGATCCCAAGGGTGCCGGCTTGCGGTTTCCGGTCGATGCCGGCGGAGAAGAGGTTGCCGAGGCGCTTGCCGAGGTTCTTCGTGAGCCCGATCGGTACGCGACGATGCGCAAGGAGGCGGCTCGAGACGGTATGGCCTACCGTTGGGATCGAACGGCAAACGAGATGCTGAGCCTGCTTGACGGAAGCACACCACACACATAGGCCGGTCACGGCCGAAGCCACCGCGTGGGGCTGGGTCGCGCTCGGCTTGACGATTCTCTCGGCTGTCGGGTACGCGCTCCAGACCCTCTTCGACTACGTGTCCGTGCCTGATGATGTCGTGAGGCTCGTCTTCTACGGGCTCTTCGAATGGGACGGTGTGCTTGCGCTTCTCGCCGGCATCATCGCGGTCTGGACAGGTCGGAACAGGAAGGACTGGACGCTTCGGTTCGGCCTGATCGCAATTGGGTACGTGGCGCTTGCGCAGACGGTTCAGTCACTCTGGGATTAGCTGTGAACACTCTGCGAGCTGGAGATATCGTCGAGGTTCGAAGCGAGGTGGAGATTCTCCGAACGCTCGATGGCGACGGCAAGCTGGACGGCCTGCCTTTCATGCCGGAGATGCTCGGCTTCTGTGGGCGGCAGTACCGGGTCAGGGCGCGTGCTCACAAGGCTTGCGACACAATCGACTGGCAGCAGTTTCGCCGGATGGAGAGCGCCGTTCATCTCGAGGACCTGCGCTGCGACGGCTCGGCGCACGGGGGGTGCCAGGCAGGCTGCCTCCTCTTCTGGAGGGAGGCCTGGCTCCGCCCGGTCGACCCCCGGGAGCCCGAGCGGGCTTCGGGAACCGACGCCGCGGGAGCGTCCACCGAGAGGCTGATCGCCGCGACCGAGGCCGGAAGGAACGAGGCCGGTGAGACGCTGTTCTCCTGTCAGGCCACCGAGGTCACGCAGGCGTCGAAAGGACTGCTTCCGTGGTGGGAGCCGAGCCAGTACGTGCAAGACGTGAGCTCGGGGAACTCGACGGTCTTCCGGGTCGTCCGGGCGCTTCTGGTCGGGCTATTCAACCGATTTCAGCGGGCAAATGCACGCCTCTTCCCGCGCTTCTGCCTCATCCGAGGGTGCAAGCGCTACCCGTTCATCGAGGGGAGGGCCACGAGCGGAAGCACTCCCACTGGGTCGCTCGGCCTCCAACCCGGAGAGATCGTCGAGATCAAGAGCCGAGAGGAGATCTTTGCGACGCTGGACGAGGACGACACGACGCAGGGACTTCGGTTCGACGGCGAGATGCTCGAGTACTGCGGACGGCGCGCGCGGGTGCTGCGCCGAATCGAGAAGATCATCGACGAGAAGACCGGACGGATGCTGACAATCAGGCGCGACTGCGTAATTCTCGACGGGGTCATCTGCAGGGGCGATTACCACCGCTCCTGCCCTCGCGCGATCTATCCCTACTGGCGAGAGGCCTGGCTGAGACGGGTCGAAGACCGCGCTTGAGCACTTGCACGCACGGGGGTACGGCGTAGTCCACCAACCCGTGCGCGGCAGTGGGCGCCCGTCGCCGCCGAAGACAGCGCGTACTGCCTCCGCTGCTGTCGGCTGATCGTCCTCGGCACGCCCGGGACTTGGGCACGTGGACGGAGGCAAGAACCAGTGAAGCAGCCCGGAACAGAGGACGTGCAGCCCAAGGGCTGGCGTGCAGCTCGGCAATGTGCTCATGAAAGGGCAAACTTGCTCGAACCGGGCTGCCTTGACTGGAACGGTCGCAAACTGGCATCAGAAGCGGGATCAAGCATGAACAGCCAGGATGGACCCGGGAGGAGTCGAACCTCCGCACGCGCATTCGGGACCGCGGCCCTATCATTGAGCGGCCGTGGAAGTCCGGATGCCGGCTCGCACGCCCAGTCGAGTCGGGGCGGCAGCTGTCGTCCTGGCCGTGCTTGCGCTCGTCCTGCCCGCGCCCGCCCTTGCCGACCCGTTCTCGGAGGGCCAGGGCGTGAGCCCTCGCCCGCGAACGGTGAAGGCGGTGCAGCGCAAGCTTGCGGCGCTCCGCTTTCTCGCCTGGAGCGGCGTCGACGGGGTCTTCGGCGCTCAGAGCCGAGGGGCGGTGATCGCGTTCCAGAAGTGGGAGGGCCTCGTCCGCGACGGGATCCCGGGGCCTGTAACGCAGAGGGCGCTCGCCGCTGCCAAGCGCCCGATCCCGCTGAGGCGAGGGCGGGGCACCCGGGTTGAGATCCTGCTCGACCGCCAGCTGTTGCTGCTCGTCCGTCAGGGCCGGGTCTCCCGCGTCGTCCACGCGTCCACCGGCAAGCGCGGCTTCGCCACGCCCGCCGGTAAGTACGCCGTCTTCAGGAAGAGCCGGCGGGCGCGCTCCATCCCCTACAAGGTCTGGTTGCCGTACGCGAGCTACTTCGTTCGCGGCATCGCCGTCCACCAGTCGCCGAGCGTTGCGGTCCGGCCGGCCTCGCACGGGTGCGTTCGCGTCACGCGTTTCGACGCCAAGTGGCTCTTCCGGCGGATGCCGGTCGGCACTCGCGTCCGAGTGCTCGCGCGCTCCGTCTAGTCCCGGCCGCCTTCAGGCGCGGTCATCCGGCGCGACGACGCCCCTCACCGCCCTAGGACGAGGCTCACTAGCTCGAGCCCCCGCGGCGGCGCCGTCTCCAGGAGCCGGGGCACCTCGAGGACGATCGCGTGCCAGCCGTCGCCCGCCAGCTCAGCCTCGAAGCTCGCCCTGCCGTCGACCTGGATCCGGTCGGCGACCTCTCCGTCCACCCAGAGCGTCGCCGGCGTCTCGGCCGGGGCCGACACCTCGAGCCGGAGCGTCCCCGCTCCGTGCACCCAGAAGGGCGCCTGCCGCTCATTCATGACCCCGCCCTCCCAGCCTTCACAGAAGACCGGTCGGCCGCGCCGGGGCTCGGGAACCGGAGCGGCGAGACCGGCCTGCCCGGTGCGGGAGAAGAGCGTGACGCGCCCTCCCCGCGCTACGGGCGAGAAGGCGTGCTCGACGAGCCCCTGCCAGCCGAACCACGCGCCGGGAACCCGACCCTGCTCGTACATCCCGGCGTGGAAGGCCACATAGCGGACGTCGATGTCCGCGAGGGTCTCCTCGTCCCCCGGCAGCCAGACGCCGCACGACAGGCGGTTTCGAAGGAAGTAGAAGTCGTAAGCCTCCCGCGGGACGAGCGTCGAGTAGCCGCCCGGCCGCTCTCGGGGCGCCTGCAGCTGGTAGTAGTCATAGACGCTTCCGTAGTGGATCCCGGGCTCGAAGAGCGGGAGCTCGAACACCCGGCCCGCGGGCTCGGAGCGCAATGCCGCGTAGGCGTCGTTCCCCTGGTCGGCGCTCGAGGAGCCGAGCGGGAAGACGAGCAGGTCGGCGGCGACGAGGGCGATAAGCCCGGCGGTCGCGAGCCCCGCTCGGCGGCCCGAGACCGCGACCAGACGGGCGACGGCGACGGCCGCGAGCGCGGCGACCGCGAGATCCGCGATCGGCAGCAGGCGTCCGGGAACGCGCGGGAAGCGAAGCGGGGGGAACGCGTTCCAGAGCAGCTCATAGAGAGGGAGGTTCGTGCCGAGCGCAAGGAGCGGCGGGAGAAGCGCGGCCGCGCCGAGGAGGGCGGTCAGGGACCGCTGTCCGCTCCGCCAGAGCACGACAGCGCCCGCGACCGCCAGGAGCGGCAGCAGCCAGCCGAGGTAGACGAACCGCTCCGGCTGGTCGGGCATCCACCGGCTCACGAGATCCCAGAAATTGGCGGAGAACTCGTCGACCTCCTCCAAGGAGCGGCCCTCGCTCTCGGCCGAGTCGCGGACGATCGCCAGATGGATGGCGAGCCCGGCGCCGATCGCCGCGAGGAGCCCCGCGCCCGCCCAGGCGGCCGCCAGCGGCGCGGCTCTGATCGCCACGTACACGGCGACGAAGGGGAGGGCGCCGAGCGCCAGGTGCACCTGGCCGGAGAGCGGGATCGAGACAATCGCCGCGGCGGCCAGCGCGCCCCAGAGGTGGCCGTTGCGGCCGCGCTCGGCCCGCCGGGAGCGCTCGTAGGCGAAGAGCGCGAGCGGGAGGAGCACCGCGATCCAGCCGAGGAGGTGCGTGCCGCTCTGGGCGAGACGGTACGGCGCCAGCGCGAAGGCGAGGCCGCCCAGGGCGGCCGCGCCCGGCGGCAGCTCGAGCTCCCGCAGCCAACCATACGTGAGCAGCCCGGCGGCCACGATCGTCCCCAGGAGCATCAGGTTCCAGGCGACTACGGGCCCGAAGGCGGCGTCGAGGGGCCAAAAAGCGAGGCCGAACGGCCACCCGGCGAGGACGACCTGAGGGTCGACCAGCGGTTGGAAGCTGTAGGGATCGACCCAGGGCGCGCTTCCGCGGGCGAGCTGGTGGCCGACGAGCCAGAAGCGGTAGACAGCCTGGAGGTGGTCGCCGGCCGCGGGCTCGCCGTCTCCGTCGCCGCCGTCGGCGATGAAGGCGCTACCGACGTCCAGGCTCGCCGGCAGCGTGGCCACGACGGCCGCGAGCGCGTAGAGCGCTACGAGAGCGAGCGCGCGGACTCGACGAGCATGTCGAAGTCCGAGACCTCGGAGGCGCCGTACCGCCATGCGCCGCGGATGATGCCGTCTTCGCCCACCACGAAGGCGGCCCTGCGCGCCACGTCGGGGAGGCCGCGGAACTCCTGCACGATCCCGAGCTCTCGAACGGCCTCGCCCGTCCAGTCCGAGAGAAGCGGCACCTCGAGGTCGAGGGCCTGCTGCCACGCGACGTGCGACCAGGGGCTGTCGCGGGAGATGCCGTACGGAGCGACGCCGCTCCCGAGGAGCTCGTCGCGGCGCGAGTTGAGCTCGGAGAGCTCGTTCGTGCACGTGCTCGACCAGTCGAAGAGGTAGGAGAGGAGGAGGTAGGGAGACTCGCGGGCGAGCTCGCGTAGTCCCACCGTCTCCGAGGTCGAACGCCACACCTGCACGTCGGGGACCGGGTCGCCGACGCCGATCAAGGGGCGGTCCCTGTCTCGGTCGCGTCGGAGATCTCGCGCGTCACCTCGACGATGTCCCGGTTGGCGTTGAAGATCCGCAGCTGGCGGTCGGAGCCGTTGCCGCGGGCGAGGATGTCGCGGATGCCCTCGAGCTCGCGGTCGGAGCCGAGCTCGCGGGCATGCGGCTCGATGTCGCGAAGCGCCCTGCGGATGAGCTGGGCGATCGGCACGCGGTTTCGCCGGCCGGTGACCAGGTCCATGACCGGCGCCTCGAGCCCGTAGCGCGCGCCCAGCCATTTGTTCTCGGTGACGAGAATGCGATGGTAGGTCGGCAGCTCCTTGCCGGCGTCGTAGAGCTCGGCGTAGTGCTTGACGAGCCCCTGGACGTACGCCGTGAGCGCGACGGTCTCCTCGACCCGGGTGATCGCGTCCATCACCCGCACCTCGATCGTCCCGAAGCGCGGGTGCGGCCGCACGTCCCACCAGATGTGCGTGTAGTCGGCGATGCACCCGGTCTTCTCCAGCTGGCCGACCACCTCGGCGTAGTCGTCGTAGCCGCTGAAGCGGGGCGGCGGGCCGGAGCGCGGGAAGGCGGCGAAGACCATCTGCCGGCTCGACGAGAGGCCCGTCGGCTCGCCGCGCCAGAACGGCGAGCTCGCGGACAGCGCGAGCAGCTCGCTCAGGTGAACGAGCAGCGCGCTGATGACGTGGATCGCCTTCTCCGGGTCGTCCACAGCGACGTGGATGTGGCAGCCGAAGATCAGCTCGCGCCGGGCCACGTACTGGAGCTGGTCAACGAGGTTCCGGTAGCGGTCGCGCGCCGTGATCCGCTGGCGTTCGAAGAGGCTGAACGGGTGCGTGCCGGCGGAGCCCACGCGGAGGCCCTCGCTTCGGGCGGCCTGCGTCACGTGCGCGCGGAGCGCGCGGAGCTCGCTCTCGATCGCTCCCGCCGTCTTGCACACCGGCGTCGAGATCTCCAGCACAGACTGCATCAGCTCGGGGCCCACCCGCTCGTCGAACTCGCCGTCCATCGCCGCGGTCAGGACCGTGTCCACGTGCTGGACGAGATCGAATGTCTGCGGGTCGAGAAGCATGTACTCCTCCTCGACCCCCAGGGTGAACGGCTCCGACGCGCCGAAGCGGTGGTCGAGCACGCTTCCCCCTTCGGCGAAGCCCTTTCCGGTGATCGACGCTGGGTAGATCTGCTTCATGGAAGGCACGAACTCTACTCCGGGTCCGACGGAAGAAGAGCTGCCCGGTCGCCGTCTCGTGTGCAACGGCACGTTTGGAGACGGACGGGAAGAAAGGGAGGCACGAAGATGCGGAACCGGAGAAGGAATTGGCTCCTCAGGCGTCTGGTTCTCGGGCTCGCGGTCGCGGCGATCGCAGCCCCGACCGCGCTGGCCGGCCTCGACGAGGGCGGCACGGCCCGGTCCGACGGCGGCACGACCGCCGTCATCAAGGGCGACGACAAGGTGCTCGCCGTCGACGGCGGCGGCCTCCTCGTCAAGGGCGACGACAAGGTGTTCGCACCTGCACCCAGGAGCGACGGCGTCCTCGTCAAGGGCGACGACAAGGTGATCCCCACGGTCAGCGAGCCGATCCAGGTCGGTCGGCCCTCGGGCCGCCAGGTCCCGATCGCGGCCACGGGCACCGGCACCAGCGACTTCAACTGGGGCGACGCTCTCATCGGGGCAGCCGCCGCGCTGGGTCTCGCGCTCCTCGCGTACGGAGCGGTGCGCTCCACGCGGGGCATGAGCCGCCCGGCCACTACCTGATCGCTGCGTCACCGACACAGGCGGGTCCTCCGGGGCTCGCCTGTGCTCGTGCTGGCAGGATGATGGACGTGCGCAGCTTCGGAGCAGTCGTGTGTCTCGTCGCCATGCTCGGTGCCGCCGCCGCCTGCGGCGGCGATGAGTCGAGCCTGCCGACCACGACGGTTTCGAGCCCGCAGGCGACGACGGGCGACGAGGAAGCCACGACGAGCAGCCCCGAGGCCAGGGTGCCCACCGTGGTCATCGAGACCGCCGACGGCGAGGTCCTGGTGCCGGTCGAGGTCGCCGACAGCGCTGACGAGCGCGAGGTGGGCCTCATGAACCGTGAGTCCCTGCCAGAGGATGCCGGGATGATCTTCCTCTTCGACGACGACTCGAGCGGCGGCTTCTGGATGAAGGACACGCTGATCCCGCTTTCGATCGCCTTCGCGGACGCCGACGGGGTGATCCTCAACATCCTGGACATGGAGCCGTGCGAGACCGACCCCTGCGAGATCTACGATCCTGGCGTCACCTACCGCAGCGCGCTCGAGGTGAACCAGGGCGCCTTCTCGCGCTGGGGCGTCGAGGAAGGCGACCGGCTCACGCTCGAGAGCTAAGAAGAGCCCGAATCAGAATGATTCGGGCTCTAGGTCGTGACGACGGCCTCCGCTTCGATCTCCAGGAGCCAGCGCGGATCGAGCAGGGCCGCCACGACGACGGTCGTGTTCGCCGGCCGAACCTCGGAGAACGCCTCTCCGTGCGCCTTGGCGAAGCCATCGAACGCTGCCGCGTCCGTCAGGTAGGCGCGCGTGCGCACGACGTCCTCGAGGGAGGCGCCGGCCTCCCGGAGCGCGTTGGCGACGATCTCCAGGCAGCGTCTCGCCTGTCCGTAGGCATCCGACGGCGGGTCGGAGCCGTCGGCCATGATCGGCGCCGAGCCGGCGACGAACACCCGGTCGCCGACGCGCACCGCGCGCGAGTAGCCGACCACCGGCTCGTACGGAGACCCGGAGGAGACGATCTGGCGCTCCACGTCGGCCACTAGTATCGCCGACCGTGGAGGCTCTCGACCAGGTCGGCTCGTGGCCGGCGCCCACCGCGGCAGTCGCGGTCGTCACCCCGGAGGGCGTCGTCGGAGAACGCGGCCCCGGGGACCTCGTCCTCCGGTGGGCCTCCGTGACGAAGCTCCTGACGGCGTACGCGCTCCTGATCGCGGCGGAGGAGGGGGCTCTCGACCTGGACGAGCCTGCGGGGCCTCCCGGCTCGACCGTCCGTCACCTGCTCGCGCACGCATCAGGGCTCCCCTTCGAGGGCGACGTCCCGATCGCCAAGCCCGGGGAGCGGCGCATCTACTCGAACTCGGGCTTCGACCTGCTGGGAGCGAGGGTGGCCGAGCGCGCCGAGATGCGGTTCCGCGACTACCTGCAGGCAGCTGTTCTCGAGCCGCTCGGGCTCGCAGGGGCCGAGCTGCGCGGTCGCCCCTCCGAGGGGCTCTGGGGGACGCTGGCCGACCTGTCGGCGTTCGGACGCGAGCTGCTCGCGCCGACGCTGGTCGCGTCGGAAACGCTCGCGGAGGCGACCGCGGTCGCCTTCCCGGGGCTCGTCGGCGTTCTCCCGGGCCTCGGTCGGCAGGATCCGAACGACTGGGGCCTCGGCTTCGAGCTCAGGGACGCGAAGCGCCCCCACTGGACGGGAGCGTCGAACTCGCCGCGCACGTTCGGCCATTTCGGCGGCGCGGGCACGTTCCTCTGGGTCGACCCGGACGCGGTCGTGGCATGCGCGTGCCTGACGGACCTCGAGTTCGGCGACTGGGCGCTCGCCGCGTGGCCTCCCCTAGCGGACGCCGTGCTCGCCGAGCTCGCCGCCTGAGGTCGCGTGGACGGCTACGCGCTCGCGCCCGCGATGGCCTCGTAGGCGGACCGCTCGCAGGTCGCGACGGCCGACGGGGTGAGCGCCCGCAGGCGCCCGTGGGCCCGGTCGCCCGGTCGCAGGACCCCCTCCGGCCCGTTTACGAGGCCGCTCAGGACGACGGCGAAGCGATCCGCGGCGTCGAGCTCCTCGCCCGGGGCGAGCTCGTGACGCTCCAGCTCCCGTGCGAGCCTCGTGAGCGTCTCGCCGGGAAGCACGGAGAGCTCGGCGACCCGAGCCAGCTCGTGGACGGTCGCGGCCTGGTGCCTCAAGTAGGCTCGATCCTATGGCAACGTCCGCGCAGCTCGCCGAGTGGCGCTACTGCCCACGCTGCCAGGCGCCGCTCGACCACGCCGAGCGCTCCGTCCGTTGCACGTCCTGCGGGCTCGAGGAGCACGGAAATCCGGCGCCCACGGTCAGCGCCCTCATCCGCGACGACCAGGGCCGCATCCTGCTGGCGCGCCGCGCCGCCCAGCCGGGCGTCGGCCTCTGGGATCTGCTCGGAGGCTTCATGGACGAGGGCGAGGAGCCCGTCGAAGCGCTTCGGCGTGAGCTGCGCGAGGAGACGGGGCTCGAGGTGGAGCCGGGTGAGTTCCTGGGCGGGATCCCCGACCGCTACGGCGACGACGGGAACTGGACCGTCAACCTCTACTGGGCGGCGCGCCTGGGCGCCGGCGAGCCGCAGCCCGCCGACGACGTCGCCGAGCTCGCCTGGTTCCCGGCCGACGCGCTTCCGCCCCGGAGCGAGTTCGCGTTCGCCAACACGGTCGAGCTGCTCGAGCGGGCAGGCGTCACCTTCTCGTAGATGACAGGCCCGCTGCTCGCGCTCTCCGCGAGCCTGAGCTGGGGGTTCGGCGACTTTCTCGCCGGGCTGCGGACCAGGCGCCTTCCGGTCGTCACCGTCCTCCTCGTCTCGCAGGCGGCCGGGCTGGTCACGATCGCGCTCGTCGTCGCGCTCCGTGGCGCCGGTCCCCCGGACGCTCGCTTCCTCGCCTTCGGCTCGCTGGCCGGCCTCGCCGGCGCGGTTGGCCTCGCCGCGCTCTACCGCGGCCTCGCCGTCGGGCCGATGAGCATCGTGGCGCCGATCTCCGGGACGGCGGCCATCGTCCCCGTCGTGGCCGGCATCCTCGCGGGCGAGCGGCCAAGCCCGGCCCAGGCCGCCGGGATCGGGCTCGCGGTGGCGGGCGTCGTTCTCGCGTCGCGCACGCAGGGAGCCGACGGCCGGCACGGAAGCAGGGCCGAGGGGGTGGGCCTGGCGCTCGTCGCGGCGCTCGCCTTCGGCCTGCTTCTCGTCGCCCTCGGCGAGGCAAGCGAAGGCGATCCGTACTGGGGAACGCTCGCCATGCGGGGCGCCTCGTTCTCGCTCATCGTCCTCGCCGCCCTCGTCCTGCGGCCGAGCGTCTCGCTGCGCGAGCGCGACCTTCCTATCCTGCTCCTCGTCGGCGTGCTGGACACTGCCGGCAACGCGCTCTTCGCCGTCGCCACGACCAAGAGCCTGCTGGCCGTCGTCGCAGTCCTCGGGCAGCTCTATCCCGTGGTGACGGTGCTCCTCGCGCGGCTCGTCCTCGGCGAGCGGATCTCGCGCGGGCAAGGCGTCGGCGTCCTCAGCGCGTTCGCAGGGGTCGCGCTGATCACCGCCGGCTAGTCGAGGACTGGCCGGAAGACCAGCAACGATAGGCCGAACGGCCTATACAGCCCTCGTGCCCTGCGGCCGATACATCGCCGCAGAATGGACGGGACACACTCGATCGAAGACCACCTGCGCGACGACTGGATCGACGCCTGGATTGCGGAGGGTCTCGACGCTGTCGAGACGTTCCTCCGCAACCATGCGGCGTTCGACACCTTCCTCGAAGACCGCGACTAGCTGGCCTGCGCGAGGCCGAGCGAGGCCTCGAGCATCCGCTTCGGCTGGGCGCCGACCGCCGCCGCGGCCGGCTCGCCGCCCTTGAAGAGCAGGATCGTTGGGATCGAGAGGATTCCGTAGCGCTGCTGCAGCTCGGGCTCCTCGTCGATGTTCACCTTGACGACGCGGAGCTCGTCCGCGCGCTCCTCCGCGATCTGCTCGAGAATGGGCGAGACGGCGCGGCACGGGCCACACCACTCCGCCCAGAAGTCGACGATCACCGGGGTCTCGCTTCCGAGCACCTCGGCGTCGAATTGAGAGGTCGTGATGGCTTCTGTCATGACCCTTCAAACGTAGACTGACCGCCAGATGTTCCGCACCCTGCCGCGCGTCCCAGATCACCCCGCGCTCGAGCTCGAGATCCTCGAGTGGTGGGAGGAGCACGGCATCTTCGAGAAGCTTCGCGAGCAGAACCGGGGCGGACCGACCTGGAGCTTCTTCGACGGGCCGGTGACGGCGAACAGGATGGTGCTCGGGGTCCACACCGCCTGGGGGCGCACGCTCAAGGATGTCTTCCAGCGCTACAAGGCTTTGCGCGGCTTCGACCAGCGCTACCAGAACGGCTTCGACTGCCAGGGCCTCTGGATCGAGGTGGGCGTCGAGCGTGAGCTCGGGCTCAACTCCAAGCGCGAGATTGAGGAGTATGGGCTGGCGGAGTTCGCAAGACGCTGCCGCGACGTGGTCGTGCGGTCGTCCAGGGCGCTGACCGAGGGCTCCATCCGGCTCGGCCAGTGGATGGACTGGGGCAACGATTACTTCACGTTCTCCGACACGAACATCGAGTACATCTGGCGCTTCCTCCGGCGAATGCACGACCAGGGGTACCTCTACAAAGGCCACCGCTCGACCGAGTGGTGCCCCCGCTGCGGGACGTCCATCTCGGCGCACGAGCTGGTCGGAAGCTATGAGGACCGCAGCGACCCCTCCCTCTTCATCCGCTTGCCTCTGCTCGATCGGCCGGGGCAGTCGCTGGCCGTCTGGACGACGACGCCGTGGACGCTGCCGGCCAACGTCGCGGCCGCGGTCAACCCCGAGGCCGAGTACGGGCTCAGGGCTGACGGCGAGTGGTGGGCGGTCGCGCGCGCCGCCGACGCCGCGTTCGTCGAGCGAGCGCCGGGCGCCGACCTTGTCGGGTTGCGCTACGAGGGCCCGTTCGACCATCTTCCGGCGGTCGCAGAGGTCGAGCACCGGGTCATCCCCTGGGAGGACGTCTCCCTGGAGGAAGGCACCGGGATCGTCCACATCGCACCCGGCTGTGGCGCCGAGGACTTCGAGCTCTCCCGCGTCCATGACCTGCCGGTGCTGATGCCGGTGGACGAGGCCGGCCACTTCTACACCGACTACGGGTGGCTGCACGGGTTGAGCACGGTCGAGGCCGCCGAGCAGATCGTCGTCGACCTCGGCGAGCGCGGGAAGCTCATCTCGGCGGGAGAGATCGAGCACCGCTTCCCCTTCTGCTGGCGCTGCCACACGCCGCTCATCTTCCGGATCGCCGACGACTGGTTCATCGCCGTCGACGAGCTGCGCCCGAAGCTGATCGCCGCGAACGAGACGGTGGCGTGGACGCCGGAGTACTTCGGCAAGCGCATGGAGGACTGGCTTCGGAACATGGGCGACTGGAACATCTCCCGGCGCCGTTACTTCGGCCTGCCGCTCCCGTTCTACCCCTGCGAGTGCGGGCACCTGACGGTCGTCGGCTCGAAGGCCGAGCTTGCCGAGCTGGCCACCGCAGGCCTCGATGGGCTGCAGGAGCTCCACCGCCCCTGGGTCGACGAAGTCACGATCCGCTGCCAGGCTTGCGGGAACGAGGACGTGCGCCGCATCCCCGAGGTCGGGGACGTCTGGCTTGACGCCGGGATCGTCCCCCTCTCGACGCTCGGCTGGGAGAACCCGGACTGGATCGAGAACGGGTACGCGACCGGTGCCTCGGCAGGGCTCTCCGGCGCCGACCTTCCCGACCACGCCTACTGGGAGACGTGGTTCCCCGCCGACTGGGTCTCGGAGATGCGCGAGCAGATCCGCCTCTGGTTCTACTCGCAGCTCTTCATGTCTGTGGCCCTGACGGGCCGGTCGCCGTTCCGCTCTGTCCTCGGCTACGAGAAGATGCTCGACGAGCGCGGCCAGGAGATGCACAGCTCGTGGGGGAACACGATCGATGCGCCGGATGCGTTTGCGCGCATCGGAGCCGACGTCATGCGCTGGCAGTTCTGCGCCCAGCCGCCGGATCGCAATCTCCTCTTCGGGTACGGGCCGGCGACGGAGATCAAGAAGAGGCTCCTGACGCTCTGGAACTCCGTGCGCTTCCTGGCCGACTACGGGAACATCGCGAGCTTCACGCCGGTGTACTCAGATCTCGCGTCGCCGCCGCTCGACGAGGGCTCGCGGCCGCTTGACCGCTGGCTCGTCGCCAGGACGCAGGCCTACGTCGCCGAGGCGACCCAGGCCCTCGAGGAGCAGCTCACCTACAGGCTGATCGAGAGCTTCGACGCGTTCGTCGACGACGTGTCCAACTGGTACATCCGCCGGTCCCGCCGGCGCTTCTGGAATGAGGACGAGGTGGCCCTCCGGGTGCTCTGGCACGCGCTCGTCCAGGGCCTCCGCGGGATCGCCCCGGTCATGCCCTTCCTCGCCGAGCATCTCTGGCAGAACATCGTCGCCGGCGCGAGCGAGGGCGCGCCCGAGAGCGTCTTCCTCGCCGGCTGGCCGGAAGCCGGAGAGCCGGATGCCGCCCTGCTCGAGGAGGTGCGGGAGGTCCGCGCCGTCGTCGGGCTCGGGCACCGAGCCCGCGACTCCGCGAAGGTCAAGCTTCGCCAGCCGCTGCGGTCGCTCGTGGTCGAGGGCGCCGGCCCCGCGACCGGCCACGCCCAGGAGATCGCGGAGGAGCTACGCGTGAAGTCCGTCGCCTTCGAGCCGCTCGCCGGCGCCGGAGTCCGCGCCAAGCCGAACCTGAAGCTCCTGGGGCCGAGGCTCGGCCCGCTTCTTCCTTCGGTCGGCGCGGCTCTCGCCGAGGGTCGCTTCGAGCGCCTCGCCGACGGCAGCGTCCGGGTAGAGGGCCACGACCTGGGGCCGGACGAGGTCTTTGTCGAGCGGGCGGCGCCCGAAGGCTGGGCGCTGGCCGAGGACGGCCCGCTCTCCGTCGCCCTCGACGTCCGCCTCGATCCCGAGCTCGAGCTGGAGGGTCGCGTGTACGACCTCGTGCACGCGGTCAACACCCTCCGCAAGGAGCAGGGGCTCGAGCTCACCGACCGCATCGTGCTCACGCTCCCCGACGGCGATGACCTCGAGCGCTTCCTCGATTGGGTCAAGTCGGAGACGCTGGCGGTCGAGATCGAGCACGGCCCCCAGCTCGCCGTACGCAAGGCGTAGAGCCGGATCTCGATAAGAACAGCATTTGTAAGTAGCATCCACAGGCTTTTCAAAGATGGGCCGATCGGCCTATTGGAACTGGCGACGCCTGGCGTTAGCGTGGCCCCCACTGGGCGATGCGAACCGCGGTGTGTGTCCCTGGCCATGTAATCCGCGGTGAGCAATCTGGAAAGACCCGCCGCGCTTACCCCCCGAGCGGCGGGTCTTTCCCGTTCCAGTAGCCGGCGGCCGGGCGACGGTCCGACGGCACGCTGCCTATCATCACCCCAGGACGCCCGGTGGATGACGACCGTCAGCTGATGCTCCTGCACGCCGTTCCGCTCCTGGTCCTGGCTGGGCTGTACGGGCTCGTCTCGATCCTCCTCGGCTTCTCGCTCCTGCGGGAGCGCCGTGCATCCGGTCTCGGAGTCGGGATCTGGCTGCTCTTCACGGTGGTCGCCGCCATCTCGGCGCTCCTCGCCGCGCTCGCGCTTGCGGGCAGCGACCCGCTCGCCGACGAGCCGTCCTGGCTCGTGATCCTGAGCGCAGCCGCGATCGCCGTCCCCGCAGTGATCGTGCTCGTGCGAGGCCACGACCGGGCCCTCCTGGTCACCGCGCGTCGGCGCGTCCACGAGGCGGAGTCGATCGCCACCGAGCGCGGCCGCGAGGTAGAAGCGATCTCGCGGCTTTCCACCGCGCTTTCGGGGGCGCAGACCGGGGAGGAGGCAGCGGCCTTGCTCTTCGAAGAGGTCGAGGCCTTCCTCGAGCCGGATGCGCTCCTGCTGGCCCGCGTCGACAAGGAGCTGAGGACCGCCGTCGGCTTCGCCGCGCGGGGCGTCGACGAGGACTGGTGGAAGACGATCACGCTCGACCTCGACGAGGAGCGGGGCGCGATCGTCTCGGTCGTCCGCGAGCGAGCTCCTCTTGCCATCGACGACGCCGTCACCGCGTCCAACGTGAATCGCGCCCTCGCAGACGCGGTGGGGGCGAAGAGCGCCGCGTTCGTCCCGCTTCTCTCCGAGGGCGACGTCGTGGGCGTGCTCGTCGCGATGACCCGGACCAGCCACCGTAGCTTCACGACCGCGGAGCTCGACGTCGTGCAGGGCCTGGCCAGCGAGACCGCCCTCGCGCTCGGCCGCACGCGCTCGAGCGAGGCCCTGCGAATCGCGTTGGAGCGCGAGCGGCTCATCGCCGAGATCGGGAGGCGCGTGCGCTCCGAGCTCGACCTCGACACCGTTCTCCGCGTTGCGGTCGAGGAGACCGCCAAGGCGGTCGGCGTCACGCGCTCCTTCGTCCGGCTGGGCGAGCTGGGTGAGCCCATGCCGGTGCTCGCCGAGTGGAACGCGGAGGGAGTCGCCTCCGTGGGAGACGCCGCGCCGCGCCTCCCGGCGCTCAACCTCGCCGCCAGGGAGCGCCGAACCGTCGCCGTCGAGGACGCCGAGAGGTCCGACGAGATCGCGGACCCGAGCCTCGGCGACCGCCAGGCTCTCCTCGAGCTGGGCACGCGTGCGACCCTGGCGATTCCGATTGTCGTCTTCGACCGGGTGATCGGCGTCTTCGGCCTCCACCGGGCAGAGGCGTCTCGCTGGCTTCCCGGTGAGATCGCCCTCGCCGAGGCGGTCGCCCGGGAGCTCGGCCTGGCCATTCACACCGCCCGCCTCCTGGCGGTGAACGAGCAGCGGCTGCGCCGCCAGGAGACGCTCATCGAGGCCGCGCAGGTACTGACGAGCGACCTCCGCTTCGAGTCCGTCATCAGGAGGCTCGTGGAGGAGGTGGTCGCGCTCACGGGCGCGGATGCGGCGGACTGCTGGATCCTCGAGCCCGATCGCACGGTCCTCCGCTGCCGGGCTGTCGTCGGCGTTCCCGAGTGGAACGTCGGCCGTCAAATTCCCCCCGAGGGGACGATCGGGCGCGCCCTGCAGACGGGCAAGAGCATCCTGACCCACGACTTTGCCGGCAGCGAGCAGCCGGCTCCGAGCCCGCCGTACGCGATCTTCAGCGACGTGATGTGCACCCCGATCACCTGGCTGGGGGAAGAGCGCGGCGTGCTCGGCGTCTGCGCGCGCGATCCCAGTCGGTTCGACGAGGGCGACCTCGAGGTCGTCGAGGCCTTCGCGCGGTTTGCCTCGCTCGCTCTCCACAACGCCGAGAGCTTCGAGGAGCGCGAGCGCCAGACGCAGGCGCAGCGCGGCTTCTACCGGATCGCCCAGGTCCTCGGCTCGACCCTCTCGCGCGCGGAGACCCTTGACGCGCTCGCGCAGGCCGCGAGCGACGCGCTCGGCGCCGACGCCGCCCTGGTGCTGGAACGCGAGGGGGGCTCGGCGGTCCTGGCGGGGGGTCACGAGCTTCCCGAGCGGGTCCGCGCGGCCCTGACCGCCGGGGACCAGGCGTCGGCCTGGCCCTTCTCGAGCGCCGAGGCGGAGGAGCAGGTACTGGCAGCCTCCGAGCTGGCCGCCGACGAACGCTTTGACCCGGTGCTCCGCGAGCCGCTCGTCGCCGAGGGATACGGGTCGCTTCTGTGCGCTCCGGTCACGGGCGTGCGCGATCAGGCGTACGCCGTCGTCGTCCTCTTCCGCGGCTCGAGGGCCTTCGTTGACGAGGACGTGCTCCTAACAGGCCATCTGAGCGGCGCCGCCCGCGGGGCGCTCGAGCGCAGCGAGCTCTTCGAAGGCGAGCGCCGGGGCCGAGCGTACTCTCAGGAGCTCGCGCGGGTCGGCGCGTCGCTCACCACGAGCCTCGATCCCGGCGTCGTGCTGGAGGAGGTCGTGCGCGAGGCTCCCGGCCTGCTCGACGCCGATGCCGCCCTGATCCGCCTCCTCGAGCACGACGAGCTCGTGGTGCGCGCGGCGTCAGGCCCCGGGACGGAGCGGCTCGGCGGGACGCGCGCGAGCTCCGCGACCGGAATCTGCGGCGCGGTCGCCCAGGCGCGGGCGCCGATCACCGTCCGGGATGCGGCCGAGCAGGCTCGGCTTGCCCGGGGCGACCTCCTCCTGGAGCGGGGGGCGGCCGCCGCCCTGGCAGCCCCGCTGGTCGGCCACGGCGGTGGGCTGTACGGCGTGCTCGCCGTGTACGCCAACGCCCCGCGGGCGTGGCGTGACGACGAGGTGCAGACGCTTTCGGCCCTCGCGGCCACGGCCTCCGCGTCCGTCGCCAATGCCGAGCTCTACCAGCGTGTCACGGAGGAGAAGGAGCGGAGCGGGGCGATCCTCGCGAACATCGCCGACGGGATCGTGGCGATCGGCCGGGACGAACGCATCGTGCTCTGGAACGCGATGGCGGAGCAGATCACGGGCGTCCCGGCTTCCGAGGCGCTCGGGCGCCGGGTCCCGGACGTGCTGCAGCGGGAGCTCTCCGCGAACGGCACGGAAGAATCCGCGGAGCGCCAGGTCGTGATCAGGCGCGATGGCGACGAGGTATGGCTCGCGCTCAGCGAGGCGGTGATGCTCGACGCGGCCGGCTCCGTGGCCGGCAGGATCTTCGCCTTCCGCGACGTTTCGCGCGAGCGGGTGGTCGAGCAGATGAAGTCGGACTTCGTCGCCACGGTCTCGCACGAGCTGCGCACCCCGCTCACGTCGATCTACGGGTTCGCCGAGACGCTGCAGCGCGGCGACGTCGACTTCACCGAGACCGAGCGGGAGACCTTCCTCCGCTACATCGCCGGCGAGTCGGAGCGCCTCATCCGGATCGTCGACGATCTGCTGAGCGTCGCACGGCTCGAGGCCGGGAGGCTCGACGTCGAGCTCAAGCCGACCCCCGTCGGCGACGCTCTCAGGGACGCGATCGCGGTGGCGGAGGGCCATGGGAACGGGCGGCATCGGTTTTCCCTCCAAGTCGAGCCACACGACCTCTCCGTCCGGGCCGACTGGGAGAAATTGGGGCAGGTGCTCGCCAACCTGCTCGACAACGCCGTCAGATACTCGCCGGAGGGCGGGACGATCACCGTCAGCGCGCGGAGACGCTCCGGCTCCGCGGAGATCACGGTGGCCGACGACGGCATCGGCATCTCCGAGCCCGACCGGCAGCGGGTCTTCACCAAGTTCTTCCGCTCGGAGCGCACGGCCGGCGGGCACGGGTCCGGTCTCGGGCTCTTCCTCGTTCGCGGTCTCGTGACGGCGATGGGGGGCCGGGTCTGGCTCGAGTCGGAGGAAGACCGGGGCTCGCGGTTCACCTTCGAGCTCCCCCTGGCCGGTGGGGAAGCCGTGAAGAGCGCGCCGGTGGAGGCGGCGGCCTCGTGACGCGCGTGCTCGTGATCGACGACGAGGCGCCGATCCGGCTGCTCTGTCGGGTCAACCTGGAGGCGGAGGGGATGGCGGTCAGCGAGGCGGGCGACGGGCCGGGCGGGCTCGATCTTGCCCGGGTTCAGCGGCCCGACGTCATCCTCCTCGACGTGATGATGCCCGGCCTCGACGGCTGGCGCGTCGCCGAGATGCTCCTCGACGACCCGGTCACCCGTGACATCCCGATCGTGTTCCTCACCGCCAGGGCGGACGTTCGAGACCGCGCCCGCGGCATCGACCTCGGCGGCCTCGAGTACATCACCAAGCCCTTCAACCCGGTCGAGCTCGCCTCACTGGTGCGGCGCGTTCTCGTCGCCGTCGAGCGTGGCGAGCGGGAGCGCCTTCGCAGCGACAAGGTCGCCCAGCTGCGCGAGCTGTTCGAAGGCGTCTGATCGTTCGGCTAGCGGAAGCGCGCGACGGCCATCTCGACGCAGCCGTAGCCGCGCCACGGCCCGCGCCGCCAGCCCGTGCCGACGACCCGGAACTCCCCCCGGCGTAGGAGCAGTGCTCGGTGCCCAGAGCTCGCGAGCCACATCCGCACGGCGCGCCCGGGCCCGAAGTGCGAGCACGTGCCCCAGGCGATGACCTCGCCGGTCCCGTTCCGGAGGCTCCCGTGGTGGAACGCGTCCCGCCGCATCAGGTGGCGCGACCAGTCGCTCGCGCTTTCTGCGAGCCTTGACGAGAGCCGCAGCTGCCGGAGCCCGTGCGAGGCCCGAGCGTCGTTGATCCGCTCGGCGAGCCGCCGTTCCATGTCGGACGGCGCGGCCTGAGCCGGCGCGGCGACCGTCACCGCGACGACGGACGCGAGAAGCGCAAGGGTGGTTCTCATGTGTCCCGACATGCGGAGCAGACTGCCGGACCCTTGTCGGCGTCCCGTACGCAAAGCGTTAGGGTTATCTGAAGAGGCCGATCTCACAAGCCCTCACGCGCGAGGGCGGGAGATTGCCACATCTCCCTGCATTTTGCGGAGATCCTCGTGCCTATCGTCACGACCGTCGCCCCGCGAGGTCTGAGCGAGAATCACTCCAACGAGGACGATCAGGCCGCCGACGATCTGCATCGCGGCGAGCTCCTCTCCGAGCCAGAACCACGCGACGATCGCCGCGAGCACGGGCTCGAGCATGGCCACGATCGTGACGCGCGTCGCTGGAACGTGGTGCAGCGCGCTGACCAGGAGGATGAAGGGCACTACCGTTCCCAGGACGACGATGTAGGCCAGCAGCAGCCACACGGGAGCGCTTACGTCGTCGAAGCGCCCGAGCAGCGAGACGTTCTCGCCCACGATCTCGGTCGGGAAGCTCCACCAGGGCTGGACGACCGCCCAGAAGAGCGTCGCGAAGGAGAAGCCCCAGGCGAGCAGGGAGTAGACGTCACGCCCGCGTTCGAGCGAGCGCTCGGCCATGAGCACGTACGCGGCGTAGGCAAGCGCGGTGACGAGGCAGGCGAGGACGCCGAGCCCGTCCAGGGGCGACTCGCCTCCCCAGAGCTCGACGACCAGCGACAGCCCGAAGAGGCTGAGCGCGATGGCAAGCCAGAGCCGGCGTCGAACTGGCTCGTGGACGTAGAAGCGGGCCCAGAGAGCGACGAACACCGGGGCGAGGTACTGGATGACGAGCGCGATCCCGATGTCGAGCCGCCGGATGCCGACGAAATAGAAGAGCTGAACCAGGGCGAGGCCCAGGATCCCGAAGGCCGCCAGGAAGCCGAGCTCCCGCCGCGTGGTGCGCAGCGTCGCCGGTCGGAGGATTGCCACCGCGACGACCAGGATCAGGGCAGCGCCAGTCGCCCGGACCTCCGCGAGCCGCAAGGACGAGAGGCCCGCCGAGTCGAGCACGACCTTCGCGATCACGGCGTTGAGCGACCAGAGGACGACCGCGGACCACACGAGCGCGTAGCCGAGCGCCGGGCGCGGAACCGGTCGCTTCGACGCGAGGGCGGGCGGCGCAAACGGTGCGTCGGCCACGGGCGCGAAACGATAGCGACCGCCCTCACGCCGCGGCCCGCATAGCGTTCGCGCCCATGGGCTCCCGTCCGGTGCTGATGGCGATGGGAGGCGCGACCTGCATCGCCTTCTCGGCGATTCTCGTCCGTCTTGCCGACGTGCCGCCGTCCACAGCGGCGTTCTATCGCTGCGCCTACGCTCTGCCGCCCCTCGCGCTGCTCGCCTGGTGGGAACGCCGGCGCTTCGGCCCGCTCGGGCAGCGTGCCCTCCGACTCTCGCTGATCGCAGGCGTCTTCTTCATGGCCGACCTGGTCCTCTGGCACCACGCGATCGCGGCCGTCGGAGCCGGCCTCGCCACCGTGCTCGGCAACGTCCAGGTGGTGATCGTCCCGCTCGCCGCCTGGGCGCTCCTGCGGGAGAAGCCCGCCGGCCGCACGCTCGCCGCCGTTCCGATCGTGCTCTTCGGCGTCGTCCTCATCTCCGGGGTCATCGGTGCGGGCGCGTACGGATCGAGCCCGGCGCTCGGGGTCCTCTTCGGAGTGCTCACAGCGGCCACGTACGCCGGCTTCCTGCTCATCCTCCGGGCGGGCAGCGCCGATCTCCGCCGGCCCGCCGGCCCGCTCTTCTACGCCACGCTCTCGGCCGCGCTCGTGACGCTTCCCGTCGGGGCCGGCCTGGGCGAGCTGGAGCTCCGGCCGACGTGGCCCGAGCACGGCTGGCTCGTCCTGCTCGCGCTCACGTCGCAGGTGGTGGGCTGGCTCCTGATCGCCGCGGCGCTACCGCGCCTCCCGGCCGCGCTCACCTCGGTGACGCTGACGCTCCAACCGGCGCTGTCGGTCGTCTTCGCGGTCATCATCCTGGACGAGGCGCCCTCCTCGGTCCAGCTCGCCGGCGTGGCGGTAATCATCGCCGGCGTCGTCCTCGCGACCGCGGGTCGCCGCCGCGAGCCGTACACTGAGCCTGAGCTGCGGGACGTGGCGCAGCCTGGTAGCGCGCCTGCTTTGGGAGCAGGAGGCCGCCGGTTCGAATCCGGCCGTCCCGACTGAGGAAGCCCCCGGAAACGGGGGCTTCCTGTTGGCTCGGTTGTAGACGAAAGGGGCCACTTGCAAGCGTTTCTGCAAGCATCGACGGCAACCACGACGAGAATGTCCGCGCCTCACGTAGATCTGATCCTCCACCGCCTCGCCCTGCTCGAGTTTCGGCCCGCTCCCGGGCAGGAAGCCTCGATCGGCGCCAACTATGCCGACGTCATCGTCGAGGCGCTGGCGTCGAAGGAAGGAGCGGGTACGGTCAAAGTCCTGGTCGACGCGGCCGTCCCACTCGAGTATCGGCCCAAGCTGACGCGCGATCACCGGGTCGTGGTGCCGGACGACCGCCGCCGACGATGTGAGCTGGCGATAGAAGCCATCGCCGACCTCGTTTCAATCGCCGAACGATGCAGCCGCTCCATCGCCTCACCATTTCCCTGGGTCGCGTTCGAGGCGACGTGCCCGGTAACCAGCGAATGGCTGGCGGACGCTGTCGGCATTCACGAGCTCGACCTAATCGTCGAGATGCCCAGCGCATCATCGAGGGTCGACCTGACGCCGGAGATCATCGACGGGCTTCGAGATCGCTCAGACGGGACCGTCCTTCTCGCGGAGGCACTCGCGCACGGGCATCCCACGGCCCAGTTTCAGGACCTCTTCCGAGTCTTTGAGCGCGCCTTCACGCTGCTACCTGGTCTCCTCTCCGCGCCGCTTCACGACTTCCTCCACGAACGCTATGGCTACACCGAGCAAGAGATCGAGAACTGGAAAGAACTTCGGGATGCAGCAGCACACGCCGACGTCCGGCAGAGGTTCGTCGTCGAGGCGGACGTGCGGCCAGTCCTCGCTAGGGTCAAGCAGGCTGCGTATGACGTCCTCTTCAACAAGGAGTGCTGGCGCAATCGGACCTCGGTTCGCCGGGAGCTCTGGTCACCGAACGGGTGGACGAGTCAACCGTCAGACCTTGACGGGGCGGTCTCTGCTCTGCCGGCTGGATGGTGGGCGCCCCTCGTTACCCCAAAGACCCCCGAGCGGGCGTTCGAAGTCGTTCCTGCCAGCCGCCGCACTAGAGTCGACCGCTGAACTTGGTCCGTTCTTTGTTGCACCCAGGGCTGACCAGGTCGAGGGCGTGACCGCAAGAGCCATCTAGGCACGCCACCCTCGGCTTCGTAGCCTGATCCTCGCCGGGGCGTGGGCAGGGTAGTCCTAGGGTCACCTTGCGACCCGCGTCCCGGCGAGGTCGGCATCTCGCTGCATCGCGGCTGCCTTAGATTCCTGTTCGGGACGCCCGCCTGTCAGAGAGCAACACTAAAGTCAGATCGTCGTCCTGAATTCGGTCAGGAGATGAGTGCGAGCCGAACAAGCCGGACGGTCGCGACGACGGCATTCAGTCGTCCGGAGTGAGCGAGGTCCGCACCTGAGGCGCAATCAAACCGGCCGAGGCGCGCTTCGACGGCCGCGCCACCTAAGGCTTCCCCCCTCCTGGGAGACGGCGACCCACGGCGCCCGGCGCGCAGCTCCTTCAGAGCGCGATGGTCGTCCCAACGGCGCTCTGGACGAATGCCTCGGGGAAGCCGGCAGCCAGGCGATGCACGGCTTTCCAGCCGGTGCAGTGGGCGGGCATCAGCAACTCGGGTTCCAGGTCGTCGAAGGCGGCGACCGTGGGATCGATGATCGGCTCGAACATCGGGCCGCTGAGGTGGAATCCGCCGATCACCGCAGCGACTCTCGGTTCGCCCGTGAGCTGTCGTGCGTGTGTCACCACGTTGACGATGCCGGCATGACCGCAGCCGGTGAGGACGACAAGGCCGCGATCGGCCAGGCGCATCACGAGCGCCTGGTCGTCGAGGATCAGCGGGTCGGGCTCCCAGCTCCCGTGAACGTGCGCCTCGTGTCCGAGGAAGCCGGTCTCGAATTGCGTCGTGCGATCGACCTCGCCCGTTACGAGCACCGATCCGTCGAGCAGAAACGACGGCTTCCGCTCCTCGACGATCTCGAAGCCGGCGCCCTCGAGCGCGGAGCGGCTCGTGGTGGGCAGCTCGCGCGGCTCGAGCCCGGGCAACGCGATCCGGCGGCGTCGCCAGAAGGCGGGATGGATGAGCACGGGAAGGCTCGCCCGCCCGAGCTCCTTCGCAATTCCCTCCATCCCGGCGACGTGGTCCCAGTGACCGTGGCTGAGCACGATCGTCTCGACCTCTCCCGCTGAGAGCCCGAGCCGGCGCATGTTCTCGACCACACCCGTGGGCGTGACGCCTGCATCGAAGAGGATCGTGCGCTCGCGGCCGCCGGTCGTGACGCGGACGAGCGCAGAGAAGCCGGGCTCGGCAATCAGCGCGTCGGGCAAGCCATCGTCGGTGACGGCCGACGCGGCGCGTCCCACCCCGGGTGCGAGTTGGTGGAGCCAGGTTGTGCGCTCGACGTGTTCCGTCGGAAAGAGCAGAGGATCGGTCACGTTGTCCATCAGGATCGTGATCCGGACAAGGTCGACCGGCTCGAGTCGGATCGTGTCCATGAGGTGAAGCATGCCACTCCGCCGCGGCGGTCGAACGCGAACGGGCGCGGATGATGACGTTTCGCGGCAACGCGACTACGTGGGCCTGACCTCGACGCCGGCCTTGACGAGCTCCGCGAGAGAGGAGGTCGATTCTCCTCAGCCGAATAGAAGCACGAGTCCGGCGCCCACGAGCCAGAGCGACCAGGCCGTGTAGGCGATGGGAACGATCGTGCCCGCAGGTTTCCAGCCCTTGTCCTCGAAGCGGCCGACGAACTCGAGTGACCCGACGATGAGGAAGAATCCGATTGATCCCGGGCCAGGCGAGCCACGGCTCGACCGAGGACGACTGGAGCATCGCCACGCCGATGAGCACGGTCCACGCTCCCGTGAAGAGGTAGCCGAGGCACTCGCCGATCGCGACGCCGAGGTAGCGGTGGAA
This sequence comes from uncultured Actinomycetes bacterium, assembly GCA_963838795.1. Classification (GTDB taxonomy): domain Bacteria; phylum Actinomycetota; class Thermoleophilia; order Gaiellales; family Gaiellaceae; genus JAIBJN01. The sequence continues at coordinate 461,536 of CAWISL010000011.1, forward strand.
CGCCTAGAAGACGACCACAGTCGCGTCGCGCGTCGCCTCGCTCGAAGCCGGATCGGCGTACCTCCGCGCCAGGGCGGGGACGAGGAAGGGCCAGCGGGCAAGGCCAAGGAACTGGACGAGGGCCGCGAGGACACTGACCACGGTCGCCATCGGCACGATGGCCAGGCCGTCGCGTGCGAGCACCTGCCCGAGGAGGACGACAAGCGGCGCGAGCAAGACGGCCGTCAGCATGAAGCCGTACCAGAGCACCTTGAGGCGCACGCCGCCGGCCTGGAAGCGGCGCAGGATGTCCTCGGTTGGGCTGCGCGGGATGTCCGGGTAGTCGAAGCGTCGCGCGAGCAGAAGAAGAACGCGTTGAACGCGAGTGGCAGGAAGATGAGGAGAGCGCCTGCGGCGCCTTCTGTGTTCACCGAGCGGCTGTGGCCGCCGTCCTCCGGACTTCGGGCGCCGCCGCTCGGAACAGCAGTGCAAGGACGACCCAGGTCAGCAGTCCGAACACAATCGCCCCGCCTGCGCCGAAGTTGGTGAATCGCTCATCGACGTTTGTCGAGATCACGTACGAGGTTATGAGCCAGCCAAGCGCCCAGGCCGGCGGGTTCGCAACCGCCCACCACCACGCATCGGGGATCTGGTGTCGTGCGAGCACAAGCGCCTGCAACACGCCAACGCCCAGACCGGTCACGGCACCTATGAGGACAATGTCTCCTCGATCGATCCCGTAATCAACCAGAGCCGCTCCGGCAGCCAGGCCTACTGCCATTCCGACGCTCGTCGCCGCGATCCAGAGCCACGAGACCCACCGCCGCAGTGCGAACCATTCTGCCGCTCCGATGATTGCGCCCGCGATGAGACCCCCGACGAGCGCTGTTCCCACGGAATCGACTCCATCAACGACCAGGTCTGCGATCAACCCCCCGATCGGGAAGCTGAGCAGAACCGCCACCGGCCAGAGCCACATCCGACGCGCGGTACTCGTCCAGTCGTCTTGGGTGCTCGCCATCTCTCTCCTCCTTCGTCAAGACTCCTCCCGACCCTCTGACCCCCCGTCGGATCTCCGCTCGTCGAGAGAGACAATGGCCAGTTGCCAAACCGGCAAACAGGCTCCAGGGAACGTGCCGAATGTATCGCGCCGTCCCTTGCCAAGTCCAATGTCGCCTTTTCAACATACGGCGACACTGGGGCTTGGCTCACCGCACCTTCGACGTCGGCTGCAGTGACGGGTTCGGCAGGGTCGACTTGGTCTCCGGGTCGTAGACGTAGCGGGGAACCACCCGCGATGGACGGACTCCTGCTTGCCGAGCAGGTGGTACGCGCCTGCAGCCGCTCGTCGAGCTCGGGAAGCGAGAAGCGAAGCCGCTGCTTCGTTGAAGCTGCGAGTGATGGAGGTCTGGGAATTCGGAAGGGACGTATAGTCGAGCAGAGAGCGGTAGTCCCGCCGCGTCGACTCCTTCCACGGGCCGCGCGGCCCCTCCGCGTGCGAGTGCCACTCCTCCGCCGCCTCCTTGAAGATGACACTGGATGGGCCACGCTGACGTTCAGACGACGATGAGATACCTCCACTATAAGAACCGTGGCGACGAAGCCGCCCGGCTCGGGCCTGCCTTCCAAGTAGGCGACCCTGCTGCAAGCACGCTGCAAGCACCGGCCCTCCACACGGCTGCTACCGCGTTCCGCACGGATGCGGCCGAGGAGAAGGAAATGCCTGCGCCGACAAGCGTTCTAGCGGATCTGCGCGGAGCGGCGTAGCCCGCACGTCGGGTTTGGGAGCAGGAGGCCGCCGGTTCGAATCCGGCCGTCCCGACTGAACGGAACGCCTTTGCGGCCTGCGCCGAGGTTCGGCGAGCGCGCCCCTAGACCCAAAGGGCGGTCGCGTTCGTACCGTTGCCTCGCTGTGTCATCATCGCCGGGTGCGGCGACTGAGTCGGTCGAGGTCCCTCGGGGCCGTGCGGGCCGTCTTCGCCAACTTCGAGCTCAGACGGGTGGAGCTCGCCTACCTGCTCTTCTACATCGCGAGGTGGGGGATGCGGGTGTCCATCCTCGTCTTTGCGTTCGAGCGGGGTGGCGTCGAGGAGACGGCCCTCGTGGCGGTGATCCTGGTGGTGCCGGCCGCCGTCGTCGCCCCATTGACGTCGGTGATCGGCGACGAGGTCCGCCGGGACCGGGCGCTCTTCGCCGGGTACGCGGCGCAGGCCGCGGCCCTGGCGGGTACCGCGGGAGCGATTTACGCGGACGCTCCAGTCGCCCTGGTCTACGGACTGGCCGCGATCGCGACGGGGTGCATGACGCTGACGCGTCCGGTTCAGTCGGCACTCTTTCCGCAGCTCGCGCACTCACCCGACCAGCTCGTCGCCGCGAACGTGGTCGCCGGGTCGATCTCCGCCGCGATGCTGTTCGTCGGCCCCGTCACATCGGGCGTGCTGCTCGCCGTCGGCGGCGCCGGGCTTGCGTTGGCCGTGTTCAGCGGATTGCTCCTGACGTCGGCCCTGCTCGTGGTCCGGCTCAAGCCGCATCCGCCGTCCGCGCGGATCGGTGGTCCTCCCCTCCACGAGGTCGCCGCCGGGTTCCGCGCCGTCGCCCGCGAGCCCGACCAGCGTCTGGTGGTCGGCCTCCTGGTCGGCCAGTCGTTTGTCGGCGGCGCGGTGGACGTGCTGGTGGTCGCCGTCGCTCTGGATCTCTTCGAGCTGCCGTCGTCGGCCGTCGGCTTCCTCACTTCCGCGCTCGGCGCAGGAGGACTGCTCGGAGCGCTGTGGGGGTTGCGGCTGGTGGGCAGGCCTCGCCTCGCCGCCGCGCTCGCGTTGGGCCTGGTCGTCTACGGGTTCGGGATATCGGCGCTCGCGCTCGCCGTGGGGGCCGCGATGGCCTACGCGATCCTCGTTGGAGCGGGGTCCGGGCATGCCCCGGCCGACATGGCCGGGCGGACCCTCCTCCAGCGCGTGGTCCCCGACCCGATCCTGGCCCGGGTGTTCGGCGTGCTCGAAGCGCTGCATCAGGCGGGCGTCGCCGCTGGCGCCGCCGTGGCACCGCTCCTCGTCGCGGTCTTCGGGTTACGGGGAGGAATCCTCGTAGCCGGGCTCCTCTTGCCGGCGGCGATCTTCCTCCTCAGGGGCCGGATCCGCGGCCTCGACGATCGCGCGATGCCGATTCCCGAGCGCGAGCTCCAGATCCTCCGTTCGGTGGACCTGTTCGCCTCACTTCCCCCTCCCGAGCTGGAGGGGCTCGCCGCTCGTATGACGGAGGTCACGGCGGCGCCCGGTACAGCCGTCGTGCGGGAGGGAGAGACCGGCCATCACTTCTACGTGATCGAGGACGGCGAGGTAGAGGTCATCCGCGACGACCGGCCTGTGGCCACGCTCGGCAGCGGCGACTACTTCGGGGAGATCGCGCTCCTTCGACATGTCCCGCGGACCGCGACAGTGGTGGCGAAGACGCCTGCGACCCTCCTGTCGCTGGAACGCGAGGGCTTCCTCGAGGAGGTCACCGGTCACCCCGTCGTCCGCAAGACGTTGGACGTCACAGTGCACGAACGCATGCCGGATCAATAGCCGGCGTCCGAGGTCGGGCGAGTAATCGACCCAGTTGGGAAAGCCTGAGCCCGCTGAGGCTGGAGGCGATGCCCCATGCAACTACTGGCGTGCCGACTGCTGCTGAGATAGGTTTGCACGCCCTTTGAGCGTAGGCCGACATGGAACTCTGGTTAGCCGCATTGATCATCGTGGGAGCCGCTGCGCTGAGCGCGGCCGGCATGCTCATCGTCCGCCGGCGCGCGCCAGCGGGAACGATCTTCAAGGATCCGATTCCGGCGGCTGCCGTGTACACGGTGGCGGGCACCGCCTACATGGTGATCGTCGCATTCGTGTTCTTCATCGCATTCGAAAGCTACGGCGGCGCCAAGGCTGAGGCCGAGGAGGAGGCGACCGCCACGCTTGCGATGTTCCACGCCGTTGGGCCCTTCGGGTCGGCGACCCAGGCGGAGCTGCAGGGGCAGATGATCTGCTACGCGCGCGAGGTCATCGCGGACGGGTGGCCCGCGATGCGGGAAGGCGGCGCGAGTTCGGTAGTGGACGCGAGGGTCTCGGCCATGGAGGAGTCCGCCGAACAGACCACAGTCACCGACGCCAAGCAGGCCGTCGCTTTTGAACATTGGTTCGCCTTGAACGACGACCGGCGACACGGACGGCAGGGCCGGATAGGCAAAGCAGAAGGGTTGGTGCCCTCGGTTATTTGGTTGATCCTGATCATCGGCGCGGTAGTGGTGATCGCCTCGGTCGCCCTTTTCGCAGATCCTGAGGAGGCCGCAGTCGCCCAGGCAGCAATGGTCGCCGCGGTCGCAATCATCGTCGTCTCCGGGCTGGTCCTGGTGCGATTTCTCGACAAGCCGTACGAGAACCACAGCGGCAGCATCAAACCAGTCGCGATGGAGAGGACGCTGGCACAGATGGAGAGGGAGCTTCGGGAGCGTGGTCAAGCCGCCATCCGGTGCACCGGCTTCGCCGGTTGATGGAGAAGCGGTGCAACTTCCGCGGCCACCGGGGGTCGCAAGAGGTGTCCACCGTCGACTTCTCGGCATCGGCCTCGCGGTCGTCGGGTAGGCCTCAGCTCTCGGGCGAGACCTGGACGAACCTGGCCCCCTCGGCGAGGAAGGCGTTGACCTGCTTGTTCACCGCCGTGCGGGTGGTCAGCCCCGCAACCTCTCGCGGCTCGCCCTCGAGGAAGGCCGCGGTGACGACGAACGCCGTCTTGGGCTTCCTGCGCGCGACGGGCTGGGGCTCGGGCTCCGGCTTGGGCTCCTGCGGCTCGAACGCCTTCGCGATCGCGGTCAGGGTCTTCGGGCTGGCGACCCCCGTCTCGGGCAGGTCGTGCTTTCCCTGGAAGGCCTCGACGATCTTCTCGGTCTTCTCGCCGAAGTCGCCGTCGATCTCGAGCTTCTTGTTCCCGAGCTCGACGAGCTGCTTCTGGAGGTCGCGGACCTCGCTTCCGTGGTCGCCCCTGCCGATCCCGTCCGCGACCTCGCCGGGAATCCGGATGAAGGTGTCGCAGAGCTCGCGCGGCCGGATCTTGACGAAGACCCCGTCGAGCTCGCGGGCGTCGCCCGGCGTGTTGCCCTCGAGCGTGCGGATGGAGCCGTCGGACAGGACCTCGAGGACGAAGCCGATGTGGTCGAGCGTCGGGTCGACCGGGGGGAACTGGAAGCAGACGATGTCGCCCCTCGCGGGCCGCTTGACCTCGAGCCCCGCCTTGCCGGCGAGCGTCGCCGTGAGCTGCACGCCGGCCGAGCGGGCTGTCTCGGTCAGCTCGCGCCGCGCCTCGCGGTAGCACCAGACGACGAAGCTGTTGCACCAGGGGTAGCCCGTGTCCTTCGCCGGCCTGAAGGAATCGGCGGCTTGGTACTCCTTGATCCGCTTGGAGAAGTTCTCTCGCTTCTCGACGACTCCGGCCCGGGCCTCGGCCAAGCCGATTCGAAGCGCCCGTTCGCGAGCGAGCATCGCATTCACCTCCGGGGCTGACTGGGGCGAGAATACTGTCCAAGCGCCCCGATTGCGATGGTACGGGTAGCCGCACCGCTCCCGGGGGCTGGCCGCCTGTCCGGCGCCTCTGGGAACGTCCAAGCTTCCTGCCATGTCCGAGCACGAGCTCACATTTCTCTTCACCGACATCGAGCGATCGACCTCGCTCGTCCGGCGTCTGGGCGGCGAGTACCGCCACGTCCTGGCGGAGTCCCGAGCGCTCCTCAGGCGCGCACTCCGCGACCACGGCGGGCGCGAGGTCGAGTGCCGCGCGGACGAGTCCTTCTCGGTCTTCGAATCCGCTTCCGATGCGGTGGAGGCGGCCGCCGCCGCCCAGCGGGCGCTGCTCGCCACGACCTGGCCCGGGGGCGCGGCCGTACGTATCCGCATGGGCGTTCACACGGGGACTGCGATCGACTCCGGCCATGGCTTCGTCGGCCTCGACGTCCACCGCGCCGCGCGACTCAGCTCGACCGGCCACGGCGGCCAGGTGCTTCTCTCGGCGCGGACCGTCGCGCTGACCGACGCCACCGTGAACGATCTCGGCTGCTACCAGCTTTCGGGCCTCCCCGAGCCCGAGCGGCTCTACCAGCTCGTCGCCGACGGCCTTCCTACCGAGTTTCCGCCCCTCCGCTCGGCACACCGCACCGACGACGACCGACTGCGCGTGGCCCTCGCCGACGACTCGGTGCTGGTTCGCGACGGCATCGCCCGGCTCCTCGAGGAGGCCGGGATGCAGGTCGTCGCGCAGGCGGGCACGGGGGACGAGCTGCTCGAGCGCGTGGCCGCCACGGCCCCCGACGTCGCAGTGGTCGACATCCGCATGCCTCCTTCGGGGAGCGACGAAGGCGTTCGCGCCGCGCAGGCGATCCGCGCGAAGCACCCGGAGACCGGCGTCCTCCTCCTCTCCCAGGACCTGGTCCCCGCCTACGCCCGCGAGCTGCTGGCCACGAGCGAGAGCGGAGTGGGCTACCTGTTGAAGGACCGCGTGGCCGACATGGTCGAGTTCACGGACGCGCTCCGTCGCGTCGCCGACGGCGAGGTCGTTCTCGACGCCGAGATCGACGCGCTGGCCTCGTCCTAGCCGGACGATGCCGGCTTCAGGGCGCCGACGAGGCGCAGGAGCCGCTCGAGCGTGGCTGCGTCGAGCTCCCCCCGGTTCTTCGCCAGGGCGGCGACCAGCGCGAGCTGGCTCCGAGTCTGGTCCTGCTTGCTCTCCATCGGACCGCCGCTTTTCGGCGCACCGGTCAGAGATCCTTCCGTGCGAACGCCTGCAGCCCGGCGCCGAGCACGAGCACGAGATAGGCGAGCGTCCAGGGCCACAGCAGCCATCCGGCCGCCTGAGCGCCCCCGAACGGGCCGAGGCTCAGCGCGACCTGCGTGAACCCGCGCGAGTCGGAGGTGATCGCGTCCAGGCCGTCCTGATAGAGGGCCTCGAACGGCAGGGCCCAGGACACGGCTTCGGCGACGTCCATGAGCCTGGCCGAGCCGAGCGCCTCCCCGATCTGGCCCAGCAGTCCCGCCACCAGCCCGGCGCCGAAAACCATGAAGACCGCGATGCCGTTGGCCGTGGCCGAGAGGAAGACCGAGCCGAGCAGGGAGAGGGCGGCGACCACGGCCGTCGCCGCCGCGAGCTGGGCCGCGGGCGCGACGATGCGGTCGGGCACCCAGTCGCCGATCTGCCAGGTGATGAGCAGCGCGCCGGCGTACACGAGGACGACGTACACGGCGCAGACCAGGGCGGCCGCGGCGAACCGCCCCACGAGCAGCGTCGAGCGGCCGATGGGCCGAACCACGAGCGGCTGGAGCAGGCCGCGCTCGGCGTCCCCGCGCACGGTCGCGAGCGTGAGGAACGCGGCCAGGACTGCGCCGAGGAAGAGGGTGCCGAACATGGAGAGCCCGAACATCGTGCCGCCGGTGAGCTCGCGGTCGTCCACCGCGGCCTGTCCGCCGAGGTTCTGCGACTCGACCACCTGGAAGGCTTCGTTCGTCCCCAGCGCGTAGAGGCCGAGGAACGCTGCCGTCAGGACGAGCACCACGAGGAACACACGCCGGCGCAGGCTCTCCCTGAGCGAGTATCCGATCACGATCGGGATCCCCCTCATCCGGATTGGTCTCCGACGGCTTCGAGATAGATCTCCTCGAGCGTCGTCTCGAGGACGCGGACGCCGTAGACACGCTCGCCGGCAGCGACGAGGTCGGCCACGATCCTCGGCACCTCGTCGCGCCCCGTTCCTTCGTAGAGCCGGGTGCCGCCGTCGACGTCGATCTCGACGCCACGAGGCCGGGCCAGTTCGGACGGCCGTCCCTCCGCGACGATGCTCCCGCGCGAGAGGATCGCGACCCGGTCGCAGACGAGCTCGATCTCACTGAGGAGATGGGAGTTGAGGAGGACGGCGACGCCGCGCCTGCGCAACTCCTCGAGGAGCCCGCGAACCGTTCGCCTGCCACCCGGGTCGAGCGCGCTCGTTGGCTCGTCGAGGAAGAGAAACCGCGGCGTCCCTACCAGGGCCTGCGCCAGCCCGAGCCGCTGCTGCATGCCCTTCGACATGGTGTCGATCCGGCGTGAGCGCGCGTCGGCAAGGCCGACCAGCTCCAGCAGCTCGGTGCGCTCGGGCTCTCCTCGGTGCGACCCCGCCAGTCGCTGGTGCAGGACCAGGAGCTCGTCCGCGGTCGCCCAGTCCGGGAAGCGAAAGAGCTCCGCGAGATACCCCATGGAAGCCCGCGCCTGCGGCGAGCCGGCGCGAGCGCCGCACACACGTGCCTCGCCGCTGGTGGCCCGGACGAGCCCGCAGCCGATCTTCACCAGGGTGGACTTGCCGGCGCCGTTGGGCCCGAGCAGGCCGACCAGCTCCCCTTCCTCGACGTCGACGTCGACCCCGTCGAGCGCCGTCACCGGCCCGTAGCGCTTGACGAGCCCGCGTGCCGTGAACGCGGCGGCCATCGCCGCCGAGTCTACGGGCCTCGATTCGCCCGAGAAATGCGGTCGCCTCGCACGAGTTGCGCTGAGAGCGGAGGCGTTGCAGAATACGCAACGATGCAATCGGCGGACCGGGCGCTGGCGATTCTCACCGCCTTCGACGAAGGCCGGCCGGACGTCGGCGTCTCCGAGCTCGCCGCCGAGCTCGGGATGCACAAGAGCACCGTCTCCCGCCAGCTAGCGGCGCTCGAGCGCCGAGGGCTCGTGCGCCGCGAGGGTGAGCGCTTCGCGCCCGGCCCCGAGCTGGCGCGACTCGGCAGGCTGGCGACTCGGGGGCTCACGCTCGCAGGGGCCGCCCGACCGCCGCTCGAGCGGCTGGCGGAGCAGACGGGCGAGACGGTCAACCTCGCCGTGCGCGACGGCGATCGGGCGCTGAACGTCCTCCAGGTCGACGCGTCGCACTTCGTCGGCGTGACCGACTGGACGGGCCGCGCGGCGCCCCTCCACGCGACGGCCAACGGGAAGGCGCTGCTCGCCTTCGGCGAGGCCCCCGGCCCCGGCAAGCTCGCCAGCCTGACGCCGCGGACGATCTCCGACCGCCGGGAGCTCCGGGAGGAGCTCGAGCGCACGCGGAGCGCCGGCTTCGCCGTGGCTGTCGAGGAGCTCGAGCTCGGGCTCCACGCGGTCGCGGCACCCGTCTTCGACGCGACCGGCGCGTGCGTCGCGGCCGTCTCGGTGTCGGGCCCCGCCTACCGTCTGCACGAGACGCGGCTGCCCGAGGTCGGTCAGCTCTGCGCCAGCGCAGCAGCCGAGGTGTCGGGGCGGCTTGGCTTTCGGACGGCCGCCTGATGGCCTGGGAGCTGGCGTCGTTCCCGGCGGACCTGATGGGATCGATCCCCGAGCTCGAGGGCGTTCAGATCGAGGTCGTCCGCGGGGGCGACCCCGTGCGGCTCACGCACGTGCTCGACGCGGTCGAGCCGCGCGTGCGGCCGGACGGGCGCCCGACGTTCCCGATGGGAGGCCGGGCGGGGCTAGGGCGGACGAATCGCCTCGACGGTGTCGTCGTCCTCTCCTGCCTCGACTTTCCCGCCGAGGAGCGCACGCTGCACGAGCAGGAGTCCGTGGTGGACCTGGCCGGCCCCGGCGCCGCGCTGACCCCGTACGCTTCGGGCACGAGCGTCGTGCTGACGTTCGGGCGCCGGGACGGCCTTGGGAACGAGGAGCTCGAAGCCTGGGCGCGCCGCACGACCCTGTCCGTCGCGGAGGAGCTCGCTCGCCCCACCCTGGAGGCCGAACCGGCAGAGGTCGAGCGCTTCGAGCTCGGACCCGCCGACGAGAGCCTGCCGGCGGTCGCCGCGCTCGTTCAGCTGTCGGATCTCGGGCCGCTCTACTACCAGTATCTCTACGGCGTGCCGGTCGGGAGCGCCGGGCTGCCTCGCGCCGTCGACCCTGCGGAGGTCTTGGACGGCGCCGTCACGTCCGGGGAGTACCACTGGGCGGCGCTCCGGAACCCGACGATCGTCTTTCAGAGAAGCGCGCTCGTGCGCGGGCTCTACCGAGAGCACGGCACGCGTGTCCGCTTCGCCGGCGTGATCCTGATGCGCGGGTACGAGCAGACGGCCGAGGACAAGCAGCGCGCGGCGACGTCGGCCGCCGAAGCGGCGGTCGGCCTCGGCGCCCAGGGTGCCATCGTGACGACGGACGCAGGCGGCAACTCGCACACCGACGTCATGCTCACGGTTCGCGCCTGCGAGGAGGTCGGCGTTCGCACGACCGCGATCGTCGCCGAGATGGCCGACCCGGAGTCGACGAGCTCTGGGCTAACCGACTGGGTGCCGGAAGCGGATTCGATCGTCTCCGCCGGGAACGCCGAGCAGCTGGTGCCGGCCTGGGAGCCCGCGCGCGTGCTCGGCGGCGACACGCTTCTCGACGGTGCCCTGGCCGGGGCCGCCGGGCCGATCCCGGTGCGGAACTACCTCGGCGCCACCAACCAGACCGGTCAGCACGCGCTCACGGCCACGACATGGTGAGGGCGGTCCACTACCTGAACCAGTTCTTCGCCGGGCTGGGAGGCGAGGAGGCCGCAGAGACTCCGCCGACCCGGCTCGACGGTCCGGTCGGACCCGGTCGCGGGCTGGCCGCCGAGCTCGAGGGGATCGAGATCGTGGCGACGCTCGCGTGCGGCGACGACTACTTCGGCGAGCGCGAGGAAGAGGCGCTCGCACGCCTGCTCGAGCTCCTCGAGCCCGAGCAGCCTGGCCTGCTCGTGGCGGGCCCGGCGTTCGGCTCCGGCCGGTACGGCTTTGCCTGTGCGCGCTTCTCGCGCGCCGCAGCCGAGCGACTCGGCATCCCGGTGCTCGCGGCGATGCACGAGGAGAACCCCGGGGTCGGCGTAGTCGAGGGGGCAGTCCCGATTGCCGCCACGGCCGTGAACGTCGCGGGCATGCGCGAGGCGCTGCCCCGCATGGCCCGGCTTGCCGGGGCTCTCGTCTCCGGCCGAGAGCTCGGCTCGCCCGCCGACGAGGGCTACGTCCCCCGCGGATTCCGCCGAAACGAGCTCGCCGAGAAGCCAGGCGCCGAGCGCGCTATCGACGTGATCCTGGCGAAGCTCGCAGGGGACACCCGAAGCGAGGTGGCCGGCGGGTTCGACCGGGTGCCGCCGCCAGCGGCCGTCCGCGACCTCTCCCAGGCGCTCGTCGCCCTGGTCACCGAGGCCGGCTGCGTTCCGCAGGGCAACCCCGACCGGCTACCGACTATTCGCGCGCAGGGGTGGCTCCGCTACGACCTCGCGGATGCCCGAACGCTCGCCTCCGGGCGATACGAGTCGGTCCACGGCGGTTTCGACGTCACCCTCGCCAACGAGGATCCGAACCGGCTCGTCCCGCTCGACACGGTGAGCGCACTCGCAGAGGAAGGCCGCGTCGGTCGGATCCACGACGTCTTCTACACGACCACCGGAAACGGCACCCCAGTGGCCGCGTCCACGCGCTTCGGCCGCGAGATCGCTGCCGAGCTCACCGACGCCGGCGTGGAGGCCGTCCTCCTCTCGGGCACCTGAGGAACCGGAACGCGCTGCGGGTCAGTGCTGGCGAAGGAGATCGAGCGGGCGGGCGTGCCGACGGTGTTCGTGACGTCGCTGCCGACGATCGCCACGATGGTCGGCGTCAACCGCATCGTGCGCGGCCCGGCGATCACGCATCCGTTCGGCCTGGACGAAGCGGAGCGACGGCGCATCGTCGAGCGGGCCCTCGAGATGCTCGAGACAGACATCGAGCCGACGACGGTGTGGGAGGTCGACCCCGCATGAGCGTCTTCTCCGCTGGGGCCACCCCGGACCACCACCCGCTTTCAGCCTATCGCCGGAGAACGCGCGCGTGTGTCGCGATTCGTGTCGGAACCGCGGCGTCGTCGTGCCGAAAGGTGTCGACGTGACGGGCCGGGCGTCGATCCGCTCCTGCTCGCTCGTCCTCGCCCACGCCCCCGACCTCGTTCGGCACGGCTCGAAGCCGGCGCGCGAGCTCGCTGCCGACTCCGACGGCCTGCTCGCCTCGCTCACCGGCGCGCTGCGCTCGTACGAGGACGCCCTCGGCTACGCACCGCACCAGGTCCTGATCGGCAACCTGCGGCCGGACGCGCTTTGGGACGTCGACCGCCCGTGGTGGGCCCACCCGGTCGAGGCGCGACCGCGCGGTCCTTACGGCGTGGTCGTCGACCAGGCCGAGCTCTACCGGCGGATGCAGGAGTCCGACTCGTTCGGGCTCTTCGACCTCGGCGGGAGCCCCGCGGCCAACGGCGGCCTCACCATCTACGAGGCCGGAGCGGCCCTCGGCTCGATGGCCGGCGCGCACGACCTGGACGAGAGCCTTTCAGCCTCTGTCCTCCTCGAGAACCTCGCCTGCAAGGCGACCGGCGCGCTCGCGCTCGAGCACCTGCTCCGGACGAGCGGCCTCGATCCCGCCGAGATTCCATACGTGATCGGGAGCGGGGAGGAGGCTGTCGGCGACCGCTACCAGCGGGGGGGCGGCAACCTGGCCAAGGCGATCGCCGAGCAGGCGGGCTGTGCCAACGCCTCCGGAAGCGATGTGAAGGCGTTCTGCTGCGGGCCGGTGCACGCGCTCGTTCTCGCCGGCTCCCTCGTCGCCTCCGGCGTCTACCCCCACGTGGTCGTCGTTGCCGGCGGGTCTCTGGCCAAGCTGGGGATGAAGTTCTCCGGCGCGCTGCGCCACGGGGCGCCCGTGCTCGAGGACGTGCTCGCGGGCTTCGCGGTTCTGGTCGCGCCGCCCGGCGACGGCGCGCCCGAGCTTCGCCTCGACGCCGTCGGACGCCACCGAGTCGGCTCCGGCTCGGCCCAGCAGGCGGTGCTCGAGGATCTCGTCGTCGAGCCCCTGGAGCGGCTCGGGCGCGGCATCCTCGACGTCGACCGCTACGCGACCGAGCTGCACGACCCCGAGATCACGGAGCCCGCGGGGGCGGGCAACGTCCCCAGCCGCAACTACAAGCTGATCGGCGCTCTTGCCGTGCGCCGAGGGGAGCTGCCCCGTGACGAGCTCGACGGCTTCGAGCGCGCGCACGGTCTGCCCGGCTTCTCGCCGACGCAGGGCCACGTCGCGTCGGCGGTGCCGTGGCTCCCTCACGGCCTCGACGCCCTGCGGGCCGGCGAGATCGGCTCGACCATGCTCCTGGCGAAGGGCTCGCTCTTCCTCGGCCGCATGACCGAGCTCGCGGACGGAATGTCCATTCTTCTGGAACCCGGAAAGGAGTAGCCGATGCCCGTCGAAGCCACCGTCGAGACGTACCCTGGGCTAACCGCCGAGGGGAGCGTCCTCGTCGACTTCTGGGGCCCGCGCTGCCAGCCGTGCCTCGCGATGATGCCGACCATCGCCAAGCTCGAAGAGGAGGCAGGCGGCGCGGTGCGCGTCGTGAAGGTCAACTCCGCGGAGAACCGGGACATCTGCCGGGAGCTGAGAGTCTTTGGGCTGCCGACGTACGTGCTCATGCGCGACGGCGAGGAGCTCGAGCGGCTCTCCGGCGAGGTCTCGAAGGGCGACATCGAGCGCGCGTTCGCGACGCTCGCGGCGAGCTCGAAGGGAGGTGAGGGTGCATGAAGCTGGACGGGAAGAAGGTGATCGCGCTCGGCGAGCGGGACGGCGTGCCGGGGCCCGCGATCGCCAAGTGCGTCGAGTCGGCGGGAGCCGACGTCGTCTTCGTCGAGACGGAGTGCTTCGTCTGAACGGCGGCCGGGGCCATGGACCCGGAGAACCAGGACCGGATCAAGGGCCTGGTCGACACGCACGGCGCGGACGACCTCGTGGTCGTTCTCGGCGCCGCCGACCTGGAGTCGCTCGAGGTCGCGGCCGAGACGGTCACGCTGGGAGACCCGGCGTACGTGGGTCCGTTGGCAGGAGTCCAGTTGGGGCTCCCAGTCGTTCACATCCTCGAGGAGGACGTGAAGGAGCAGGTCGACGACGGCGTCTACGACGAGCAGGTAGGGCTGCTCGAGATGACGCTCGACCTCGAGCAGGTTCGCGAGGCTGCGCGGAAGTTTCCGGGGCGCTGACAGGCGGTTGTCAGCCCCCCGGCTGCTCGGCTTCTCCCGCTTCCTCGGCCATGAAGCGGACGAAGAAGACCGTGAACATCGAGAAGAAGACCACCGACTCGCTGATCGTCATGGCGATGCCGGCAAGCTGCTGGTCGGCGAGCGGCGTTAGCCCCCGCAGCCGCGGCGCCTCGACGTAGAAGTCATAGAGCGGGCTCGGCAGGAGCGCCAGCAGCAGCCCGAGCGGGCTCGCGAAGACGAACGCCGTGAAGAGGTAGGCCGCCTTCGCACCCGACGAGAGGCTCCAGGGCGTCGACTGCAGCACCGGCCACCAGAGCAGGACGCCGGTGGCGAGGTAGGTGAGATGCTCGAGGTGGAGGAGAGCGTGGTGCTCGAGCGCCGCCTCGTAGGCGGCCGGGACGTGCCAGGCGAGGTAACCGCCGAGCCAGAGCGGAAGCGCCACGAATGGACGGGTGAGGAACCGGATCAGGTCGAAGCGCGCGATCGCCGCGGCCAGCTCCGGCGGCACGGACGCGACCAGGAGCAGCGGGATCCACTCCGCCAGCGCGACGTTCTGGACCAGATGCGCCCAGAGCACGTAGTGGAGGGCGAGCGTCCCGAGCGGCGTGAGCGAGAGCGCGAGGAGGAGGGCGATCGCTGCGGCGAAGCACGCGATCCGCCAGCCCGAGGGCCGGAAGCGCCGCGCCGCCAGGGCGTAGGCGGCGGTCAGCGCGACGGCGGCCGTGAGCTCGACCCAGGCTGCCGGCCAGGTCCACGGCGACGGCGCCACGACGTCAGGAAGGATACGTTCGCGGCGCCGGGGCCGGCCAGAGGCCAGGCTTTAGGGAGGGCCTAGATCATCCAGGGATCGACGTACGCCGGATCCCGACGCGCCATCCGCTCGCGCAGATAGACGCCGGCGGCGACCAGCGGCGCTCCAGGGAAGGCCGTCAGCAGCACCATGGTGGCCCAGAGCGCCGACGGCAGGCCACCGGCGATCGCGCTGACCACGACCGGGAGGGCGAGGAAGTAGAGCGCCTTCCAGTCCGCGACGACGTAGCCGAGACCGAAGTACACGACCGGCGGCACGAGCAGGAGCAGCAGCACGACCGGCGCCGGCAGGGCCGTTTCCGTTCGCGCGAACAGGACGATCCAGAGCGTCATGACCGCGCTGTAGCCGATCATCGCGGTGCGGGGGTTGAGCTCGTTGATTCTCTCGAGGGTCACGCGAACTCCCCTGTGTCCCTGAGGCGTGACCGCTCCGCCCGTTTGACTCCTTCGGATCGGATGATCGCTGCTCGCCGGCCCGGTGGGTATCCCCCCTTCGGGGAAGCGGCTACCCTTGTCCCGAGCGCGGGCGTAGCTCAATGGTAGAGCTCCAGCCTTCCAAGCTGGTGGTGAGGGTTCGATTCCCTTCGCCCGCTCCATAGAGAGAAGCCCTGGAAACGGGGCTTTTCTCGTTCTACCCCAGGATGGGGAAAACGCCTCATAGGGCCGATTGGTAACCCGATTGGTAAACCGAGGGCAGTTGGAACCTCATCCGGCCCTGAGTCGTTTGGCGAGTTCACCGCACAGCCGCACGGCAGAACTTCTCAGGCTCCCGATCACAGAGGAGAAGGGACAGCTCTAGGGCTTCCACGAGCCCGATGTGGACTCCGGAAACGTCACTGAGGCGCTGTCTGCTGCTAGCGCCCTTCCACAACCGCCAGACGCCACAATGGACGGAACCGGCGGTTGCGGACCAGCCTCGTTAGGATTGCGCGATGGCGCTCCCGTGTACCTGTGAGGCCCACTGCCCGGACTGCCTGACCTGCATGGTGTGGTTGATCCACGACGAAGGGGTCTGCCACGGGAACTGTACGGGCTGTACCGAAAAGGAGCCGCCATCTCTCGCCGCGGCCACTCGGCGGTTCCCGCTCGACAGCCTGGTCGATGTCGAAATTCGCGGGGTCCCCCTGGGAGAGGCCGCCAAGCTGCTCGCCCAGGGCGCTGATGCCGAGATCCTCGTCCCCGCTCACCGGCTTGACGAGCCGCGAGACATGTACCTCAAGTCGGTTTCCCTTGACACGGTACTCCGAGAGCTCGGGTTGGTGACCGTGGACTCCGGGACGTAGATAGACCACGACTTTTCGAAAGGCTGCGGCTCGCGCCGGATGGTGGGCAACGCTGAGCTACGAGCGTGGGCTGAGCGAGCGAGGCCATCAACAAGTGGGCCAGTGGTTAGGCTTCATCATCTTCGATAGACCACCTGGCCCCGAGGCCCCACTGCTGTAGAGAAGCGCCGAGCCGTACAAGAGAACGAGCTTCGAGTGGAGAAACGCGCGAAACACACCAACGAAGCCGCCGCCGATCGCGCGGGGGCTCTTGTAGGTGACATAGCTGAGGATGGCGATTGTCCAGACTAGAATCGCGTCCTCGTGGCTATTGAGGAAGTCGGGGGGCATGCGATTAGGTTACTCCGGCCTCCGGAGCCTTCTCCAGGACGCAGCTCGCTGTATCTGATCTAATCCCTCCGTCAACTTGGGAGGGAATCAATGGCGCGTCAATCTGTAATCGTCTCGGACTTGAATGGTGAAGTCGTCCAAGAGGGCGCTGGCGGGAAGGTTCGTCTGACTTTTTCGGACGCCCGCAGGGGCAGTTACGAGCTCGACGTTACGGGCAATGAGCCGGAAGTGAAGAGGCTCATGGAGAAGGGCCGCAAAGTGGCACGTCGCGGTCGGAAGCCGAAGTCGGCCGGATCGCAGACTTGAGTTCCGGAGGTTGATCTATGGCCACCGTGACCAAAGCGAACATTGCGGAAGCTGTGCGCAAGTCGCCCGCAGCTCGAGCAGTGCGAAAGTCTCCAGTCGGAGACGCGCTTGCGAACTCGAGGGCGTGGAAGTGGATCCGCGCGAAGGACGTCGACGAAAGGGGGGCCGCAGAGGCTCAAAACCCCCTAGAAGCCTATTTCTACGCCAACCAGGACCGACTCATCCACAAGTGGGTGCACTATTTCGACATCTACCACCGCCACTTCCAGCCCTATCGCAACAAGGCGGTAACCATCGTCGAATTCGGCGTTTCACATGGCGGATCATTGCAGATGTGGAAGCACTATTTCGGGAATCGCGCTCGCATCGTCGGCGTGGATATCAACCCCAAGTGCGCTGCGGTTACCGAGCCTCAGATTGAAGTCGTAATCGGTGACCAGGAGGATCGAGGTTTCCTGCGTTCGCTCGTGTCGAAGGTAGGCAGCATCGACGTGCTCATTGAGGACGGCGGCCACACCATGGGCCAGCAGATCGCCACCTTTGAGGAGCTGTGGCCCAGCATTGTCGAGGGAGGGCTATACCTCGCCGAGGATCTGCACACGAGCTACAGGCCCAACTACGGGGGCGGACTCCGTCGGGAGGGAACCTTCATCGAGTATGCGAAGAACCTCATCGATCAGCAACACGCCTGGCACTCGCTCGAGGACGGATTCGAGGTTGACGCGTACACCAGAACCGTCCGCGGCATGCATGTCTACGACAGCATCATCGTGTTCGATAAAGCATCAGTTCCGAAGCCGAACCACATGAGGACCGGCTCGAGGTCAAACTAAGCGGAGACTGGCGCGACCGCGGCCGTAGTTTCCCGCTCGGCGACGGTGGCACCGCGGTGGCAGCGGACCCGCCGTCGGAGCGTCCGGTCGTGTCCTAGCTCCCAATCGAGTTTCGAGGATTTATGCGGGTTCGTCCTGTCTGGTCCCGCTCTGTCCCGCGTCCTCGTGACCTTCCAAGCTGGTGGTGAGGGTTCGATTCCCTTCGCCCGCTCTGTCTGTCTCGCCGATCGTCAGCGCGTCGCGCCCACGAGCGTTCCACCGGCGACGACCAGCAGCGCGACCACCACCAGTCGGCGGCCGACCAGCTCGCTTCGCCCGAGGAAGATTGCGGCGAACACCACCGTCCAGAGCACGCCGGTGCCTGCCAGCGGCGCGACGACGGTCACGCGCGCGCGGTCGAGCGCCTCGAACAGGGCTGCCTGCCCGATCGCGAGCACGACGCCCGAGAGGGCGAAGGCGCATGAACGCGGCTCGCAGGCGCTGCGCCGCCGACGGCTGTCGCACGAGGTTGGCGGTCAGGATCAGCGTCGCCCCGAGCATGACCGCCGTCGACTGTGCGAGCGGATCCGCCGCGAGATCCCCGCCTACGGCGCGCGCGACGTTGTCGCGAAGCCCGAAGGCCGCCGCGACGGTCACCGCCAGCGCCGCGCCGTACGCACGGTAGTCGACCGGCCGCTCGGCCTCCCAGGCCAGGGCGACGCCGCCTGCGACGACGAGCAGCGTGCCCGCCGCGAGCGGCCAGCGAAGCGGCTCGCCGAACGCGACGATCGCGATGAGCGCGGAGAAGAGCGGCGCCATCCCGAACAAGATTCCGGCACGCGACGCTCCCGCCGCGTGGACCGCGTGCACCACGAGCAGCTGTGAGAAGCCCGGCACGAAGGCGCCGACCAGGAGGAACGGCCAGAGCTGGCCTGCATCGAAGGCAGCACCGGAGACGAGGGCCGCCGCCGCGACTACGACCAACGCGACGGTCACGATCACCACCGAGCCCGCGTCGACGTCCGCGACGCGCGCGAGCCCGCGACGCATGGTGATGTTCAGGGCCCCGAGGAAGATCCCGGCGACGCATGCGAAGACAACGCCTGCCAACGACGCTCAGGATCATGCCGGACGCGAGCACGCATCCGTCGCGCGTGGCCGACGCTACGCGCGCTGGATGCCGAGGGTGACCGCGCCCGTTGCGGACTCGCCGCCGACCGTCACCGCCACGACCGTGACCCCGCCGCTCTCCGCGTAGATGCCGTCGCTCGAGTTCGGCACGTCCTGCTCGCCCCGCTCGGCGTAAGGCTCGGTCGCGTAGATGGTGGACGTCACGTCGGGATCGAAGAAGAGCTGGCCGGTGTGCGTCTGCTTGCCGATCGGCGCTCACCTTCACGTGGATGTGCACCGCGCGGCCCGAGTACCAGCCGGGGAAGACCGTGCGGAAGTCGGCGACGCCGTCGGCGCCCGTTATCTGGACGCCGCGGCAGAACGTCTCGCCGTCGGCGCCGTCGACGCCCGAGTAGGCGCCGCCGGCGTCGCAGTGCCAGAGATCCACGGCGGCGCCTTCGATCGGCTCGCAGGCTTCGGCGTCGACGACGCTGACGCGGAGGTCGAGCGGGAGCCCGGGCCTGCCCTCCGTGAGGTCGCTTCGCACCAGGTCGAGGTCGAGGTAGTAGGGGCCCTCGGTCAGCTCGGGCATGAGGACGCAGTCGGGGGCGGCCGTCGCGGCCGGGTCGGTCGTCGCTTCAGCGGCGGAAGTCGTCGCCGCCGAGTCGCCGTCCCCCGAGCACGCCGCCGCCACGGCAGCCAGCCCGACGCCGCCGGCCCATTGCAGGACACGGCGCCGCGTGATCGGCTTCTCGAGATCGGCCACGGCGCGAAGTCTCGCTCGCAAGTCTAAGAGGAGCCTGAGCGGAGCCTAGGAGTCGCCTAAGGGTCAGGCGCGACAGGACGCCGTCGCCCCGCGTGTTGTGGCCTTGGGTGAGCCGTCCGGCGCGGAGGGCAGGCTTGCAGGATGGAGGGGCGCCGGGTCGAGGAGCGCATCGTCTACTTCCGCCCGCGGGCGATCCTCGTCGTCCTCGGGATCATCCTCGCCGCGGCCGCGATCCTCGCGCTGTTGTACCTCGCCTGGCACATCATCACGTGGATCCTGGTCGCGCTGTTCCTCACGCTCGCGCTCAATCCGGCCGTCGAGTTCTTCCAGCGTCGCGGCCTGGGGCGAAGCGTCTCCTCGCTGATCGTCTTCATCCTGGCGCTCACCGGCTTCGCGGCTCTCGGGGCGCTTCTCATCCCTCCGCTCGTCGACCAGATCGAGGAGTTCGTCGACGCCGTCCCCGGCTTCGTCGAGGACCTGACCGCCGGCCGTGGCCCGCTCGGTGTCCTCCAGGACGAGTACCAGATCGTCGACAGGGTCGAGGAGGCGATCGAGGACCAGGGCGCCGGTGGCATCCTCGGCGTCACCAA
This sequence comes from uncultured Actinomycetes bacterium, assembly GCA_963838795.1. Taxonomy (GTDB): domain Bacteria; phylum Actinomycetota; class Thermoleophilia; order Gaiellales; family Gaiellaceae; genus JAIBJN01. The sequence goes on from CAWISL010000011.1 coordinate 481,524, forward strand.
CGTCGGGCTGGCGGTTGCTCGAGGGGTCGTCGCCTTCGTCGTCGGCGTGGCGACGATCGCCTTTCTCACCATCTTCATGCTGATCGAGGGGCCCCGGCTCGTCACCCGCTTCGAGGGCTCGCTGCCCGAGAACATGAAGCCGCGGTGGGAGCGGGTCTCCCGCGACATCTACCGCACGGTCGGCGGCTACGTCGGCGGGAACCTCCTCATCAGCCTGATCGCCGGCATCGGCGCGGCGATCCTGCTCTTCGCGGTCGGGTCCAGCTACGCGATCGCGCTCGCCGTCGTGGTTGCGATCCTCGATCTCATCCCGCTCGCGGGCGCCACGCTCGCGGCGATCATCGTGGCCACGGTCTCCTTCATCGAGCTCGGCTGGGTGAAAGCGCTGATCGTCGTCGTGTTCTTCGTCCTCTACCAGCAGCTCGAGAACCACATCCTCCAGCCGGTCATCTACGGGCACACGGTGCAGCTCTCGCCTCTGACGGTGCTGATAGCCATCCTCATCGGGGCCGAGCTCCTCGGAATCCTGGGCGCCTTGGCGGCCATTCCGGTCGCGGGGATCATTCAGGCCATCTTTCGGGAGATCGTGCGCTGGCGGCGGGAGTCGATCGTCGTTCCAGGGGTCGAGGTGGCGCTGCCGGACGAGCCGGCCGGCGAGTCCTCGTAGCGACTCGACTTGACGACCGCGCTCGGTCGTTTAGGATGCCGTCACGATGGTCGGGGGAACATCGCGCAGATGGCCAGGTCTGGCGATCGCGGTCGGGGCGGTCGCCCTCCTCCTCGGCACCGCCGAAACCGCGCAGGCGCAGGTCACGTGCCTCGGCGAGATCGCCATCGACGTCGGAACCCCCGGCAACGACATCATCATCGGGTCGCCGGGAGACGACGTCATCAACGGTCTCGGCGGCAACGACGTGATCCAGGGCGGCCTTGGCGACGACACCATATGCGGCGACACGGGCAACGATCGGATCAGCGGAGGGCTCGGGAACGATCAGCTGTCAGGTGGGGGCGACGTCGACCGGTTGACGGGTGCCGATGGTAACGACGCCCTGTTCGGTGATCTCGGCGGCGACGAGCTCCTCGGCCAGGAGGGCCTCGACGAGCTTTCCGGCGGCGGTGGGGACGACATTCTCCGAGGGGGCGACTCCAACGATCTCATTAGGGGTGGTTCTGGCGAAGACACGATTGCTGGAGGAGACGGCGGAGACGAGATCTTCGGCGACGAAGGCGTGGACCGAATCAACGGAGGTCAAGACAGCGATCGCGTGTTCGGGGGCAGCGATCACGACCGACTGAGCGGTGACGGTGGTAGCGACAGCCTCTTCGGAGGCGCCGACGAAGACACCGTTTTCGGGAATGCAGGTGGCGACACACTGAAGGGCGACTCGGCGGGCGACAGGCTGTTGGGCGGACGCGGAAACGACGACCTCCGGGGCGACTCGGGCCGTGACCGGTGCAACGGCGGAGCCGGCAACGGCGACACGGGCTTCAGCTGCGAGGTGAGACGCGGGATCCCGTAACCCGCGCGGGCCCACGTGCCCGACGTGTCGACCGCTGCTCGAGCGCGCCTGGGAGGATTCGAACCTCCGACCCGCGGATTAGAAGTCCGCTGCTCTGTCCACTGAGCTACAGGCGCCGGGCGCACCGTAGCACCCGCTAAACTCGACTTCTGGCGCGGAGGGCGTAGCTCAGCTGGTAGAGCCCCGGGTTGTGGTCCCGGTGGTCGTGGGTTCGAATCCCATCGCCCTCCCCTAGGACCTCAGGGTTGAGGTCCGAAAAGGCCGAGGATCCGATCTCTCTCAAGCGGTGCGGCGGCGCCGGTGGGCTTCCGCCGCTGGGCGACGAGGCGGCTGCTGCCGCCGGCGGAGAAGGCGCGGGCGTCGCAAACGAGCCTCGGCCGGCGCGACGCCCCGTCCGGGATTGTCAGTGCGGCGAGTGACGTGCTTGGGTGTGCCCCCTGTGAGTACGCTCCGCGCTGAGGAGGTGCGGTTGGCGCGTCGGATCTACATCCACGTTGGGCTGTACAAGACCGGGACGACGTATCTGCAGCGGGCGCTCTGGGAGAGTCAGCAGCAGCTCGCCGAGGACGGCGTGCTGTTGCCGGGGGACAGCCATCAGGCTCAGCGGCGTGCGTTCTGGGATCTGCTGGGAAGGCGGTTCCGTGGCGTCGAGCAGGCCAAGGTGCCGGGGGCCTGGCAAGAGCTGGTCGAGACGGCGCGGCAGTGGACGGGCCGGGAGGTGCTGCTCTCCGAGGAGTTCCTGGTCAACGCGCGGCCTGCGCACGTGCGCCGGATCGTGCGCGCCTTCGAGCCGGCCGAGGTGCACGTCGTGATCACGGTGCGCGACTTGGGCCGAGTGATCGGCTCGACGTGGCAGCAGGAGGTGTCCAGGGGACGCACCTGGGCGTGGTCGGAGTTCGTTGCTGCGGTTCGGGACCCGGAGCAGGGTCCGGCGACCGCCGGCGTGGCGTTCTGGCTGCGGCAGGACCTGAAGAAGGTTCTGGCTACCTGGACGACCGCCGTGCCGCCTGAGCGCATCCACGTCGTGGTGGTGCCCCCCGCCGGGTCGCCGTCCACCCGGATCCTGGAGCTCTTCGCCGCGGCCACCGACGTCGAGGTCTCCACGCTCACCGCGACCACCGAGCTGGGCAACCCCTCGGTCGGAGCGGCCGAGACCGAGCTGCTGCGCCGGCTCAACGAGGGCCTGGCCGGCAAGCTGAACGAGCGCCAGTACCGGCGCATGGTCGAACGGGCTGTGAAGCCGGTCCTGCGGAAACGTACGACGAGCACCCGCATACGGCTACCCGAGTCACAGCGAGCCTGGGTCGCCGAGCGCTCCAACGAGATGATCGAGATCCTCACGAATGGCCCGTACGACATCGTCGGTGAGCTCGGCGACCTGCTGCCCTCCGACGACGTCTACGCCGGCGGTGACCCCGACCAGGTCGCCGACAAGGATCTCGCCGAGGCGGCCATCGCGTCCCTGACCGCGACCGTGGAGCACTATGCGGCGTACTGGTGGCGCACCAAGAAGCGCGACCAAAGCAGCGTGGCGGGAAGACGTGAACGTATCGCCAGTGCGGGTCGGGCGCTCGGGTACCGGGCCAGGGTGGGAGCGCTCGAGCGGGCCGACCGCAACCCGATGCTGGCCCGCGCGGCACGCATGTACCTGCGCTGGACGACGCGGCGCGCGCCCCACGCATAAGCAGGGGGCTCGGCTCCGAGCCGCGAACCGCCACCGGCTACGCGGGGCGCCCCGCAAAGTGTTCCTGTTCGAACTCAACGAGGTGCCGTGGCGCATCCGTCGACGACTACGTCGAGCGCAGCTCGGGCGGGTGATCGCCCCGAGGACGATCAGCGCACGATCGTCCGCTCGCTCGGAGAGCTCGCCGCTGCTGGGGGCGCGATCGCCAAGGGCAAGCTGGAACACCGCGCCGTCCGGGATTGTCAGTGCGGCGAGTGACGTGCTTGGGTGTGCCCCCTGTGAGTACGCTCCGCGCTGAGGAGGTGCGGTTGGCGCGTCGGATCTACATCCACGTTGGGCTGCCCAAGACCGGGACGACGTATCTGCAGCGGGTGCTCTGGGAGAGTCAGCAGCAGCTCGCCGAGGACGGCGTGCTGTTGCCGGGGGACAGCCATCAGGCTCAGCGGCGTGCGTTCTGGGATCTGCTGGGAAGGCGGTTCCGTGGCGTCGAGCAGGCCAAGGTGCCGGGGGCCTGGCAAGAGCTGGTCGAGACGGCGCGGCAGTGGACGGGCCGGGAGGTGCTGCTCTCCGAGGAGTTCCTGGTCAACGCGCGGCCTGCGCACGTGCGCCGGATCGTGCGCGCCTTCGAGCCGGCCGAGGTGCACGTCGTGATCACGGTGCGCGACTTGGGCCGAGTGATCGGCTCGATGTGGCAGGCGGAGCTGTCCGAGGGACGCACCTGGGCGTGGTCGGAGTTCGTTGCTGCGGTTCGGGACCCGGAGCAGGGTCCGGCGACCGCCGGCGTGGCGTTCTGGCTGCGGCAGGACCTGAAGAAGGTTCTGGCTACCTGGACGACCGCCGTGCCGCCTGAGCGCATCCACGTCGTGGTGGTGCCCCCCGCCGGGTCGCCGTCCACCCGGATCCTGGAGCTCTTCGCCGCGGCCACCGACGTCGAGGTCTCCACGCTCACCGCGACCACCGAGCTGGGCAACCCCTCGGTCGGAGCGGCCGAGACCGAGCTGCTGCGCCGGCTCAACGAGGGCCTGGCCGGCAAGCTGAACGAGCGCCAGTACCGGCACATGGTCAAACGGGCTGTGAAGCCGGTCCTGCGGAAACGTACGACGAGCACCCGCATACGGCTACCCGAGTCACAGCGAGCCTGGGTCGCCGAGCGCTCCAACGAGATGATCGAGATCCTCACGAATGGCCCGTACGACATCGTCGGTGAGCTCGGCGACCTGCTGCCCTCCGACGACGTCTACGCCGGCGGTGACCCCGACCAGGTCGCCGACAAGGATCTCGCCGAGGCGGCCATCGCGTCCCTGACCGCGACCGTGGAGCACTATGCGGCGTACTGGTGGCGCACCAAGAAGCGCGACCAAAGCAGCGTGGCGGGAAGACGTGAACGTATCGCCAGTGCGGGTCGGGCGCTCGGGTACCGGGCCAGGGTGGGAGCGCTCGAGCGGGCCGACCGCAACCCGATGCTGGCCCGCGCGGCACGCATGTACCTGCGCTGGACGACGCGGCGCGCGCCCAACGCATAAGCAGGGGGCTCGGCTCCGAGCCGCGAACCGCCACCGGCTACGCGGGGCGCGGCGTGGAACCGCTGGGCGAACGCGTCGGCCTCGGTGGGGTCGCACGCGCTGATGACGCTGAACTCGGCGTTGCGGGCCCACCTCGACGTCGATGCAGAGAGCAATCGCGCGATCGCCCCGACCCTGGATTCCGACACCGAAACTACCGCAAACCCGCATGGGAGGTACGTTTCGGAACGCTTCCTCCCCCTCGCCCCTCGCCCCTCGGCTACGGCTTCTTCCGTGACTCGCGCAGGATCTCGGCGAGCTTCCGTGCGGCGGTCGGGCCGCGCTCCTTGACCGTCCTGGCGACCAACGGCCCGTGCTTCTTCGCCGAGCGCTGCGCCGCCTGGAGAATCGCGCGCCGCTGCTCGGGCGGAATCCGCTTCCACCCCTGCTGGGCCTTCATCGCGACGAGGAGGACCTTGAACGCCGGCATGGGCTCAGCCTAGCTGGAGATCAGTCTTCCGAGAAGCGCTCGGCGACCCTCGTCCAATCGACCGTCTCCCACCAGGCGTCGATGTAGTCGGGACGTCGGTTCTGATACGTCAGGTAGTAGGCGTGCTCCCAGACGTCGACGCCCAGGAGCGGTGTCTTCCCGTCGGAGATGGGGTTGTCCTGGTTGGCCGTCGAGACGACGCCGAGCGCGCCGCCGTCGAGGACGAGCCAGGCCCAGCCGGAGCCGAACTGGTTGACGCCGGCGTCCTTGAGCTTGCCCTGGAAGTCCGCGAACGAGCCGAAGGCCTCGTCGATGGCGGCGCCGAGATCTCCGCCCGGCGCGCCGCCCCCCTCGGGGCTCATGCTCTCCCAGAAGAGCGTGTGGTTGTAGTGCCCGCCGCCGTTGTTGCGGACCGCCGCCCGCTTGTCGTCGGGGATGCGGTCGAGGCTCGTCAGGACCTCCTCGACCGGGCTCTCGGCCCATTCGGTGCCCTCGAGCGCAGCGTTGACCTTGTCCACGTAGGCCTGGTGGTGCTTGTCGTGGTGAATCCGCATCGTCTGCTCGTCGATGTGCGGCTCGAGGGCGTTGTAGTCGTAGGGGAGAGGTGGGACGGCGTACGCCATTGAGATCGCTCCTTCGTCGCCTTGACGCCACGGAGGTTATCGGCCGAAGAGGCCACTTGTGCCGTGCCCCGCGGACCTGAGATCGTGGCTCCGGGAACAGGGCGACCCGGAGACTCGGCTTCTGCGGCCCAAGCCTGAGTCTCCGGGCCAGGCTCTCGCGGTATGCCAGGCATCACTCGGGATCGGGTTTCCCGAGGGCGAGATCGTCGGACTATAGCCAGATCCCCGGGGAAGTCAAGAAGATTGTAAAGTGAACGAAAGACTTCTATCCTTGACTCGACAGTGACAAGTCTGGAAACGGTCACCGAACCCGAGGCCCCCGCGACGCTGGGACAACGTCTCCGCCAGGCCCGGGTGGCGCGCGGCCTCACCCAGTCCGAGCTCGCCGACAGCCGCTTCTCGAAGCAGTACGTGAGCCAGCTCGAGCGCGATCGGCTTCGGCCGACGGAGGAGACGCTCCGCTGGCTCGCCGAGCGGCTGGACGTCGATGCCTCGTACCTCGCCACGGGGATCGACGGGCGCCAGCGCGAGCGCCTCGAGAGCGCGGTCTCGCGGGCGGAGGCCGCTGGAGAGTCGCACGACTACGCGGAGGCGATCGGTTTGCTCGCCGAGGTCAAGGGCTCGCTTCCGGACGACTCGGCAGACGACCTCGAGCTGCGGATGCTGCTCGCCGAGTCGTGGGCGCGCATGTACATCGGCGAGATGCGCGAGGCCCTGCCGCTGCTGGCGCGGGCCCGGGAGATCGTCGAAGGCTCGGTCTTCTCGGACGTGGATCGGGCCGAGGTTCTCTTCCGGCTCGGGTGCTGCCGCTACCGCCTGACCTCGGTGTCGACGGCGCTGGCGCTCTTCACCGAGGCGCTCGAGCTCGCCGAGCGCTCGGGGATCCCGTGCGACCGCCTCCGGTCGCGCATCTTCGGATGGCGCTCACGCTGCTACCGGAGACAGCGTGACTGGGAGGCCGCGCGCGAGGACGTCGAGCGCGCGCTGGAGCTCGCGGAAGCCCTGGACGATCCGCGGGCAACCGCCGATGCGTACTTCCTGGGGGCGCTGGTCGCGGAACGCCGCGGGCAGTGGGTGGCGGCCCGCGCCTACGCCGAGAAGGCCAAGGCCCTCTACGAGCAGATCGAGGACCGGGCGAACACGGGCAAGCTCCTCACCACCCTCGGCGGCCTGACCTTCCTGCTCGGGAAGCCGGACGAGTCGATCCCGCTTTTCAAGCAGGCCTTCGCGGTCGCGCTCGAGGTCGGGAGCGACGCCGACGCCGCACAGGCGGTCTCGTCCCTCGCGCAGGTTCACCTGCGCACGGGCCAGGTCGAGCTCGCGGAGGAGCAGGCGCGGCACGCCCTCGAGCTCCTGGCCGACCGCGTCGACTTCATCGACGAGATCGGAAATGCCCAGCTCGTGCTCGGGCGCTCGCTGCTCGAGCAGGGCCAGCTCGACGAGGCCGCGGAGAAGTTCCGGGCCGCGGAGCGGAGCTTCGACCAGCTGTCCTCGGCGAGCCACAAGGCGGCCGCCTGGACCGCCCAGGCGGAGCTGGCGGTGGAGCGCGGCGACAAGGAAGCCGCGATCACCCTCTATCAGCGCGCCGTGCAGGCGCTCCAGGACTTTCGTTTCTAGGAATGCGGGGGGTCGTTCTGACGCGACGAAGGGAGGTGAGCCAGAACGTGAGCCGGGCCTCGTTCCACATCCTTCTCGTCACCGCCGTGGTGCTCCTCGCGAGCATCGCCGGCGTGGGCTTCCCCGACGGGCCGTAGCGCCTCGTCGGCCGCAGAGCACTCGAGGTACCCGACCGGATCTCGGGAGCCGGTCGAAGCAGTAACGAAGCCGTTTTCGCCGCCTCCGCGGCCGTTTTGGACTGCCCTAGCGGCCGGGAAACGGCCTCAAGCGTCTTGCGTGCGAATCCCTGTGCCGGGGGATTCCTTTCCGCCCGTCCTGACCGATGCTGCGAGTGCTGGTAGAGCCCTACGGCGGAGCGGTCCCGCGGCAGAGCTCTAGGAGCGAAGCCGTGAGACCCTCGACCCGCTTAGGGGGTGAATGAAGAGATGCAGAGCTTTTTCACGCTGACCAGGCGCGAGGACGGGCAGACGATGGCCGAATACGGCGTCGTGCTCGCCGTCATCACGCTGGCGGTTGTCGTCGCTCTCGCGGCGCTGTCTGGCGCCATCGGCGACGCGATCAACGCCGTCACCGGCGTCCTCTAGAGATTCGCAGCGTCCCGGCCCGGCCCGCTGGGCCGGCCGGGACGCTCGTCTAGATCGACCCGCCCGCAGGGAGGCAACCGCGTCGAATCCCCTTTGGGGCCTCTGCCCCGGGAGCGCCTCGCTCGACGGAGTAAGGTGAGCCGGTGGGCGACACCTTGCCGGATGTCGTGGAGGAAGGGCGCAGGGTCCTCGCGCGCGCCGACGAGCAAAACGTCACTCTTCGGCTTCTGGGCGGCGTCGCCGTCGTCCTTCGATCCGGGAACGGCCTCGCCGAGCCCTTCCGGCGCGCCTACGAGGACCTCGACTTCGCGACGTCTCGGGCGTCGGCGAAGGCATGCGCCGGCCTCTTGCGGGAGCTCGGGTACGAGCCGCACGTTCCCTTCAACTCGCTCCACGGCAGCGAGCGGCTCCTCTTCTTCGACAAGCAGCACGGCCGCAAGGCCGACGTCTTCGTCGGCCGCTTTCGCATGTCGCACGAGATCCCTCTCGAGGAGCGGCTCGCACTCGAGCCGCTGACCGTCCCGCTGGCCGAGCTCCTGCTCACGAAGCTCCAGATCGCCGAGCTGAACGAAAAGGACGTCCGCGACTCGATCGCGCTCCTTCACGGCCACTCGGTCGGCGACGAGGACGGCGACGCCGTCAACGGCGCCCGCGTCGCCGAGATCCTCGGCGACGACTGGGGGCTCTGGCGCACGATCACCGGGAACCTCGCCGTCTGCGGCGATCATCTCGTCCGCTACGCCCTCGACGCAGCGGAGCAGCGGCGGGTCGCCGAGCGGATCGACCTCCTCGGGGGCTGGATCGACGCGGAGCCGAAGTCCCGCGCCTGGCGGCTGCGCGCGCGGGTCGGCGAGCGCAAGCGTTGGTACGAGACGCCCGAGGAAGTCGACGGCTAGGAGGGTTTCGTCAAACCCTCCTACGAGGGCCCTACCCCGCGGTGAACTGGTGGCTACGGAGCTTTCCGTTCCGCAGCTCGACCAGCGCGCCGCGAAGGATGCCCTCGTTGTACTCGCTGCCCGGGTTCAGGCAGACCGTCCGGCCGAGCTTGTGAACCCCGCGAGATTCGTGCAGGTGGCCGTGGAGACCGAGCAGGGGCTGGTACCGCTCGATCGCCGTCCGGCAGGCAGTGCTGCCCACGGCGTGCATCTCAGCACCACCCGCCCCGGAGGTCATCCGGAAGTTTTCGTCGAGCTTGGGGCCTGAGTCGATGCCGGTGTCGTACGGAGGACAGTGGAAGTTGAACACCGCCTTCTCGGGGTCGGTCAGCCCGACGATGACGGCCTCGAGCCGGCGGGCGAGCTCGTCCTCCTCGATGTCGCGGGGGCAATCCCATGGGGTTCGGTTCGCGTAGCCGCAGCTTGCCACCTCGGTCTCGTCGGGGAGCCGGATGACCCGCCCCTCGAGGAACTGCACCCAGGCGCCGGCCTCGAGCACCTCGTCGATCTCGGCGGGATCGTCGTTGCCGGCATTCATGTAGCAGGGAATCTGCTTGGGGCGGAGTCGTTCCTCGGCGAGAGCGACCCAGCGGGCGAGGCGCTCCTTCATGAGGCGAAGGAAGAGGGCCTCGCGCGCGGGGGCGTCCGCGCGCAAGGCCTCCTCTTCGTCCGGGTCGCAGCGGAAGGCGTAGTAGCCGGCGTTGGCGATCTTCTGCTCCAGCTCGACGAGCGCCTCTCCCTCCGCGGCGACGTCCTCCCCGAAGAACACGCCGCGATGGAGGCCGTTCACGCGCACGAGCGGGACCATGGCCTTCCCGGTCAGGTCGCCGCCGAGGAGGATCGCGTCGGCCCCGTAGAAGGACGCCGCGTTTACGAACTTCGTGAAGCAGCGGTCCGACCCGTGGACGTCGGTGGCGTAGAAAAGCTTCACGCTACTCGGGCGGGATCTCCTTGTAGAGCAGGTCGAGGTCGACGCCGCGCTGACGCCTCACGGCGCGCGAGATGTAATAGAGGACGAACCCGGCGACGTAGATGCCGACCACGAAGGCGATCGCCCGGTTGCCCGTGGGACCGCTGAACGCCGGCGTGTCGAACGACGCGATCAGGATGAGCGTGAAGAGAATCAGGTTCCCGACGCCCAGGAGGGTGATCACGGGAATTCCGGCGATCTTCCGCCTGACGGCCTCGGGGGCCTGCTCGAACAGGTCGCGCCGCCGGTAGGGGAGGAGGATGGCGGCGAAGCTGGTCATCCAGAACGCGATCGAGAAGATGACGATGTAGTTGACGACGATGGTGAAGAAGCTCGTGAAGACGTAGAGGGCCAGGAGCGCGACCGCGATCGCCGTGATCAAGATCGCCGCGACCCACGGAGCGTGCGTGCGCTCGCCGACCGTGGCGAGCTGGCGCGGCGCCACGCCATCGAACGACCAGGCGAAGATGTTCCGGGTGCAGATCATCGCGATCACGAAGAGGAGCAGGACGTTCCAGAGGATGAAGCTGACCCCCATGATGACGTTCAGCACCGTCGAGCCGGTCATGATCCCGACGAAGAAGTTGAGGACGGGGGCGACCGGGATCCCCGAGTCGTCGCCGAGGTAGACGACCGAGTTCGTGAAGTCCTGCCCGACGACGTCGTAGTAGCGCCAGAAGACGAGCATGTACACGGCGAACGCGAATGCGAGCGTCGCGAGGATCATGCGCGGCTGCGTCTTCGACGCCTGCTTCACCTCGCCGCCGATGTAGGCGGAATACGTGAAGCCGATGTAGATCCAGTAGCCGATGGGGAGGGCGAGGAGCGCCCCCATAAACGTTGCGTCGCCGGCCGAGAAGCCGCTGCTCGAGGCCTGGTCGACGAGCCCCTGGTACGTCTGCCCGTCGGCCCGTTCGGCCATGAAAGCGTTGAACTTGGCGGCGAACTCCTCCTTCGACGTCGTGAAGAGGACGCCGATGGTGACAAAGGTCCCCAGGAGCGCCGGGATGAACCCGATCAGGAAGATGTTGCGGATCACCCGGGTGTTGAGCGAGAGCACGAGCAGGACGAGGAGGAGGATGGCCGTCCCGATCAGGAAGACCGCCCAGTCGCCGCTCACGTCGACGCTCCAGTTGACGAGCGTGTCGTTGCCGATCGCGTTCCCCAGAGTGGCGAAAGCGATGGCGATCCCGAAGTTGACCGCGAAGGCCGAGTAGAGCCCGAGCCCAAGGAACTGCGACCAGGTGAAGCCCCAGTTCGCGGTGAACCCGAGGGACGGGTGGACGACGCGCGAGAGGTAGACATAGTCGCCGCCCGAGCGCGGCATGATGCCCGCGAGGTAGCCGTACATCAGCGCGTTCGAGAGCGTCAGGACCGTCCCGATGCCGACGACCAGCAGGACGTTCTGCTCGGGCCAGAGCCCGGCCATGAAGGTCGGCACGACCGCGAGAACGAGTCCGAGGGCGTACCCGAGCGTGTTGAAGACGAAGACGTCGGCCGGCCGGAACTCGCGGATCAGCCCGGACGACTGTCTGACATAGAGGCCCCGGGCCTCCACCGGCGCACCGGGCGCAACGTGCTCAGCCATGTGGCATCCCTCCTGGAGAGAACGGGTAGTGGGCCTTCAGCGGGTGACGTGCTCCTTCTCGATGACCGTGACCGGACGGGGCGGGCGGACGAACTTGGGGTAGTCGGTCCGCGGGTCGAACCCCCCGAGCTCGGCGACCGGGACGACGAGCAGCTCCTCCTGGTCGCGGCTCGCTTCGACGAGGACTCGCCGGTGGGGGCGATCGACCTGCTGGCGCCGACGAAGACGAGCCCGTCGCCACTGCCGACGAGATTGGCGTAGAGGTGCGGGAGGCGGTTCTCGTGGGCCCGCGCGACGGCGCCGACGGCGTGGTCGATGTAGAACGGATCCATGTTCGCGGAGGCGGTGACGAGGAGGTCGGCGCCGGCGAGCGCGACCAGCCGGCCGGGCTCGGGGAACTCGATGTCGAAGCAGATGAGTGGGGCTGCTCGCCGGCCGGCGAGCTCGACGATCAGCTGCTCCTCGCCCTCGACGAACCCGGCTGTCGGCTTCCGACCCGAAGAGGTGCGTCTTGCGGTAGACGCCGGCCACCGAGCCGTCGTTGTCGATGCACGCCGCCGAGTTGGCGACACCCTGCGACATCCGCTCGGCGAAGCCGATCACGACGGCTGTCTCCGCCTCCGCAGCAGCCGCCGCGATCTCCGCGATCTCGTCGGAGTCGATCGGCCGTGCGAGCTCGTCGAGATCGCGGTAGGTGTAGCCGCAGAGGTAGAGCTCGGGGAAGACGGCGATGTCGACGTCCGGATGGGAGCGAATCGCGTCGATCGCCCGCGCCGTGTTCCCTCCACGTCCCCGATCCGGCAGGCGAGCTGTGCGAGCAGCGCCTTCATCGTCATTCCTCCTTTCGACTCGTCGACGGATCCGGCTGCTCCACCGGCGGATCACCTCGAGCACCGCGCGGATGCCCTGGTCGCTGCTGGCAACGTGGCGGTCCATGGCAGCCTCCGCCGCCCTCGGGTCGCGCGCCTCGACGGCTGCGAAGATCGCGCTCGTGCTCGCCGGAGATCCGCCCGTGCCAGGTGTCCGACTCGGGGAGAAGGCTGATCACGTCGTTCAGCTCCGCCCTGATCTCCTCGATCGCGCTCGCGAAGCGCCGGTTGCCCGTGGCGCGTGCGCGACGGCGAGATGGAACTGGGTGTCGTAGCGCATGTAGTCCGGCTCCGTGGCCGCCTCCGCCATTCCCAGGAGCTGACGCCGCATGGCGGCCAGATCGTGCCTGCTTGCGGGCCTCGGCCGCCAGTGACGAGACTCCCGGCTCGAGCATGCGGCGGAGCTCGAGAGCTCCTCGATCTCCCTGCGGCGGCGGAGGGTCCGCAGGATCAGCTCCTCCTTGACGGCCGAGTCCTCCGCAGGCTGCGCTACGAACGTCCCCCCGGCGCGCCCGCGCCGGGTCTCGACGAGGCGGTCGTGCTCGAGGAGCCGAAGAGCGCAGCTGGATGGTCGGTCTCCCGACGCCGAACATGGCGGCGAGATCGCGCTCCGAGGGAAGCGACTCGCCGGGGGCGATCAGCCGAAGCGCGATGTGGCGGCGGATCTGGTCGGCCACGTACTCGTGGGCGCGAACCTGCTGGATCCGGTGAAAGCGGACCGGCGATCGTCGAGTGCGGTGGTCAGCGCCTTCACGTCTCTGTCACCGCCGGTGATGCCAGCTCGGAGAGCACCTCGCGCTCGACGGCCGTCACCGCCTCGGCCATTCGCTCGACAATGAGCGAGAGCTCTTCGTCGGTGGACGTGAACGCCGGCGCGATCAGCGTCTGGTCGCCCGCGAAGCCGTCCCGCGTCGGCTGGGTCGAGTAGACGATGAGGCCGCGGGCGAGAGCCTCGCCGTCGATCCGTCGCGCCACGCGCAGCTCGGGCGGCAGGAACGAGCGCCGGTCGCGCGGGTCTGCGTAGTCGATCCCGAGGAGGAAGCCGCGGCCGCGAACCTCGGCGACGAGCTCGCAGTCGGCGAGCGCCGCCTCGAGCGAGCTCAGGAGCCGCGGGCCCTCGTCCCGTACCCGCTCGACGAGCCGTCGCTCCCGGAGGTAGTCGATGACGGCGAGCCCGACGGCGCAGGGCAGCGGCGCTCCGTCCCATGTGTGCCCCAGCTCGAAGGCACGCGAGCCTTCGGCGATCGCGCGGTAGACCTCGTCGCGGCAGAGCACGGCGCCAATCGGCGCGTAGCCGGCGCCCGAGCCCCTTGGCGGTCGTGATCACGTCCGGCACGAACGGGAGCTGCTCGGCGGCGAACCACGTGCCCGTTCGGCCCATGCCCGGTGACCACCTCGTCCAGGCAGATGAGGAAGCCGTGCTCGTCCCGGCGCTCGGCCAGGCCCTGCCAGAAGCGCTCGGGCGGCGAGTAGCCGGGCAGGGCGGCCGCGCTGACCGGCTCGCAGAAGAACGCGGAGACGGTCTGCGGCCCGGCCTCGTCCAAGCACGCGGTCGAGCGCCTCGAGCGCTGCCTCCCCGCTCGGGTCGAAGCGCCACGTCGAGGGCGGGATATGCAGGTGGGGGTGAGGTACGGCGCGTAGTGGTGGTGGAGCCCGGGCCGGCCGGTGAGGGAGAGGGTCGCCACGGTCGGCCCGTGGTACGCCTGCGCCGGCGAGACGATGCGCCAGCGCTCGGGCTCGCCGCGCTCCACGTGGTAGCTCCGGGCCAGGCGCACGGCTGTCTCGTTGGCCTCGGCGCCGCCGGTCACGAAGTGGACCCGCGTGAAGCCTTCCGGCGCAAGCGCGAGCAGCTCGCGCGCCAGCTCCTCCTGCGGCGTGGTCGTGAACTGCTGGTTGTAGAGAAACGAGACGCGGCTCGCCTGCTCCCGGGCCGCCTCGACGAGCTCGGGGACGCCGTGACCGACCGAGGTGACCATCGCCCCGCCGCCGACGGCGTCGAGGTAGGCGTTCCCCGCCGGGTCGTAGAGCCAGACGCCCTCGGCCCGCTCGATCAGCGGGTAGGGCCGGTCGAGCTCGCGGAGGAAGACGCTGGTCTCGGGCTCGCGGACGAAGACGGGCTCGCTCACTTCGACGACTCCGCACCAGAGCGAGATCGCGCGCGCGTAGACCTTCGCCCCGAGCACGAGCTCGTCGATCCCCACCCACTCGTCCGGGGCGTGCGCTCGGGCGAGGTCGCCGGGGCCGAAGGCCGGGCTGGGGGTCTCGGCGAAGAGCGTCAGGAGGGCGCCGTCGTAGGTCGTGTCGATTCCCTCGGCCTGCACCTCGACGCCGAGATCCCGGCCGGCTTCCTGGGCGACCGCGACGATCGGGGAATCCGGGTCGATCTCGGAGGGCGGATAGTCCGTGTACCAGCTCCAGGCGGGAGGATGCTCGGTAAGCCAGTCGTCGTCCGCCGCGACTGCGGCGACCGCCTGTTCGATCTCGCCCCTCGGGATCGAGCCGTACCCCTGCTCGGTCGGCGTTCCCTGGCAGATAGGTGGCATTGAGCGCGACCTCGCAGGACTCGGGGATGTTCGAGATGAAGGTCCCGCCGCGCACCATCGTCGGGTTGACGGAGGGCGTGCCGAGAAGCGGATGCTGCTTGTCCCCGCGCCCGGCCCAGTCGGCGGTGAGGCGGTCGAGCCCGGCCAGCACGGCCATGGCCTTCTGGATTGCGTTGACGCCCCCGCCCTCGCGCCAGTGCGGCTGGTTCATCTCGGCGTGGGCCGAGCGGCCTTCGACGGTCAACGTCCCGTGGAGGAGCCCGCGCGTGGCGATCCAGAGGTTGAGCCGCGTCGGCTCGGGGACGAGCCCGGCGTCGCCGCGGTAGCCGCGTGCGATTGCCGCGACCGTTCCCATCGCGCAGGTCTCCTCGTCCGGCACGGTCTCGAAGACGACGTCGCCGGCGAGGCGGACACCGCAGGCGTGCAGCGCCTCGAGCGCGAAGAGCGCGGCCCCGATTCCGCCCTTCATGTCGACCGCGCCGCGCCCGTAAGATGCGGCCGTCGCGGACGTCGGCGGCGAAGGGCGGGGAGGTCCAGCGCGAGATGGTCGCCGGCGTCGACGACGTCGATGTGGCCGTTGACCACGAGGCTGCGGCCGCCGCCCGCGCCGCGCATCGTCCCGACGGTGAGCGGCCGCCCGCGCCAGTGGTGCCACGGCGGCATCATCGGATGGTCGGCGAGCTCGGCGGCGTCGGGCTCCCACTGGTCGACTTCGGCGCCGAGCGCGCGCAGCCGCTCCCCGACGTACGCCTGCAGCTCGGCCTCCTGGTTGGTCGTTCGCGCCGACCCCGGCGAGAGGTCGACCGAGGTCGTGTCGAAGCGAACGAGGGCGCGCACGAGCTCGACGAGCTTCTCCACGTTCGCCTCGATGTGCTCGTCGACGGCCTGGGTCGAAGAAAGGACCCGAGTCAAGGCCAAATCAGCCTACCCGTCGCCCGGTCAAGCTTTTCGCTCGCTCTCACGGCCGCCTCATCTCGGCTCTCTACGTTGAGCCGAAAGCACTCGGAGGAGGTCCCAGAAGATGGCCACCAGAAGCTCGCTCGTCGCCATGCTCGCCGCGTCTCGCGGCGATCCTGCTCGCCGCCGTTGGGTGCCGCGACCAAGGCGAAACGGCCCCGCGACCGGAGCGACGACCGGCGCCAGGAGACGATCTCCCAGCCGTCGGTCCGGGGTCTGCCGGTGGCGCCCGAGAGCCAGCGCGTCGACCTCGCAGTGCCGACGATTCTCCGACCCGACCAACGTCACCAACCCGCTCTTCCCGGTCTCCCGGCAGGAGTCGGTGCTTCTGCTCGGACGGGTCGACGGCCAGCCGTTTCGGACCGAGGTGACGCTGCTCCCCGAGACGAGGATCATCGCTTGGCAAGGGCAGGCTGGTCGAGACGCTCGTCTCCCAGTACGTCGCCTACCTCGGCGGGCGCATCCACGAGGTGGCGTACGACTTCTACGCCCAGGACGACGCCGGTGCGGTGTGGTACTTCGGCGAGGACGTCTTCAACTTCAAGGATGGGCTCATCGCCGACACCCACGGCACCTGGATCGCCGGCAAGGACGGCCCGGCGGCGATGATCATGCCCGCCGACCCCCAGGTCGGCGACGTCTACCGGCCCGAGAACATCCCGGGCTTCGTGTTCGAGGAGGTCACCGTCAAGGCCGTAGACCAGCACCCTCGACGGGCCGCTCGGTCCGGTCGAGGGCGGGCTCGAGATCGAGGAGCTCCACATGGACGGGCAGACGGAGGCGAAGACCTTCGGGCCCGGCTACGGCGAGTTCTTCACCGCGGGCGGCGGTGACGTGGAGGCGCTCGCCCTGGCGGTGCCGACCGACGCGCTCGTCGGGGCCGACGCCGGCGGAGCTCCTCACGCTGGAGAGCGCGGCCGCCGACGCCTTCGCCGCGGCCGGGGCGGAGGACTGGGATTCAGCGCGGGCCACCGCCGAGGAGACGGCCGCCGCCTGGGAGAACGTGCAGGCCGGCGAAGTGCCGGACCGGCTCGGGCCGCAGCTGAGCCGGGCGCTCGAGGCGCTTGCGAACGGAGTCGGCGGCCGCGAACGCACCAGCGAGCGCGCCAGGCGGCGATCGACGTCGCTCGCTGGAGCCTCGACCTGCAGCTCCGTCACCGTCCGGTGACCGAGATCGACCTCGCCCGCTTCGACCTCTGGCTTGCCCAGCTCCTGGTCGACGCGAAGGCGGGCGACGTGTCCGCGGTGAACGGCGACTTCTTCAGCCTCGACTACATCCGCGACCGGATTCAGCACACGTTCGGCGAGGCCGATCGCGCCCGCCTCAACCTCGCGCTCGAGGAGCTGAACGGCGCGGTCGGCGACGAGGATCTTGCAGCGGCGGCGGACCTCGCCCGGCAGCTCCGAGAGACTCTGGCGGGGCTGGCGCCTCGGAGCTGACCGGGCGATGGCTGAGGTTGTGGGCCTTGGGCGGTCAGGCCTCGAGCGGACGGGTCAAGGCCCACATGACCCATACGGCGAGCGCGATGATGAGGATCGACCAGAACGGGTAGTAGGGGATGAAGAAGAAATTCGCCACGGCGACCAGCACCGCCAGGACGATCCCGACGACTCGGGCCCAGGTCGCCCCCGCGAAGAGGGCGAAGCCGGCGAGCACGATCACGATCCCCAGGATGAGATGGATCCATCCCCAGGCTGTCACGTCGCCTTCGAAGACGTAGTTCTGCGTCACGACGAAGAACTCGTTCTCGAGGATGGCGGCGAGCCCGGCGATCGACTGGAAGAAGCCGACCACGATCATCAGCACCCCGGCAAACGTGATGCCGCTGATCGCCCAGGCGCTCACGGGCTCTCGTGCTCGGGTTTCGTACGACGTCATCTCTCGCTCCTTTCGTCACATCGTCTCCGGCCGGAGACCACGCGGCGGTATTCCGGAGCGGGGCGCCGAACCCTCCTGATGCGCGCTGCTCCTCGAGGCTCGCCGTGAGCTCGCCTCGAGGAGCGCCGTGCGTGTGGTCTAGCCCAGGGCCTTGGCCTTGAGGGCGTCGTACTCGGACTGCGAGATCGCGCCGCTGTCGAGCAGCTGCTTCGCCTTCTCGATCTCCGCGGCCGACCCGCCGCTTCCGGCGACGGACTTGACGTAGTCGTCCATCTGCGCCTTCTGCGCCTGCATCTGCTTCTCGTTGCGCTCCGCCATCGAGTGGCCCTGGGAGATCAGGTAGACGAAGACCCCTAGGAATGGCACGACGATGACGAAGATGATCCAGACGACCTTCTTGCCGCCGCCGATGTCGTGGCGGCGGAAGAGATCCGCGAAGACGGTGATCAGAAGCCAGAACCAGATCACCCACGCGAAGATCACGAACAACGTCCAGACCACTTCCAGGAACGGGTACTCAGCTGCGAACAAGTTCGTGCTCCTTTCTCGAGACGGGAGGAGTATGGCCGTTTCTCCCGCGTGACGCGTGGTCATCGGCCGTCCGCCGGCGATCGTAGAGTTACAGCGGCAATCGACCGCGGAGCGCGAGCTTGAGGGTCCGGATACTGAGGGGCGGAGGCGGCGGAGGCTCGTCAGGCGAGCCTCCAAGCGACGAGCCGGAGGTCGTCCAGCTCGACGAGGCGCAGCTCGGTCAGCTGTCGGCGGTGTTCGCGGCGCCGCGCTGGCTGCGCGATCTTGGGGTGGCCTCGTGGCTGCTGGTCGGCGTGATCTTCCTGCTTGTCGGGTTGATCGCGCTGGTGGGCGCGACGTCGGAGATCACCCAGCCCGTGATCGCGGCGTTCGTGGTCGCGTGCGTGACGCTGCCGCTAGTGCGCCGGCTCGCACGTCACCGGGTGGGGCGCGCGGGAGCCGCGGGGATCTCTTTGCTGCTGCTTCTGGCGATCGGGATCCTGGTGGGTGTGCTCGTGATCGGCGGGATCACCTCCCAGGTAGACGACATCTCCGCGAACGCGTCCGCTGGGGCCGACGAGATCCAGGGGTGGCTCGAGGACGCTGGGGTCAGTTCGTCCGGGGCGGAGACCGCGAGCTCGACGGCAAAGCAGGACGTTCCGCAGGTGATCTCGACGCTCGTCCACGGCCTGGCAACGGGCATCGGGAACCTGACGTCGCTTGTCCTCGCGCTCTCCTTCTTCCTGCTCAGCCTCTTCTTCCTGCTCAAGGACGGCCCTTCGTTGCGGGCCTGGGTGGAGGGCCACTCCGGCATCCCGCGGCCGGTGGCGAGGACGATCACCGGCGATGTGATCACCTCCTTCCAGCGTTACTTCGCCGGCGTGACGATCGTCGCCGCCTTCAACGGGGTCGTCGTCGGCGTCGGCGCTCTTCTCCTCGGCGTTCCGCTCGCGGCGACGATCGCCCTCGTGACCTTCGTCTGCGCCTACATCCCCTACATCGGCGCCTTCTTCGCCGGGGCGTTCGCGGTCGTGATCGCGCTCGGCTCGGAGGGCACGACGACGGCGCTGATCATGCTCGTGGTCGTCATCCTCGCCAACGGGGCTCTGCAGCAGGTCGTCCAGCCGATCGCGTACGGGGCGACCCTGGGGCTGAATCCGCTCGTCGTCCTCATCGTGACGATCGCGGCGGGATGCCTCTTCGGAATGCTCGGGCTCGTCCTCGCTGCCCCGCTGACCTCGGCCGGGGTGCACATCAGCGGGCATCTCGCCGCGGCGAAAGCGGCCGCCGCGCGAGAGCCTGACGAGGAGCCGCCAGGCCCGGCGGTCGGCGAGCCCGACCCGGTGCCCGGCTAGAACGGCTCCCGGCGCGGCAGCCGCGATCAGCGGCAGGTGGCTCGAGTAAACATCTTCAGAGGCGCAGGGGATCATGTAGGTGTGTGGCGACGCTCCTCGACGGACCCGGAGCTGGCGGCGATCGAGATCGTCTATCGCGAGCGACTCCAGTCGTTCGTTCGGCTGGCAACCGCCATCACGGGCGACGAGCAGGCTGCGCTGGACGCCGTGCACGACGGCTTCGTCCGCGCTGTTCGGTACCGGCGCCGGTTGCGTGAGCGGGACTCGGCGCCAGGGTGGGTGTGTCGGATCGTCCTGAACGAGGCGCGGAGGCGCCGCGCGGCCGAGGGGCGCCACGTCCCGACGCCCGCCGAGATGCTCGATCAGTGGGATGCCACGAACGGGCAGCGAGATTCCGGCGCGGCCGCGGCCGCGCTCGCCTCGCTGCCGGAGCGCCAGAGGGTGGCGCTGTTCCTCCGGTACTACGCCGATCTGGACTACGCAGGAATCGCCGAGGCCCTCGGGGTCACGCGCGGCACCGTGTCCGCGACCCTGCACGCGGCCCGGTCGAACCTGGAGACGAAGCTGAAGGGGGTCGAGGCATGACCGACGTGGCCGAGCTGCTCGACACGATCGTCCCGCGCTACGAGGGCACGGGTGACTGGGAGCGCGTTCTTCGCGACGCGGAGGTCGATCGGCGTCCGGTTCGGAAGCGACGTCGTGTGCAGCTTCGCCTCGCCGTCGCAGCGGCTCTGGTCGCGGCGATCGCAGTCGTCGTGGCCTTCTGGCCGGCGGGTGGAAGTGGCCCCTCGGTGGTCGAGCGGGCGCTTGCCGCCACCGGCGACGGGGGGGTGCTCCATCTCGTCTACGAGAGCGAGCTTCCCAGGGCGCTCGTCGATCTCGAGACCGGCGAGCGAACCGAGGTCCGAGCCGAGCACGAGGTTTGGTTCGATCCGCAGGCCGGCCTCCGTGAGACCGAGCGCTTCGAGGGCGTCGTCCAGTTCGACGTCTCCCTGGGCGCGGACGAGATGTCCGAGCACGCGAGCTCCATCTACACGAGCCTGGGAGCGAGCTATCGCCAGGCTCTCGAGTCCGGGCGGGCAACGGTCGTCGGCGAGGACGTCGTCGAGGGGACACCCGTCTACTGGATCCGGGTCGCGGCCGGCCACGACGTCGGCGTCTCGGGCGACACGTTCGAGCCGGCCTACATCCGCGTCACGCAGGGCGGGACGCCTGCGCTCAACCGCATCGTCTCCTACGAGACCGTCGCCGCCGGTTCGGCGCCGCTGGAGGCGAGCGCGCCCAAGAGCCTGCCGGACGATCTCGGCACGTACGGGAGCGAGATCGAGCTTGCCGACGCGGCGACCCTGCTCGGTCGCGACGCCGTCTGGGCGGGAGCGAGCCTGCACGGATTTCCGCTCGACTCCGTCCGCGAGCTGCGGTTGCCGGCGAAGCAGGGCGACATTGCCGGAGTGAGCCTTGTGTATGGATCGACCCAGGACGGCCCGCACGTCGAGATCACGGAGGCCGCGAGGCTCGCCGACGGGCTGACGATGCGAGTCGGCGTGCACGGCTACGCCCCACCGGAAGGAACTGCTCTCCTCGCCGGGCCGGTGGCGCTGCTTCGTTCGAACGGCCTGCTGGTGGCGATCCATGCTCACGACGAGGAGACCGCGATCGCGGTCGCTCGTTCCCTCGAGCCCTACCCCGGCTAGGCGCCATGGAAGCGACGCTAGTTGAGCCTTAGAACTAGGCGAGCCTTGCGCAGCTTGTGCGCGAGTTGCCGGCCTCGTCCCAGGCTCGAACGCAGAACCGATAGGGCCCCGGACGGGTCGGCGTCCACCGAACCGACTGGATCTTGGCCCAGTCCGCCGCTGCCAGAGGCCGGCGCCAAGAGGCGACAACGGTCCCGGCGCGCTTGACCGTGATGCGCTCGCGCGTGCGGTCGTTGTTGTCGGCAGTCCGATAGCGGAGCCTCATGCGCTCGCCGACTGTCGTCCTGCCGGCGTTGGCTCTCACCTCGGGACGAGCGGCATCGACGAGATAGGGGCCGTGGTGGGCCGCGTCGCTCCAGTTTCCGACCGCGTCCACCGTTCGCAGGTGCAGGTACCAGATCCCGTTTGCGAGTGCCGGGCTCGTCAGCTCCGTCGCGGTCGCCTCGACGTCGATCTCCTGGCCCGGGATGGACGAGTCGCTCTGCGTCCACGAGTAAGAGATCCCGACGGCTCCGCTCCCGCCGTCGACCGGCGGAGCGAACGCCACGGAGACCTCGCGGGCGCGCGCCCACTTCCCGGGTGGGTGAGTGGCGCTGCTGACGCCGTCCGGATTGGCGGGCGGTTTCTTGTCGACCTTGTTGTCCGCGACCGGCCCGGCCGTCGCGCAGATGCCGGCGAGGTTGCAGACCACTCGCGTTCCGGTCTCGGCGTTCCCCGTCTCTTCTCCGACGGGAACGTTCGTTTCGAGCACGAACGACTCGTCCGTGGGATCGGCGAGCAGGGACTCGGGATCCTCGGCCGTGCAGGAGACTCTTACGTCGGTGCGGTGCCAGGTCCCGTCGGCCTGTTCACACGAGATCTCCGGCGGAGTGGCGTCGCCGGCGAACAGGTTCTCGACGAAGAGCGGTGTTGGGTCGACGCCATTTGCGTCGTAGTAGGCGGTGTCGGTTGCCGGCCCGCCGTTCATGGATGTGTCGGCGACGAGGTCGATCGCGTGGAAGACGTCGTCGCCGTCACCGCCGATGAACGTGTCCGCGCCCGGTCCTCCGATCAACCGGTCGCCGCCGGCGCCTCCGACCATGTGGTCGTCGCCCGCGCCTCCGTTCAGCAGATCCTCGGATTCCTGCCCTTCGATCAGGTCGTCGCCTGGCCCGCCGACCAGGACATCGCCCGCACCGCTCCCCCGAATCAGTTCTTCGTTCCCGTTGCCCCCGTCAATGGTCAGGGCTCCGAGGTACGCGAGGCCGGCGCCGAACTGCCCGCGCCCGTTCACGAAGTCGTCGCCTCCGAGGGCGTGGAATTCGAGCGGGAACGTCGCCGCGATCGGGTTTCCTTGGGCGTCGACGAACACCACGTCCGTGTCTCCGTCGCCGTTGAGCCCGATGCCGTTCACGCCCGGGGCCGCGTCGTCGTCGCCCTCCGTGAGGTAGAGAACGACATGGTCGGTGGCGTCGCCGAGCATTGCGAAGATCTCGATCTCGGCGAACGCGCCGTTGTCAGGGCTCGCTCCCGGGCCGAACGGGCCCGTGCGCTGGTCCAGGGTCAGTCGCTCGCCCGAGCCGTCGTGCCCGACGATCCGGATCGTGTCCGTGTTCGTGCCCGTCGCGCCGCCGCACGGCTGGGGGTCGGCTCCGAAAACGAGCTCTCCGGCGACAATCTTGAGCGTCGCCTCGCCACCCGGGGCGATGACCGCGGTCACGGTCGCGGCGGCGTCGTCGAACGTGCACGACTCCGGGACTTGAGCGGACGCCGTAGAGGCGCCAAGCAGGACGACCAGCCCCCCCACTACGAGGCGTGCGAACTTCACCACAGTTATGCCCTCCCTGGAGTTCCCTTCAATCCTCAGGGAAGCATGGGTGGCCTGGGGCCGCAAGGCTAGTCTTTTTCACTCTCTACACGCGCGTATCTGATGTGCGTGACTCCGGGCGCCTCGATCGCCTCGACTTGCTCGAGCCTGGGCTTGGGGTCGCCCAGGTTGTCGAACAGCCGTGCGCCGCCTCCGAGAAATAGGGGGACGATCGAGACGACGATCTCGTCCAGCAGACCCGCCGCCAGATACTGCTGCGCCGCGCCCGCGCCGCCGCCGACAGACACGTCCTTGTCGCCGGCGGCTGCCCGAGCCTGCTCGAGGGCCGACTCGATTCCATCAGTGACGAAGTAGAAGGTGGTTCCGCCATGCATCTCCAGCGGCTCGCGCGCGTGGTGGGTGAGAACGAAGACCGAGTTGTGGTAGGGCGGGTTGTCTCCCCACCAGCCCTTCCAGGGGTCGTCACCCCACGGTCCAGGCCCGCCACCGAACATGTTTCGGCCCATGATGGTCGCGCCGACGTTGCCGAGGATCCCCTCGGCGATCGGCGTGCTCGCGTTGACCTCGCCGCCTTCCTCTCCGTGGCTCCCGCGGAATGCCCTGAGCGGAACCACCCAGTCGTGAAGCTGCTCCCCTCCGATCCCGAGTGGATTCTGCTCGCTCTGGTCGGGACCGGCGACGTAGCCGTCTAGCGACATCGAGATGCTCACCTTGAGCTTGCCCATTGCGTGCTCCTTCCCGGAAAACGTGATCGATCGTAGGACTGGACGACCGCGCTAGAGTCATCGCTCGCCGATGTGCGCGGGCCAACATAGGCCCAAGCGTCCTCTCGGTGCCAGCGGCGCACCTCATCGTTGAGAACGGTCCTGAGCGGATTTCAGCTCTTCATGCCGGTTTGCTCGCAATTGGCCGTACCAGGGCCGGCCGGTGTATCTGCCGGTGATTGCGGTCCATCGTGTGTGCGCCGGTGTATGCGGTACCCGGTAGCGTGCGCCACCTTGCGGCGCAGCTCGCGCGGCGGGATACTCTGGCGGGCACCAGTCCGACTTGGGGTGCCATGATTTGATGGCTATCGAGAACGTCCCTTACAGAGCGCGTGTCAGGCGCCGGAGCCGAGAGGACTGGGTGTTCACCGGAGTCTGCGGCGGACTCGGCCGGTACGCGGAGCGCGATCCAGCCTGGTTTCGCGTGCTGTTTGTCGTGGCGACGCTCTTCGGGGGCGTCGGCATCCTCGTTTACATCGGCCTGTGGTTGGCGATCCCGCTCGACCAGCCCGGTGACGAACTCGGCCCGCCAACGCCGGCGATGCGTGCTCGTGCCCGACGTGAGGAGTCACGGCGCAAGCACGGCGGCGGTTACAGCTATCGGCTCGGGCGCTCCCTTCGCGGCCTAGTCGTGCGCTAGCCGCTACCGCCGGGGCTCAGAGCCGGCGCAAACTTTCCTTTACAGAGTTACGCTCTGCTGATGGCGGCCGCGGCGACACTAGTCATGTGGTTTCAGCTCCGCTCGCCGGAGCTAGCCGAGGAGTTTGAGCGTCTGATGGCCAGCGATCGCGACATCGTCCATAGCTCGCTGGAGACGGTGTCGGATTGGCGATTGACGCGGCCGGCGGATGTACCCGGACAGGCCATTGAATCAGCCGACTACGTGCTGATCGCGGAGATCGTCAACATCGAGTACTGGCAGCAACAAGCGGAGCTACGGGTTCAGGCCTTGGCGGATGACTTGGAGCATCTGGTGTCCAGCCGGAGGATGCTCGTCCTCGAACGCATCCTTTGAAAATAAGCTTCAGCTCTGACGGATACGGACCGACAGGGCGCGTCCACCGGCCGCGAGCGGACTTTTTCTCGCGGAATCGTTCCCGCCGCGTACTAGGGAGGGCCGCGGCGATCGCCTGCTGCAGGCGCCACTCGCGGTCTCCTTCGACGGCTCCGGGCCGGTAGTACGACTCGGCACCAGGGCCGGCAGGCCTCAATCGCTGACGCCGTGCGGGAATGCGGTCTTCCGTGCCGGTTTGCCGTGAGCAGCCGAAACCGGCGAAATGGCCCCGGGAGGAGTCGAACCTCCGCACGCGGATTCGAAGTCCGCCGCTCTATCCACTGAGCTACGGGGCCCTGGACGAGTGTAGCCAGGCTTGCGGCTCAGGCCTGGGCCGGGGCCGGGAGCCTACTGGCCTCGGCGCCCCGGTCGCTTACCGCGTTGACCTCGGCGCCGAGCAGAAGCGCGAGCGCCGAGAGCCAGAGCCACGTGAGCATGATGATCACGCCCGCGAGCGAGCCCCACGCCTTGTTGTAGGAGCCGAGGAGGCTCACGTAGACGGCGAAGAGGCCGGACGCGAGGAGCCAGACGACGACCGCGACGACGGCGCCCGGTGTGAGGAACGTCCACCGAGGCAGCTCGACGTCGGGGCCCAGAAAGAGGATGGCGGCGAACGCCGCGAGCAACCCGAGGACGAGGATCGGCCACTGGAGCGTCCACCACAGCCAGCCGAACGCGTCCTCGGCGTCAAGCGCGCCGCCGAGCCAGTCGCTCAGCGCCGGCCCGAGTACGAGCAGGCCGAACGAGAGCCCGAAGGCGAGGAGGAGGCACGCGAGCATCGCGAGCGCCGTGAGCCGCTGGCGGGCGAAGCTCCTCGTCTCCTCGCGGTCGTACACGTGGTTCAGCCCGCGCATGAGCGCGTTCATGGCGCCCGAGGCAGTCCAGAGCGCGAGCAGGAAGCCGACGACGATCAGAACCACGCCGCCGCTCCGGTTCTCGATGGCACGGTTGAGGCTGTCGTCGATGAGGGCGATCGCCTCCTCCGGGACGATGCCTTCGAGGCGCTCGAGCATCGACTCGATCGTGTCCGTGCCTGCGACCTGGGTGAAGATGCCCACGGCGACGAGAAGGACGGCGGGGATCGCCAGGAAGGCGTAGTAGGAGAGGGCCGCCGCGATGTCGGTCACCGAGTCGGCCTTGGCCTCCTTGGCGCCGCCGACGAGAATCGCGCGCCAGTCCCGGAAGGACAGGTCGCGGAGGCGCGTGCCATGGACCGAGCCCGATCGATTCTCTCTACCCGGAAGCTATCGTTTCCTCACCCGCGGGCGTGGCGGAACTGGCAGACGCAACGGGTTTAGGTCCCGTTGGGCGCAAGCCCTTGGAGGTTCGAGTCCTCTCGCCCGCATCAAGGCCGTGAGCAGCCGCTTTTGGATGTTCGAGAAACCGACAGCGTCCCAGGTCGGTCCCGCTTGCTGCCTGATACGCGCTACTCTTCGTGTAGCCAATCGCTCGCCGACCTCTTTGACCCTTCAAACGGCCGATCTGGCCTGGAGGGCAGGAAGGAGAGGTCGTGGAGACCGATAGCGCTACTCAGAAGGTCCCGCGGATGGTCAACGACCACATCTACAACGTCTTGTGGGGCATCGTGGCGGAGGAAGGAGCATTCCTTTGCGAGTGCAGGGGCTCATCCTGCGCGACGGAAGTTCAGATGACGCCCTCAAAGTACGTGGGCCTGCGCGATCGTGGTGAGCTCGTCTACGCGCCGGGCCACGGCGACGCGATCCAGTAAGGCCATTTTCGCCATAGCAGCTTCTTTACGTATGGCTCGAGCGAGCCTCGTCCGAGTCCGTGCCCAAACGCTCCGAAACCTGACAGATCCATGCGGGGCAACCCCGGGGTGATTGGCGGCGACCCCAGGTGGCAAGCCACTTCGCACCCTAAGGTCCCTCCGGTGCCGCACCCCCTGAGAACCCCTTGGAGGTTCGCGTCTTCCCCGCCCGCATCTACACCGGCGGCACGATCCTGAGCACGGGCCTCGGGGTCGGGGTCTGGCCGGGGCGGTCGAAGCCGAGGCTCGGCGGCGGCTCTTCCGCGCCCCACCCGGCCGCGAGGTCGAGGACGGCCTGCGTCGCTTTCCGCGCCTCCGCGCACCATTCAGGCGTCCGCGCATTCTCCCACGGGTAGCCCGGATCCTCGAGCGTCGCCGCGAGGCGATCGCGAAACCAGCGCGGGTCGTCGCCTTCGGGGCGGTCGAACCCGAAGCGCTCGCGGGCGCGCTTGAGCTCGGCCTCGAGCATCTGCATCAGCGTCAGGTAGCGCGTGAAGCGGTGCGTGCCGAAGCTGAACGCCGAGAACGACTCGCCGGCGAAGGCGCCCCGCCGCATCAGGCCCTTCACGGCCCCCGCGTCCATGCTCAGGTTGAGGCCTCCCTCGTCGGCGTCGAGGCGGATGTGGCAGACGCGCTCGCGGAAGCCCGGCATCTCCATCTGCAGGGTGTCGCGCCAGTTGAGGCCGGTGTCGAGGACCTGCGCGACGAAGCCGCCGAAGCCGTGGATGCTCGCCCAGCGGAGCGGCTCGCGGTCGTTCGGGCTCTGAGGGAGGTAGACGTGTCGCAGCGTCGGGTCGGGGCTCTCGTCGTCGACCACCTGGGCGAGCGCCGGGTCCGGGGCGCCCATGAGGTCGAGCCCGAACGTCGGGTGGCCGGGGAGGAGGGCGTCGAAGAAGTGGACGGGGAAGTTGCTCGTGATCGCGCCGTCGCTGAACCAGTGCTCGACGTACTCGGGCTCGGCGTCCTCGCGCCGCTCGTAGAAGGGCACCGACGCGACCAGGCCTGGGACGGCGAGGCTCATCCGGGTGGCAAGGAGGACCGGCATCTGTGCGCCCGGGACCTTGGAGAGCGTCCGTTCGCCGACGGTCATCGTCCCTTCCGACTGGGCCTTCATCCAGTCGGCGACGCTCGCCGGGACGAGCTTGCCGATCTCGGCCGGGTCGAAGTAGAAGCGGTTGTCCTCCGGGAGCGGCAGGCGCACGGGCCGGCCTGCGCTCACGTCGGTCGTCATCAGCTGGAGCGAGACAGAGCGAGAGTCGTCGTCAGTGTCCTTCAGGTCGGCGAAGGTCAGCGGCGCGTCGTCGATCGTGCGGCCGGCGCAACGCTGGATGTGCTCGTGGAGCCAATCGGAGAGCGCCGGCCCGTCGAAGCCGGGCTGGGTCGTGCCCGGGCAGAGGCCGAAGCCGGCCTCCCTCTCGCCGAGGGTCCGGGCGAGCGACCGGCAGGGGCGCGCGACCGCGACGGTCACCGCGCAGGCGGCCAGGAACGCGATCCCGACCGCCGCCGAGACCGCGAGCGCCGGCCAGGCGAGCGCCGACCACCAGCCCAGCCAGAGGAAGAGCGCGTAGCCCGAGACCGAAACGGCCGCAAGCCAGGCAACGGCGAGGAGCGCGATCGGAAGCCAGAGCAGGCGGAGGGAGTCGATGACCACGCGACGCCTGGCCCCGGCGCCCTTCGCTCTCGCGTCCATCATCCGCACGGCCAGGTCGAAGACACGCCGATTCTCGGGCCGCGGCTGGAAGAGCCCGACCACGAGCCCCGGCTCGCCGATCGCATCCGCGACTCTCCGAAGCGGCTCGAAGCCGCCGTCTCCGCCCTCCCGGCGCCCAAGCTCGGCGGCCGCGGTGGCCGTGGCCGCGATCGCGCCCGCGGACGTGCCCCCGACGTTGCGAAATCGGTAGCGCTTGGCGAGCGCGAGGATCGCGCCAGGGTAGACGACGCCGCTCGCGACACCGCCCTTCATCACCAGGTCGCAGACCTCCTCGGGCTCTCGCGGCCAGGGTCCGTTCTCGACCTCGGCTCGAAGCTCGGGCATCCTTCCTCCCCTCGTCGATGGCCGCCCGATCGTCCCGCCACGGCCCGCGGGCGTCAAGATAGGAGCATGCGAGTCTCCGCCAAGGTCGACTACGCCCTGCGCGCTGCGCTCGAGCTCGCGGCTGCCGGCGAGGGTCCAACGAAGGGAGAGCAGATCTCTCAGGCGCAGGACATCCCGCTCAAATTCCTCGAGAACATCCTCCTCGAGCTTCGCCACCACGGCCTCGTCCAGAGCCAGCGCGGGGCGGAGGGCGGCTACTGGCTCGCCCGGCCGGCCGAGGAGATCAAGCTCGCCGACGTGCTCCGCGCCGTCGAGGGGCCGCTGGCCAACGTGCGCGGCTCGAGGCCCGAGGCCGTCCCCTACGTCGGGCCGGCGGCCCGGCTACAGGACGTCTGGATCGCCATGCGGGCGAACCTCCGCGCCGTGCTCGAGGAGGTGACGCTGGCAGACGTCGCGTCAGGGGAGCTTCCCGCGGCGATCGTGGAGATCACGTCAGCGCCCGGGGCATGGGAGTCTCACTAGCCAGAGAATTGAACACCGTCGTCCTGCTCGGGCGCACGTAGAGGATCTGGCCCTCGAGGAGCTCGAGCTCCTCGACTTCGTTCCGGGTCACCTGCGCCGAGACGTGGCGTCCGTCGTGGAGGACGAGCTCGACGCGCACCTCGAAGCCGAGGTGGACGATGCGCTGGATCATCGCCTCGCTCGTCGTCCCGTTCGGCTCCAGCCGGAGCTCCAGGTCGTGGGGGCGGATCCACTCCTCTCCGAGACGGTTGACCGGCCCGACGAAGCTCATGACGAACTCGTTGGCGGGATGCTCGTAGAGGTCGCGCGGCTTTCCGCTCTGCTCGACGCGGCCGTCGTTCATGACGGTGACGCGGTCGGCGACGTCCATCGCCTCCTCCTGGTCGTGCGTGACGAGGACGGTCGTGACGTGCACCTCGTCGTGGAGCCGCCGGAGCCAGGCTCGGAGCTCCTTGCGGACGCGCGCGTCGAGAGCGCCGAACGGCTCGTCGAGCAGCAGGACCTTCGGTTCGGCCGCGAGCGCCCGGGCGAGAGCCATCCGCTGGCGCTGGCCCCCGGAGAGCTGGCCCGGGTAGCGGTCGGCGAGGCCGTCGAGCTGGACGAGGCCGAGGAGCTCGTCGACTCGGCTTCTGATCTCCGCCTTCGGGCGCTTGCGGATCTTCATCCCGAAGCCCACGTTGTCGCGCACGGTCATGTGCTTGAAGGCGGCGTAGTGCTGGAAGACGAAGCCGACCTCGCGCTTCTGCGGCGGGACGCCGGTGACGTCCTTGCCGAGAATGGAGACGTCGCCCTGGTCGGGCTGCTCGAGCCCGGCGATGATGCGGAGCAGGGTGGACTTGCCGCTGCCGCTCGGCCCGAGCAGGGCCGTCAGCGAGCCTCCGGCGATAGCGAGCGAGACGTTGTCGACGGCGACGAAGCCGTTGTCAAACTGCTTCGTGACCTGGCGGACGGCGATCGACATCCGCGACCTCCTTGTGTTCTTTGGGCTTGAAGAGATTCATGGCGATCAGGGTGAGCACGGCGAGGAAGGCGAGCACGAGCGACGTCGTGTACGCGGCCACCTCGTTGAAGCGCAGGTACTCCTCGTCCACGTGGAGCGTGAGCGTTTCGGTCTTGCCGGCGATCCGCCCGGAGACGACCGCGACCGCGCCGTACTCGCCGAGGGCGCGGGCCGTCGTGAGGACGACCCCGTAGGCGACGCCCCAGCGGATGGCCGGGAGCGTGACGCGCCTGAAGGTCTGGAAGCGCGAGGCGCCGAGCGTCCAAGCGGCCTCGTCCTGATCGGTCCCGACCTCGCGGAGCACCGGGATCACCTCGCGGACGACGAAGGGCAGCGTCACGAAGATCGTCGCGAGGACGATCCCCGGCGTGGAGAAGATGATCTGGATTCCGTTCTCGGTGAGCCAGCCGCCGAACCAGCCGTCTTGCCCGTAGACGAGGATCAGCGCGAGCCCGACGACTACGGGCGAGAGCGCGAGCGGCAGGCCGATCAGCGAGTTAATGAGCCAGGTGCCGTGCTTGGGCGGGCGGCGGACGAGCGCCATGGCGCATGCGACGCCGAAGATCGTGTTGGCGGGCACCGCGATCCCGACGGCGATCAGGGTGAGCTTGAAGGCGGCGACGAACGAGGGATCGGTCAGCGCCTCCCACACCGGTTCGACGCCGTCCCGGAACGTGTAGTAGACAATGGCCGAGAAGGGCAGCGCGAGGAGCACGGCGAGGTACCCGAGCGCGACCGTTCGCAGTGCGTAGCGGGATGCGCCTCTAGTGCGCATCGTGCCTCCTGCTGCGCCGCTCGAGGACGTCGGCGACCGCCAGGACGACGAACGAGAGGACGAGGAGCACGACCGAGACGGCCGCGGCCGCCTCGCGCTCGTCGCTCTCGATCGCTTTGAAGATCCAGACCGACGCGACCTCGGTGTCGAAGGGGATGTTCCCCGAGATGAGCACGATCGAGCCGAACTCCCCGACCGCCTTCCCGAACGAGAGCGCCGCGCCGGAGAGCATCGCCGGCAGCAGGTTCGGCAGGATGATGCGCCGGAACGTGGTGAACGGCCGCGCGCCGAGCGACGCGGCAGCCTCCTCCATGTCGCGGTCCAGCTCGAGGAGAACCGGCTGCACCGCCCGGACGACGAAGGGGAGCGTGACGAAGAGCAGCGCGACGACGATCGCGGCGCGCGTGTAGGCGACGTCGATGCCGACCGGGCTCTGGGGCCCGTAGATGGCGAGGAGCGTCAGCCCTGCAACGATCGTCGGCAGCGCAAACGGCAGGTCGATGATCCCGTTGACGACGGCCTTGCCCCGAAAGTCGTCGCGGACGAGCACCCAGGCGATGAGGGTCCCCGTGACGGCGTTCACAAGCACGACCACGAGCGACGCGACGAACGTGAGCTTGAGCGCCGCGACCGCGGAGGGGGACGTCACCTCGTCCCAGAAGGCCTGGAGGCCGCCCTCGAGCGAGGCCGCGACCACGGCCGCGATCGGGATCAGGACGATGAGGGTGAGGTATGCGGTCGAGAGCCCCAGAACGAGGCCGCCGGCGCGCCTGGAGCTTCCAGTGCGCGCCGGCAGCCTGACCGCTCGTGCATCAGTCGTCAGTGGGAACCCCTAGCTCGTTCTCGATGTCGAGGAAGATGCTCTCCTCGCGGTCGAAGAAGCGCGCCTTGACGTCGGGCCAGCCGCCGACGTCCTCGATCGTGAAGAGCCCGGCCGGACCGGAGGAGTCGAACTCCGTCTCCACGCCCTCGACGACCGGCCGATAGCCCATCGAGGCGAAGACGGCCTGCGCCTCGGGCGTGTAAAGGTAGTCGAGGAACGCTTTCGCAGCCTCTGGGCTTTCTCCGGTGTTCACGACCGCGGCCGGGTTCTCGATCAGGATCGTCTGCTCGGGCAGGACGTACTCAAGCGCCTGGCCGGCCTGCTGGGCGAAGATCGCCTCGTTCTCGTAGGCGAGCATGACGTCGCCCTTGCCGCCCGCGAACGTCTGGAGCGCCTCGCGCGCGCTCTTGTCCTGGACGGGGACGTGCTCGAGGAAGAGCTCGCGGAGGTACGCGATCGCCTCCTCGTCCGAGGCGCCCTGCTCGAGCTGGGCTCCGTACGCCGCCATGATGTTCCACTGCGCGCCACCTGACGTGAACGGGTTCGGCGTGATCACCTCGACGCCCTCCTGCAGAAGGTCGTCCCAGGTCTGGATGCCCTCGGGGTTCCCGGGACGGACCGCGAAGACCACTACCGAGTTGGTGAGCATGCCGTCGTACTCGTTCTGGTTCCAGTCCGCGTCGACCATGCCCGCGTCGACGAGGGCGGTCACGTCGGGCTCGAGCGAGAGGTGGATGAAGTCGGCGGGCAGCCCCTCCTCGATGGCGCGCCGTTGCTCGCCCGAGGATGCGTAGGACTGCTCGAAATCGACGCCTGCGCCGGCCTCGGTGTCTTGGAACATCGGGATGAGTTCCTCGTAGGCCTCACGCGGAGTGGAGTAGGCGACGAGCGAGAGTGTGTCTCCGTCGCCGGAGGCGCCCGATGCGTCGCCGCCGCCGCCGCACCCTGCGGCAACGAGGACGAACAAGGTGGTTAGCGCCGCAACGGCGCAGGTGGAGCCGAGTGCCCGTAAGCGGGCTGGCCGCGACTCGATGCGGCGGAGAAGTTTCCCCATCAGCTGGAAGCCTCCTGATAATCGATATTGTTTACTAAAGGAGTAAATAAAACAGACAAGATCAAGATAGTAGGAATCTCTTCTCCTCCTGTCAAGACTGTCCTGCCTGCCCAGCCGCGCCCAGGGATCGACGGGACGCCAAGCGGCCTCGCTGGTCGAGCCCGTCTCCACCGGCTCGCAGCACACGAGCATTGGGGGCCGCCGAACGTTAAGCGAGTCTTGGATTGCGAACTTGGGTCGCCGGGAAATCGACCCTACGTGCAGACCGGTGGCCGCTCCGGTGCGCACCGACTTCTGGTCAGCCGGGGTCGCTCGTCGTCTGGCTCCATCGGAGACTCAACCACGGTGGCCGGGCTCCCCGGAGCGATTGCTTATGACTCGACAGCCTTCCTTGCTGCACGTGCAAGGTCGGCGAAAGTCGTCCGTTCGAGGATTGAGATGGTGACATCCCGGATCTCCTCCCAGACTGGGCGGAGCGAGCCGGCGACGATTGGCGGAGTCGGGTCGGGGCTTCGCCGGGTTGCGTAACCGATTGGTGCCAGCTGGCCTTGAAACAGCCGGACGACGTGCTCGAGGGTGATCACCTCGGGCGGGTGATTGAGGGTGTAGCCCCCGCCGGGGCCGCGCACCGAGCGCACGACACCGGCCGTCCGGAGCGTCGGCATCACCTGTTCGAGGACGGACCGTGGCGCGTCGGCTGCTTCTGCGATCTCGTCCAGCTTGAGTGGTCCGCCGTCGGCGAGAGCGAGTGCCAAGACGGCCCGGGTAGCGTAGTCGGTGCGACGGGACACCCACATGGTTGGTGCCAGCTTGACAGCCACGGGGGACTGCGACCAAGAACCTATGCAACACCTGTTCGCGTCTGGCCCGAATGTCTGGGTCTTGTAGTAGGCACTGGCAGGTTCCGGGCAGCGCCCGGGAGACCGTTGCCTCGACTCGGGCCATGCCCGGGAGACCGACATCGTTCTGACACAATGGCCCGCAGTGAGGACGAAGGTCGAAGAGCTGCCCGAGAGCCGCGTACGCCTGGAGGTGGAGGTGCCGGAGGAGGACGTCCAGCACGCGATCGAGCATGCGGCCTCCGACCTCGCGGAGTCGCTCCGCATTCCCGGCTTTCGCAAGGGCAAGGCGCCCGTGACGGTGGTCGCCGCCCGCGTCGGCCGAGAGGCGATCTGGGAGGAGGCCGTTCGCAGCCACCTGGACGGCTGGTTCTGGAACGCGGCGGCGACGTCGGGCGTCCGCCCGGTGGCGAGCCCCGAGGTGGACGTCGGCGACGGGCCGCCCGACGAGGGCCAGGCCTTTCGCTTCACTGCCACGGTCGCGGTTGTCCCCACGCCTGAGCTGGCCGACTGGACGGAGCTCGAGGTCGGCGTTCCCGAGGCCGAGGTCCCCGCCGAGCTCGTCGAGGGCGAGCTGGACATCCTGCGCGGGAGCGTGGCCGAGCTCGTCAGCGTCGAGCACCGGCCGGTCCAGCCGGGAGACGTGGTCGTGATCGACATGGAGGGCGCGGAGATCGGGGCGACGCAGCGGGACTACGTCGTCGAGGTCGGCGCTGGCCGGCTCGTCGACGAGATCGAAGCCGCGCTCGTGGGGATGTCGGCGGGCGAGACGGAGCAGGTCGAGTTCGAGCTTGCGGACGAGCAGAAGGCGACCGTGGAGGTGGCCGTTCGCGAAATCCGGGAGAAGGTGCTGCCTCCGCTCGACGACGACACCGCCCGGGCGGCGAGTGAGTTCGAGACGCTCGCAGAGCTGCGCTCCGACATCGAGGCGCGGCTGCGCGAGCAGCTCGAAGGCGAGCTGGAGCTCAAGCTCCGGCAGGACGCGGCAGACGCTCTCGTCGCCGCGTCCAGCTTCGAATCGCTCGAGCCGATGGTCGAGCGCCGAACCGCAGAGCTGGCCACGGGCTTCGTCCGCTCGCTCGAGCGGCGAGGCCTCAGCCTGGAGATCTATCTGGCCATGACGGGCCAGACGCAGGAGCAGATCGTCGGACGGCTCCGCGAGGAGGCCGAGCAGGCTTTGAAGCGCGAGCTCGCCCTCGACGCCGTTGCCGACCGGCTGGGCATCGAGGTCTCCGACGAGGAGATCGAGGGGCTCGTGCGCCGGGAGGCGGAGGAGGCGGGAGAGGACCCGGACGCCCTCCTCGCCACGGCCCGCGAGAGCGCCGGGTTCGAGCAGCTGCGGGGCGACCTCCGCATGCGCAAGGCGCTCGACGAGGTCGTCGCCGGGGTCAAGCGAATCCCGGTCGAGCTGGCCCGGGCCCGCGAGCAGCTGTGGACGCCCGAGAAGGAGAAAGCACCTACCGAGATGAAGATATGGACGCCAGGAAGCGAGGGAGGCACATGAGCCCGTTGATCCCAATGGTCGTCGAGCAGACGTCGAGAGGCGAGCGCGCCTTCGACATCTACTCGCGGCTTCTGAACGAAAGAATCATCTTTCTCGGCACTCCGGTGGACGACCAGATCGCCAACCTGATCGTGGCGCAGCTGATCCACCTCGAGTCCGAGGACCCCGACAAGGACATCTCCATCTACATCAACTCGCCGGGCGGCTCGGTCTACGCCGGCATGGCCATCTACGACACGATGCAGTACATCAAGCCCGACGTTCAGACGATCTGCGTCGGGATCGCGATGTCGATGGGCGCGCTCCTCCTGGCCGGCGGCACCGACGGCAAGCGAATGGCGACGCCGCACTCGAAGATCCTCATCCACCAGGTCTCGGCCGGCTTCCAGGGCCAGGCGACCGACATCGAGATCCAGGCGCGGGAGACGCTCTCCATGAAGCGCCTGCTCGAGGAGATCTTCGCCCGCCACACGAAGCAGGATCTGGAGAAGGTCGCGAAGGACATGGAGCGCGACTACTTCATGACCGCGCAGGAAGCGCTGGATTACGGCATCATCGACACCGTGATCGAGCACCGAGGCGCGCCGAAGATGGCGGCGGCGTCCTAGTCAGCCGAGCGATTTCGAGGTACAAGGTAGAGAGACATGGCCCGAGCGACCGACGGCAACGAACAGCTTCTCTGCAGCTTCTGCGGCAAGAGCCAGCGGCAGGTGAAGAAGCTCATCGCCGGTCCCGGCGTCTACATCTGCGACGAGTGCATCGATCTCTGTAACGAGATCATCGACGAGGAGCTCACCTCCCCGGCGCAGCTCGACCTCGACAATCTCCCGCGGCCGAAGGAGATCTACTCGATCCTGAACGACTACGTCGTCGGGCAGGAAGAGGCCAAGCGCACGCTCTCGGTTGCCGTCTACAACCACTACAAGCGCGTGCAGATGGCGGCCGACGAAGACGACGTCGAGCTCTCGAAGTCGAACATCCTCCTGCTCGGCCCCACCGGCTGCGGAAAGACACTGCTGGCGCAGACGCTCGCCCGGATCCTGAACGTCCCCTTCGCGATCGCCGACGCCACGGCGCTCACCGAGGCCGGCTACGTGGGCGAGGACGTGGAGAACATCCTCCTGAAGCTGATCCAGGCGGCCGACTTCGACGTCAAGAAGGCCGAGACCGGGATCATCTACATCGACGAGGTCGACAAGATCGCCCGCAAGGCGGACAACCCGTCGATCACGCGCGACGTCTCGGGGGAGGGCGTGCAGCAGGCGCTCCTCAAGATCCTCGAGGGCACGGTGGCGAGCGTCCCGCCCCAGGGCGGCCGCAAGCATCCGCACCAGGAGTTCCTCTCGATCGATACGACGAACGTCCTCTTCATCTGCGGCGGCGCGTTCGCCGGGCTGGAGAAGCTGATCTCCAAGCGGATCGGCAAGAACCAGGTCGGCTTCGGCGCCGACGTGAAGTCGCGCAAGTCGGTCGAGTCGACGGAGCTGCTCTCCTCGGTGATGCCGGAGGACCTCCTCTCCTATGGGCTCATCCCGGAGTTCATCGGCCGGCTCCCGGTCGTCTCCGCGGTGCACCAGCTCACGCGTGAGGATCTCGTCCAGATCCTGCTCGAGCCGAAGAACGCGCTCGTCAAGCAGTACCAGCGCTTCTTCTCGTACGACAGCGTCGAGCTCGTCTTCACCGAGGACGCGCTCTGGCAGATCTCGGACAAGGCGCTCGAGCGCGAGACCGGCGCCCGCGGCCTCCGCTCGATCATCGAGCTGGCCCTCCTGGACGTCATGTTCGAGCTCCCGTCCCGCAAGGACGTCTCCAAGTGCGTGATCACGAAGGAGACGATCGAGCGCAACCTCCGCCCGACGCTCGTCACGAGCGGCGGCGCCGCGCTCGCCCTGGACGAGCTCGAAGAAGAGTCGGCCTAGCCCCCGGCCGCGCAGGCGTGAGCCGCGTCTACGCGAGCCTCCCGCTGACCGGGCCGGCGGCGGCGCTCGCCCGCGACGTGCTACGCGGGGCCGAGCTCGCGCTCGAAACGCGCGGCGGAGCGGAGCTCGTTCCGCTCGACAGCTTCGGCAAAGACCGGGACGCACAGGCAGTCGGCAACGCGTGGCGCGCCGCGGACGACAGCGATGCGCTCGCCTACCTGGGTGACTTTCACTCCTCCCAGGTGCTGGAGACCGCGCCGATCCTCGGCGAAGCCGGCCTGCTCCAGGTGACGCCGGTGGCCACCTTTGCCGACTTACGCGGCGCGACCCTGGTCCGACTGATGCCGCACGACGGCGTCGGCGCACGGGCGGTCGCCGACTGGCTCGCGGGCGTCGGGGCACGTGTGCTGCTGATCGTCCATGACCACGACGCCGACTACGGTGTCGCCGTCGGCGCGATGTGCGAAGAGGCGGCGAGAGACCGGGGCCTGAACGTGCGATCACGTCCGATCTGGGATGCCGAGGAATCGTGGGTAGATGACGTCGCGGGCGCGGACGCCGTGCTCTACGTTGGCGTCGCAGGATCCGGCGCGGTCGGTCTCTGGCGCGATCTGCACGCACACGATTCGAGCATGTGGCTCCTCGGCTCGGAAGGCGTGGCCCATAGCTGGCTCGCGCGGGACATGGACGCCTCTGCTGCCGAGCGCACGCGCTTCTTCATTGCGCAACGTGCCCCCCTTGCCTTCTATGGCTACGAGGCGATGGCGCTGATCCTCGACTCGATCGCAGGCGGCGATCGAGCCGGAGCAGTCGAGGCCGCGCTGGGGACGAAAGACCGCGACTCGATCCTCGGGCGCTACTCGATCGATGAAGAGGGCCACACGACCACGACGGCGTACGGGCGCCTAGCAGTGGTCGGCGGTGCGCTCGTCTGGGACGAGCCCTAGCTAGGCCGTCTCCCAGGACACGGAGCAAACCTCGACGGGTTCCTTGAAGCCTTTGAGGGTCAGCGAGCGGTCGTTCTTGACCGTGGCGTCCTTGAGGCCCACGAGGGTCGCGCGGCTCGCCAGGATCTCGCGGCCCGCGGCCGCGGCGCCGATGCGGGCCGCCGCGTGCACGCCCTTGCCGTGGTAGGTCTCCTTCGTCTTCAGAGCGCCGTCGGTGTGGACGCCGATGCGGATGTCGAACTCGAAGTCCCGGTCGATCGCCTGCTGGATGGCGGTCGCTGCCGCGACCGCGTCGGCCGGCTCCTCGAAGGCGGCGAAGAACCCGTCGCCGGTGTGGTCGACGACCTGCCCGTGGAAGTCCGCGAAGATCGCGCGAAGCGCATCGTCGTGGCGACGCAGGAGGTTCACCCAGTTCCTGTCTGAGACTGCCGTCGCCAGCTCGGTGGAGCCGACGATGTCGGTGAAGAGGAACGTCTTCATCACCTCGGTGGACGTGTCCCGTCGGAGCAGCTCGGCGACCCGGTCGGCGTCGCGAACGGCGCCGAGACGCTCGAAGCGCGCCGCGGCCGCCTGGAGCTCCCAGACGGCGGCGTCCTCGTCGCCGCCCGCGCTCAGGGCCTTGCCGAGCTGCTCGCGGGCGCGCGCCACCTCGTACGTCCCTCCGGTCGAGTCCCAGGTCGTGCGCGCGTGGCGGAACTCGTGGAAGGCGGTGCCGGCTTCGCCACGGGCGAGCGCGACCTGGCCACGCGCAAAGGCGGCGGAGGCCCGGAGCGCCGACGTGTCGTAGACGTCCGCGATTGAAGTGAGCCGCTCCGCGTAGCCGGCGGCGCCCTCCGTCTCGCCCGCCGCGATCGCGATCTCGACGGCGGAGGGAAGTAGGCGTGCCTGGGCCGGAAGGTTGAGCGAGTCGTCGTCCGCCGCTCTCCGGATCGAGGCGAACGCTCCCTGGGCGTTCCCCTGCGCCAGGCGGAGGAGCGAGAGCCCGGGCTCGGGCGTCCGCCCGAACTCGTCGGCCTCGCGGAACGCCTGCTCGGCCTGAGCCAACTCGCCGAGCCGCAGCCTGACCTCGCCCAGCTCGTAGAAGGCGGCACCGGCAATACGCGGATTCCACGCGCGGAGCTCCTCGCCTGCGCGGTCGGCGAGCTCCTGCGCCTCGGTCAGCCGGCCCTTGAACTTCATCACCTCGGCGTGGTTCACCCGGCACATGCCCGGGAAGGCGTTCATCGTGTTGTTCTCGCAGAAGTCGCTGGCGCGCTCGGCCCACTCGCCGGCGCTTTCGAAGTCGGCGACGTCGCGGCAGGCGCCGATCGTGTTGCAGTAGACGACGAGCGTCGAGAAGGGATCGAGCTCGCCGGCGAGCGCCGCCGCGCTCGCCTCGTCCAGGAGCAGTTTCCCCTCGGCGACCTCGCCCTGCTCGATCAGCACGTTTCCCTGACGCTGCAGCGCTCGAATCTCGAGGCTGCGGTCGCCGAAGCGGCGCCCGAGCTCCTCAGCTTGCTTGGCGAGGGCGAGCGACTCGGCGAAGCTGTTCTGGCCGAGCTCGACCAGGCTCTGCTGCAGCGCCCAGTAGCCGTGCTCGGGTGCTTCCTCCTCGAGGTCGAGGAGGCGCTTCGCGCGGCTCATCCACCCGTTCGCCATCGAGGCCTGGAGGTTGTT
This sequence comes from uncultured Actinomycetes bacterium, assembly GCA_963838795.1. Lineage (GTDB taxonomy): Bacteria > Actinomycetota > Thermoleophilia > Gaiellales > Gaiellaceae > JAIBJN01. The sequence continues at coordinate 521,314 of CAWISL010000011.1, forward strand.
CTTCTGGTTGTGGGCGATCCACGTAGCCACGAACGCGGCCCGCAGCGTGTTGCCCTGCTGGAGGTAGCCGCGGTACGCCCGCTCGAAGTACGGGTGGACCATCTCCATCTGGCCGTTCCACATGGCCGCCTCACCGAGCAACATCAGGTCCTCGGGGGCGAGCTCCATCGCCTCGTCCGCCGCGCGGAGGAGCTCGTAGCCCACCACCCAGTCATGCCGCTCCAGGGCGGCGCGGGCCGCGTCGAGCGGATCCTGGACGACCTGGCTCACAGGCGTGCCCTCGGGGTCATGCCCGAAGTCTGCCACGGCGAGCGGGGTGCCTAGAATCATCCGCATGGAGGCGACCTATCGTCCGCAGGACGTCGAGCCGCGCTGGCAGGAGGCCTGGGAGGCCGAGGGCCTCTACCGCGCCGGGGCGGGAAAGCGCCGAGAGGAGACCTTCGTCATCGCCGTGCCGCCGCCGAACGTGACGGGAGCGCTGCACATGGGCCACGCCCTGAACGGCTCTCTCCAGGACGTGCTCGTGCGCTGGCACCGTATGCGCGGGTTCGACACGCTCTGGCAGCCCGGGTACGACCACGCGGGGATCTCGACCCAGAACGTCGTCGAGAAGCAACTCGTCGCCGAGGGCACGTCGCGCAAGGCGATCGGCCGCGAGGCTTTCGTCGAGCGGGTGTGGCGCCATCTCGAGGAGACGGGGCGCACGATCATGGGCCAGTACCGGCGGCTCGGCGCCTCGCTCGCCTACGACCGCGAGCGCTTCACCATGGACCCCGCCTACGTCGAGGCGGTCATGCGCTTCTTCGTCTCGAGCTGGGAGCGCGGCTGGATCTACCGGGCGAACCGGATCGTGAACTGGTGCCCGTACCACGAGACAGCAATCTCGGACCTCGAGGTCGTCCACGAGCCGATGGACGACACGCTGACGTTCGCCGTCTATCCGTTGGCCGACGGCTCCGGCTCGATCACGGTCGCCACTGCGAGGCCGGCGACGATCCTCGCCGACGTTGCCGTTGCAGTTCATCCCGAGGACGACCGTTACCGCGCCGTGGTCGGCAAGGAGGTCGTCGTCCCGTTCGTCGAGCGTCGCGTGCCGGTGGTCGCGGACGACCTCGTCGACCCGGAGTTCGGCACCGGAGCGCTCAAGGTCACGCCGGGCCACGACCCCGTCGACTTCGAGATCGGCCGCCGGCATGACCTGCCGGTCCTGACGGTGATCGGCCTCGACGGCCGCATGAGCGACGACGCGGGAGCCCTGGTCGGCCTGACCCAGGAGGACGCCGACGCCGCCGTCGTCGCCTGGCTCGAGGAGCACGGCCAGCTGGAGGCGCGAGAGCCCTACCGCCACAACGTCGGCACGTGCGAGCGCTGCCACACGCGCATCGAGCCGCTCGTCTCGCTCCAGTGGTGGCTCGCCATGGAGGAGCCGCGCAAGCCCGCCTTGGCCGCGCTCCGGGAGGGCCGTGTCCGCTACCACCCGGAGTCCCAGCACTCCTTCGCGGTCCGGTCGCTCGAGGAGATCCCCGACTGGAACGTCTCCCGGCAGCTCTGGTGGGGCCATCAGCTGCCCATCTGGTACTGCCCGGACGGCCACCCGACCTGCGCCTGGCCGCCCCCGCGTGCGTGCGCGGAGTGCGGCTCGGCCGAGCTGGAGCGCGACCCCGACGTGCTCGACACCTGGTTCTCCTCGGCCCTCTGGCCGTATGCCACGCTCGGCTGGCCGGAGGACACAGAGGATCTCCTGCGCTACTACCCGGGCGACGTCAACTCGACCGCGCGGGAGATCATCCGCCTCTGGGTGAATCGCATGATCTGGACGGGTATCGAGCTCGTGGGGGACGTCCCGTTCCAGGACGTGATCATCCACTCGACCGTGCTCGCACCCGATGGCCGGCGCATGTCGAAGAGCCTCGGCACCGGCATCGACCCGCTCGAGATGATCGACGAGCACGGCGCCGACGCCACGCGCTACGGGCTCCTGAAGATGTCGTCCACCCAGGACGTGCGCTTCTCCGAAGGCGCGGTTCTCGAGGGTCGCAAGCTCGCGACGAAGCTCTGGAACGTGGCGCGCCTCCTCCTCATGAACGCGGAGGGAGTCGAGCCCGAGGCCAGGCCGCGGGCGCTGGAGGAGCGCTGGATCCTGGCGCGGCTCGACGCGGTTCGGGCCGAGCTCGAGGATGCCTGGGCGCGATTCGACTTCGCGGCGGCGGCGAAGGCGCTCTACGGCCTCACCTTCGACGACTTCTGCGACTGGTACGCAGAGGCGATCAAGCCGCGCCTGTACGAGGACGACCCCGACGCCGCGGCCACGGCTCTCGCCGCCCTTGAGCGGCTGCTCGCGCTGCTCCACCCGGTGCTGCCCCACGTGACCGAGGAGATCTGGGCCCAGCTGCCCGATCGCCGGGCGCGTCTCATCGTCACGCCGTGGCCCGAGCCGGAGGGGCGCTTCGCCTCGGATGCAGACGCCCTCGAGCGCGTTCGCGATGCCGCCGAGATCGCGCGCAGGAGCGGCGTCCTGGTCGAGCTTCCCGCCGACGAGCGCCGCATCCTCGACGCGGTCGTCCGCGCGGAACAGCTCCCGGTGAACGGCAGTCGCGAAGGGGAGATCGCGCGCCTCCGGAACGAGGTCGCGCGCTCCGAGGGCATGCTCGGCAACGAAAGCTTCGTCGCGAACGCCCCGGCCGACGTGGTCGAGGGCGAGCGCGAGAAGCTGGCGCGCTACCGGCGCGAGCTCGATGCGCTCGGCGACTGAGAGCGTCCGCTGGCTCGAGTCGCTGAGCCCGTGGCCCGAGGAGTTCGGCGTGGGGCGGATCGGCGAGCTTCTGCGTCGCATCGGAAGCCCACAGCGCCGGTTCCGTGCGGTCCACGTCGTCGGAACGAACGGGAAGACGACGACGGCGCGCTCGGCCGAGGCGCTGCTCCTGGCCGAGGGTGTGGGCGTCGGCACCTACACCTCGCCGCATGTCGTCTCCTGGAGCGAGCGGATCCGCGTCGACGGGGAGGAGGCCGATCTCGAGACTGTGCTCGGGCGTGTCCGAGGCGAGGCGGAGGCGCTCGGGGCCACGCAGTTCGAGGCGCTGACTGCGGCGGCCTTCGCGGAGTTCGCGTCCGCGGGAATCGAGATCGCGGTCGTGGAAGCGGGCCTCGGGGGGCGGCACGACGCGACGAACGTGCTCGACGCCCCGGTCGTCGTCCTCACGAATGTGAGCCTCGAGCACACGGATGTGCTCGGCGCGACGCGGGAGGAGATCGCGGTCGAGAAGCTTGCCGTCGTCGCGCCGGGCACGCTCGTCGTACTCGGTGAGCCCGAGTGGGAGGAGGCTGCCCGCGAGGCGGGGGCGGCCGGCGTGACTGTCGTCGCCGGCTCGAGCGGCGTCCTCGCGCACGCCGCGGTGGAGTCCGTCCTCGGCCGCACTGTCGACCCTGCACCCCTCGAGGACGTCGTCGTCCCAGGAAGGCTCGAGCGGATCTGCGAGGCTCCTCTCGAGATCTGGGACGGCGCGCACAACCTCGCCGGCGTTGGCTACATGCTCACGCGCGTCCCGCGAGCGGACTGGGTGGTGATCGCGTCCATCCTGGACGACAAGGACGCCGCCGGGATGCTAGCCGCGCTCTCGGCGCTCGGAGGACGCCTCGTGGCGACGTCGTCGTCAAGCGCTCGCGCCCTTCCAGCGGACGAGCTCGCGGCATTCGCACAGCCGTTCTTTGGCCAGGTCGAGGTCGTGCCGGAGCCCAGTCTGGCGCGCTCGCGGGGACGAGAGCTGGCCGGCCGGGACGGCGCTCTGCTCGTCACGGGCTCCCTCTACCTGCTCGCGGACCTGGCCTCCGTCCGCCCTTCGTGTCTACCATGGCAAGCGTCGGCGAACGGCTGAGCATCTTCGTGCTTGCCGCGGTCGTGCTCGTTGCGATCGTGGCTCTCGCGTTTGGCGCCGGGTGGTTCGTCGGGAAGGTCTTGTTGTGACGCGTCTACACCTCTTACTCGCCCAGACGACGACCACGGACGACAGCGATCCGCTGGGCTTCGTCGGCGACTTCTTCGACTCGGAGGCGTGGCTTGTCATCCGCAACGTCACCCTCTTCTTCCTCGTCGTCTTCTGGCTCGCCTCGGCCTACTGGGTCTACAAGGACGCGCGGCGCCGGATCGAGGACCCTTGGCTCCTCGCCATGGCCGTCGCGCTCGGGATCTTCCCCCCGTTCGTCGGGCCGCTCCTCTACATGTTCTTCCGCCCGCCCGAGTACCTCGAGGACGTGCGCGAGCGCGAGCTCGAGATCAAGGCGATGGAGGACAGCCTGGACGTCGCCGAGCGCTGCCCCGTGTGCCGGGCGGCGATCGAGCCCACGTTCCTTGCCTGTCCCGTCTGCACGACGAAGCTGAAGGAGTCGTGCCGGCGCTGCAAGGCTCCGCTCGAGCCGCTCTGGCAGATGTGCCCGTTCTGCGAGACCCCGGTCGAGTCGCCCCGCGCGGTCGAGAACCTTTCGGGTTAACCTAGCTTCGTGGAGATCCTCCTCGCCCAGCACGCCGAGGACGGCGGCGGCGGCTCGTTTGCGATCACGATGATCGCGCTCGTCGCCATGATCATCCCGTGGTTCGTGCTCGCCTACGTTTCCTGGATCTTCTGGAAGGCGAAGAAGCGGGACGAGGCCGAGGAACGCCGAACAGAGGCATGGCGGAACGCACCCTCGTCCTGATCAAGCCGGACGCGATGCAACGCCGGCTTGCCGGTGAGATCCTCGCGCGCTTCGAGCAGCGGGGGCTGGAGGTCCGGGCCGCGAAGCTCGTCCACGTCGACGAGGCGCTGGCGAGCGAGCATTACGCGGAGCACCGTGAGAAGCCCTTCTTCGGCGAGCTCGTCGGGTTCATCACATCCTCGCCGACGCTGGCGCTCGTGCTCGAGGGAGAGTCCGCCATCCAGGTCGTCCGGACGACGATGGGCGCGACGAACCCCGTCGACTCGGCTCCCGGCACGATCCGCGGTGACCTCGCGCTCGCGATGCCCGACAACCTCGTGCACGGGTCTGATTCCCCTGCGTCGGCGGAGCGCGAGATCGCGCTCTGGTTCTCCGACGGCGAGCTTGTCTGACCTCCCCGAGCACGTACGTCGAAATCGCGACGAATGGACGTCGTGGGCGCCCGACTTTGGCAAGGAGGCTCCGGCCGCCTGGGCCTCGGATCAGATCCTGTGGGGCGTCTGGGGCATCCCCGAGGCCGAGGTCCGCGCGCTCCCCGAGTCGGTGGAGGGGATCGACGTGGTCGAGCTCGGCTGCGGGACGGGCTACTTCTCGGCCTGGTTGGCGCGGCGAGGCGCCCGTCCTGTCGGGATCGACGTCACACCGGCGCAGCTCGAGACGGCGCGGGCGATGCAGGCGCGGTTCGGGCTCGAGTTCCCCCTGATCGAGGCCAGCGCCGAGGCGGTCCCCCTTCCAGATGCCTGTTTCGATCTCGCGGTCTCCGAGTACGGTGCGTCGATCTGGGCCGATCCGTACGCCTGGGTTCCCGAAGCCGCGAGGCTCCTGCGACCCGGGGGCGAGCTGGTCTTCCTCGTCAACGGGACCCTCTCCATCCTGACCGCGCCGGACGAGGAGAAGCCATCGGGGCGGGAGCTCCTGCGGCCGTACTTCGGGATGCACCGGTTCGAGTGGGCGGACACCATCTCGGTCGACTTCCATCTCGGCTACGGCGACTGGATCCGCCTCCTGCGCCGCTGCGGGCTCGAGGTCCTGGACCTCCTCGAGCTTCAGGCGCCTGAGAGCGGCCCGGAGCACCGCTATCCAGCGTTGCCCGAGCGCTGGTGGGCGCGGCAGTGGCCGTCGGAGGAGATCTGGCGCGCGCGCAAGCGATGAAGGCTGGGCTTCTGCTCGCTTCCAGCTCGCCCCAGCGCCGCGCCATCCTCGAGCAGCTCGGGCTTCAGTTCGAGGTGGTGGCGCCCTCGTACGAGGAGCGGGACGAGGGCGGACTCCCGCCGGTGGAGCTGGTGCGAGCCCACGCGCTCGGGAAAGCGCGGTCAGTCCTGGGCGAGGCCGGGGAGCGCGTCGTCCTCGGCGTGGATACCGCGGTCGTGGTCGGCGACCGCGTCCTCGGCAAGCCCGCCGACGAGGACGCAGGCCGCCGAGATGCTCACCCTCCTTTCAGGCCGTGCGCACACGGTCGTCTCAGGGCTGTGCCTGCTGGGGCCCGGGTGGGAGGCTGTCGAGCACGAAGAGACGGAGGTGGTCTTTCGGCAGCTCACGCCCCGCGCCGTCGTCGACTACGTCGGCACCGGCGAGTGGCGAGACCGCGCCGGCGGCTACGCCATCCAGGGCCGCGGGGCCGCCCTCGTCGAGCGCATCGAGGGCGACTACCTGAACGTCGTCGGCCTCCCTGCCGCCCTCCTCGTCCGCCTGCTCGCCGACCGCTTCCCGGGCGCCTACGAATCGGTCGACGTGTCCCGAGCGGTCACGCCCCGGGGTCTGACCCTGGGTCATGACAGTTAGACACCAGGCAACTCAACGAAGCTACGAAAGGCTTGTCGCGCACGGCGCCGATCGAGGGCGAAGAGGCCCAGACCGACAACCCCGACCGCCGGCGCTGTGACGATCTCGTGACGCACGTCTTGACTCCGGGGGCCATGCCCCGGGGTCAGACCCCTGGCCGTGGCCGCGGTGGACGTGCTCAAGCCAGTCGTTACACTCACCGAGATCTCCGATGAGCTTCTGGGGCTACTTGAGCGGGTTCGGCGGGCGGGAGATGGCCGTCGACCTGGGCACTGCGAACACGCTCGTCTACGTGCGTGGGCGCGGGATCGTGCTCTCCGAGCCGTCCGTGGTCGCGATCGACCAGCGCACGGGCGAGGTGCACGCCGTCGGGATCGAGGCGAAGCGGATGCTGGGGCGCACGCCTGGGACGATCTCGGCCATTCGGCCGTTGAAGGACGGCGTCATCGCCGACTTCGACGTGACCGAGCAGATGCTCCGCCACTTCATCCAGAAGGTGCACCACAACCGCTTCGCCCACCCGCGCGTCGTGGTCTGCGTCCCGAGCGGCGTCACCGGCGTCGAGAAGCGCGCGGTCGAGGAGGCGACGCTCAGCGCGGGCGCCCGTCAGGCCTACCTGATCGAGGAGCCGATGGCAGCCGCGATCGGGGCCGGGCTCCCGGTCTCGGAACCGACCGGAAACATGATCGTGGACATCGGCGGCGGCACGACCGAGGTGGCGGTGATCTCGCTCGGCGGCATCGTCGTCTCCCAGTCGATCCGCGTCGGCGGGGACGAGATGGACGAGGCGATCATGGCCCACATCAAGAAGGAGTACAAGCTCCTGATCGGGCAGCAGACGGCCGAGGAGCTCAAGCTCGAGATCGGCTCCGCGTGGGAGCTCCCTCAGGAGGTCTCCGCCGAGGTGCGGGGCCGTGACATGCTCACGGGCCTGCCGAAGACGGTCGTCATCTCCTCCGAGGAGACCCGGCGCGCCCTCGACGAGCCGGTCGGGCAGATCATCGACGCGATCAAGTCGACGCTCGACAAGACGCCGCCCGAGCTGGCCGCGGACATCATGGACCGCGGCATCGTGCTCGCCGGCGGCGGCGCCTTGCTCAATGGCCTCGCCGACCGGCTGCGCGACGAGACGCAGATGCCCGTACAGCTCGCCGAGTCTCCGCTCACCTGCGTCGCGGTCGGCTCCGGCCGCAGTCTCGAGGAGTTCGAGGTCATCCACCGCTCGGCGAAGGCGCGCCAGCGAAACGGCCGCCGCCGCTAGGAACCACGCGCGCCGACCGGTTCACGCGAGCCGGGCGATTCACTACACTGGTCTGTTCCCGTGCCTCGGCAACGAACAGCACGGCTTCCGGTGCTGGACGCTCCCGTCCGGCGCGGCGACGGCCCCCCTTCGCGAACGGGACGCGCTTTTAGAGCGCGGCTCGTCGCCGCCCTGCTCGTTCTCGTGTCGCTGGCCCTCATCACCGTCTACTTCCGGGAGTCCGACGAGGGCCCGCTGCACGCCGCTCAGCGCATCGGCGTCTCCGTCCTGATGCCGTTCGAGGTGGCGGGAGAACGCGTCGCCAGGCCGTTCCGGGACGCCTGGGCCTGGACGTCCGATCTCCTGGACGCCAAGGACGAGAACGAGGACCTTCGGACCGAGAACGACGAGCTTCGCCGCGAGCTGATCCAGTCCCGCACCGCCGAGCAGGCGCTCGCGCTCCAGGGCGAGATCAGCGAGTACGTCGCGGGGGCGGCGTTCCCCGACGACTTCGACCCGATCGTCGCGCGCGTCATCGGACGGCCGCCGACGCCCTATCAGCAAGAGGTGATCGTCTCGGCGGGATCCGGCGATGGAGTCGAGCGGAACGCCCCGGTCGTCTCCGAGGAGGGCAACCTCGTCGGCCAGGTCACCGATCTGACCGACTCGACCGCGAGGATCACCCTCATCACCGATCAGTCCAGCTCCGTCTCGGCCGTTGTCCTCGAGACGGAGGCGTCAGGCGTCGTCCAGCACGGCACCAGCTCGTCCTCCCTCATCCTTGACCGCGTCGAGAAGGACGAGACGGCTTCGGAGGGCAACACCGTCATCACGGCAGGGTGGGTGACTGATCGGTTCGAATCCCTCTTCCCGCGCGGGATCCCGATCGGGGTCGTTGAGTCTGTCGGCCAGCAGGACGTCGACCTCTTCAAGCGGATCCAGATCGCCCCGCTCGTGGACTTCGACTCGCTGTCGGCGGTGATCGTGTTGATCGAGAAGCCCCAGCCGGCCGAGCCACAGGAAAAGACGACGGAGAGCCGCAGGAGGCAAGAGCAGGGGAAGAAGACGCGGCCGTGATCGGCATCGACCCAGTCAAGGCGGCAGGCCTCGTCCTGCTCGCGGCGATCGTCCAGGTGTCGCTCGCCGAATGGATCGAGATCGGCGAGGCCCACCCCGACGTCGTCCTCGTCACGCTGGTCGCGGTCTCGCTCCTGCGAGGGCCGATCTACGGAGCCGTCCTCGGGTTCCTCGCGGGGCTCGTCCTCGACACGGCGTCCTTCGGGACGTTCGGCCTCACCTCGCTCCTCCTCACCGTGATCGGCTACTCGACCGGGCGCTTCGGCGAGGCGACGACCCGCGCCTCGGCACACCCCCTTCTGATCGCGGTGATCCTGGCGACGGCCGGCTACACGCTGGGCTCGGCCGTCCTTCACTTCATGCTCGGCGTCTCGATCCCGGCCTCCCAGCTCTTCCTGGCGGTGCTGTTGCCGGGTCTGGCCTTCAACCTCATCCTCGCCTACCCGATCTACGCGCTCTGCGCGAGGATCCTCCCGCCGCGGCTGGTCATCCGCCGCGAGGTGAACCCGGCTGTCTAGCACCATCAAAGAGCCCAGGAGGCGGCCGGGCTTTCTCCCGCCGGATCCCCGGGTCGAGGAGCCGTACCGCTTCGGCCCGCAGATGGCGCTGCGGGTGGCGATCCTCGGCGTGCTCGCGGTCGTCGTCTTCTGCGCGCTCTTCTTCCGCCTCTGGGCGCTGCAGGTCATCTCCGGCGAGCGCTACCTGGAGGACGCGAACAACAACCAGATCCGCAGCTTCGGCGTGATCGCGCCGCGCGGCTCGATCGTCGACCGCGACGGAGACGTGCTCGTCTCCAACAAGGCGGGGACGCTCGTGCAGATCTGGCCCGCCGCGCTGGAGAACGTCCCGGCAGCCCAGCGCGAGCAGATGCTCGGCCGCCTCTCCAGGCTGCTAGGACTGAAGGTGGCCGCGGTTCGCACCAAGGTGGCGGAGCGCCTGGAGGCCGACCCGCTCACGCCGGTCACCATCGACACAACCGTGGACGAGTTCAAGACCGCCTATCTGATGGAGCACCAGAGCGAGTTCCCGGGCGTGCAGATCACCGAGACCTACCTGCGGAACTACGAACAGGGCGTTCTCGCCTCCCAGATCCTCGGCTACGTGGGCGAGATCGGCGCCGAGCAGCTCGAGGCCAAGGCCGAGGACGGCTACAGGGCCGGCGACCGCATCGGCCAGACGGGGCTCGAGGCAGCGTACGACACCTACCTTCGCGGCGTGCGCGGCGAAGGCCAGGTCCTCGTCGACGCCCTCGGCCGCATCACCAGCGAGCGTGAGTTCAGCCAGCTGCCGGAGGCCGGGGACAACATCCGCCTGACCATCGACGCCGACCTTCAGCGCGCCGCGGAGGAAGCGCTTGCGTACGGGATCCGCCTCGCGATCGACCAGGACGAGTGGGCCGCGAACGGCGGCGCGCTCGTCGCGATGGACGTCGACTCCGGCGAGATTCTGGCGCTCGCGTCGAACCCTACGTTCGACCCCGAGGTCTACGTCGGCCGCGTCGAGGAGAAGGATCTCGAGCGGCTGGCCGCGAGGAGCGCGAACCTCCCGACCATGAACCGCGCGCTCGCCGGCGCCTACCCGCCCGGCTCGACGTTCAAGCCCTTCGTGGCGCTCGCCGCGATGGAGTCGGGCCTGCTCCGCCCGGACGAGTACATCCAGTGCACCGGCGAGGAGGTGATCGACGGCCAGACCTTCGCGAACTGGGACCCGTACAAGAACGAGCCCATGACCGTGTCGACCGCGCTTGCGAACTCGTGCGACACCTTCTTCTACAACGTCGCCCTCCGTTTCTACGAGCGGAAGGACTCTCCGCTCCAGCGCTGGTCGCGCAGCATGGGCTTCGGCTCGGGCACCGGCGTGGATCTCGGCCCGGAGGCCCAGGGGCTCGTGCCCACGCCCGCATGGCGCCGGAGGACATTCAAGACGGAGATCGACAGGCTCTGGACGAGTGGCGACTCCGTCCAGCTCGCCATCGGCCAGGGCGACCTCCTCGTCAGCCCGCTGCAGATGACGCGGGGGTACGCCATGATCGCCAACGGCGGGAAGCTCGTCGAGCCGCATCTCGTCCAGAGCGTCGAGGAGCCGCGGGCCGAGGGCGAGCCGCCGGTCGTGCTTCGCCCGTACACGCCGAAGCCCTCCCGCGAGATCGGGCTCAACCCAGCCTCGCTCCAGGTCGTCCAGGAGGCGCTTTACGACGCGACCCACGCGAGCTACGGCACCTCCCAGCACGTCTTCGGCGGCTTCCCTGTCGAGATCGCCGGCAAGACCGGCACCGCCGAGAAGTTCGTCAAGCTCCCCGGCTACACCGGTCTTCGGGACCAGTCGTGGTGGTGCGGCTACGGCCCCTACAAGAAGCCCGAGATCGCCGTCTGCGCGCTGATCGAAAACGGCGGCCACGGCGGCACCGCAGCCGCGCCCGTCGCCCTCAAGGTCTTCGAGAAGTACTTCAACGTCAACCCCGGTAGCTACTCCGCTGTGATCCAGCAGAGCGACTAGAGGAACGTCTCACTCGATGGCCACCCCCGTCACCCGCGTCCAGCAGCCGACCCGCGTCCAGGCCGCCGCCTGGGAGCTCGGCGCCTACCTCCGCCACGTCGACTACCTGCTGCTCCTGGCAACGGGCGGGCTGCTCGCCTACGGGCTCTGGGTGCTCGAGTCGGTGACGCAGAGCGACGTGCCAGGCGATCCCGACTTCTACGTCTTCCGGCAGATCGTCTACGTCGCCGTAGGCGTCGTGCTTCTGGCAGCTGCAGCGGTGATCGACCCGGCCTCGTACCGGCGCGTGCGCTGGCCGCTCTACGGGCTCTCGCTCGTTCTCCTGGTGGCGGTCTTCGTCCTCGCCGAGGAGGTTCGCGGGTCGAAGCGCTGGATCCAGATCGGCTTCTTCAACTTCCAGCCGTCCGAGCTCGGCAAGATCGCTCTCGTCATCGTGCTGGCAGGCTTCGTGGCCGAGCGCCGGCAGCGCATCGGCGAGTGGAGGGTGACGCTCGGGATCGTCGGCATCGCGACTCCGCTCATGCTGCTCGTCTTCAAGGAGCCCGACTTCGGCACGACGCTGATCTACGCGGCCGTCGCGATCGGCGCGCTCTTCTTCGGCGGGACTCCGTGGAAGCACCTCGCGGTTCTCGCCGTGGTCGCCGCGCTCGCCGCCGGCGCGCTCCTGTGGTTTCTCCCGTCGGCAGGGCTCGAGGTGCTCGAGTCGTACCAGCGCGAGCGCCTCGTCGGCTTCGTCGATCCCGACATCGACCCGAGCGGCTCGACCTACAACGTGAACCAGTCGATCACCGCCGTCGGCTCGGGCGGCTTCGACGGACGCGGCGAGGCCGACGCCACCCAGACGAAGTTCAACTACCTCCCCGAGCACTCGACAGACTTCATCTTCTCGTCGCTTGCCGAGCAGCGCGGCTTCGTGGGCGCCTCGATCCTGCTGCTGCTCTACGCGATCATCATCTGGCGCGGCACGAAGATCATCGCGGTGGCCAGAGATCTCTCTTCGGCGATCCTGGCCGGGACGATCGTCTTCGCCCTCCTGATCCAGCTCTTCATCAACGTCGGCATGACGATCGGGATCGCGCCGGTGACGGGGATCCCGCTGCCGCTCGTCTCCTACGGCGGAAGCTCGCTCCTGACGACGCTGATCCTGATCGGCATCCTCGAGGCCGTCCACATCCGCGGCCGCCTCGCCGGGGCGCGCTAGCCTCCGTTCGCCGATGCCCAAGCTTCCACTCAGCCCGACCTCCGTGTGGGGCGCCGTCAAGGAGATGCGCGCCTCGGAGGAAGACCTGCGCCCGCTTCTCGTCGGAGGGCGCGCCGGAGCAGGCTGCCGCGATCCACGCCGCGCTCGCCGTGGGCGCGGACCTCGAGGCGCTCCGCGACGTCTCCGGACGCGCCCCGTCCGCATACGATCTGGAAGGCGCCAACGTCCTCGTCTACGCGGTCGCCGGATCCGCTCCCGGCGACGAGGACCTGAAGGTCCTCCAGCTCGCCGCCAGAAAGCGGGTCGGAATCGTGTGCGTGCTCTTCGACGTGGCGGGCGGCGACCGACCCAGCGTGCCCCACGTCCTCGACACCGACGTGATCGCCGTCGCCCCCGGCGAGACGCTGCCGGTCGAGACGATCGCCGAGCGCATCGCCGACCGGGCCGGCGACGGCTCGCACCACCTCGCCGCGCGGATCCCCGCGCTCCGCCCTCCCGTCGTCCAGGCGATCGTGAAGCACTTCTCGATCCAGAACGGCGTCCTCGGAGTGGCGATCTTCATCCCGGGCGCGGACTTCCCGGTGCTGACGCTGAATCAGATCAGGATGGTGCTCCGGATCGCCGCCGCCTATGGCGAGCAGCTCGACAAGGAGCGTGCGTTCGAGGTCCTCTCCGTGATCGCCGCCGGGCTGGGGTTCCGCACGATCGCCCGCCACGTAGTCGGGCTCGTGCCCGGGCTCGGCTGGGCGGTCAAGGGCGGCGTGGCCTACGCCGCCACCCTGGCGGTCGGGGAAGCAGCCGACGCGTACTTTGCGGCGGGCGGCACGAAGGCGATCGAGCGGTCCGTCCGGTCCTGGTCCTAGCCTTCTCGCGCATGGAGAGGGAAGACCGCCACGAGGCGCTTCTGATCGAGGAGGCGGACGCCTGGTTCGAGTATCTCGAGGCGACCCAGGCCGAGGCGCAAACGGGGCGCTACGACGAGGTCGAGCCCTGGGCCTGGGCCCGTCTCAACCAGCGTCTGCGGTCCGTCGAGCGGAAGCGCACGGGACTGCGACCAGCCGCGGCATAGGAGCCCGCTGCTAGTCTGAGGGAGATGCGCACGGATCAGCCAGCCCACTGGGCAGACGAGCTCCGGCGCGGAAATCACATGAGATTTGTGGCAGACACCCTGCGGCTCGGCGAGCGCCTGAACGGCGCCGAGCGCGGCGTGCGCCCGAAAGGAGTCCACCGAATTGACCTGGTTTCGCTGGAAGAAGCGCGGGGAGGAGGCGCCCGCCGAGGCCGCCGCTCCGGAGGCGCTAGAGCGAGAGGAGCCGGCCCGGCACGACACCGCTGAGGCCGAGCGAAAGCCGGCGCGTCGCCGTCGCGGAAGCCGCGGCGGGCGCGGGCGCAAAAAGAAGGCCGAGACACCTTCCGTCGAGGCCGAGGCGAAGGCTGCGCCTCCGAAGACCAAGCAGGCCGCGAAGCCGAGGAAGGCCCCCGGCGCGGCCACGACGAAGGCGAAGGCGCGAGAGGAGCCGAAGCGCGAGCGGAAGCGCACCCCTGCCCGCAGGCCTGCGCCCAAGCAGCGGGTCGCTCTCCCTGACGTCTCCAAGGAGATCCTGATCTCCGTGGAGGTGCTCGAGCAGACCGTGGCGGTGCTCGAGGACGGCAAGGTCACCGAGGTCTATCTCGGGCGGCCGAGCCACCGCTCGATCGCCGGCAACATCTACAAGGGCGTCGTCGACAACGTCCTCCCCGGGATGGAGGCCTCCTTCGTGGACGTCGGCCTCGGTCGCAACGGCTTCCTCTACGTCGACGAGATCGTCGTGCCCGAGCTGGAGGGGAAGCGCCACGGCAAGCGCATCCAGGAGCTCATCTCGCGCGGCCAGGAGGTGCTCGTCCAGGCCGTCAAGGACCCGATGGGGACCAAGGGCGCCCGTCTGACCACTGAGATCTCCCTGCCGGGCCGCTTTCTCGTCTACACCCCGTACGGGGACGGGATCGGCGTCTCGCGTCGGCTCGAGGACGAGGAGCGCGAGCGCCTGAAGGGGATCTGCAAGGGCCTCGAGCTCCCCGAGGGAGGGCTGATCGTCCGCACGGCCGCCGAAGGGGCCTCCGAGCAGGAGCTCGCCGGCGACCTCAAGCTCCTCCTCAAGCTCTGGTCGACGATCCGCGCCCGCGCCGCCCGCTCACAGGCGCCGACGCTCGTCTACCAGGAGGCCGAGCTCCCGCTCCGCATCGTCCGGGATCTCTTCATCCGCGACTTCAAGCGAGTCGTCGTCGACCACGAGCGGACGTACCGCAAGATCGTCGCCTACCTGAAGCGCACCTCGCCCGAGCTCGCGGCGCGCGTCGAGCGCTACCAGGGCAAGGTGCCCTTGCTCGAGCGCTCGGGCGTGCTCGAAGCAGTCAACTCGACCCTCTCGCGCCGGGTCGACCTACCTTCGGGCGGCTATCTCGTCTTCGACTACGCCGAGGCCTTCACCGTCATCGACGTGAACACGGGGCGCTTCGTCGGCGGCCGCGGGAAGTCGTCGAACGCGCGGCTCGAGGACACGATCACGAAGAACAACCTCGAAGCCGTCTCCGAGGTGGTGCGCCAGCTCCGGCTCCGCGACATCGGCGGGATCATCGTCATCGACTTCATCGACATGGCGAACCCGAAGAACCGCCAGCTCGTGGAGGCCGCGCTCGACGCCGAGCTCGCGCGCGACCGGACGAAGACGTACGTCGTCGAGATCTCGCCGCTCGGGCTCGTCGAGATGACGCGCCAGAACGTCACCGACGGCCCGCGCGAGATCCTCACGGACAAGTGCCCGACCTGCGACGCGACCGGTGTCGTCGTCTCGGCCGAGACGCGGGCGGTCGAGGTCGAGCGGAAGCTCCGCGC
Organism: uncultured Actinomycetes bacterium; assembly: GCA_963838795.1. Taxonomy (GTDB): domain Bacteria; phylum Actinomycetota; class Thermoleophilia; order Gaiellales; family Gaiellaceae; genus JAIBJN01. Next base: position 536,671 of record CAWISL010000011.1, read on the forward strand.
TCACGTCGCCGGCTCGAAGGCCGAAGCCTTCCAGGTCGAGCTTCACTCCGACGTCGCGGCGATCCTGGCCGGCCCGAACGGCGAGCACCTCGAGGAGCTGGAGAAGGAGACCGGCAAGCGGTTTGCGTTCAAGACGAAGAAGTCCTTCCGACTCGATCGCTTCGCCGTTCTCGCAGAGGGCAAGGCCTCCCAGATCGAAGGACTGCCTGCGAAGGACGAGGCGGGGAGCAAGCGGCGCCGAAAGGCGGTGGCGGCGGTCGTGGCGCTGGACGACGCCGTGCTCGACGGCGACGAAGCCGCGCCGGAGCCGAGCGCCGACGGCGACGAGCCCACGGAGAAGCCGAAGAAGAAGACGAGGCGCGGGTCGCGTGGAGGCCGCGGTCGCAAGAAGAAGGCCGCGGCGCCCGGCGACGGCATGCCGCAGGACGGCGACGGTGCGGGCGAGCCGCCGCCGCGCCCGTCGAGGCGGTGGTCGAGGCTCCGGCGCCCGGCGCGAACGGTGACGCCCCGCCTGAGGAGAAGCCCAAGAAGAAGACGAGGCGGGGCAGCCGCGGGGGCCGCCGGCGGAAGAAGAAGCCGGCGGGCGAGACGCCCGTCGAGCCGATTGCGACGGTGGAGGACGCTGGCTAGACTGTCGCTCGCAGCGGGCTCCGCCCGCTCGTTTCCTGTCTACGAGCCTATGAGCTACGCCGTCATCTCCATCGGGAACAAGCAGTACCGCGTGCGGGAAGGCCAGCGGCTGCTCGTGGACCGGGTGCCACATGCCGAGGGCAAGACGTTCCACCCCGACCTCGTGATGCTCGGCGGCGACGGCGACCCGAAGCTCGGCTCGGAGCTCCAGGGCCGACAGGTGACCGTGAAGGTCGCCGAGCACGTTCGCGGAAAGAAGATCATCGTCGGGAAGCACAAGCGTCGCACGGGCTACAAGCGGCGGAACGGCTTCCGCGCCAGCCTCACGCGCATCGAGGTGCAGTCGATCGGGACCGCCCGAACGCGCGCCACCGCGGCGAAGGCGTCGGCGACGACGGGGGCCAAGCCGGCTGCCGAGAAGAAGCCCGCGGCCCGCAAGCCGGCGGCAACGAGCAAGCCTTCGACCGCGGCCGCGAAGAAGCCGCCGGCACGGCGGAGCGCTCCCAGAAAGAAGACCGAGGAGTAGGGATGGCCCACAAGAAAGGACTGGGCTCGTCGAAGAACGGCCGCGACTCCGAGTCCAAGCGGCTCGGCGTCAAGGTCTTCGACGGCCAGGAGATCAAGGCGGGCATGATCGTCGTCCGCCAGCGCGGCACGCGCTTCAGGCCCGGCCCTGGCACGGGTCTCGGCCGCGACCATACGATCTTCGCCACGCGCGACGGGAAGGTTGCTTTCCAGACGGGCGGCGCGGGTCGGGTCGTGTCCGTGGACTAGGGCCCGCCGTGTTCCACGACCGCGCGCGAATCCGCGTCCGGGGCGGGCGCGGCGGCGACGGGTCGCTCAGCTTCCGCCGTGAGAAGTTCGTGCCGAAGGGAGGCCCGGACGGCGGCGACGGCGGCGACGGCGGCGACGTCGTGCTCGTCGCCGACTCGGATCTTCGCGACCTCGGCTTCTTTCACCGCAGCACCAGGTTCGAGGCGAAGCGTGGACGGCACGGTAAGGGGTCGAACAAGCGCGGAGCCGACGGCGATGACGTCGTGCTCGGCGTCCCGGTCGGGACGCAGGTGCTGGACGAGGACGAGCGCCTGCTCGCCGACCTCGCGCACCCCGACGCGCGGCTCGTGGCCGCGCACGGCGGCCACGGCGGGGCGGGCAATCGCCGGTTCGCGTCGCCGACCCACCAGGCGCCGCGCCTTGCCGAGCTGGGCTCGGTCGGGGACGAGGTGGCGCTCGAGCTGCGGCTGAAGCTGCTCGCGGACGCGGCGCTGCTGGGCTTTCCGAACGCGGGCAAGTCGTCGCTCCTCCGCCGGATCTCGAACGCGAGGCCCAAGGTGGCCGACTATCCGTTCACCACGATCGCCCCGGTCCTGGGCACGGTCGAGGCCCCGGACGGGCGCCAGCTGACGGTCGCCGACGTGCCCGGGCTCATCGAGGGTGCGAGCGAAGGCGTAGGCCTCGGGGACGAGTTCCTCGCCCACCTCGAGCGGGCGCGGCTCTTCCTGCACGTGATCGACGTCCAGGAGGACCTCGAGGCGCGCTTCCGCGCCATCGACCGCGAGCTCGCCGCCTACGGGTCCGGCCTGGCCGAGCGGCCGCAGATCGTGGTCCTCAACAAGGTCGACCTGGTCAGCGAGCCACCTGCGTTCGGGTTGAACGATCCCCGCATCCTGGGCATCGCGTCCGCGTCTGCAGCCACGGGTCGGGGGATCGATGAGCTCAAGAGCATGCTGTTTGCCCTGGTTCCCGAAAGCGCGCCAACGCTTTCGGGAACCTGAAGAGCTTGCTGACTTCCTGGTCTACCGGCCGCGTCCGCCCCGCCGCCGCAGCTTCCGCATCTTTCGCACGCCGCGGGGCTATAGCGTGCGCGGCCAGGCCACCGAGGAGGAGCTCCGCGCTGCCGGGGTCAGACCCGACGCGGTCGTGGAGTTCGAGGACGAGTGACGACGGGCCTGCTCGGCGGCGCCTTCGACCCGCCCCATGCGGGCCACGTCGCCCTGGCGGTGGAGGCGATCAGGCGCTTCGATCTCGATCGGCTCGTCGTGCTCGTCGTCGCCGAGCCCGGCCACAAGCCGGTGGAGACGCCGGTCGAGGAGCGTCTGGAGCTCGCGCGCGCCGCCTTCGCGGGCCTCCCGCTCGCGGAGGTGCGGCGCGAGGAGCACGCGTACACGGTCGACTCGCTGCGGGCCGGCGCCTTCGACCCGGACACGACTTTCTTTCTGGTCGGCGCCGACGAGTTCGCGGGCTTCTTCACGTGGAAGGAGCCCGAGGAGATCCTCGACCGGGTCCGCCTCGGCGTCGCCACGCGGCCCGGCTACCCGCGTGAGCGCCTGGAGCCGGTGCTCGCCTCGCTCCGGCGCCCCGACCGCGTGGAGCTCTTTCAGATTCCGGCGATCGAGGTCTCGTCGACAGACCTCCGCGCGCGCCTCGCTCAGGGGGAGCGCGTGGACGACCTCCTCCCGCCGGCCGTCGCCAGCCGGGTCGTCGAGCGCGGCCTCTACCATGAGGGTTGTTGACCGCCTCGGGAGGGCACAGCTACGCTGAGAGTGTTGATGCAGGAGATGCCAGGCCGCTGACGCCCATCGACCACGCGCGCAGAATCGCGGCCCTCGCCCAGGAGAAGCTCGCCGCCGACGTCGTCATCCTCGACATGCGGCCGGTGTGCTCGTACACGGATTTCTTCGTCGTCTGCACGGGGCAGAACCCGAGGCAGACGAAGGCGGTCTACGACGAGGTGCGGGAACGGCTGAAGAAGGAGGAGGGGCTCCTGCCGCGCGCGGTCGCCGGGGAGCGCCAGGCCACGTGGATCCTCGCCGACTACCTCGACGTCGTCCTCCACGTCTTCACGCCCGAGGCGCGGGAGTACTACCGCCTTGAGGAGCTCTGGGGCGACGTCCCGTCGGTCGAGCTCGCCGTGGCGGGGTAGACTTGGCCGTCGAGCGCTTCATGGGGCCATAGCTCAGCTGGGAGAGCGTCTGGCTGGCAGCCAGAAGGTCGCGGGTTCGAATCCCGCTGGCTCCACTCTTGCACTGCGCTGGCTCGAGGATCCCGGACTCGAACGCCTCGAAGTAGCGCGGAGCGCGCTTGTTCCTTGTCCGCGATTTGCCTGACAGCTCGGCTGAGTTCTATCTGTCCCAGCCGCCGCGCACCGCGACGTAGCTATCCAGGCTTCGTGGCGGCTTCCAGCGCCGCGTGGGCGGCCGCGACCTTCTCCCGGCGGGCCTTCGTCAGCTCCTGCACGAAGATCTGAATGACCGCCGCGAGCGGAACCGCGGTGAGTGCACCGAGAACCCCCAGCAGCGCACCGAACAGGGTGACGGCGACGATGATGAAGAACGCCGAGAGGTTGACGGCGGCGCCCTGGACTTTCGGCGTCACCACGTTGTTCTCGATCTGCTGATAGACGAGTAGCACGACGAGCATGATGATCGCCGCGGTGATCCCTTCCTCGGCCCAGAGCGCCGGCACGAGGATGAACCCGGCGAGGATGGCGCCGATGTTCGGGATCATGTCGAGCAGCCCTGCGATGACGGCCAGCCCGAGGGCATAGCTCGACCCGAGCAGCCACGCCGTGAGCCCCTGAACGGTCCCGGCGATCACGGCGATGACGACGACGCCGATCGCCCAGCGCGAGATCACGGTCGTCACGCGCTCCCAGACGCCCAGCCAGCGCTCGTCGTCACCCGGCATCAGCACGCTCCCCAACGCCCGCTTCAGGTTCGCAATGTCGCTGAGCAGGAACATGCAGATGAAGATGATCGTGAAGGTCACGAGGAAGCCGGAGAAGAAGTCGCCCGCGATGCCGAGCACGCCTGCGATGGCGTCCGGCACGGACGCCGAGACCTTCTCCGCGCCCGCCTGCACGTTCTCGGCGGCTCCGCTGTCGCCCAGCCCCGAGAGCTCGTCGGAAGCGCGCAGCTTCTCGACCAGCGCCGGAAGATCCTGGAGAAAATCTCGAACACCGCCAACGAGCGGGACCAGGAACAGCAGCCCGATCAGCAAGATCAGCGCGAACGCGCCAAGCACCAGCACTGCCGCCCCGGCCCCACGCGACATCTTCGTCTTCGACATCAGGTACCGCAGTGGGAACTCGAACACGAGCGCCAGGAAGATCCCGACGAACACGATCAGGAAGGTGTCGCCGATCGCCGCGAACGCCGCGAGCACACCCAGAGTCGCAGCGACCAGCAGCACCGTCCGCATCGGCAGGATCAGCTCAACGCGCCGCGACTCACCTGCGCTCATTTCGAGTCCTCCTGTGTCGGTTCCGAGCAATTCATGGGTGGCGAAGCTCTCTACTCGTCGTTGCCTGCGCTACTGCCTGGCCATGGCGATGCGAAGGCGTTCCTCGGGATCGATGAAGTGGTCGTGGTCGTCGGTGCCGACGTCGAGCTGCACCCAGTTGATCTTCCCGGTGAACCGGCTGTCCTGGGCGGTGTAGTCGGGGGTGACGGTGGTACCCGTCTCCTGACCGATGTCGGTCGTCTCGTCGGCGGAGAAGATCATCGGCTGGGTGTTCTCCACGCGGCCGGTGCCGACCGCGTCGCCGTCGTAGTAGAGGGTGACGTCGCCGCCCTTGGCCAGTCCGCCGCCGTCGTAGGCGAACTCCATGCGCACCTGGTGGGTGCCGGCGGGGATCGCGGTGTCGGCGGCGGTCGCGTACTCGTGGATGCCGAGCGTGTTGTAGACGAACTTGGCCTTACCGTCCTTGAAGTAGACCGTCCAGCCGCCGAAGCGGCCGCCCTGGGCGATGATCACGCCGTTCGCGCCGCCGTCGGGGACGTCGATCTCGGCAGTGACGGAGAACGACTTGTTCTTGATGCTGACGACGCTGTTCTCCGAGAGGCGACCCATGCCGCGAAGAACAGCTGCGAGTTGCCACGGATCAGCGTCGGCCGCCCGGCCATGCGACGGCTCGAGGCGCTCCGCGCTGCGGTCGTCGAGCGGAACCACGTTGTACTTGACGGCCTCGATCAGCCACAGCCGTTGCAGCTCCGCCAGCCGCTCCGGCTGCTCGGCGGCAAGGTTGCGGGCCTGGCTGTAGTCCTTGCTGCCGTCGTAGAGCTCCCAGACGTCGTCGTCGAAGGCCGGCAAGTCGCCGCCGACCATCACCCACGGCGTCTTGTGCTTGGTCACCGCGCTCCAGCCCTTGTGGTAGATGCCGCGGTTGCCGAACATCTCGAAGTACTGCAGCTCGTGGCGCTCCGGGGCGTCGGCGTCGTTGAACGAGTACAGCATGCTCGTGCCCTCCATCGGCGACTGCATGCACGCCGTTCACCATCGCCGGCTCGGGCAGACCCGCGGCTTCGAGGATCGTCGGAGCCACGTCGATGACGTGGGAGAACTGGCTGCGCAGACCGCCCTTCTCCTCGATCCCGTCGGGCCAGTGCACGATCGTCCCGTTGCGGGTGCCGCCCCAGTGCGAGGCGACCTGCTTCGTCCACTGGAACGGGCGTGTTCATCGCCCACGCCCAGCCGACCGCGTAGTGGTTGTACGAGCTCGGCGAGCCGAACTCGTCCATCTTGCGACATCATGAACTCGGGCGTCTCCAGCGCGGCCATCCCGTTGAAGTTGGCCATCTCGTTGAAGGCGCCTTGCAGGGTGCCTTCGGCAGAGGCGCCGTTGTCGCCGATGATGTAGTAGACGATCGTGTCGTCGAGGATCCCGAGATCCTCGAGGCGTCGATCACGCGGCCGACGTGGTGGTCGGTGTGCTCGAGGAACCCGGCGTAGACCTCCATCTCGCGGGCGAGCACCGGCTTGAGCTCGTCGGGCATGTCGTCCCAGGCCGGGATCACGTCGTGCCGGGCGGGGAGCTCGGCGTCGGCCGGGATCACCCCGAGCTCCTTCTGGCGGGCGAAGGTGCGCTCTCGCTCCGCGTCCCAGCCCTCGTCGAACTGGCCCTTGTACTTGTCCGCCCACTCCTTCGGGACATGGTGCGGCGCGTGGGTCGCACCCGGCGCGAAGTAGATGAAGAACGGCTTGTCCGGCATCAACGCCTTCTGCTGACGGATCCAGCTCACGCAGTGATCGGCGAGGTCCTCGGTGAGGTGATAGCCCTCCTCCGCGGTCGCCGGCGGCTCGATCGGTGTCGTGCCGTCGTACAGCGCCGGATCCCACTGGTTGTTCTCCCCACCGATGAAGCCGTAGAACTTCTCGAATCCGCCACCACCCGACGGCCACGCGTCGAACGGGCCCATCGGCGAGGACTGCCACACGGGCACCTCGTGGCACTTGCCGAACTGCGCCGTCGAGTAGCCGTTCAGCTTCAGCGTCATCGCCAGCGGCGCCTTGGTGTTCGGACGCACGGAGCTCTGGCCGGGAGCCGAGGTCGCTGTCTCGGTGATCGAGCCCATCCCGACCGAGTGGTGGTTGCGCCCGGTCAGCAGCGCCTGCCGGGTCGGCGCGCACAGCGCCGTCGTGTGGAAGCGGTTGTAGCGCAGCCCACCCGCGGCCAGCCGTTCGGCGTTCGGCGTGTTGCACGGGCCGCCGAATGCGCTCGAGGCACCGAAGCCGACGTCGTCGATCAGCACGATCAGCACGTTCGGCGCCCCCTCCGGCGGCAGCAGCGGCTCGATCGGTGGATACGACGTGTCCGGGTCCTTGGCGTCATAGGTCGTCAAACCCGGCGCCGGCCGATCCGGGATCGGCAACATCGTGCGGGCATGACTGGTCGGGGCTCATGGCAACCTCTCTGTGACTCGAATGATCCGGCTCTCTCGGCCAGGGACTCGTGGGCGTCGCCGGCAGCTTCCTCATACCGATGGTATGAAGTTCCGCCGTCTCAGGGGTCGAGCTCCTCGAGCGCTTCCTCGACGTCGTAGCCGAGCGCGAGCGCGATCTTCGGGGCGCGACGCGACGACTCGTGAGGTGCCCGTCACCGGGGTCACGGCCTCGAGGGTGGCGACGATCTCGTCCCTCGTCGCTCCGGCTGCGAGGGCGTGCGCGACGGCGTGCTGGAAGGAAGCGGGCGCCGCATCGAGGGCGATGGTGGCTGCGACGCGAACGAGCGCCAGGGTCCTCTCGTCGAGGGCTGACGCCGTCGGCGCCTCCTCCGCCGTCAGCGAGCCGACGAACGCGTCGTCGTGTACCGCGAGCCGACGGAGGTGCTCTTTGTACTCCATCCCCACCGGTTCACATGGGACACGGTGCGGACTCCCTGCGCGTCATCCTTCCTGGGTGAGATTTGCCGGCGGCGGGTAGATCGAGCCGTCGAGGAGCCCGACTTCGACGGCGCGCTCGATCGCCTGGCTGCGCGATGAGGCATCGAGCTTGCGGTAGATCGAGACCGCCTCGGTCTTGACGGTGTTGCGCGAGATGAAGAGCCGGGTCGCGATCTCGGGAACCGTGAGGTGGGTGGCGAGATAGGGAAGCAGCCGGAGCTCGGCGCCCGTGAGGCTCATCGCCCAGGCACCGGCCGATCCGGAGGTCGCCGCCAGGCGGTCACGAAGCTCGCGCGCGTCCTCGACGAGCGAGCCCAGGTCAGGGCGGAGCTCGAGCACGTCCTCGGTTTCTCTGAGAGACCGTGCGGGCGGCGGCGGCCTCGCCGAGCGCGAGATGGACGCGCGTGAGCTCGAGCCCGACGCCGACGGTTTCCCAGGGAATGCCGTGGTCGAGCATGGGCCGCAGGCGGTGGGCACGCACCAGCGCCGCGCGGGCATCTTGCGGCCTCGCCTCGTGGAGCGCGACCCGCGCCGTTGCGACGTGCGCGATCGCGCTCGTCGAGTAGTCGCCGAGGCCCGACTCCTCGACGAGCGCTTCTGCTGCCCGTGCGCGTTGCCCTGCCTCACCCCAGGCTCCCTCCTTGGCCGCGAGGAGCGCGAGCTGCGCGTGCGCCAGGAAGACCTCTTCGACGCTGCCGGTGGCCAGCCCTCGCTCGACGGTTGCCTGAAAGCGCCACCACTGCACGATCGGTGTCGCCGAGCAGGGCGTGCGCAACTCCTCGGCCGAGGAGTGCGGTCGGGATCCAAAAACTGTCCGGCGAGAGCTGATCCAGCGCCAGATCGGCGTCGGCGAGCGCCTGCTCGACACCGTTCGGCATCATGTGCGCGCGCAGCGTGGCGACCCACGGCTCGATCGTGGCGCTGCCGTCCGAGAGCGGGATCTTCGAGGTCGCCCCGTCGGCGAGGGCGAGCCAGCGCTCGGCCTCCTCGGCTCGCCCCGTCAGCGCGCGCCACCAGGCTCCGTAGACGGCAAGCGCGGGGTAGTCGCACGAGCTCGTCGTCGCCGAACCACCCGAGCCACTCCTCCGCGGTCTGCAAGCGGCCGTCGTAGTAGAGCGGCGGACTGAGGGCGTCGATCAAGCCGGCGACGGCCTCCGTCTCGCCCGCTGCTTGCCCGTAGCCGACCGCCTCCTCGGGCAGGTCGTTGGCAACGCACCAGGCCAGCGCACGAGCGTTGAGCGCAGGCACGACCTCGGGCTCGGTACGCTCGAGCTCGTTCCTGAGGAGCTGGCCGAAGAGGTGGTGGTAGCGGTACCACTCGCCCGTCCGGTCGAGAGGCACCACGAAGCCGTTTGCGCGCTCGAGCGTCTCGAGCGCGTGCGCCGACCCCGTCGTCTCGAGCACGGCGTCGCAGAGACCTCCGCACATTCGTTCCAGGATCGAGGTGTGCTTGAGGAACTGCGCTTCAGCTTCCGGCAGCCGAGAGAGGAGCTCGAGGCGGAAGTACTCGGAGACGAACCGGTCGCCGCCGGTGAAGCCCTCGGCAGTCACCGAGCCCGCACCCCCGGCCCGCATCGACAGCGCTGCCAGGTACAGGCCGGCCGGCCAGCCCTCCGTCCGCTCGGTCAGCTCGGAGACCTCGTCGGCGTCGAGCTCGACGCCCGCCTCTGCAAGCAGCATCCCGGCTTCCTGCTCGTCCAGCCGGAGGTCTCCGACGCCGATCTCGTCCACGGATCCCTGCGCCCGCCAGCGGCCGAGGGGCAGGGCCGGCTCTTCCCTGCTTGCGACCGCGATCTGGGAGCCGGCCGGGACGTACCGGGAAAGCTCGGCGAGCACGTCCAGACAGGCGGGATTGGCGACAGCGTGCAGATCGTCGAGCGCCAGCACCAGCGGGCGCTCACGTGCGGCGATCGCGCCGCCGACACGGGGGACCCGTGTCGACCAGGTGGATCCGCCCGGCCCGGACAACGCCTCGAAGACGTCGGGCGAGACGGGCTCGAGCCGGTGCATCGCGGCCGCGATGTAGCGCAGGAACACGACCGCGTCGTCATCTCGCCCGTCCAGCGCGACCCAGGCGAACGGACGAGGGTCGGTCTCGGCCCAGCGCGCGAGCAGGGTCGTCTTGCCGTATCCGGCGGGCGCGACCACGGTCGCGAAAGGCGTCTTCGCCGCGCTCAGCCGGGCGATGACGTCCGCCTTCGCCACGGTGCCGGGCCGCGGCAACGGGGCAGCGAGCTTGGCCTCTGCAAGGTCGAAAGGAACGTCGGCCACAGCCACGGAGGAACAATGCTAGGACAGGGCCGGAGCGGCGCCTGGCTAGCCGCTCGATCGCCTGGCAGGCGCCTATTTCATGCGATCCGTATGAGGAAGCGGGGCGGGGCCGCCCACATACTGGCGCAATCTCAGCCCACTCGACCCACCCTCTTCCCCCGCCCTTGGAACGAACGTCGAACGAAAGGAGAGCACCATGGCTGACCCGACCACCGACACACCGGTCCTCGACCTGCTCGCGAGCATGACCGCGGACTCGATCGAGGCTTCGGGTCTCGACCCGGAGACGCTCATGCTCGTTCGCATCGCCGCGCTCGCCGCGGTCGATGCCCCGCCGATCTCGTATGCGCTGAACCTCGAAGCGGCAGGCGAGGCCGGTATCGACCCCGAGCAGGTCCGCGGCGTCTTCGCCGCGATCGCACCGATCGTCGGCACGGCCCGAGTCGCGTCCGCGACGGGCAACATCGTCAAGGCGATCGCGCTCGAGATCGAGGTCGCCGAGCTCGACGACCAGGACGACCTGGACGCCCAGTAACCGAGCCGCGTCGCCGGCGAGCCGCCTCCTCGGGCGGGCGGCTCGGCCGGCCGCTCGCGGCAGCAAGGAGGCAGACAGTGAGCTCGAACCGCATCGTGACCCGCCGCTTCGGAGCAGCCCTCGTTGTTGCCCTCATGGTTCTGGTCTCGGCCCTCGGCTGCGCCTCCGACGACGAGGCAGCGCAACGACCGAGGCGGCGACGGCACCGCCGGTTCCGGCACCGGCACGGTCGACGAGGGCGTCGACAGCCTCCAGGAGGCTCAGGCGCAGCTCTGTCCCGAGCTGTCGGACTCTCGGCGGACCTGACGGAGGTCTCCACCAGCGGGACCGAGGCCGGCCAGGACGTCCTTGCCGCCTCGGATCCTTCGCGGCGGCTCTCGAGGCCGGCGCCGCGGCTCTCACCGAGGCCGGGGCCGACGACGCGGCGACCGCCGCCGAGAGACCTCGCGTCCACCTGGAGTCGCTCTCCACCTCCGGCGGGGAGGACGCCCAGGCGCGCGCAGGCGAGGCGGCCGACGGGGCGCAGCAGCTGACGGATGCCCTGCAGTGTCCGTGACCGATCCGACCAGACTCCAAGGAGGCATGAGATGTACTGGCTCTGGTACCATCCTGTTCGTGGTCGTCTGGATAGCCATCGCGTTCTGGCCGGCCCGCGTTGCCGCCCGGAAGGGGCACAGCTTCTTCCTCTACTTCCTCTTCAGCCTGGTCTTCTTCCCGCTGGCGCTGCTCGTTGCCTACATGGTCGAGGATCGAAGCCTGGCGCCGCGGCCTGACGGGAGCCTGGAGGGCGAGACGATGAGCGACGTCGAGGATCGACAACCCGAACCGGCGGACGAGCGGCGAGGCAGCCGACGCCGGCCGCAGCGAGGGAGCGCGCGCCAAGCTCGGCGCCGCGATGGAGAGCGCCAAGGGGGCAAGTGAACGACACGTGGCCCTCGCAGTTCCGATCCGGGCGGTGGAACGAAACCGGCGTGTCGCGGCGAGCGTCCTCGCCGGGGGGCTCGCGTACAGGCTCTTCCTGTGGCTGCTGCCGTTCGGCTTGATCGTCGGAGGCGCTCTCGGCCTCAGCAACGCGAACGACACCGAGGACGCGGTCGAGGGCGGCGGCGTCCCGGCGGCGATCTCCAACGCGATCGGCGATGCCTCGCGTGCCGCTGACTCCAACTCGTGGTGGCTCTTCGCGGTCGGCGTGCCCCTTCTCCTCTGGACGGGTTTCACGGGTGCCAAGGCGGTAGTGCTCGTTCATTCGCTCGTCTGGGACGAGCCTCCCCCGAAGCCCAAGCCGGTGGGGTCACTCGTGTTCACGGGCATGCTGTGTGCGGCCATCATCACCGTCGCGCTCAGCTCGTGGTTCGCCGACGTGGCGTGGCACGGTCTCCTGGCGGCCGCGCTCACCATCGCACCGCTCACCGGGCTGTGGCTTTGGGTTTCACTTCACCTTCCGCACAGGGACGCTCCCTGGCGGGCGCTGCTGCCCGGCGCAGTCCTCATCGGGATCGGCGTCCCACTGCTCAGCGGACTGGTCGACGCCTTCCTCGTGGATGAGCTCGAGAAGTCGACGTCGCTGTACGGTGGTCTCGGCGCCGCGACGACGCTTATCTTCTTCATCTACCTCCTCGGGATTCTCGTCGTCAGCTCACCGGTGCTGAACAGCTCGCTCTACGAGGAGCTCCTCAGCGAAGAGCGAGCAGGCCGAGGGCGAGGCAACGGGCTCGCCGGGGGCTTCACCCGCATGAAACCGGAGGACTGAGAACGATGAACGAGGACCCCGCCGACACGCCGAAGGAGACGAGGCTCGAACGGTGGCTCGAGCGTTGGGTGGCCCGCGCCGTGACGCCGCGGGGGGCCGCCATCGTGATCGCCTCCGCGACGATCGCGATCACCGTCGTCGCCGGGACCCTGATGACGGTCCTCGACCGCGAGAACTACCCGTCGATCGGCTCCGGGCTCTGGTGGGCCGTCCAGACGACCACGACGGTCGGGTACGGCGACAACGTTCCGACGACCTACGCCGGACGGTTCCTCGCCGCGTTCGTCATGCTGGTCGGCATCGGCTTCCTGACGGTCATCACCGCCGCGATCACGAGCACGTTCGTGTCGCGCTCGCGCCTCGAGCCGGCCGACTCGGACCACGAGACCTCGCTTGCCGAGCAGCTCCGTCAGATCAACGCGCGGCTCGAGCGAATCGAGACGCGCCAGAGCGGGCGCTCGTAGGCCGCCGTCCCGCTGCAGTCCGGCATTCTCCGCTCGCGTCACTCGAGCATCCGTTGCACGGTCGGCTCGGCCCGGTCGGCCACGAGCTTGAAGAAGCCTCTCGACCGAAGCGGCCGACGGCGTTGGCGGCGATCACGGTGAACGGCACGGCCAGGATGAGCCCCACGATGCCGGCGAGGAAGCCGCCCAGCGCCGTGACGACGAGCACGACCAGCGGGTGGATGTCGAGGGTGCGGCCCATCACTCGGGGCTCCACGAAGTTCTCCAGCAGCAGGTTCGAGGCGAGCACCACCAGGAGCATGACGGCGGCCACGCCGAGGCCCCGTCGCCGAGGGCGACGATCACGGCCAGCCCGCCGCCGAGGAAGGCGCCGATGTAGGGGATGTAGCCGCCGATGAAGTTCGCCACGACGATGGTGAACACGAGCGGGAGACCGAGCAGGAGGCTGGCGAGGCCGACGACCGCGGCGACGATGGCGGACATGACGGTGCGGCCGCGCCCGTAGTCGCGGAGGATCCGGCACGCGTCGCTGATGAAGCTGTCGACCTCGTCGCGGATCGAGGGGGCGACCTGCGCGACGACGGAGCGCCGAAGGCTGGTGCCGTCCTTGAGCAGGTAGTACATGATCAGCGCGCCGAGGATCAGGCCTGCGGCCAGGCCGACCAGTGCGTCGACGCCGGAGACGATCTTGGTGAGGAAGCCCTCGGCGACCGCCGGGGCCGTCTCCTCGGCCGCCGCCCGGGCGTCGTCCCACGAGGCCTGATCGATGCCGAGCTCCTCGCCGCGTTATCCAGCGCCGCGTCGACCGAGGCGCTGATCTCGTCCCTCTGCTCGATCACACCCCGCGCGGTTGCGACCACGACGACGGTCATCAAGGCGAGCAGGCCGAGGACGACCAGGCCGGCGGCGAGGGTGGGCTTGAGCTTGCGGCGCTCGAGCTTCCCGACCAGCGGCTTGAAGACCACGGCCAGGACGGCCGCGAAGAGCAGCGGGAGCACGATCTCGCTCACGGCGGCCAGCGCGGTGACCACGATGATCGTCGCGACCACGCACCCCACGAAGCTCCAGGCCCACGCGCCGAGCTTGGGAACCGAGCCGCTCATCACCGGTCGAAGGTGCCCGATTCGCGCACGCTCGACCTCATGCAGACAAGGTGATTTCGCTCGCCCGTAGGGCGAACCTGGATCGAGGGAGCCCGTACGCCGGCCCCTCGATCCGGTTCGCAAGCCGCGGTCAGGCCACGGATTCCTTGAAGCCCTGCCAGCGTGCCGTCAGGGCGTAGAGCACGAGGATGTTGAGCGTGACGATCAGGATGTTCCAGAGCGGATACGCCTGGGGGTAGTTCGCCATGAACGCGATCTGCCCGATCGCATTGACGGAGACGCCGATGATGGCGAGCCAGCGCGCCCAGCCTGCCCCGCCGAGCAAGCCGAGCCCGGTGAGGACGAGCAGGCCGCCCCAGATGAGCGTCATCCAGCCCCACGTCGGTCACGTCGACGATCGCGAGGCCCTTGGCCGTGGCGACGACGTACTCGTCCTCGAGGATCCCGACGAGACCCTGGAGCATGTCGAGCGCACCGACGATCACGAGCACGATGCCGGCGAAGACGATCCACCCGCTCCACGACGAGTCTTGCGATGCCATAGCACTTGCTCCTTTCTGAACGAGAACGACTTGCTGCCGAGAGGGAAACGCTGTCGCCTCGAGGGCGGCCCGGCATCGCACGATCTGGGTGAATCGCGCCGCTGCGCGACCTCCGCGGCCAGCGCGATTCACACAGATTGGATGATGTGGCGCCGGGCAGGCGGCGCGACGATCGGGGCATGAGCAAGGCAGCACAGCCGCCCAGCCATCGTCGGTGCCGTTCAAGACCCGTCGCGCCGAGGCGCCTGGTCAAGGTCGTCGGCTGGCTCGTCGGCATCGCGCTCGCGTCGTCGTCCTGAACCTGCTCGGTATCGACGTCGTCGGCTGGCTGTCCGACCTGTGGGACGAGATCAAGGACGTCCCGCCGGCTACATCGTCGCGGGGCTGTTCTTCCAGAGCGGCCAGACGCTCTTCGCGGGCCTTCCTACTACGGGATCCTGCGGCGGCCTATCCGGGCCAGGTCGAGTTCTGGCCGATCGTGACCGCCTACGCCGTGGGCGTGGCGATGAACAACTTCCTGCCGGCGAACATCGGCACGTTCGCGACGCTGGTCATGTTCGTGGCGATCATCCCGGCCTGCACGTTCGCCGGGGCGCTCGCCGCCTACTCGTGCAGAAGATCTTCTTCACGATCGCCGGCACGTTCGTCTACCTCTACCTGTTCCTGTCCGTGCCGGCTCGTTCAACGAGAGCCTGGGCAACATCTCCGAGGAACCCGCTGAGGACGATCTGATCGCGGCGGGAGCGGTCGTCCTGATCGTGTCCTCGCCCGCATCTTCTGGAGGCAGCTGAAGAAGCTCTGGGAGAAGGCGAAGCAGGGCGGGTGATCCTCTCCCGCCCGAAGGAGTACTTGACGCACGCGTTCTGCCTCGCTCCTCTCGTGGCTCTGCAAGCTCGCGTGATCGGGATCTTCCTGGCGGCCTTCGCGATCCCGGTCACGTTCGAGTCGATCATGTGGGTGACGGGCTCGGGCTCGCTCGCGAACGTCGTCTCGGTCACGCCGGGCGCGGTCGGCATCACGCAGGCGACGAACGCGCTCGCGCTCGACGCTGCTGCGACGTCGCCAAGAGCACGGCGGTCGACTACTCGACGGCGCAGCAGCTGATCACGACGCCTGGAACGTCCTCTTCGCGATCGTGCTCGTGGTCTCGGTCTTCGGCTGGAAGGGCGGCAAGCAGCTCGTCACGCAGTCGTACGCGGACGCGAAGGTCAAGGTCGCCGAGCAGAAGGCCGCAGCGTGCCGAGAAGAAGGCGGAGAAGCAGGCGGAGCGTGAGGAGTCCGGGCAAGGCCGGTTCCGCCGCCGCCATGACAACGGAGGCTGCGGACGATGTCTTCGTCACGCCACGGAGGAGGAGAACTAGATGACTAGCGGCCCCGAGCCGTCCTACGGCCAGTCCACAGCCTGGCAGCCCGAGCGTCCCCGCTTGCGGCTGTTCCCTCTGCTCGTCTCGTGGTTCGCCACGGGCGTCGCCCTGATGGTGGCGGCGGCGATCCTGCCCGGGCGTCGACATCGAGGAGCTTCTGGGGCGCGCTGCTCGTCGCGGCGATCGTCGCGGCGCTGAACGCGGTCATCCCGCCCGTGCTCGCCGCGCTGCGGCTGCCGCTCACGCTCGTTCTCGGCTTCCTGGTGGTGCTGATCGCGGACGCTCTCATCCTCCTGATCGCTGCCGATCTGAACGTGACCGACGGGGTGTTCAGCGTCGACAACTTCGGCTGGGCGCTGCTCGCGGCGTTCGTCGTCGCCGCCGTGAGCGTCGTGCTCGCCGTCATCCTCGGCTCGGACGACACGTCGTCGATCCGCATCGCGCAGCGGATCGCGCGCCGGCAGGGCATCATCGCCAGCACCGACGTCCCCGGGATCATCTACCTCGAGATCGACGGGCTGGCGCTGCCCGTGCTGCGCCGGGCGATGCGCGACGGCAACGCCCCGACCATGGCCCGCTGGCTGGCCGAGGACACGCACCGCCTGGCGGAGTGGGAGACCGATCTCTCCTCGCAGACGGGTGCGAGCCAGGCGGGGATCCTGCTGGGCTCGAACGAGGACATCTCGGCCTTCCGCTGGGTGGAGAAGGAGACCGCGACGCTGATGACGTGCTCGGCGCCGCCGGACTGCGCGGAGATCGAGCGGCGCCACGCGACCGGCATCGGCCTGCTCGTCGACGGCGGCGCCAGCCGCGGGAACCTCCTCTCCGGCGAGGCGGAGGACGTGATCCTCACCGTCAGCCGGATGGAGGCGGAGAAGAAGTCCAATCCCGGCTATCGGGCGTTCTTCGCCAACGGCGACAACGTGACGCGAACGCTCGTCCTCTTCGGCTGGGAGATCGTGCTCGAGTGGACGGCGGCCGCTGCGTGCGATCCGCCGGGACGTGCGGCCGCGCGGCCACCGGGGCGGCATCTACCCGTTGATGCGGGCCGCGCTCTGCGTCTTCGTGCGCGACCTGATCGTCTCGGGCGTCCTCACCGACATGATGCGCGGGCGGCCCGCCGTCTACGCGACGTTCTCGGGCTACGACGAGGTCGCGCACCACTCGGGCCTCGAGCGCGCCGACACGCTCGAGGCGCTGCGCAAGCTCGACGACCACTTCGCGCAGATCGAGCGGGCCTGCCGCTACGCGCCGCGGCCGTACGAGATCGTCGTCCTCTCCGACCACGGGCAGACGCAGGGCGCGACCTTCAAGCAGCGCAACGGCTACGGCCTCGACGAGCTGGTCGAGCGCTCGCTCGCTCAGGGCGACGTCGAGGGAATCGCCGGCGGGGACGAGCAGAGCTCGATGGTCGGCAACGCCTTCAGCGAGGCGACGGGGAAGAAGGCGAAGCGGCCCAAGAACGACGTCTCCGACCGCGACGTCGTCGTGCTCGGCTCGGGCAACCTCGGTCTCGTCTACCTGATGGAGGAGCGCCGCCGGCTGACGCTCGAGGAGATCGAGGCGCGGCACCCGCAGCTCCTGCCCGCCCTCCGTTCGCATCCGCACGTCGGCTGGCTGCTCGTCCGCTCGTCCGAGCACGGGGCGGTCGCGCTCGGCGCCGACGGCGTCCACTACCTCGCGGAGGGCCGCGTCGAGGGCGAGGACCCGCTCGCGCCGTTCTCGCCGACCGCGCCCCGGCACCTGCTGCGCACCGACGGCTTCCAGCACGTCGCCGACATCATGGTCGGCAGCTTCTACGACCCCGAGCTCGACGAGGGCTGCGCCTTCGAGGAGCTGATCTGCTTCCACGGCGGCATCGGCGGGCTCCAGACGCGGCCGTTCATCCTCCACCCGGCGCACCTCGAGGTACCCGCCGGGCCGATCATCGGCGCCGCAAGCGTCCACGGCGTCCTCGCGGGCTGGCGGCATCAGCTCCAGGCCGGCGCGGACGATGAGGTGGACGCGCACGCCCGGCCGCCGACGGAGGGCGCGGTCGAACAGCCGGTCGGGCCCACAGGGTAGCCGGCGCGCACTGATCAGGGCCGACGGCGGACTTCGCCGTCGACCCGCCTGTTCAGCCGTCGGCAGGCGTGGGACGAGGCG
>CAWISL010000012.1:0-14511 GCA_963838795.1 uncultured Actinomycetes bacterium
CGCCGGTCTAGACGATCCCGGGCGGACGGCGTACACCGCCGCCTGGATGCGGTTCTCGATCTGGAGCTTCATGAGGATGTTCGAGATGTGGTTCTTGACCGTCTTCGGACTGATGAAGAGCTCGCGCGCGATCTCGGCGTTGTCCTTGCCGATGGCGATCAGGCGCAGGACCTCGAGCTCGCGCTCGGAGAGCTCGGTGCGGATCGTCCGCGCGGCCGCGACGTCGGCCGTCTGCGCCCGCAGGCGCTGGAGGAGCTTGGCCGCGATGTGCGGCGAGATGAGCGACTCCCCGCTGGCGGCGGCGCGGATGCCCGCGATCAGCTCGTCGATGGACGAGTCCTTGAGCAGGTAGCCGCACGCGCCGGCCATGACGGCGTCCATCACGTCCTCGTCGTCCACGGAGATCGTGAGGACGACGACGCGGGTGTGTGGCGCGATCGACGTGAGCTGCCGCGTCGTCTCGACGCCGGTGATGCCGGGCATGTTCAGGTCCATGACGACGACGTCGGGCGCCAGCTCGCTGACGAGGCGCAGCGCCGACTGGCCGTTGTCCGCCTCTCCGGCGACCTGGAGGCCCTGCTCCTCGAGGAGGCTGCGCAGCCCGCTCCGGAAGAGATCGTGGTCGTCCACGAGAAGCACGCGCAAGCCTTCGAGTTGCTTCTCCGGACGCCGATCCTCGGCGGCTGACGTGGTGAGCCCCTTTCGTCGCTTCTGAGCGGACGCGACGATTGTAGTCGGGCGCGGAACCTAGTGAAACCTGACGGCGGCTAATGGATGGTGATCGTGACGACCTTGCGGCCCCATTCGAGCGCCTGTGAGCACTTGGGGAACCAGACGTCGATCATCGCGCCGCGTACCGCGGAGCCCGTGTCCGCGGCCACGCCCTCGCCGTATCCGGGGATCGTCATCCTCGTGCCGAGGGGGATGACCGCGGGATCCACGGCGACGACGCCCCAGCCGGTCGGAATGCCGGTGGACGTGCGCCCGCGGAGGCAGTAGCCGGTCGACGAGACCGTCATGCGCGTCCCGGCGGCGGGCGGGCCGGTCGGGGCCGGCGCCGGCGCCGAGACGGGTGTCGGCGTCGCGCCTCCCGAGCCTTCTTCGGCGCCCTTGCGCTCGGCGGCAGCGGCCTGGCCCGTCAGGCGCGCGATCGCGGCGTCCGTCAGAGCCTGCTGCTGCTCGAGCCCCGCGAGATACCCGGCGCGCTCCGCCCGCGCGCCCGCGAGCGCCGAGCGCTCGGCGGCCGCCTCGTCGACGACGACCTCGAGCGCGGCCTGGCGCTCCTCGAGCGTCTGGAGGGAACGCCTGAGCTCGCCTCGCGCACGCCGCACCTGGGCGAGGATCGAAACGTCCTGGTCGGCTACGCGGCCGAGCCCGTCGAGCGCCGTCAGCGCCTCGTCGAGGGACTCCGCGCCCAGCAGGACGGCCAGCGGGTCGACCTCACCTTCGACGTACAGGGTCTGGAGCCGCCTCGCGAGCCCGCGCTCTGCCGCACGCAGGGTGCTGCGGGCGATCGTCAGCTGGCGCCTGGCCGAAGCCTCCTCGTCCTCGAGGCGTTCCTGCTTGCTCCTGAGGGCCGCGAGCCGGGCCTCGGCGGCGGCGAGCCTGGTCTCGAGCGCGTAGAGCTCGAGGAGAGCCGCGTGAGCCTCGGCT
The DNA here is from genome assembly GCA_963838795.1 of uncultured Actinomycetes bacterium. GTDB lineage: Bacteria > Actinomycetota > Thermoleophilia > Gaiellales > Gaiellaceae > JAIBJN01. The sequence continues at coordinate 1,654 of CAWISL010000012.1, forward strand.
GCGATACCGGTGCTCTGCGCGCGAAGCCTTTCGGCCTCGCTTCGGAGCGACGCGGGATCGTCGGCACGCGCCACCGAAGAGGCGAGGAGCGCGGCCGTGAAAAGGAGAGCCAGCGCCGCGAACCGGGTCCATGGTCGTAAGCCACCCGAGCGCACGAAGGGAGGCACCCTACCAGCGGGAGCGGCCCGCCGGGCACGCATCGGTCGAGAACGTCTGTCCCCCATCTGTCGGCGAGGATGTACCCCGTTTGCCGTTCGTCCAACACCCCTGTTACCATGCCCGGCTTGTGCTGGCGCCGGGCCCGTTGTATGCGCCGACACCGTCCCTCGCCAGGGGCTAGGTATCCGACCGACTAAAAGACACGTCCCCCTCATCCTGCTGCTCGCGCTGGCGGTGCTCCCGCTGGCGGAGCCGGCTGTCACGGCTCCCCCTCAAATCGAGGCCAAGCAGGCTGAGGCTCAACAGGTTCTGGCGCAGATCCAGCAGATGGACGCGGATCTCAGCCACGTCATCGAGGCGTTCAACGCCGAGCAGATCGAGCTGGACCAGATCAAGGCCGAGCAGAAGGCCAATGACCGGCGCCTGAGGATCGCGCGCTCCAACCTCGGGAACGCGCAGGGCAACCTCGAGGCGCGCCTCGTCGACCTGTACGTGAACGGGAGCCCCGATCTCGTCGAGATCATCCTGGGCTCCGCGAGCCTGGACGAGATCCTCGACGGGATCGAGTCCGCCGGCCGCGTCACCGACCAGGACGCGCAGATCCTCCGCGAGGTTCGCCACTTCAAGAAAGAGGTCAAGGAGCGGAAGGCGAAGCTCGCCAAGGCGCGCCAGCGCCAGGAGGAGATCGTCGCCGCGCAGGAGGCCAAGCGCAACGAGATCGAAGCGGCCCTGCAGCAGCGCGAGGAGCTCTACAACTCGATCAAGGACCAGATCGCCGACCTCGAGGCGGAAGAGCGCCGCAGGCAGGCGCGAATCAATGCCGCCGCGGAGGCCCGGGTGGCGGCGCCTTCCTCAGGGGGCGGCGACGCGCCGACCGGCGCGCCTCCCGGGCAGTACGGCGGCGTCGTCGGGATCGCGATGCAGTACCTGGGCATCCCGTACGTGTGGGGCGGCGCGTCGCCGAGCGGCTTCGACTGCTCGGGCTTCACGATGTACGTCTTCTCGCAGGTCGGCGTCTCGCTCCCGCACAACGCGGCGATGCAGTACGGCTACGGGAGCGCGGTCTCGCGCTCCGAGCTGCAGGCGGGCGACCTCGTCTTCTTCAACGGCCTGGGGCACGTCGGGATCTACATCGGCGGCAACCAGTTCATCCACTCGCCGCACACGGGCGACGTGGTGAAGATCTCCTCCATCACCGGGTGGTACGAGGACACCTGGTACGGCGCCCGCCGGCTCTAGCGCTCCCTTTCCTAGACGATTACCCCTCGATCCCGTGCCACGGGGTGACGATCACGGTGCGCGCCCGCGGCCGGCCGCCCAGGTGGATCAGCCGTGACTCGACGTTGTTGGTCGTGTCCGCCTCGAAGAGCGTCCCGAGCGGGTTGACCTCGATGCGCGCGTAGTACCAGCCGTTCGGGAGGTTGGTGATGTCCCAGGACTGGCCCGGCACGGACTGGAAGTACGTGTCGCCCCAGCCCGCCTGCAGCACCTCTCGCACCCAGAGCGCCGAGCGCGAGCCGCACATGGTGCCGAGCCCGTCGAACGGCGACCAGTCGGCCCGCTCGACCGTGATGTCGATGGGATCCGTCGGCGCGAGGCAGAACGCCTGCTTCCGACTCCGGACGACCTCCATGTCGAGCGCGTCGTGGAGCGTGAAGGAGGCGAACTGGAGGAAGTGCCAGTGGTTGTGTGCGGGATGCGGGTGGAACTGCATGTCGCCCACCAGCGCCCGGCCGACCACGTTGCCGTCGGCGTCGCGGAAGTACTGGTAGGCGTCCATGACCTCCTCGCCGGGGCGGCGGAAGCCCTCGACGACGAGCGGCGCCGGGCCGGCGTTCCACGGCGTGGAGGCGAACTCGAGGTAGTCGCGGCCGCGGCGGGACATCGTGTTCATCGACCAGGGCGGCAGCGCGACGAGGTCGGGGAGCGTGTCCGGGTCGGGGTCGGCGATGTCGGGCGCGGCGGTCAGGGCGCGCTGCGCGGGCGCAGGCCGAGCGGCGCCACGGCCCATGCCCTCTCCGAAGCCGAAGCCCCCACGGCGGTTCTTGACCGTCGCCGTGAAGACGAGCTGGGCGTCCGCATCAGGGATCTCGAGCAGATCGACGTAGCGCCGCGCGATCCGGATCGTGATCGTGAACGTGCCCTGCGCGCCGGAGGCGGATCATCGGCGCCTCGAACTCGCTGCCGAAGGCGTGGGTGGCCCAGCCGCTGTCGATGCCCCAGACCATCCCCTTCGAGAAGGGGGAGAAGGCCCCGCACGAGGTCGGGTAGCGCGGGAGATCGGGGCCGGTGTCGTCGACCCGCTGGCGCTCCCAGCTGTTCGGGCAGAAGTTGAAGAGGCCTCCGCCTGCCCACACGCCCTGCGAGTTCCTGACGGTGACCTGGACGAAGCCGGCGAGCCCGAACCAGCCGTCGAGGACGTCCTCGGGCAGGTCGCGCAGGACCATGCCCGTCACGGGGTCGACCTGGTCGATCCCGATCGGCGAGTCGTAGTCGGGCCGCGCGACGCGGAGCTCGAAGTCGCCGCCGGTCGCAGCGACCCACGCGCTCACGTCCATGGGTACCCAGCCGCCGGTGAAGCGCGGCAGCTTCACGGTGCCGCCTGGACCGGCGAGCTTCAGGCTCGGAGCCTGGGCGGACGCTCCGGCCGGCCAGGCGAGCACGGTGACTGCCACGAGGGCAAGGACGACGAGCGAAAGACGTGTGCGCATGAGTTCTCCTCCCACGGGGTGCGTCAACAGTACGGAGCCGGAATACGAAAGAACACTCCCCGGAAGTCCTGCTCGGGAAGGGAAGCGCGCAAGGAGGGAGAATTTCCCTGGTCCCGCTAGGCTTTTCTCCTCTCATGCGCACTATCTGGAACGGATCCATCAACTTCGGCCTGGTCAACATCCCGATCGGGCTTGCCGTCGCGCAGCAGCGCAAGGACGTGTCCTTCCGGACGCTCCACCGCGAGTGCGGGACGCCGATCAAGCAGAAGCGCTGGTGCCCGGTCCACGAGCGCGACGTGGAGGCCGACGAGCTCGTGAAGGGCTGGGAGTTCGCCAAGGGCCAGTTCGTCCTCGTCGAGGAGTCCGACCTCGAGGCCGTCGCCCTCACGCGCTCGCAGTCGATCGACATCAAGCAGTTCGTCTCGCTGGACGACGTCGACCCGATCTACTTCGACCGCGCCTACTACCTCTCGCCGAGCGACGCAGCCGCCCAGCGGCGCCCGTACGTGCTCCTCCTGCGCGCGATGCAGGAGGCGAACGTCGCCGCGATCGGGAAGTTCGTCCTCTGGGGCAAGGAGAACCTCTGCCTGATCCGCCCACTCGGCGACGGCCTCGCGCTCGAGACGCTCTACTACGCCGAGGACATCCGCTCGCGCGAGGAGATCGACCAGGCCGTCTCGGAGACCGAGGTGGAGGAGCCCGAGCTCGAGATGGCCCGCCAGCTCGTGTCCAGCATGGTCGGCGAGTTCGACCCGGAGGAGTTCGTGAACGAGTACCGCGGCGAGCTCCGGGCGATGCTCGACGCCAAGCTCGCGGGCGAGGAGATCACGGTGCCCGAGGCGCCCGCTCCCGCGCCGGTCATCGATCTCATGGACGCGCTCAAGGCGAGCGTCTCTCAGGCGCAGAAGACCAAGGCCTCAGCGGCCAAGAAGACGCCTGCGCGGAAGAAGCGCGCGGCGTCCGGTTCGCGCTAGTCCTACTTAGGGTGTGGGCGGTGCCGGCGCGCCGGCCGCCTGCAGGTGCGCCTGAAAGAGGGTCTTGTCGATCTTGCCCTGGTAGATCGGGATGGACTCCTCGTAGCACACGCGTACGATCTCGTCACGGTCGATCCCCAGCTCCTTCGAGAGCTCTTCGGGCGTCAGGTGATTGGGCAAGGTCGTCGCCTCCTTCGGCTCAGGGCGCAAAAAAGCCCGCCGGCAGGGCTCGGGCGGGCACGGTGCGCACACTCAATTTTTCGGCAACGAAGCTCAACGGCTTCGTGCTCCTTCTTCGACCATGGTCACAGGATACGGTTTCCGGGGTGACCTCGGCAACGCTCCTTCGGGGGTTCGAGCGGAAGGTCGAGGAGATCGCCGGGCTCCGGACGCGCTACTGGGTCGGCGGTGACGGGCCGCCGCTCGTCCTCGTCCACGGGCTCGGCGGCGCCGCGTGGAACTTCACCGACCTCGCTCCGCTCCTGGCGGCGCGGCACCGCGTTCTCGTTCCCGACCTTCCCGGCCACGGCGGGACCGAGCCGCTGCCGCAGCTCGAGAGCCTGTCCGACCTCGCCGCGCACGTCGCAGCGGTCGCCGAGCACGAGGACATGTCGCCGGCGGCGATGCTCGGGTACTCGATGGGCGGGCCGGTCGTGCTGCGCCTTGGCGTCGAGCGGCCCGAGGCCGTCTCGTCGCTCGTTCTCGTCGCAGCCGCCGGGATCGTGTCCACGACCCGGCGCGCCGAGGTCTGGCTCGCCGCGATCTCGGCTCTGCGACCTGCGCGGAAGGTGGCGCGGTTCCGCTTCCTCCTGGCCAGGCGGCCGAACCTGCGCGCTCCGATCTTCGGTTACTGGGGCGCGGATGACCCGAGGGTCCTCTCCCCGGAAGCAGTGGTCGGCTTCCTCGCGGCGCAGCCGGAGCACACGGACGTCGAAGGGGCGGCGCGGGCGCTCCTGAAGGACGACCCAAGGCCGGACCTTGCGGGCGTGACGTGTCCGACGGCCGTCGTCTGGGGCGCCCGCGACCGGTTGATCCCGCTCGAGGACGGCTTCGAGTACGCACGGCGTCTGCGCTGCCCGCTGCGCGTGCTCCCGGCGGCGGGCCATCTCCTCGTCGGGGAGTGCCCGGAGGAGCTCGCAGCGGTCGTCGAAGAGCTCCTTGCAACGACTCGGCCCTCGGCGGTGTAGATCCCTGTGTGAGAGCCCTGCTCGCCCTCGTCGCCGTGCTCGCCTTCACGGCCTGCGGCGGTGACGAGGAAGGCGCACCGCCGACGAGCAGCGAGGCGTCCCCTGCAGGGTTCACCGCAGCCGGCTGTCCCGTCGACGACCGCCAGGCCTGCGAGCGGGCGGCCTCGGCCGCGACGGCCCTGGAGGAGGGAGACATCGCCCGCCTGGTCGAGCTGAGCTACGCGGACACCTTCGTCTGCGACGACCTTCCGGCAGAGATGTTCCCCGACTGCTCGCCGGGCGCGACCCTCGAAGGCCATGCGGTCACCGGGGCCGACGGCAAGATCAGCGTTCTCAACGCGGAGGAGTACGAGGCACGGCTCGCGGAACTCGGCGACGCCACGGTCACCGGCATCGGAACGTGCGGACCGGACGACCCGGACCGCCGCTCGTACCACCTGGCTTTCTGGGCCGCGGACGAGGGCGGGTCGCTGGAGCTGGTCAGGCGCGAGGGGGAGTGGTCGATCGGGATCGTCTACGCCGACTCGCTCGCGAACTGGAAGACCGTCTACGACGACCCGGAGGCCGAGCTCGCCTGCGGCAACGTCCAGGCCTGGGACTAGACGGGGTTCGGAAGGTCCACGAAGTCCCAGGCGAGCTCGAAGCGCTCGGCCAGCTTCGCGGTCAGCGCGCGCACGCCCAGGGTCTCGGTCGCGTAGTGGCCGCCGGCGATGAAATGGACGCCGGCCTCCTTCGCCGCGTGCTTCGTCGGCTCGTCGGCCTCGCCCGTGACGAAGCAGTCGTAGCCCTCCGCGGCCGCCTGTGCCAGGTAGCGCGCCGCGCCGCCTGAGCAGACCGCCACCCGCTCGACCACCTCGGGCCCGTAGGAGAAGACGAGCGGCATCTGGCCGAGCCGCTCCCGGACGCGTTCCGCCAGCTCGTTGACGGGCCCAGGGCTCGCGAGACGGCCGCCGAAGCCCAGGCCGTCGGCGAAGCGCCCGTCCTGCTCGACGCCGAGCTCCTCGCAGAGGAGCGCGTTGTTGCCCACCTCCGGATGGGCGTCGAGCGCCAGGTGGTAGGCCACGAGGCTCAGGTCGGCGTCGAAGAGCGCCCGCAGCCGTTCGCGCATGACGGGCCCGACGACGCGCGGCTCCTTCTCCCAGAAGAGGCCGTGATGGACGAGCACGAGCTGTGCGCCGGCCTCCGCGGCGCGCTCGAACAGCTCCCGGGAGGCGGAGACGCCGCAGACGATCTTGTGCACCTCCTCGGCGCCCACGACCTGGAGGCCCATCGGCCCGTAGTCGGGATAGGAGGCGAGATCGAGGTACTCGTTCGCCCAGGCTACGACCTCGTCGCGTGCCGGCATTCCGGGTACCCTATGGCGGGTTCGGGGTGTAGCGCAGCCTGGTAGCGCGCGCCGTTCGGGTCGGCGAGGTCCCCGGTTCGAATCCGGGCACCCCGACTGGGGAGGAGGGCCGCTGCGGCGGCCCTTCGAGCCTCAGGAGGCGAGTCGCGAGTGCACGATCGCCGTGCACTCGTTCTCGACGTAGTCGAGGCCGGCGGCGTCGGCGATTGCCTTCGCCTCCGTCGAGACGACTCCGAGTTGGAGCCAGAGCGCTCCCGCCCCGACCTCGACGGCCTGGCGCGCCACGTCGGGGCAGAACTCCGAGCGCCGGAACACGTCCACGAGGTCGATCGGCTCGTCGATCTCGGCCAGCGAGGCCACGCGCGCGCTGCCCGAGGATCTCCGCAGGCCCGACGGGCCGGACCGGGATGACGTGGTAGCCCTCCTCCAGGAGATACCGCATGACCGAGTTGCTCGGGCGATGCGGCTTCGGAGAGGCGCCGACGAGAGCGATCGTGCGCGCCTCGGTGAGGATCTCGGCGGGTGTCCTGGCCACGGCTCAAGGCTATCCTTCGCCCATGGCCGATCGTCTGCGCGTCGCCTGCGTCCAGTTCTGCGCCTCCGGCTCGAAGGCCGAGAACCTCGAGCGCATGGAGCCGCTCGTTGCCCGCGCGGCGTCGACCGGGGCCGACCTCGTCCTCCTGCCCGAGAAGTGGAACGGGATCGGGACGCACGAGATCATCCTGGACGTCGCCGAGCCGCTCGACTCGGGCGAGACCGTCGGGGCGATGAGCGCGTGGGCGAAGCAGCACGGGATCACGCTCGTCGGCGGCTCGATCGTGGAGCGCCGCGAGGGGCGCGAGAAGCTCTCGAACACGTGCGTCGTCTTCGACCCCGAAGGCGAGATCTCCGCGACCTACCGCAAGATCCACATGTTCGACGTCGAGGTCGGCGGCCAGGTCTATCGCGAGTCGGACAGCGAGGAGCCGGGCGAGGGCCCGATGAGCTGCGAGGTCGAGGGCTGGAGGCTCGGGCTGACGGTCTGCTACGACCTGCGCTTCCCCGAGCTGTACCGCATCCTCGCCGTCGAGGGCGCGGAGATCATCACGGTCCCGGCCGCATTCACGCTCTACACGGGCAAGGACCACTGGGAGCTCCTCCTGCGCGCCCGGGCGGTCGAGAACCAGTGCTTCGTCGCCGCCGCCAACCAGTGGGGCGTGCACGAGGGGGGCAAGGCCTCCTACGGCCGCAGCTCGATCATCGACCCCTGGGGCGTCGTGCTCGCCCAGGCGCCCGACGAGGACTCGGTCATCTCCGCCGAGCTGGACCGGGCGCATATGGAGCGCATCCGGCGCAGCCTCCCGTCGCTGGCCAACCGCCAGCCCGCCGCGTACACGTGGCCAGCGGAGGTCTAGAGGGCCCGCGTCGCGTCGAGGCTGTCCTCTTCGACGTCGACTTCACGCTCGCCAAGCCCGGCCCGCTCCTCGGGCCCGAGGGCTACCGCGAGGCCGGCGCGCGCCACGGCCTGACGCTCGACCCCGAGCTCTACGCGCAGGCCCGCGCGGCGGCGATCGAGGACCTCCACCACCACCCGGAGCTCGAGCACGACGAGGAGATCTGGGTGCGGTTCACGACCGACATCGTGCTCGGCATGGGCGGCGACGGCCCGCGCGCCGAGGAGGTCGCGCGGGCGATCACGAACGGCTGGCTCCATTCGGCCAACTTCGAGCTCTACGAGGACACGCTGCCCGTGCTCGCGGAGCTCCGGGCGCAAGGCCTCCGCATCGGGCTCGTCTCGAACACGAGCCGCGACCTGGACGCCTTCGTCGACCACTTCTCGCTCGACGTGGACGCGTGGATCTCCTCCGGCGTGCACGGCAAGGTCAAGCCCGACCCCTCCATCTTCCGCGTCATCCTCGGCCGGCTCGAGGTCGAGCCCCAGGCGGCCGTGATGGTCGGCGACTCTCTCCTCGACGACGTCGAGGGCGCCCGCGCCCTCGGCATGCAGGCGTACCTGATCGACCGCGAGGGGCGCTTCCCGGACCGGGAGGACGCCCTTCCGACGCTACTGGCGCTGCCCGCGCTTCTCGGTCTGGGCCCTGGCTAGAGGCAGGGCGAGCGGCCCGGCGCGAGGAGCCCGAAGCCCCAGACCTGCTCGTCGTAGACGTAGAAGGCGCTCGTCGCCGTCGGGTCGTCGCGGACGAGCGCGATGTAGTCGCCGCAGTCCTCCTCGGCGAGCTCGCCGTACGTGGCGCCGATCTCGCCGGCCTGTTGGCCGAGCGCCAGCCCCTCCGGGGTGTCCCACCCCTCCGGCTTCCAGACCGTGAACGCGTGCACCACGCGCCCGCTGCGGAAGACCACGCCTGCGCCCTCCGGCTGGAACGGGTTCTCGTTGAAGTACCAGGTCGTCTGACGGCAGTCCCGGCACTCGCCATGACGCTGCCCCCAGGTCTCGAGTACCTGGGCTCTGGTCATCCCGAGCTCGATGCCGGCCAAGCTCGCGCCGGGCGTGAACGTTCCGCCTGTCGGCGGCTCGGCCGCAGCCGGTGCGCCCACCAGCAGCGCCGCGGCCGCGAGCGCGAGGCCCGTCAGCGCGAGCGGGCGAGGAGCGCGGGCGCCCACGAGGCGAGCGGGGAGATGTCCCCGTCCCGGCCGTTGAGGTCGCGGTATCCGAGCGCATGCTCGGCCTGCAACATCTTGTGAATCTGCGTCGTGCCCTCGTAGATGATGGGCGCGCGGGCGTTGCGGAAGTACCGCTCGATGCCGTACTCGCCGGAGTAGCCGTACGCGCCGTGCACCTGGATCGCGAGGTGCGCGGCCTGGAACGCGCACTCGGTTGCGTGCCACTTGGCGAGGCTCGTCTCCCGGGTGTTGCGCACGCCCTGATCCTTGAGCCAGGCGGCCTGCATGACGAGGAGCTTCGACGTCTCGTAGTCGAGCACCATCTGGGCGATCATGTCCTGCACGAACTGGTTCTTGCCGATCGGCTTGCCGAAGGTCTCACGCTCGCGCGCGTACTCGACGGAGCGCTCGAGGCAGGCGCGGATGACGCCGCAGGCGCCGGCCGCGACCGTGAAGCGGCCCTGGTCGAGGCCGTACATGGCGATCTCGAAGCCTTGGCCCTCCTCGCCGACGAGGTTCTCGGCGGGCACCTCGACGTTCTCGAAGAAGAGCTCGCCGGTCGAGCCGGCCCACACGCCGAGCTTGTGCTCGGTCTCCTGCGCGGAAAGCCCGGCCATCCCCTTCTCGAGCACGAAGGCCGAGATGCCCTTGTGCTTCGCGTCGGGGTCCGTCTTCGCGAAGACGAGCGCGTGGTCGGCGACCGCCGCATACGAGATCCAGTTCTTCTGGCCGTTGAGGACGTAGACGTCGCCCTCCTTGCGCGCCGTCGTCCGCATAGCGGCGACGTCGGAGCCCGCGGCCGGCTCGGTGAGGCCGAAGCACGCGATCTTCTCCCCGCGCGCCTGCGGCGCGAGGTAGCGCTCCTTCTGCTCCTCGCTGGCGTAGCGGAGCAGCGAGAGGGAGTTGAGGCCCACGTGGACGGAGATGAGCGTGCGGAAGGCGGCCTCGCCGCGCTCGATCTCCTCACATGAGAGCGCCTCGGAGACGAAGTCCATTCCGGCCCCGCCGTACTCCTCCGGAATGACGACTCCGAGCAGCCCGAGCTCGGCCATTCCCTCGATCACGGACATGTCGAGGTGGTGGTTGATGTCGTTCTCGATCGCGTTCGGAAGCACGCGCTCGTCCACGAACTGGCGGACTGTTGCCTGCACCTCGCGCTGCTCCGGAGTGAGCTCGAAATTCACGGCACTAGTGTACGCGGACGGTTGCTAGACTCGGACGCCTTGCGCGCGGAGGCTGGTGTCCGGCCTGTCCGGAGAGACCGTGCTGTCCGCTCGACGGGCAGGCGGAGACGCGTGGTCCGCCGCCTGGCGAAGATCGCGCTCGCAACCACCCTCGTGCTCGTCCTTCTGGCCCTGGCCGCGGGGCTCGTCTTCGCCGGCTCGGCAAGCCACATCGCAGCGGGCGTGGAGATCGCCGGCGTCAACGTCGGCGGCCTGACCGCGGACGAGGCCCAGGAGAGGCTCGAGGCGGTCGCCCGGCGCTACGAGTCCGTCCCGGTCGCCTTCACGGCGGGCGGTGCGACGTTCCCGCTTCGGCCCTCGGACGTCGAGGCACGCGCGAACTGGGCTGCGGCGGCCGAGGAGGCCCTGGAGCGCGGCGACGGACCGGTCCCGCTGCGCGGCCTCGAGCGTCTCTGGCTCCGCACGACGGGGGCCAACGTCGAACCCTCGGTCGAGGTCTACGAGCCGGGGCTCGCTTACCGGTTGAACCAGATCGCCGCCGAGGTCGACGAGCCCGCCCGCGAGGCCGCGCTCGTCCTCAACGGGCTCGAGCCGGAGGTCGTGCCCGGCCAGGCCGGCCTCAAGCTCGACCAGGAGGCCTCGGCCGGCATCGTCCTCGCCGCTCTCGCCGGATTCGAGCGCGTGGAGACGGCGCTCCCCGTCGCGGTCGACCGGCCGGATGTGACCCAGCAGGAGATGGCGGCGGTCGCCACTCAGACGCGCACCGTGCTCTCGGCGCCGGTCAAGTTGACCTTCGGTGCAGCTGCCGTGAGCGTGCGCCCGCGGCAGATGGCGCGGTTGCTCGACCTGCCTTCGGGCGGCCAGACCGAGCTCGGCATCGATCAGAAGGCTGCCACCCGGCGCCTCCGCAACCTCTCGCGTGGCGTGGCGCGGCCGCCGCGCAACGCCGACTTCGCCGTCAACGCCGCCGGACGCGTGAGCGTCGTCCCGTCACGTGCAGGGCGGACGCTCGACGTCGCCGCGACCTCCGCCGCGCTCCTCGAGGCGGCCTCCCGGACGACAAACCGGACGGCCGCCCTCGTCGTCGTCGAGCGCCAGCCGCAGACGACGACGAAGGAGGCGCGCGCGCTCGGCATCCAGCGGCAGTTCGCCTCCTACGCGACCCTCTACTCCGGCACCTCCGACCGGATCCGGAACCTGCAGCTTGCGATCGGGCTCCTCGACGGAGCGCGCATCGCGCCCGGCGCGACCTGGTCGTTCAACGAGCGCGTCGGACCGCGCACCGAGGAGCGGGGTTTCCGTTCCGCGCCCGTGATCATCGACGGCGAGTACGAGGAAGGCGTCGGCGGCGGCGTCTCGCAGGTCGCCACGACCGTCTTCAACGCCGCGTGGGAAGCGGGGATCAAGATCGCGGAGCGGACCGCGCACGCGCTCTACATCAGCCGCTACCCGACCGGACGTGACGCGACCGTCAACTACCCGGACGTCGATCTCAAGCTGCGGAACGACACGAAGCGCTGGATCGTGCTCAAGGCCGGCTACGACGAGAGCGGGATCGTCGTGCGGGTCCTCGGCGGCGGTCCCGAGCGGCGCGTGGAGAGCATCGCAGGCGAGCTGAAGACCACCGGGAAGCCGAAGGTCGAGCGCCTGTCCGACCCGACGCTCTTCGTGGGCGACCGCGTCGTCGTGGAGGACGGAGAGCCCTCCCGCGCGGTCACCGTCGAGCGGATCGTCTACCTGGGCGACGAGGTCCTGTACCGCGAGAGCTGGTACACGGGCTACCGGTCGGAGAAGAAGATCGTCCGCGTGGGGACGAAGCCGCGGCCGGTGACCCCTCCGCCGACGCCTCCTGAGGACGAGGACAAGCCGAAGGACGGCGACCCGCCGCCCGGCGGTGGCGGGGGCGGCGGCGGCCGCCGCTAGCTTTCGACGCCCGCGATCGCCTCGGCCAGCCAGGTAGGCATGCGCGTCGGCCGCAGCGTCTCGGCGTTCACGCAGGCGTGGGCCGTCCAGCCGTCCGCGACGATCGCCGGCGGGTCGCTCATGCGCTCGACGACGTACTCGAAGCGGAAGCGGGCGCCGCGGACGTCGGCGGCGCGGACGTGGATCCGCAGCTCGTCGTCGAAGCGCACCCCGTCGCGGTAGCGCACCGAGGCCTCCGTGGTGGTGGCGTCGACGCCCTGCTCCACCAGGCCCTTGTAGCCGCCGGGGAACTGGGCCAGGTACGCGACCCGCGCGATCTCGAACCAGACGAGATAGACCGCGTTGTGGACGACGCCCTGGGCGTCGGTCTCGTTGAAGCGCACGGTCAGGTCCGTCGCGAAGCGGTAGCCGTCCATCGAGCCGGAACTTTCGCAGCACCGCTCGTGTCCAAGCAACCGAGATGAAGGAGGACATGATGAGGAAGGTCTTGCTCGTACTGCTCGTCGGCGTGCTGTCACTTACCGCTGCGGCCTGCTCGTCGGGAGACAACGACGACGCGGGCGCGGGCGCCGACTATGGGGCCGCCGTCGCGGAAGAGACGGCCGCCGACGCTGGGGAAGCCGAGTCTGGCGGTGGCGAGGACGCCGTCGCCGTGGCTCAGGAGAGCTCCGTTCCCTCGGTCGGGCCGCGCGTGATCCAGACGGCCTCGCTGGTGCTCTCGGTTCCCAGGAACGAATTCGAGAAGGTCGTCGACCGCGCACGCGTGCTTGCAAC
>CAWISL010000013.1:0-14524 GCA_963838795.1 uncultured Actinomycetes bacterium
CGGTCTAGCCGAGCGGTCTCAGACGATCCCGCTGCGGACGGCGTACACCGCCGCCTGGATGCGGTTCTCGATCTGGAGCTTCATGAGGATGTTCGAGATGTGGTTCTTGACCGTCTTCGGACTGATGAAGAGCTCGCGCGCGATCTCGGCGTTGTCCTTGCCGATGGCGATCAGGCGCAGGACCTCGAGCTCGCGCTCGGAGAGCTCGGTGCGGATCGTCCGCGCGGCCGCAACGTCGGCCGTCTGTGCCCGCAGGCGCTGGAGGAGCTTGGCGGCGATATGCGGCGAGATGAGCGACTCCCCGCTGGCCGCGGCGCGGATGCCGGCGATCAGCTCGTCGATGGACGAGTCCTTGAGCAGGTAGCCGCACGCGCCGGCCATGACGGCGTCCATCACGTCCTCGTCGTCCACGGAGATGGTGAGGACGACGACGCGGGTGTGCGGCGCGATCGACGTGAGCTGCCGCGTCGTCTCGACACCGGTGATAACCGGGCATGTTCAGGTCCATGACGACGACGTCGGGCGCCAGTTCGCTGACGAGGCGCAGCGCCGACTGGCCGTTGTCCGCCTCTCCGGCCACCTGGAGGCCCTGCTCCTCGAGGAGACTGCGCAGCCCGCTCCGGAAGAGATCGTGGTCGTCCACGAGAAGCACGCGCAAGCCTTCGAGTTGCTTCTCCGGACGCCGATCCTCGGCGGCTGACGTGGTGAGCCCCTTTCGTCGCTTCTGAGCGGACGCGACGATTGTAGTCGGGCGCGGAACCTAGTGAAACCTGACGGCGGCTACTGGATGGTGATCGTGACGACCTTGCGTCCCCATTCGAGCGCCTGTGAGCACTCGGGGAACCAGACGTCGATCATCGCGCCGCGCACCGCGGAGCCAGTGTCCGCGGCCACGCCCTCGCCGTAGCCCGGGATCGTCATCCTCGTACCGAGGGGGATGACGGCGGGATCCACGGCGACGACACCCCAGCCGGTTGGAATGCCGGTGGACGTGCGCCCACGGAGGCAGTAGCCGGTCGAGGAGACCGTCATGCGCGTCCCGGCGGCGGGCGGGCCGGTCGGGGCCGGCGCGGGCGCCGAGACGGGTGTCGGCGTCGCGCCTCCCGAGCTCTCTTCGGCGCCCTTGCGCTCGGCGGCAGCGGCCTGGCCGGTCAGGCGCGCGATCGCGGCGTCCGTCAGAGCCTGCTGCTGCTCGAGGTCCGCGAGATACCCGGCGCGCTCCGCCCGTGCGCCCGCGAGCGCCGAGCGCTCGGCGGCCGCCTTGTCGACGACGACCTCGAGCGCGGCCTGGCGCTCCTCGAGCGTCTGCAGGGAACGCCTGAGCTCGCCTCGCGCACGCCGCACCTGGGCGAGGATCGAAACGTCCTGGTCGGCTACGCGGCCGAGCCCGTCGAGGGCCGTCAGCGCCTCGTCGAGGGACTCCGCGCCGAGCAGGACTGCCAGGGGATCGACCTCGCCTTCGACGTACAGGGTCTGGAGGCGCCTCGCGAGCCCGCGCTCTGCCGCACGCAGGGTGCTGCGGGCGATCGTCAGGTGGCGCCTGGCCGAAGCCTCCTCGTCCTCGAGGCGTTCCTGCTTGCTCCTGAGGGCCGCGAGCCGGGCCTCGGCGGCGGCGAGCCTGGTCTCGAGCGCGTAGAGCTCGAGGAGGGCCGCGTGAGCCTCGGCTGCGATACCGGTGCTCTGCGCGCGAAGCCGCTCGGCCTCGCTTCGGAGCGACGCGGGATCGTCGGCACGCGCCACCGAAGAGGCGAGGAGCGCGGCCGTGAAAAGGAGAGCCAGCGCCGCGAACCGGGTCCATGGTCGTAAGCCACCCGAGCGCACGAAGGGAGGCACCCTAGCAGCGGGAGCGGCCCGCCGGGCACGCATCGGTCGAGAATGTCCGTCCCCCATCTGTCGGCGAGGGTGTACCCCGTTTGCTGTTCGTCCAACACCCCTGTTACCATGCCCGGCTTGTGCTGGCGCCGGGCCCGTTGTATGCGCCGACACCGTCCCTCGCCAGGGGCTAGGTATCCGACCGACTAAAAGACACGTCCCCCTCATCCTGCTGCTCGCGCTCGCGGTGCTCCCGCTGGCGGAGCCGGCTGTCACGGCTCCCCCTCAGATCGAGGCCAAGCAGGCTGAGGCTCAACAGGTTCTGGCGCAGATCCAGCAGATGGACGCGGATCTCAGCCACGTCATCGAGGCGTTCAACGCCGAGCAGATCGAGCTGGACCAGATCAAGGCCGAGCAGAAGGCCAACGACCGGCGCCTGAGAATCGCGCGCTCCAACCTCGGGAACGCGCAGGGCAACCTCGAGGCGCGCCTCGTCGACCTGTACGTGAACGGGAGCCCCGATCTCGTCGAGATCATCCTGGGCTCCGCGAGCCTGGACGAGATCCTCGACGGGATCGAGTCCGCAGGCCGCGTCACCGACCAGGACGCGCAGATCCTCCGCGAGGTTCGCCACTTCAAGAAAGAGGTCAAAGAGCGGAAGGCGAAGCTCGCCAAGGCGCGCCAGCGCCAGGAGGAGATCGTCGCCGCGCAGGAGGCCAAGCGCAACGAGATCGAAGCGGCCCTACAGCAGCGCGAGGAGCTCTACAACTCGATCAAGGACCAGATCGCCGACCTCGAGGCCGAGGAGCAACGCCGACAGGCGCGGATCAACGCCGCCGCCGAGGCGCGAGTCGCGGCGCCGAGCTCAGGCGGCAGCGACGCCCCGACCGGCGCGCCTCCGGGCCAGTACGGCGGCGTCGTCGGGATCGCGATGCAGTACCTGGGCACCCCGTACGTCTGGGGCGGCGCGTCGCCGAGCGGCTTCGACTGCTCGGGCTTCGTGATGTACGTCTTCGGGCAGGTCGGCGTCTCGCTGCCGCACAACGCGGCGATGCAATACGGCTACGGGAGCGCGGTCTCGCGCTCCGAGCTTCAGGCGGGCGACCTCGTCTTCTTCAACGGCCTGGGGCACGTCGGGATCTACATCGGCGGCAACCAGTTCATCCACTCGCCGCACACCGGCGACGTGGTGAAGATCTCCTCCATCACCGGGTGGTACGAGGACACCTGGTACGGCGCCCGCCGCCTGTAACGCTCCCTCCTAGACGATTACCCCTCGATCCCGTGCCACGGGGTGACGATCACGTTGCGCGCCCGCGGCCGGCCGCCCAGGTGGATCAGCCGTGACTCGACGTTGTTGGTCGTGTCCGCCTCGAAGAGCGTGCCGAGCGGGTTGACCTCGATGCGCGCGTAGTACCAGCCGTTCGGGAGGTTGGTGATGTCCCAGGACTGGCCGGGCACGGACTGGAAGTACGTGTCGCCCCAGCCCGCCTGCAGCACCTCGCGCACCCAGAGCGCCGAGCGCGAGCCGCACATGGTGCCGAGCCCGTCGAACGGCGACCAGTCGGCCCGCTCGACCGTGATGTCGATGGGATCCGTCGGCGCGAGGCAGAACGCCTGCTTGCGGCTTCTGACGACCTCCATGTCGAGCGCGTCGTGGAGCGTGAAGGAGGCGAACTGGAGGAAGTGCCAGTGGTTGTGTGCGGGATGCGGGTGGAACTGCATGTCGCCCACCAGCGCCCGGCCGACCACGTTGCCGTCGGCGTCGCGGAAGTACTGGTAGGCGTCCATGACCTCCTCGCCGGGGCGGCGGAAGCCCTCGACGACGAGCGGCGCCGGGCCTGCGTTCCACGGCGTGGAGGCGAACTCGAGGTAGTCGCGGCCGCGGCGGGACATCGTGTTCATCGACCAGGGCGGCAGCGCGACGAGGTCGGGGAGCGTGTCCGGGTCGGGGTCGACGATGTCGGGCGCGGCGGTCAGGGCGCGCTGCGCGGCCGCAGGCCGTGCGGCGCCGCGGCCCATGCCCTCTCCGAAGCCGAAGCCCCCACGGCGGTTCTTGACCGTCGCCGTGAAGACGAGCTGGGCGTCCGCATCAGGGATCTCGAGCAGATCGATGTAGCGCCGCGCGATCCGGATCGTGATCGTGAACGTGCCCTGCGCGCCGGAGGCGGATCATCGGCGCCTCGAACTCGCTGCCGAAGGCGTGGGTGGCCCAGCCGCTGTCGATGCCCCAGACCATCCCCTTGGAGAAGGGGGAGAAGGCCCCGCACGAGGTCGGGTACCGCGGGAGATCGGGGCCGGTGTCGTCGACCCGCTGGCGCTCCCAGCTGTTCGGGCAGAAGTTGAAGAGGCCCCCGCCTGCCCACACGCCCTGCGAGTTCCTGACGGTGACCTGCACGAAGCCGGTGAGCCCGAACCAGCCGTCGAGGACGTCCTCGGGCAGGTCGCGCAGGACCATGCCCGTCACGGGGTCGACCTGGTCGATCCCGATCGGCGAGTCGTAGTCGGGCCGCGCGACGCGGAGCTCGAAGTCGCCGCCGGTCGCGGCGACCCACGCGCTCACGTCCATGGGCACCCAGCCGCCGGTGAAGCGCGGCAGCTTCACGGTGCCGCCTGGACCGGCGAGCTTCAGGCTCGGAGCCTGGGCGGACGCTCCGGCCGGCCAGGCGAGCACGGTGACTGCCACGAGGGCAAGGACGACGAGCGAAAGACGTGTGCGCATGAGTTCTCCTCCCACGGGGTGCGCCAACAGTACGGAGCCGGAATACGAAAGAACACTCCCCGGAAGTCCTGCTCGGGAAGGGAAGCGCGCAAGGAGGGAGAATTTCCCTGGTCCCGCTAGGCTTTTCTCCTCTCATGCGCACTATCTGGAACGGATCCATCAACTTCGGCCTGGTCAACATCCCGATCGGGCTTGCCGTCGCGCAGCAGCGCAAGGACGTGTCCTTCCGGACGCTCCACCGCGAGTGCGGGACGCCGATCAAGCAGAAGCGCTGGTGCCCGGTCCACGAGCGCGACGTGGAGGCCGACGAACTCGTGAAGGGCTGGGAGTTCGCCAAGGGCCAGTTCGTCCTCGTCGAGGAGTCCGACCTCGAGGCCGTCGCCCTCACGCGCTCGCAGTCGATCGACATCAAGCGGTTCGTCTCGCTGGACGACGTCGACCCGATCTACTTCGACCGCGCCTACTACCTCTCGCCGAGCGAAGCAGCCGCACAGCGGCGCCCGTACGTGCTCCTCCTGCGCGCGATGCAGGAGGCGAACGTCGCCGCGATCGGGAAGTTCGTCCTCTGGGGCAAGGAGAACCTCTGCCTGATCCGCCCGCTCGGCGACGGGCTGGCGCTCGAGACGCTCTACTACGCCGAGGACATCCGCTCGCGCGAGGAGATCGACCAGGCCGTCTCGGAGACCGAGGTGGAGGAGCCCGAGCTCGAGATGGCCCGCCAGCTCGTGTCCAGCATGGTCGGCGAGTTCGACCCGGAGGAGTTCGTGAACGAGTACCGCGGCGAGCTCCGGGCGATGCTCGACGCCAAGCTCGCGGGCGAGGAGATCACCGTGCCCGAGGCGCCTGCGCCCGCACCGGTCATCGACCTCATGGAGGCGCTCAAGGCGAGCGTCTCTCAGGCGCAGAAGACCAAGGCCTCAGCGGCCAAGAAGACGCCTGCGCGGAAGAAGCGCGCGGCGTCCGGTTCGCGCTAGTCCTACTTAGGGTGTGGGCGGTGCCGGCGCGCCGGCCGCCTGCAGGTGCGCCTGAAAGAGGGTCTTGTCGATCTTGCCCTGGTAGATCGGGATGGACTCCTCGTAGCACACGCGTACGATCTCGTCGCGGTCGATCCCCAGCTCCTTCGAGAGCTCTTCGGGCGTCAGGTGATTGGGCAAGGTCGTCGCCTCCTTCGGCTCAGGGCGCAAAAAAGCCCGCCGGCAGGGCTCGGGCGGGCACGGTGCGCACACTCAATTTTTCGGCAACGAAGCTCAACGGCTTCGTGCTCCTTCTTCGACCATGGTCACAGGATACGGTTTCCGGGGTGACCTCGGCAACGCTCCTTCGGGGGTTCGAGCGGAAGGTCGAGGAGATCGCCGGGCTCCGGACGCGCTACTGGGTCGGCGGTGACGGGCCGCCGCTCGTCCTCGTCCACGGGCTCGGCGGCGCCGCGTGGAACTTCACCGACCTCGCCCCGCTCCTGGCGGCGCGGCACCGCGTTCTCGTTCCCGACCTGCCCGGCCACGGCGGGACCGAGCCGCTGCCGCAGCTCGAGAGCCTGTCCGACCTCGCCGTGCACGTCGCCGCGGTCGCCGAGCACGAGGACATGTCGCCGGCGGCGGTGCTCGGGTACTCGATGGGCGGGCCGGTCGCGCTGCGCCTTGGCGTCGAGCGGCCCGAGGCCGTCTCGTCGCTCGTCCTCGTCGCACCCGCCGGGATCGTGTCCACGACCCGGCGCGCGGAGATCTGGCTCGCCGCGATCTCGGCTCTGCGACCTGCGCGGAAGGTGGCGCGGTTCCGCTTCCTCCTGGCCAGGCGGCCGAACCTGCGCGCTCCGATCTTCGGTTACTGGGGCGCGGATGACCCGAGGGTCCTCTCCCCGGAAGCGGTGGTCGGCTTCCTCGCGGCGCAGCCGGAGCACACGGACGTCGAAGGGGCGGCGCGGGCGCTCCTGAAGGACGACCCGAGGCCGGACCTTGCGGGCGTGACGTGTCCGACGGCCGTCGTCTGGGGCGCCCGCGACCGGCTGATCCCGCTCGAGGACGGCTTCGAGTACGCACGGCGTCTGCGCTGCCCGCTCCGCGTGCTCCCGGCGGCGGGCCATCTCCTCGTCGGGGAGTGCCCGGAGGAGCTCGCAGCGGTCGTCGAAGAGCTCCTTGCAACGACTCGGCCCTCGGCGGTGTAGATCCCTGTGTGAGAGCCCTGCTCGCCCTCGTCGCCCTGCTCGCCTTCGCGGCGTGCGGTGGTGACGAGGAGGCGCGCCGTCGACGAGCAGCGAGGCGTCCCCTGCGGGGTTCACCGCAGCCGGCTGTCCCGTCGACGACCGCCAGGCCTGCGAGCGGGCGGCCTCGGCCGCGACGGCCCTGGAGGAGGGAGACATCGCCCGCCTGGTCGAGCTGAGCTACGCGGACACCTTCGTCTGCGACGACCTCCCGGCAGAGATGTTCCCCGACTGCTCGCCGGGTGCGACCCTCGAAGGCCATGCGGTCACAGGGGCCGACGGCAAGATCAGCGTTCTCGACGCGGAGGAGTACGAGGCACGGCTCGCGGAACTCGGCGACGCCACGGTCACCGGCATCGGAACGTGCGGACCCGGACGACCCGGACCGCCGCTCGTACCACCTGGCCTTCTGGGCCGCGGACGAGGGCGGGTCGCTGGAGCTGGTCAGGCGCGAAGGGGAGTGGTCGATCGGGATCGTCTACGCCGACTCGCTCGCGAACTGGAAGACCGTCTACGACGACCCGGAGGCCGAGCTGGCCTGCGGCAACGTCCAGCCCTGGGGCTAGACGGGGTTCGGAAGGTCCACGAAGTCCCAGGCGAGCTCGAAGCGCTCGGCCAGCTTCGCGGTCAGCGCGCGCACGCCCAGGGTCTCGGTGGCGTAGTGGCCGCCGGCGATGAAATGGACGCCGGCCTCCTTCGCCGCGTGCTTGGTCGGCTCGTCGGCCTCGCCCGTGACGAAGCAGTCGTATCCCTCCGCGGCCGCCTGTGCCAGGTAGCGTGCCGCGCCGCCTGAGCAGACGGCCACCCGCTCGACCACCTCGGGCCCGTAGGAGAAGACGAGCGGCATCCGGCCGAGCCGCTCCTGCACCCGCTCGGCCAGCTCGCTCACCGGAGCCGGGCGGGTGAGCCGTCCGCCGAAGCCCAGGCCGTCGGCGAAGCGCCCGTCCTGCTCGACGCCGAGCTCCTCGCAGAGGAGCGCGTTGTTGCCCACCTCCGGGTGGGCGTCGAGCGCCAGGTGGTAGGCCACGAGGCTCAGGTCGGCGTCGAAGAGCGCCCGCAGCCGCTCGCGCATGACGGGCCCGACGACGCGCGGCTCCTTCTCCCAGAAGAGGCCGTGATGGACGAGCACGAGCTGTGCGCCGGCCTCCGCGGCGCGCTCGAACAGCTCCCGGGAGGCGGAGACGCCGCAGACGATCTTGCGCACCTCCTCGGCGCCGACGACCTGGAGGCCCATCGGCCCGTAGTCGGGATAGGAGGCGAGATCGAGGTACTCGTTCGCCCAGGCTACGACCTCGTCGCGTGCCGGCATTCCGGGTACCCTATGGCGGGTTCGGGGTGTAGCGCAGCCTGGTAGCGCGCGCCGTTCGGGTCGGCGAGGTCCCCGGTTCGAATCCGGGCACCCCGACTGGGGAGGAGGGCCGCTGCGGCGGCCCTTCGAGCCTCAGGAGGCGAGTCGCGAGTGCACGATCGCCGTGCACTCGTTCTCGACGTAGTCGAGGCCGGCGGCGTCGGCGATTGCCTTCGCCTCCGTCGAGACGACTCCGAGTTGGAGCCAGAGCGCTCCCGCCCCGACCTCGACGGCCTGGCGCGCCACGTCGGGGCAGAACTCCGAGCGCCGGAACACGTCCACGAGGTCGATCGGCTCGTCGATCTCGGCCAGCGAGGCCACGCGGCGCTGCCCGAGGATCTCCGCAGGCCCGACGGGGCGGACCGGGATGACGTGGTAGCCCTCCTCCAGGAGGTACCGCATGACCGAGTTGCTCGGGCGATGCGGCTTCGGAGAGGCGCCGACGAGAGCGATCGTGCGCGCCTCGGAGAGGATCTCGGCGGGTGTCCTGGCCACGGCTCAAGGCTATCCTTCGCCCATGGCCGATCGTCTCCGCGTTGCCTGCGTCCAGTTCTGCTCCTCCGGCTCGAAGGCCGAGAACCTCGAGCGCATGGAGCCGCTCGTGGCCCGCGCCGCGACGACCGGCGCCGACCTCGTCCTCCTGCCCGAGAAGTGGAACGGGATCGGGACGCACGAGATCATCCTGGACGTCGCCGAGCCGCTCGACTCGGGCGAGACCGTCGGGGCGATGAGCGCGTGGGCGAAGCAGCACGGGATCACGCTCGTCGGCGGCTCGATCGTGGAGCGCCGCGAGGGGCGCGAGAAGCTCTCGAACACGTGCGTCGTCTTCGACCCCGAAGGCGAGATCTCCGCGACCTACCGCAAGATCCACATGTTCGACGTCGAGGTCGGCGGCCAGGTCTACCGCGAGTCGGACAGCGAGGAGCCCGGCGAGGGCCCGATGAGCTGCGAGGTCGAGGGCTGGAGGCTCGGGCTGACGGTCTGCTACGACCTGCGCTTCCCCGAGCTGTACCGCATCCTCGCCGTCGAGGGCGCGGAGATCATCACGGTCCCGGCCGCCTTCACGCTCTACACGGGCAAGGACCACTGGGAGCTCCTCCTGCGCGCCCGGGCGGTCGAGAACCAGTGCTTCGTCGCCGCCGCCAACCAGTGGGGCGTGCACGAGGGGGGCAAGGCCTCCTACGGCCGCAGCTCGATCATCGACCCCTGGGGCGTCGTGCTCGCCCAGGCGCCCGACGAGGACTCGGTCATCTCCGCCGAGCTGGACCGGGCGCACATGGAGCGCATCCGGCGCAGCCTCCCGTCGCTGGCCAACCGCCAGCCCGCCGCGTACACGTGGCCAGCGGAGGTCTAGAGGGCCCGCGTCGCGTCGAGGCTGTCCTCTTCGACGTCGACTTCACGCTCGCCAAGCCCGGCCCGCTCCTCGGGCCCGAGGGCTACCGCGAGGCCGGCGCGCGCCACGGTCTGACGCTCGACCCCGAGCTCTACGTGCAAGCTCGCGCGGCGGCGATCGAGGACCTCCACCACCACCCGGAGCTCGAGCACGACGAGGAGATCTGGGTGCGGTTCACGACCGACATCGTGCGGGGGATGGGCGGCGACGGCCCGCGTGCCGAGGAGGTCGCGCGGGCGATCACGAACGGCTGGCTCCATTCGGCCAACTTCGAGCTCTACGAGGACACCCTGCCCGTGCTCGCGGAGCTCCGGGCGCAAGGCCTCCGCATCGGGCTCGTCTCGAACACGAGCCGCGACCTGGACGCCTTCGTCGACCACTTCTCGCTCGACGTGGACGCGTGGATCTCCTCCGGCGTGCACGGCAAGGTCAAGCCCGACCCCTCCATCTTCCGCGTCATCCTCGGCCGGCTCGAGGTCGAGCCCCAGGCGGCCGTGATGGTCGGCGACTCTCTCCTCGACGACGTCGAGGGCGCCCGCGCCCTCGGCATGCAGGCGTACCTGATCGACCGCGAGGGCCGCTTCCCGGACCGGGACGACGCCCTTCCGACGCTGCTGGCGCTGCCCGCGCTCCTCGGTCTGGGCCCTGGCTAGAGGCAGGGCGAGCGGCCCGGCGCGAGGAGTCCGAAGCCCCAGACCAGCTCGTCGTACACGTAGAAGGCGCTCGTCGCCGTCGGGTCGTCGCGGACGAGCGCGATGTAGTCGCCGCAGTCCTCCTCGGCGAGCTCGCCGTACGTGGCGCCGATCTCGCCGGCCTGCTGGCCGAGCGCCAGCCCCTCCGGGGTGTCCCACCCCTCCGGCTTCCAGACCGTGAACGCGTGCACCACGCGCCCGCTGCGGAAGACCACGCCCGCGCCCTCCGGCTGGAACGGGTTCTCGTTGAAGTACCAGGTCGTCTGACGGCAGTCCCGGCACTCGCCGTGACGCTGCCCCCAGGTCTCGAGCACCTGGGCCCTGGTCATCCCGAGCTCGATGCCGGCCAGGCTCGCCCCGGGCGTGAACGTCCCGCCGGTCGGCGGCTCCGCCGCGGCCGGTGCACCCACCAGCAGCGCCGCGGCCGCGAGCGCGAGGCCCGTCAGCGCGAGCGGGCGAGGAGCGCGGGCGCCCACGAGGCGAGCGGGGAGATGTCCCCGTCCCGGCCGTTGAGGTCGCGGTATCCGAGCGCGTGCTCGGCCTGCAACATCTTGTGAATCTGCGTCGTGCCCTCGTAGATGATGGGCGCGCGGGCGTTGCGGAAGTACCGCTCGATGCCGTACTCGCCCGAGTAGCCGTACGCGCCGTGCACCTGGATCGCGAGATGTGCGGCCTTGAACGCGCACTCGGTTGCGTGCCACTTCGCGAGGCTCGTCTCGCGGGTGTTGCGGACGCCCTGGTCCTTGAGCCAGGCGGCCTGCATGACGAGGAGCTTCGACGTCTCGTAGTCGAGCACCATCTGGGCGATCATGTCCTGCACGAACTGGTTCTTGCCGATCGGCTTGCCGAAGGTCTCACGCTCGCGCGCGTACTCGACGGAGCGCTCGAGGCAGGCGCGGATGACGCCGCAGGCGCCGGCCGCGACCGTGAAGCGGCCCTGGTCGAGGCCGTACATGGCGATCTCGAAGCCCTGGCCCTCCTCGCCGACGAGGTTCTCGGCGGGCACCTCGACGTTCTCGAAGAAGAGCTCGCCGGTCGAGCCGGCCCAGACGCCGAGCTTGTGCTCGGTCTCCTGCGCGGAAAGCCCGGGCATCCCCTTCTCGAGGACGAAGGCCGAGATGCCCTTGTGCTTCGCGTCGGGGTCGGTCTTCGCGAAGACGAGCGCGTGGTCGGCGACCGCCGCATACGAGATCCAGTTCTTCTGGCCGTTGAGGACGTAGACGTCGCCCTCCTTGCGCGCCGTCGTCCGCATCGCGGCGACGTCGGAGCCCGCGGCCGGCTCGGTGAGGCCGAAGCACGCGATCTTCTCCCCGCGCGCCTGCGGCGCGAGGTAGCGCTCCTTCTGCTCCTCGCTGGCGTAGCGGAGCAGCGAGAGCGAGTTGAGGCCCACGTGGACGGAGATCAGCGTGCGGAAGGCGGCCTCGCCGCGCTCGATCTCCTCGCAGGAGAGCGCCTCGGAGACGAAGTCCATTCCGGCCCCGCCGTACTCCTCCGGAATGACGACTCCGAGCAGCCCGAGCTCGGCCATTCCCTCGATCACGGACATGTCGAGGTGGTGGTTGATGTCGTTCTCGATCGCGTTCGGAAGCACGCGCTCGTCCACGAACTGGCGGACTGTTGCCTGCACCTCGCGCTGCTCCGGAGTGAGCTCGAAATTCACGGCACTAGTGTACGCGGACGGTTGGTAGACTCGGACGCCTTGCGCGCGGAGGCTGGTGTCCGGCCTGTCCGGAGAGACCGTGCTGCCCGCTCGACGGGCAGGCGGAGTCGCGTGGTCCGCCGCCTGGCGAAGATCGCGCTCGCAACCACCCTCGTGCTCGTCCTTCTGGCCCTGGCCGCCGGGCTCGTCTTCGCCGGCTCGGCGAGCCACATCGCGGCCGGCGTGGAGATCGCCGGCGTCAACGTCGGCGGCCTGACCGCGGACGAGGCCCAGGCGAGGCTCGAGGCGGTCGCGCGGCGCTACGAGTCCGTCCCGGTCGCCTTCACGGCGGGCGGTGCGACGTTCCCGCTTCGGCCCTCGGACGTCGAGGCACGCGCGAACTGGGCTGCGGCGGCCGAGGAGGCCCTGGAGCGCGGCGACGGGCCGGTCCCGCTGCGCGGCCTCGAGCGTCTCTGGCTCCGCGCGACGGGCGCCGACGTCGAGCCCTCGGTCGAGGTCTACGAGCCGGCGCTCGACTACCGGCTGAACCAGATCGCCGCCGAGGTCGACGAGCCCGCGCGCGAGGCCGCGCTCGTCCTCAACGGGCTCGAGCCGGAGGTCGTGCCCGGCCAGGCCGGCCTCAAGCTCGACCAGGAGGCCTCGGCCGGCGATCGTCGTCGCCGCTCTGGCCGGGTTCGAGCGCGTGGAGACGCCGCTCCCCGTCGCCGTCGACCGGCCGGATGTGACCCAGCAGGAGATGGCGGCGATAGCCGCTCAGACGCGCACCGTGCTCTCGGCGCCGGTCAAGCTGACGTTCAGCGGGGCTGCGGTGAGCGTGCGCCCGAAGCAGATGGCGCGGCTGCTCGATCTGCCTTCGGGCGGCGAGACCGAGCTCGGCATCGACCAGAAGGCTGCCACCCGGCGCCTCCGGAACCTCTCGCGTGGCGTGGCGCGGCCGCCGCGCAACGCCGACTTCGCCGTCAACGCCGACGGACGCGTGAGCGTCGTCCCGTCGCGTGCCGGGCGGACGCTCGACGTCGCCGCGACCTCGGCCGCCCTCCTCGAGGCGGCCTCCCGGACGACGAACCGGACGGCCGCGCTCGTCGTCGTCGAGCGCCAGCCGCAGACGACGACGAAGGAGGCGCGCGCGCTCGGCATCCAGCGCCAATTCGCCTCCTACGCGACGCTCTACTCCGGCACCTCCGACCGGATCCGGAACCTCCAGCTTGCGATCGGGCTCCTCGACGGAGCGCGCATCGCGCCCGGCGCGACCTGGTCGTTCAACGAGCGCGTCGGACCGCGCACCGAGGAGCGGGGTTTCCGCTCCGCGCCGGTGATCATCGACGGCGAGTACGAGGAGGGCGTCGGCGGCGGCGTCTCCCAGGTCGCCACGACCGTCTTCAACGCCGCGTGGGAGGCGGGGATCAAGATCGCGGAGCGGACCGCGCACGCGCTCTACATCAGCCGCTACCCGACCGGACGTGACGCGACCGTCAACTACCCGGACGTCGACCTCAAGCTGCGCAACGACACGAAGCGCTGGATCGTGCTCAAGGCCGGCTACGACGAGAGCGGGATCGTCGTGCGGGTCCTCGGCGGCGGGCCCGAGCGGCGCGTGGAGAGCATCGCAGGCGAGCTGGAGACCACCGGGCCGCCGAAGGTCGAGCGCATCCCCGACCCGACGCTCTTCGTGGGCGAGCGCGTCGTCGTCGAGGACGGGGAGCCCTCCCGCTCGGTCCGCGTCGAGCGGATCGTCTACCTGGGCGACGAGGTTCTCTACCGCGAGAGCTGGTACACGGGCTACCGCTCGGAGAAGAAGATCGTCCGCGTGGGGACGAAGCCGCGGCCGGTGACTCCTCCGCCGACGCCGCCTGAGGACGAGGACAAGCCGAAGGACGGCGACGCCGCCCGGCGGTGGCGGCGGTGGCGGCGGCGGCCGCCGCTAGCCTTCGACGCCCGCGATAGCCTCGGCCAGCCAGGTAGGCATGCGCGTCGGGCGCAGCGTGTCGGCGTTCACGCAGGCGTGGCCGGTCCAGCCGTCCGCGACGATCCCCGGCGGGTCGCTGGTGCGCTCGACGACGTACTCGAAGCGGAAGCGGGCGCCGCGGACGTCGGTGGCGCGGACGTGGATGCGCAGCTCGTCGTCGAAGCGCACGCCGCCCCGGTAGCGCACCGAGGCCTCGGTGGTAGTCGCGTCGACGCCCTGCTCCACCAGGCCCTTGTAGCCGCCGGGGAACTGGCCGAGATAGGCGACGCGCGCGATCTCGAACCAGACGAGATAGACCGCGTTGTGGACGACGCCCTGCGCGTCGGTCTCGTTGAAGCGCACGGTCAGGTCCGTGGCGAAGCGGTAGCCGTCCATCGAGCCGGAACTTTCGCAGCACCGCTCGTGTCCAAGCAACCGAGATGAAGGAGGACACGATGCGGAAGGTCATGCTCGTACTGCTGGTCGGCGTGCTGGCGCTCACCGCCGCGGCCTGCTCGTCGGGAACGACGACGACGAGAGATGCGGGCGACTACGGTGGGGCCGTCGCCGCGGAAGAGACGGCAGCCGACGCCGGGGAAGCCGAGTCTGGCGGTGGCGAGGACGCCGTCGCCGTGGCTCAGGGGAGCTCCGTTCCCTCGGTCGGGCCGCGCGTCATCCAGACGGCGTCGCTCGATCTCTCGGTTCCCAGGGACGAGTTCGAGAAGGTCGTTGCGCAGGCCCGGTCAGCTCGCGAT
>CAWISL010000014.1:0-52777 GCA_963838795.1 uncultured Actinomycetes bacterium
TAGCGAGCGCAGAAGGCACGCCAGTCGAGCTCGACAGGAGGCTCCCCATTCGCCGACGTCAGGTCGGGCGCGAGTCCGAGATAGCGTCGCCGGCGGCGTCACCCTCCGGCGATGGCCGCCGCGAGCGGATCGTTCCAGCGGCCATCGTCCAACCCGCGAACTGCGCTGACGGAGAGGTCTAGAATCCGTGGGCCATGCCAGGGCGAAGGTGAGGCAGAGGTGGCAAAGGTTCTCTGCGTCCTGTACGAGGATCCTGTTGACGGGTATCCGAGGTCGTACGCTCGGGACGCGATTCCCAGGATCGAGCGCTACTCCGACGGTCAGACCACGCCGACCCCCGAGCGGATCGACTTCGAGCCGGGTGAGCTTCTGGGCAGCGTTTCCGGGGAGCTCGGGCTGGGGCGGTTCCTCGAGGAGCGTGGCCACGCGTTTGTTGTCACGTCGGACAAGGACGGGCCGGACTCCGTCTTCGAGCGAGAGCTCCCGGACGCTGAGATCGTCATCTCCCAGCCGTTCTGGCCTGCCTACCTGACGGCTGAGAGGATCGCGAAGGCGCCGGGGCTGAACCTCGCTGTCACGGCGGGGATCGGCTCGGACCACGTTGATCTGGAAGCGGCGATCGAGCGTGGGATCACCGTCGCCGAGATCACCTATTCCAACAGCATCAGCGTGTCCGAGCACGTGGTGATGATGATCCTGGCGCTGGTGCGCAACTACATCCCGTCTTATCAATGGGTCGTCAAGGGCGGATGGAACATCGCCGACTGCGTCGCCAGGTCATACGACCTCGAGGGAATGCAAGTTGGGACAGTGGCTGCCGGCCGGATCGGTTCCGCTGTACTCAGGCGGTTGAAGCCGTTTGAGGTGGGGCTGCACTACACCGATCGACACCGACTCCCGGAGGAGGTCGAGCGCGAGCTCGGTGTGACCTACCACCCGGACGCCGAGTCGATGGTGCGTGTCTGCGACGTGGTCACGATCAACGCGCCCCTGCATCCTGAGACCGAGCACCTATTCGACGACGCCCTGATCGCCAAGATGAAGCGCGGCGCGTACATCGTCAACACCGCCCGGGGCAAGATCTGCGACCGCGATGCGATCGCGCGGGCGCTGGACAGCGGCCAACTTGCCGGGTATGCCGGGGACGTCTGGTTCCCGCAGCCGGCTCCCAGGGATCATCCCTGGCGGTCGATGCCCCACCACGGGATGACGCCACACGTGTCGGGGTCGTCTCTGTCCGCGCAAGCCCGCTATGCGGCCGGAGTGCGCGAGATCCTGGAGTGCTGGTTTGCTGGTCGTCCGATACGCGAGGAATACCTGATCGTCGATCGCGGCACGCTAGCGGGCGCCGGCGCTCATTCGTATAGCGCCGGCGACGCCACCGGCGGCTCCGACGAAGCAGCACGCTTCAAGGATCTCTAGCCCGCCGAGCCGCAGCACGCCGACTCTCCCACTCGTGGAGCGCAGCCCACCCGCGAACGGAACTGCGGGAGTGCAGCGCCGCTGTTCCGCGCTGCAGCCGCGGGCAGGAGTTGCTATCGACGAGGTGATCAGGCCCCTGCTGGGCGTGAGCCATCCCGGGTCTGGTGGAGGCTCCGAAGCCAGGACGATTCTTCTTGGGAGGAGACTCCGTCGTTGCCACCCCGAGGAAGTATCACCAAGAGCTCCGTGAGCGATGATCGAGACAGCAGGTTCACCCGGGAACGATCGACCTCCCCGGCCCCGAGGAGGCGTGACGTGGCGCGAGGCCGTATCGTCTATCGCCATGCCACTCGAGCTGATCGAGTTCCCCGCTGACGACCTGGCCCGCGCCCGCCGCTTCTGGGAGATCCTGCTCGACGTCTCGCTCGACGAGCGGAGGGAGGGGGAAGGCCAGGGGTTGCAGACCCACGCCGATCGCCCGTCGCTCGGGCTGCACGAGCGTGGCCGGGGCCCGGGTGATCGCTTCTCGCTGCCGTACTTCCTCGTCCCGGATCTCGCGCGGGCGCTCGAGCGCGTCGTCGAGCTCGGAGGGAGCGTCGTCCACCCGGGCGAGCGCTGGGCGATCTGCCGTGACTCGGAGGGCAGCCCGTTCGGTCTCGCGGCGGCGTGAGCGGGTCCTCTGCGCGACTCGCGAGCGTCTCGTGGCGCCTCGCGCGAACGCGGCGGCGCATATTCTCTGAGGGAACGGTAGATCTGCGCACGCGCGTTCGGGCGCCGCACGGGTGAGCAGGCTCGGCCCTCCGGCGAGACGCGGGTCGTGAACCCGGAACCGGCCGCGGTGGGGCACTGCGCAGTCGTCGACGTCGACGAAGCGGTCATGGTTCGGCTCGATCACTATGCGCCGGCGGGCTTTCTCCCCATCGTGCTCGCCCGCGCGGAGCCGGTCCCACGTCCTGATCTCGATCAAACGCGGGTTTCGAGTCGCGGCCCATCAGTCTCCGGTGCCGAAGCTTGGACACGCGCCAAGCCGAAGCGAGTTCCCCTACGCGGGCCTCCGGCGGCGACCTCTCGTCGATCACGTGGCCGTCTTTGCCGACATAGACTGGCGCGATGGCGTCGCAGACGCTCGCCTGCCGGATTGGGGCCGGTCTGTCGGCCTCGGAGTCGGCCTGGGACGCCGCCACGGAGGCGGCGCGCGAGGCTCGCGGCGGCGCGCTGGGCGGGGCCGAGGTCGACCTCGCGTTCGTCTTCCTTTCCCCGGCGCACCTGGAGGAGGCCGAGGCGGCCGCCGAGGCCGTCCGCGCGGAGCTCGCGCCCCGGCACCTGCTCGGCTGCGTCGCCGAGGGGGTGGTCGCGCGCGACCGCGAGCTCGAGGAGGGTCCTGCGGTGGCCGTTTGGGCGGGCGTCCTGCCGGGCGCGGAGATCGAGGGCTTCCACACCTCAGCCGTGCAGACGGAGGAGGGGATAGCGGTGGCGGGCTTTCCCGAGCTGGACGATCCGGGGCTGGTCGCGCTGCTCGTCGATCCCTTCACGTTCCCGGTCGGGCCGTTCCTGACGGGGCTGAATGAGGCGCACGAGCGGGTCCCGCTCGTCGGGGGGATCGCCGCCGGCGGGCGCCGGCCCGGCGCGCAGGCGCTCGTCCTGGAGGACGAGGTGCACGCGGAGGGCGCCGTCGGCGCGCTCGTCACGGGCCTGCCGGTGCTCACCGTCGTCTCGCAGGGCTGCCGGCCGATCGGACGCGAGGCCGTGATCACCCGCTGCGAGGGTAACGTCGTCCACGAGCTCGCCGGAGGGCCGGCGCTCGAGCGCCTGCGTGGGGAGATCGGCGTCCTCTCCCCCGAGGAGCGGGCGCTCGCCGCGCGCGGGCTTCTCGCCGGGCTCGTGATCGACGAGAACCGGCCCGAGTACGACACAAGCGACTTCCTCATGCGCGGCCTCCTCGGCGCCGACGAGGCGAGCGGCGCGCTCACGCTCGGCGACGCGGTGCGGGTCGGCCAGACCCTGCGCTTCTTCGTCCGTGACGCGGCCTCGGCGGACGCAGATCTCCGACGGGCGCTCGGCGGCGTGTCCCGCCGAGCGCGGCCAGCCGGGGCGCTGCTTTTCACCTGCAACGGCCGCGGGACGAACATGTTTCCCGAGCCCGACCACGACGCGCGCGTCGTCGCCGAGATGCTCGGGACTCAGGCCCTCGCCGGCTTCTTCTGCGGCGGCGAGATCGGCCCCGTCGGCGGCAAGGCCTTCCTGCACGGATTCACCGCCACCCTGGCCGTCTTCCTCGAGCCCTGAGCCTCAGACGTCGCAGAGTGCGACTACTCGCTCGCGCCCGGGCGCGGGCAGCTAGCCGAGAGCGTCTGGGTGCGTTCGTGAGCCTAGGCGGGATTAATGCACCCCACACGCACGCCCCGGCTGCGCCGAACGCCTTGGCGAGGCTAGCTGGCGCCCGGCGTAGGCGCTCGAGCGCGCCTCGAGTACCATCGCCCCGCGCAGGCTCGCCTCCCGGCGCCCCTACTGCGGGGTCTGGCTCTCCTTCCCGCCCAGTAGGGTGAGCCCGAACGGGACTGCTCGTGGGCCCCTCCAAGCGTTCCGCTTGGTTACCGCTTGTGGTTCGTTCCTCGGAGTGGCCGCCCATTAGGAAGACGAGGGCTCGAGTGAGCGCAAGGTACTCATCCGCTGGACTGCATCAAAGGGCCGGCCTGTCCCCTCTTTGGGGGATGTCAGGGAGTAGGTGGAAGCGCGAAACTAGCGGAGGCCGGGCGGCCCATAGGGCAGCGGCCGGCGACTGCGGCTATCGCACTTCGCCCCTGCTCGGAAGCCGCCCGGCCTCTTCCATTGTGCCTGTGCCGGAGGCCGTGGCGTTTGCGCGGTAGGAGGCGCAGGGAGAGTTGAAGGTGGTCGATGTAAGCGAGACGGAGTCTCAGCTGACGTTCAAGATCATCGACTGAAGATGAACAGAAGGGGATAAGGGGTGGTGCCCGAGCGCGATCGCCCAGTCGGGAGGCGGCTCTACAGCCTGCCTCGGTGACGCAGTCGACGGCCCCGCCACGGTCGCAAACAGGGACATAGTGTGCCCCGCTACAGGAAAAGGCCCCGATTCACGGGGCCTTTTCGCATCTCGGCAGTCAGTCGGCATCACGCATCGCGCGTGCACGTCCGCCAGGTGCCGATGGCGAGGGGCACGACCGTCCAGGCGGCGATCACGACGACTGCCGCAGCAAGCGACATCGGCACGGTGGCGCCGCCCTCGAACAACCTCGCCGGCTCGAGGCGCTCGGTTGCTGCGCCGACGAGCCCTTCGCGGAGCGAGCCGAGTACCCCGATTTGCAGCGCCAGGGGCATGGCGATGAGCTGCCAGCCGAGCAGGATCCCGATCGTGGTTCCGCGCGAGCCGAGGGCCGAGGAGACCCCAAGCGCGAGCACGAGAGCCAGGCCGGTTACGAGCCCGAGCCAGGCGGCCGAGGAGACGAGCATGCCTGCGCCCGGCACCTCGGACGACCCCGCGAAGACGGTCGAGGCCGTTGCGGTGACGGCGAAGGCGGCCCCCACGAACGAGAAAACCAGTCCGAGTCCGGCGGGCACTCGGGCGGTGAAGAGGGCGAGCCGCGAGCGACCCGTAACGACCAGCTCCCGAAAGACGCCTGAGCCGAGATCGCCCGCGCCGAGCGTCGAGCCGACGAGGATCGCTGCGACGACACTTAGCTGCGAGAGCAGGTCCATCGAGCCCGAGAAGTTTTCGAGCCCACCGGCAGGGCCGTGCTTGGCGGCGTCGACCGCGTGCAGGATCAGGAGGACGGTGTAGGCGATGATCATCGGGACGACCGTGAGAGCGAGAGCCGAAAGGACGAGCCCGCGGCGCTTGCGCAGCTTCAGGAACTCGGCGCCCACGAGCCTCGGTCGCCGCGGGCCGCGGGTGAGTCTCCGCGGAAGCTCTGTGGTGGCAGTTGTGGTGCTCATGCTGCTTCCTCCAATCGGGACGTGATCTCCAGGAACCGCTGCTCGAGCGACGCGCGGGCTGGCTCGAAGCGGCGGATGGCGAGACCGGCGAGGACGAGGCGACGACCGATGTCGTCCGCGGCGGCCTCGGCTTCCACATCGGTCCGAAAACGCACGCGGATCCCGTCGGCCCCAGGTGCTGCGGACGCGACGGCACGGTGTTCGGCGAGGATTCCGCTCGACCGTTCGTCGTCGCTCGTGGCGATGAGAATCGTCTGCTCGCCGCCGGCGGCCAGCTCGGCGATCGAGCCCTGCATGACGACGCGACCGCGGTCGACGATCGCGACCGCGTCGCAGATCTTCTCCACCTCGTCGAGGAGATGTGAGGAGAGGAGGACCGTCCGGCCCTCGGCGACGAAGCCGCGGATCATGGCGCGGAACTCGTGGATTCCTGCCGGATCGAGCCCGTTCGTCGGCTCGTCCAGGATCAGGAGCGCCGGGTCGGCGAGCAGGCTGCGGGCGACGCCCAACCTCTGGCGCATCCCGAGCGAGTAGCGCTTGACGCGCTCGTCCGCTCGCTGGGCGAGCCCGACGCGCGCCAACGCTCCGTCGATGCGTCCGTGTGCCTCCGGCCCGCGAGCCGCGGCGATTACCGTGAGGTTCTCGCGCCCGGTCAGGTGACCGTGGAAGCGAGGCTCCTCGACGATCGCGCCGACGCGTGCGAGAGCCGCCGACCGCTCCGCCGGAACCGGCCGCCCGAGCAGCCGCATCGTCCCGGCACTCGCGTGGGTCAAGCCGAGCAGCATCCGGATCAGCGTCGTCTTGCCGGCCCCGTTCGGTCCGAGATAGCCAAAGGCGGAGCCGCGCGGGACGTGGAGGTCGACGGCGTCCACGGCAACCCGGGCGCCGAAGCGCTTCGTGAGAGCGGACGTCTCGACGACGTTTGTTCCTGCGTCGATGTTCATGTGTCCTCCTGTCGTCAGCATGCGATGGAGCGTACGGACGGAGAACGCGCTTGCCATCGGGCGGGAGGCCGATTTCCCCTCGTGCGCGCGGACGGTTCGTCGTCGTCCTCACGAACGAGCTCGAGGTCGGTCTCGGGGATGAGGCGATGTGACCCGTTCTGGAGTACCTTCGGGTTGTGAACAGCCTCTGGCGATTCGCGCGCCGCTACTGGTTCGATGTGTTGCTCCTTGCCGCCGTCGGCCTCGGCCTCGCCGGTGTCGTGCTCGGACAGGACCAGTTGGACGGCCCCCAGGGCCCGCTCTGGTTCGACGTGCTCGCGACCTTGGCGATCGTTGGCCCGCTCTTCCTCCGAGGGCGCTTCCCGCTCGGGGCGCCGGTGGCGGTAGGCGTCGCGGTCGTCCTGACGTCGTTCGTCGACGAAAGGCTCGTCGCCTACCTCTTCATCCCCTTCCTGGCGGGATGCGCGGCGGTCTTCCTCCTGGGGTTGCTCCGGGAGCGTAGGGAGGCGGTGGTGGGGCTCGTGCTCGCGATCGGTGTGACCGCGTTTGCCACGTACCGGGACCCGATCGCGAACCTCGACGGCTTCGTCGCCACGAGCGTCATTTTCGGCGTCGTCTGGACAATCGCGTTCGCGCTCGGCCGGAAGTTCGAGGAGGCGGACGAGGCCGAGAAGCGAGCTGCGAGGGCCGAACGGGAGCGCGAGGAACGAGCACGCGCTGCCGTCACGGAGGAGCGCGCGAGGATCGCGCGAGAGCTGCACGACGTCGTCGGCCACAGCGTCAGCGTCATGACCGTGCAGGCCTCGGCGGTGCGGAGGCTCCTCCGGCCCGAGCAAGAGCGTGAGCGGGAGGCCCTCCTTGTGGTCGAGCAGACTGGGCGAGAGGCGCTGGCGGAGATGCGCCGGATGGTCGGCGTACTGAGGCGGCCCGAAGAGGCGCCGGCGCTTGCGCCCCAGCCGAGCCTCGAGCACGTGGATAAGCTCGTCGAACAGGCTCGCGAGGCCGGGTTGCCGGTCGAGCTGCGCATCGAGGGCGACCCACTATCACTCCCGGCCGGCGTCGACCTGACCGCGTACCGGCTTGTCCAAGAGGGTCTCACAAATGCGCTGAAGCATGCGCGAGCGGAGCGGGCGCAGGTACTCGTTCGCTACGGCGCCGGAGATATCGAGGTGACTGTGAGCGACGACGGCCGCGGCGCCGGCAACGATGACGGTGGCGGTCACGGCCTCGTCGGCATGCGCGAGCGGGTCGCGGTTTACGGCGGCGCGCTGGAGGCGGGCCCGCTGCCGGACGGCGGCTACCGGTTGCGGGCGAGGCTCCCGGTGACGCCCGCGTGAGCCTGGGCGTCCTGATCGCCGACGACCAGGCGCTCGTTCGCGCCGGTTTCCGCATGATCCTGGAGGCCGAGGAGGACATGGAGGTGGTGGGCGAAGCAGCGGACGGGCGGGAGGCGCGTCGCGGAGGCGCGGCGCCTGCGCCCAGACGTGGTGCTGATGGACGTCCGCATGCCCGACGTCGACGGGATTGAGGCGACTCGCCGCTTGCTCAGTGACGACGGTTCTGACGCGAAGGTCGTGATGCTGACCACCTTCGACATGGATGAGTACGTCTACGACGCGCTCAGGGTCGGCGCGAGCGGGTTCCTGCTCAAGGACGTTCCCCCCGAGCAACTTGTCGCCGGCATCCATGCCGTTGCAAGCGGTGACGCGCTGCTGGCGCCGTCCGTGACCCGGCGCGTGATCGAGGAGTTCGTCCGCCGGCCACCCGACTCCGTGCGGACGGCCCCGCCCGAGCTCGATGAGCTGACCGCGCGCGAGCTCGAGGTGCTGAAGTTGATCGCGCGTGGCCTCGCCAACGCCGAGATCGCCACGGAGCTCTTCGTGAGCGAGACGACGGTGAAGACGCATGTCGCCCACGTCCTCATGAAGCTCAGGCTGCGCGACCGCGTCCAGGCGGTCGTCTTCGCTTACGAGTCCGGTCTCGTCCTCCCCGGGGTTGACTAGCCCTCCTCCGCGCGGACGGGCTCGAGCGCGCGGAAATCCCCCCGGGGACCGAGGGAAGATCCCGCCTGGGGTCGACGATTTCCAGCCCACTTCCGCTTAGCGTCCCTCTCTCTGGAACCAGCCGCCACGCAGCGGCCGACAGCAAAGGAGAAGGACATGATTCCTGCAGGCGACACGATCGATAACCCGGTCACCGGAGAGCGAATCGTCTTCCACCAGACGTCGCGGGAGTCGGATGGCGAGGCGGTCGTGTTCGAGACGATCGTCGGGCCGAACGGCTTCGTTGCCGCGGCCCGCGTCCATCCGATGCAGGAAGAGCGCTTCGAGATCGTCGCGGGCACGCTCGGGCTCAGGGTGGGCGGCGAGGAGATCGTCGCCAGCCGCGGTGAAACGTTGACTGTTCCGGCCGGCACGCCCCACCGCTTCTGGAACTCGGGAGACGAGGAAGTTCGCTTCCGCTGCGAGGTGCGGCCGGCGCTCCAGTTCGAGCAGCTCCTCGAGACGATGTTCGCGCTCGCGGCCGACGGCAGGACGAACAAGAGGGGAATGCCCAACCCGCTGTGCCTGGCGGTGATCGCTCGCGCCCACTTCGATGTCGTGCGGCTTCCGTTCCCACCGGCCTTCGTCCAGCGGATCGGCCTCGCGCTCGGCGCACCGCTGGGCCGGCTCTTCGGCTACCGACCGACCTACGTCCCAACCCCCGAGCCTCTCGCTGCGAAGGCTTGAGGACTGCGATGAGGAAGCGTTTCTACATCGGCCTGATCGTCTTCGCCGTCTTGGTGCTCGCACTCGGCGGCCTGGTTGTCCGCTCGTCGGCAGCGGTGGTGCGGCGCGGGGCCGGGGTTCGAACGAGGCCCGGATGGGCCCGCGGCGGGGCGGCTCCGGCCTAGCTGCCTTCACGAGCACGCGCGCAAATCGCTCACGCTCACCTACGCGCACGTCCTCCTCGAAGACGGCGATTAGGGCGGGTCTGGGTCTGCCCGTTAGGCCGGGTACAACCCGGTCGTTCGATTGGCGACGACCGCGTATTCACGCGCTACGACGTGATTGGCGGGCCCTCGCTGCGGCAGGGGGGCCCGCCCCATTCCGCAAGAAGACGGCCGGGGCTGGACACGCATGCGCTTGCGGCTCACACGCGGCACCCGACTCGGGCGTTGAGTCTGCCCCGGCCACCAACCGTATCGACACTCGCGATGCCCCTTGAGTGGCTTCGCGATGTGGTCCCGGTGTGGTCTCGGGCCAACACGGACTTCGGTGGGCGGCTCCCTCACGACCGAACCGCTAGAAGCCGCGCTGCGAATCCTCCGTAAGGGGGAGGTCTGTCCTCCTCCAGGGTTGCCCGCCTGCCGCATGGCGGATGGCCCCACGTACGCGAAGGGAAGGAGCCTGCCTTTTGGCGGGCTCCTTCTTTTGCGCCAAAGCTGGACGACGCTAAAGGAGCCGAGGCGCGGGCCGCAAGGATGCCCTAGGACTACCCTGCCCACGCCCCCCGCTGGTAACCGGTTCTTTACAAGCCCTTAG
Organism: uncultured Actinomycetes bacterium; assembly: GCA_963838795.1. Lineage (GTDB taxonomy): Bacteria > Actinomycetota > Thermoleophilia > Gaiellales > Gaiellaceae > JAIBJN01. Next base: position 9,842 of record CAWISL010000014.1, read on the forward strand.
CGGCAGTACACTCGCGCCGCCCACGCCCATCCGACGGAAGGCGGGCCCGCGATGCCCACCCTCATCCAGTTCGTCAGCGGGGATTCAATCGTCGTGGAGGAGGACTTCTACCAGTAACCTCCCGCGTCCACGGCGAGAACCCCTCCGACCAGTTCAAGCGCGTCGACAAAGGGATGGAAGACGTGCGAGCAACGGTCTTCACCGCGAGCATCGCCTACATCCAGGAACACCAGAACCCAGCGGCCTTGGTCTCGTAGCATCCTTTTGCGCGACGAGCCGAGTCGGTAGTGCGGGAAGCCCGACGCCGGATGACGGTCGGCCGCAGCGAGAGTCGTCGCCGCCCGAGATCGCGCAGACCTTGGTTCAGCGAAGCTCAGCCCGATCGAAACGGAAGGAGAAGGCAAGATGACAAAGCGCAAGGTCTTCGAGTACGGGGGTCTTCTCGCAGGAGTCGTGCTGATCGCCTTCGGCATCGGCGCGCTCTGGCTGAGCCTCGACGCGCGAAGCACCGTGAAGGACGAGCTCCAGCGCGAGCAGATCGTCGGCTCCCCCGACATGAGCCCGTCCGCGATCCAGGCAGGGATCGACGAAGCCGGTCTGACCGGCGTCACCGCCCCGTCGTGCGACGTGGCCGACCAGCCGATCGAGACCGGCGATGACGCACGCTGCTTCTCGCAGTACATGCGCATCCACGCCCTCGAGTCCTCGGGCGGCCTGACGTACGCACAGATGGGCCGCTTCCTCGCCGCCGACGACCCGGAGAACCCCGCCGGCACGAGCGACGAGGCCGCGGCGCTGACCGACGAAGAGGGCAACCCGGTCCCGAACACCGCCCGGAACACTTGGGTGACCGAGACCTCGCTTTCGACGGCGCTCAACCTCTCGTATATGGCCGAGCAGCTGGCGCTCTTCGGCATCGTCGTCGGCATCGCGCTGATCCTGAGCGGGATCGGGTTCTTGGTGCTTGCGCTCGGCGGCGCTCTGCGCCGGTCCAGTGCTACGGACGTGGAGAAGGGGGAACTCGCCTAGCCGCGACCTCCCCGCTCCTGGCACTCGGGCGCGGAGCACCGGAATCAGCGACGGAGCTAGTGGACGAGTGATCGAATCTACGTCTGCCAGAGGCATCGCCGGTGCGCGCTCTCTCTTCCGCCGCTACCTTCCCGACCTCGTCTTCGGCGCCAACGATGGCATCACCACGACCTTTGCCGTCATCTCGGCGGTCGTCGGTGCATCCCTCTCAGACCGCGTCATTCTCATCCTCGGCTTCGCGAATCTCCTCGCCGACGGGATAGCGATGGGAGCCAGCAACTACCTCTCTCGCCGGTCGAACGTGGAGGCCGCCCGGGACCCTGGGAGGCGCGAGGCCGCGCGCCACGGACTGGCGACGCTCGTCGGGTTCATGTCCGCGGGAGTGGTGCCGCTCGCCGCCTATCTGATCCCCATGCCCGACGCCGCGCGTTACCCGGTGGCGATCATCCTCACGTTCGCCTCGCTCTTCATCGTCGGCGCGACGCGCGCGCTGGTCACCGACGCCCGTTTCATGCGAAGCGGGCTCGAGATGCTGCTCGTCGGATCGCTCGCCGCCAGCGTCGCATACGGGATCGGCGCGCTGGCCTCCAGCCTCACATGAGTGGGACGAGCGTGCTCGACCTTTGGGACGGTAACGAACGGGTCGGCACCGTCGACGGCCTCGCCCGTGGCCGTGTGCAATGGGTCCGGAGCTCCGCTCGAGGAGAAGTCCGCGCGGCCACCGTCCAAAGCGGCCATCTAGGCACCGGCACCGCAGCGCGCCGTAGGCTGACTCTCGCCCGGGCTGGGCAGGGTAGTCCTAGGGTCACCTTGCGCCCTGCGCCCCGGTCTACTGGCCTGTATCACCCGTTGGTTAGCACGCGGTTTGCAGCGCGGGGCAGCCGCAGCCGCCGTCGGACTCCGGCAGGGCAGCAGCTCCATCCGCCGAAGTTCCTGTCTCGATGTCAACCGACCCGCTCCCTTGAAGCGCGCCGCGAGGCGCGAGGCGAGGCGATCCTGTTCGTCGTCGTCACCATGGCACTCGCTCATCGTGCTGGCGGTGACGAGTTTGCTCGCCGGCTGGGAGCTCATCGGGTTGCCCGGCTGGGTGTGGCTCGCCCTCTGCGTCCCCGAGGCGGTTCTCATCGGGGGACTCTTCCTCAGTGCGGAGGTGGGAGACGACGAGCGCCACCATCGCTGGCTACAGAGGCTCCTCGCCTTGGTCGTACTCTGCCAGGCGTGTCCCGGAGAACATCGAGGATGAAGGCCGAGGCGGCTCACACCCGGACTACCCGCAAACACGCCCAGGGGTCCCGGAGGTCAACGGAACTGCGCCCCGAACGCGAGCACGTAGCTGAATCCGAGGCCGTCGACCTGGAAGGCGTAGCAGCCGGGCTCCCGAATGAGGGTCGGGACGGTCGTCACGCGCCAGCCGGCCTGTCGAGCGGATCCCCCTTCGCGGGCGCCCACGCCTGCGCCCGGCCAGGCCCCTGCCGGCAGCCGCAGGCTTGCGCGAGGCGGTAGCTCGTCGCCGAGGCCCAGAGTGCCGGGCCGATCCAGTCGGCCAGCGCGAACGAGGACCGGCCCGTCGTAGGTCGGCCGGCTGATCCAGAGCGTCCTGACGACCCGCCAGCGCGAGTCTCGCAGTGTTGGGACCAAGGACAGGAAGACGATGCGCGGCGCGCCCTCGGGCAGAGCCGCGTAGACCGGGCCGTCCCGCTCTGGAGGTCCGACGGGCCCCAATGCTGCCACTCCGGGGATATGAGGGAGGACTACCGCGTTTACGGGGATCCCACCATCTTCCACGCATCGCCCTGCGACTCCGTGCTCCTGAATGCTGCGCCCGTGCAGATCGACGTCGGGGAGCTCGAGCGGCCGGCGCTCGAGCTCCTCGAAGCCGTCGGCCACCGACGAACGGCGACTCTCTCCGGACCCGTTGCCTCCTCCGCCGTCGCCGAGGCAACCCGCAGCAGCGGCGGCGAGCACGAGAACCACTATGGCGCGTGCCGCGCTTGAAAGCACCTGCCGGGAGGTACGCCCGCCGGTCCCTGAGAGGTCCTGGTTGAGCGGAGGGGGAGGGACCCACTCGAACCGTCGACCCCTCCTTACCATCGAGAATCCGCCTCGTGTCGTTCTCTGTCGCTTCGAGTTGGAACCCGCTTGGATAAACGGATCGCGCTCAGGTGCCCGAGCCGGCGACCGCTTGGTTGCCTGCAGGGATTTTCCAAGCGCTGGCCCCAGGATGGCCCCAAGGGCCGGCGGTTCGGACACGGCCCGAACGGCCTCTAGCGCGGCCGTCGACCGCGTTCTAGAGTCGGACTCGGGCCGGGCAGGAGGGTTCAGCGTCCGTGGCGTTCGCGAATCCGCCCGGCCCCCTTCCCGATTTCTCCCGCTCCCTTCCTCAGCCTGTCCGCAAGCTTTCCCGCTCGCGCCACTACGCCGACTGCTTCGCTTCGAACACGATCACCTTGCTGAAGGTAATTCCATCGACCTGGAAGGCGTAGCAGCCGGAACCGGGGATAACCGTGAAGGATGGGCCGTAGCGCCAGGAGTCCGAGTCTTGTGCCGGGAACTCAAGCTCGCGTAGGTGGCGCTCGTCAAATGCGAACCGAATCGCCCGTGGCGGGTCGATCCCGACTCCCCGGATGAGAACCGGGCCGTCGTACGACGGATCAACCGCCCATAGCGTCTTGTGCCAGTAGGCGGTGCCTTTTCGCTCGTCCGCGTAGAGCGGAACGAGTGCCTTCGGAGAGGGGGGAACGTGATTGCCTTCGAAGCCTAAGACCGGATACGCAGGCCCTGATCCTAGGGCTATCGCAACGTCGGGCGAGGGACGGCCGCCCGGCGTGCGGGGGCAGGCTGCCCCTGGGGCCACTGTGGGGAAGTGGAGCGGACGGTGTAGCTCGCCTAGACGGTCGGGCTTCCGCTCGCTCGCTGCCTCCCTATCCGAAGACGCCTCGCTCCCGCTGCACCCAGAAGCGAGAGCGAGCAGCCCAAACCAACTGGCCACTTCACGTCGCATCGTCAGCCATACGACGAGGGAACTGAGGGAAGTCCCTAGGCCCGCCACCATCGCAACCCTTTCGCTCGTCCACCCGCTCCCTACCCCAGCCAGGGATCTCGCTCCGGTTCGCCTTTCCGCAGACCCACTACAGCGTGCAGCAAGGCGCACATTTCTCGTAGATCGCGCGGCACGCACTCACCAAGGATCTCGTCGCCACCAAGAGGACGCGGAAGCTCGACGCGATGCCGAGGCCGGAAGAGATACAGCAGGCACCCGTATCTCTTGTTGTTGATCGGGGTATAGACCACGTCGAAGGCGACGAGCCGCAAGCCGCCTGGCACTTGCCTGATGCGGACGTGATGGAACTGGTTGCAGCCGCTCACGGCAGTTCTGATCCAGACAACCGAGCCGTCCTTCGAGATGCCATCCAACGCCCAAGGCGTTCGGTGAAGCTGAGCGCGATACCCCTCACGTGCGGGGAGAGAACCCTGTGCATCCGCACCCTTCTCGTCCTCGACGCCCCATTGCTGGGCGGGGGTGCAGGCGGCCAAAAGCGCCAGGGCCGAGGCGATGCCCGTGAGCAGGACGGTGGCCTTCATCATCTCCCCGTCTGACGATCAGTCGCCGCAGAAGGTTCCGTCACCAAACGCCCGCCACGATCCGCAACCCTTTCGGGGCCTGTTTAGACCAGCACGAGTAGTGCGGTGACAAGGGCCGCGCTACCCAAGATGAGGCCCGATGCCTCACGAAAATGCGGCGATTTCCAGGCCACGGCAAACAAAGCCAGCACAACCAGCGGCAAAAAGAAGAGCCCGATGCTGAGGCCCGCGAGGAGGCTGAAGGTGAACAGCGCTCCGACAAGTGCCCAAGCCACGAACCACCACCATCCTCGGCCCTCGCGCCGACCCCCTCTGCGAATAACCACCGCCGCCGCTCCGAGCAAGAGGACGGGATACAGGAGGATCACGACCTTATTCTAGCTCCGCGAAGACTGGGATCGTCTCAACGGCGCCGCTTAGCCCCCGCCACCATCCCGCAACCTTCTGCTCGCCTTCACGTTCCCTCCCGGCTACTCCATCCGGTTGAGCGTCTTATCGTTCGACACGCGCCAGTTGCGCAGGGCCGAGCCGAGCTCGCATCGCGCCTGGCCCTTCGTTGTCGCCGGGAACACAGCGCACTTCGCCGTCTGCGCGACGGCGCTGATCTGACTGTCGGTCAGCATGACCTTCTTGATCGTCCCCGGGAGGGACGGTCTGGACGGTGGCAGCGCTGGTGTTCACGATCAAAACGTCAGGCATCTATCATCACCCCCTTCCGTCCCGCTCCCGATCACCCAGGCCCGGCTCATCCTCACCGTCTCCCTCCTCGTCCTCCACATCGACAATCTCGATGAACTGCTCGCCGGGAGGGAGCTCGCGCCTTGACCCGTTTTCCAACGCTCGGGAGAAGACTGAGCTCAGGCTTTCGGCGACGCCTCGAAGCAAAACCTGTTGGGCGTCGTTCGGGAATCGGTCGCTCCCGCTCCCTTCCTCAGCCCGTCCGCACGCCCGGACCTCATCCCGCCTCAATCTCGTATACCTCGGATTGTGGGGCGCGCGATTCTTCTGCTTGCTGCCGGGGCTGTTCTGGTGCTGTCGAGTTGCGCAGGGCAGTCACCGGCTCCGGATGCGGCGGACGAGCAACCGCCGACCAGCACCTCCGACTCGAAGCCTGAACGCTGGACCACCTACGAGGACAAGGAACGTAGTCTCGAGGTCAGGTATCCGGACGACTGGTACCGCGCCTCGGATCGGTTGACCCCGCGTCTCGGTGACCCGAAAGAGATCCTCTCGCTTGGAACCTACCCGCTACGCCAGGGGGGAGACGGCTGCGCAAACTTCCCCGTCAACGCGCTGGAAGACCTTGGCCCCGACGACGCCTTCGTCTCCGTACTGGAGCGCGCGCCGCCCTATCCGGCTACCGGCTATCCGGCGCGCCCCTCGCGCTTCGAGCTTCCCACCGATACCGGAACGAATCGCTTCTGCGTTCTCTCCGAAGGGCGCCTCGATGAATGGCTCCCGTTCAGTGATAAGGGACGAGCCTTCTATCTAATGGTTGCGCTCGGGGAGGCCGCTTCCGAAGAAACGAAGACGGAACTCCTTACGATCCTGAACAGCCTCAGCTTCGACTAGCCCCGTCACCATCCGGCAACCCATCTCGCTCGGCTGGCCGTCCAGCTGATCCTGCGAGACGAGCCGGAGGCCGCTGGAGCGGTCGCAGTCGTCCCCTTCGACGACAACGGACACCCGGGACACGGGCTGACTGGTGAGGAGCTCGCCGCCGCCCTCGAAGGCGTCGCAGCGTAGAAGCCCCGAAGCTGGACACGCCCAGGCAAGGCGCGCGCCAGTTGTGCGCCAGTGGGCGCCATTCTCAGGCGGTTCTTAGCGGTTCCAGGCGGTACGTCGAGGAGGGGCCTGAGAAGCGCGAAACCCGCCTGTTAGAGCGGGTTTCGGCTTGTCTGTGGGGCTTGCCCGGTTCACATGCCGGCCACCCCTTCATGGTGTGGCTAGCCGTATTCCCGGCGATTTACCGCTTTGCCACCATTGATGCAACGATGGCCTACAGGATCCTGATCGTCGACGACCACCCGAGCTTTCGTGCGACCGTCAGGACACTGCTCCTCGCCGACGGGTTCGAGGTCGTCGGGGAAGCCGCGGACGGCCAGTCCGCCCTCGAGGCTGTCAAGCGCCTGCAGCCCGATCTCGTCCTCCTCGACGTCCAGCTGCCCGACATGGACGGCTTCACGGTCTCCGACGAGCTCTGCCGCGAGAACGGCGTCCCCCCCAAGGTCGTCCTCACCTCCAGCCACGACGAGTCGGATTTCGGCCCGATCGTCGCCCGCTGCGGCGCCGCCGCGTTCGTCCCCAAGGGCGAGTTGACGGGCGCTGCACTCCGGGCTGTGCTTCGATAGCTCCATGCGACGGCTCACGGCCGCCGGGGTGATCGGCCTCGGGCTCCTGCTGACCGCGGGCGCTCTTCTGCTCGTCCTCAACAGCGATCACGAGGAGGAGCCGGTCTTCGTCGCTGTGGCCTATGTCCTGGCGGCCTGGTCTTTCATCCTTGGCGGGCTCTTCGCGTGGGGGAGGCGGCCGGACAACCGCTTCGGGCCGCTGCTCGTCGCCGTCGGCCTCACGGTCTTCATCGGCGCGCTCGAGCAGTCGAACGCCTCGGTCCCCTTCACGCTCGGCTACGTCTTCGGCGGCGTCTTCATCGCCGTCTTCATCCACGCGCTCCTCGTCTTCCCGCGCGGCTACCTCGAGACGCGGCTCGTCTTCGCGATCGTCGCGATCGCCTATCTCGCGCTGACGGTCGGCGCCCTGCTCACGTCGCTCTTCGACGACCTCTCACAGGAGTGCCCCGAATGCCCGCCGAACGCGTTTCTGATCGTCGACTCGCCGTCGGCCGTGGCGGCGATCGACGGCGTTCTGATCGCCGTGGGAATCCCGGCGCTGCTCGCGTCGCTCCACGTCTTTCGACGGCGCTGGAGCGCCGCTTCGGCGCCGCTCCGCCGCGTCCTCCTGCCCGTCTACCTCGCCGCGGGGGCAACGATCTCCTTCCTCGCGATCGGACTGTTCGTGGGGTCGTTCTCGGAGCGGTCGGCGAGCGTCATCTTCTGGATCGTCACCGTGGCATTCGCGTGCGTCCCGCTGGCGTTCATCGCCGGTCTTCTGAGCGGCCGCCTGGCGCGCGAGGGAGTGGGGCAGCTGCTTCTCGAGCTCGGGCATGCGCACGCCCCCGGCGAGCTGCGGGAGGCGCTCGCACGCGCGCTCGGCGACCCGACGCTGCGGCTTGCCTACTGGATCCCCGAGACGCAGTCCTACGCGGACATCGACGGCACTCCGATCGGCCTGCCGAAGGGGCGCGGGGAGGACCTCGCCACCATGGTCGAGCGCAACGGGCAACCGGTGGCTGCGTTGATCCATCACCGCTCGCTCGAGGAGGACCCGCTCCTCGTCGAGGCGGTGGCCGCGGCGGCCGCGATGGCGCTCGAGAACGAGCAGCGCCTGGCCGCCCTCGCGGAGGCTCAGGCTCGTATTCAGGCGCTGGTCGACGCCTTTCCCGACCTCATCTTCCGCATGGATCGAGACGGGGTCTACCTGGAGTACAAGGGCAGGCCCGAAGACCTGGCGGTGCCGCCGGACCAGCTCATCGGCTCGAAGGCGCACGACATCCTGCCCCGTGACGTCGCCGACCAGCTCGTCGGAGGGATCCGGCGCGCGATCGACACCGGCGAGCTCGTGACCGGCGAGTACACGCTCGAGCTCGACGGCGTGTCGCGGGACTTCGAGGCCAGGATCGTCAAAGCGGGAGAAGCGGCCGTCCTGATCGGCCGGGAGTTCACCGAGCGAAACCGCGCCCAGGCGGAGCTCGAGCGTCTCCACGAGGCGCTCCAGCAGCGCCACCGCGACCTCGAGCACGAGCGCGACTTCATCCGCACAGTCGTCGACTCGACGCCGAGCCTGCTCTGCCTCGTCACGCCGGCCGGCAATGTCCTGCGCGTCAACACGTCGCTGGAGCGGCTCTCCGGCCGCCGGGAAGACGACCTCACGAGCGGGAACGCGTTCTGGGACCTCTTCATCGCTCCGGAGGAGCGGGAGGTGGCGCGCCGCGCGCTCGACGAGGTCGCGGCCGAGGGCGGTCGGGGCGAGTACGAGAGCACCTGGATCACGGCCGCGGGCGAGCGTCGCAAGGTGGCGTGGTCGACGACGCCGCTCCACGACGATCAGGGTCAGCCGCGGCTCCTCATCTGCGGCGTGGACATCACCGAACGGACGCATCAGGAGATCGAGCTGCGGCGCTCCCGCGCCCGCCTGGTGGAGGCCAGCGACGTCGAGCGGCGGCGGCTCGAGCGAAACCTGCACGACGGCGCGCAGCAGCGGCTCGTCTCCCTCTCGCTCATGCTCCGGCTTGCGCACGCCCGGGTGGCGAGCGAGCCGGAGCACGCCGCGCTCCTCCTCGGCCAGGCCTCCGAAGAGCTGGGCCGCGCCCTGGAGGAGCTGCGGGAGCTCGCGCGCGGAATCCATCCCGCGGTCCTCTCCGATCGCGGCCTTGGCGCGGCGCTCGAGGCGCTCGTCTCCCGCACTCCGCTTCCGGTCGAGCTCGAGCTCCTCGACGACCGGCTGCCCGAGCCCGTGGAGGCGGCCGCGTACTACGTCGTCTCGGAGGCGCTCGCGAACGTGGCCAAGTACGCCGAGGCATCCTCGGTCGCGGTTAGCATCGCATCCGTGAACGGACACGCGGTGGTCGAGATCGCCGACGACGGGGTCGGAGGCGCGGATCCCAGCAAGGGCTCGGGCCTCCGAGGCCTCGTCGACCGCGTCGAGGCACTCGACGGGCGCCTGGCGGTCGAGAGCCCGCCGGGCCAGGGGACGCGGATCCGGGTGGAGATCCCGTGCGGGTAGTCCTCGCCGAGGACTCCGTCCTCCTTCGCGAGGGAGTCGCGCGCCTGCTCGAGGACCAGGGCTTCGACATCGTCGCGCAGACGGGCACCGCGGACGATCTCATGCTCAAGGTGCGGAGCTACTCGCCGAACGTCGTCATCGTCGACATCCGGATGCCCCCGACCCACACCGACGAGGGCTTGAGGGCCGCTCAGGAGATTCGCGGGACGTACCCGGAGGTGGGCGTGCTCGTCCTCTCCCAGTACGTCGAGCCCACCTACGCCATGGAGCTCCTGTCCCAGAGCGCCGAGGGCGTCGGCTACCTGCTCAAGGACCGCGTCTCCGACGTGGGCGAGTTCGCCGCGGCCGTGCGCCGCGTGGGGGAGGGCGGCTCGGCCCTCGACCCTGCCATCGTCTCGCAGCTCGTGGGCCGACGCCGCCGCGACGACCCGATCGACCAGCTGACGCCGCGCGAGCGCGAGGTCCTGGAGCACATGGCCCAGGGCCGCTCCAACCAGGGCATCGCCGACCAGCTGGTCGTCACGGAGCGTGCGGTTGAGAAGCACGTGACGAGCATCTTCGGGAAGCTCAGGCTCCCGCACGCGCCGGAGGACCACCGGCGGGTCCTCGCGGTGCTCACCTACTTGCGCCAATAGCCCTGCGCGCGGTGCGGTTTTCCGTACCGAAGGAAGCAGGCTGCCCCCATGTCCGTCCTGTGTTCAAGGAGGGAGAGTGACGGCATGAGGCGGACACTGTTCATCGGCGCGGTCATCCTCGGGATCCTGCTCCTCGCTGTGGGTGGCTGGACCGTCCGCGGCGCGCGCTGGGCCTTCGCGAGCTAGCCGGTGCGGCCGGCGCCTCGCATCGGCCTCTCGCTGGGCGCGCTGGCGCTGCCCACCTTTGCGCTCGCGCTCGGGATCAGCGTCCTGACGACGTACGCGCCGCTCCTCCTGGGCGAGGCGACCTCGTCGGCGGGGGCAATCGGCATCGCGGTCGGCGCCGAGGGCGCGTTCGCGCTCTTCCTGCCGCTTGTGATCGGCTCGCTCTCCGATCGGACGCGCAGCCGCCTCGGGAAGCGCATCCCCTACGCGCTCATCGGCGTGCCGCTGCTGGTCGCCCCGCTCGTCATCCTCCCCTTCGCGCATGGGTTCGCCGAGGCGGTTGCGCTCGTCTCCCTCTTCTTCATCGGCTATCACATCTACTACCCGCCCTACCAGGCGCTCTTCGCCGAGCTCGTGCCCGCGTCCCACCAGGGCCGCGCACAGGGCTGGCAGGGCGTCATGCGGGGCCTCGGCCTCGGGGTCGCGCTCGTCGCCGGCGGGCTCCTGCTCTCCGTCTGGACACCGCTCCCGTTCCTCCTGGGCGCAGCCGCGGCGGTGCTCGCCACGGTCGTGCTGGTGCGCGAGGTGGGCGGCAAGGAGCGACAGACGCCGGCCGCGGCAACGGCTGCCCTGCCGAGCCCGGGCGTCCTCCGGCTCGTGCGCGAGCGCCCCGACGTACGAGCGTTCGTGGCCGCGAACGCCCTCTGGGAGCTCTCGTTCATGGGCCTCAAGACCTTCATCGTGCTCTTCGTCGTCAAGGGGCTGGGCGAGTCCGTGGGAACCGCGTCGGCCGTGATCGGCGTCGTCGCCGGGGCCTACGTGATCGCCGCCTTCGGCGCCGGCCGCCTGGCGGACGCCGTCGGCATCCACCGGCTCATGCGGGTCTCGATCTGGGTCTACGGGGTCGGCCTGCTCGTCGGCGCCGGCCTCGCGTCGCTGGACTCCTTCCTCATCGGCTTGCCGCTCATCGCCCTGGCGGGGGCAGTCGTGATGACGCTCCCCTACGGCATCCTCGCCGGGATGACCCCGGTCGGGGCCGAAGGCGCACTCTCGGGGCTCTTCGGCTTCTCCCGCGCCCTCGGCGCCGTCCTCGGGCCGATCGTCGTCGGCGTCGCGATCGACGTGCTCGCGCCGGTCTTCCCGTCGACGAACGGCTACGGCGCTATGTGGGTCGCCATCGGAGCCCCCATCCTTCTCTCGCTGCCCTTCCTGAGCGCCATCCGGGGTGAAGAGCCCGAGCTCGAGCCCGCCGAGCCCGTCGTCGCGGCGCTCGACGACCTAGCGCTAGCCGCCTAAGTCAGATTCGCGCTACCCCTACCCCAAGAGGAGGGGTGGCCTCATTCCGGCTTGGGGCCTGGGCTGCGAGCCTGGGGCAACGCAACCTCAGAAGCCCAAGGAGACGCCATGACCCCTCTCGCCAAGTCCCAGAACCTCGCGGCCCGCATGGGCCGCTGGAGCGCGACCCACCGCAAGACCGCGATCTTCGGGTGGCTGGCGTTCGTCTTCGTCGCGATCGCGCTCGGCAGCGTGATCGGGACGAAGTCGCTCGACCCGGCCGACGCCGAGGCTGGTGAGTCGGGTCGCGCGCTGCAGATCGTCGACCGCGGCGGCTTCGCCGACCAGGTCGACGAGGCCGTGTTCGTCGAGAGCGAGTCGCTGTCAGCATCGAGCCCGGCGTTCCAGGCCGTCGTCGACGACGTCGTCGCGCGCCTCTCTGCGGCCGACGGCGTCTCCGCCATTCGCTCGCCGCTCGACGATCCCACCCTCGTCTCGCCGGACGGCAGTGCGGTCCTCGTCCAGTACGAGCTCTCCGACACGGGGGTCGGCGCGGTCGATCGGATCGACCCGATTCTCGAATCCGTCGCCGAGGCGGAGGCTGCGCACCCTGGCTTCACTGTTGCGGGCTTCGGCTCGGCGAGCGGCGAGAAGTCGGTCGACGAGACGATCGCCGACGACTTCCAGCGGGCCGAGTTCACCGCGGTGCCGCTGACACTCGGCATCCTCCTGCTCGTCTTCGGCGCAGCCGTCGCCGCCGGCATCCCGCTGCTGCTCGGCCTCTCGTCCGTCGCCGCCGCCCTCGGCCTACTGGCGATCCCCAGCCAGCTCGTCCCGATGGACGAGGCCTCCGCCTCCATCATCCTCCTGATCGGCCTGGCGGTCGGCGTCGATTACTCGCTCTTCTACCTCAAGCGCGAGCGTGAGGAGCGGGCGGCGGGCAAGGGCCCCGCGGCCGCGCTCGAGGCTGCCGCGGCCACGTCGGGCCGGGCGGTCCTGATCTCCGGCTTGACCGTGATCATCGCGCTCGCCGGGCTCTTCTTCGGCGGCACGGCGATCTGGACCTCGATCGCGATCGGGACGATCATGGTCGTCGCTATCGCCGTCGCAGGGTCGCTGACCGTGCTCCCTGCGCTCCTTTCCTGGCTCGGCGACCGCGTCGAGAAGGGCAAGATCCCCTTCGTCCACCGGCTCAGTCGGAAGGACGGCGACTCGCGCGCGTGGGGCTGGATCCTCGATCGCGTCCTGCGCCGTCCGCTCGTCTCGGCGGTCGCCTCCGCCGGCGTGCTCGTCCTCCTGGCGCTTCCGGCGCTCGGGCTGCACACGGCCTTCCCCGGGATCTCGAGCCTCCCGCGCGACATCCCGATCATGCAGACCTACGACCGGATCCAGGCGGCCTTCCCCGGCGGCCCGCTGCCGGCCGTGGTCGCAGTGGAGGCCAACGACGTCACCTCGCCTCAGTTCGAGGCGGCGCTGGCCGACTTCCGCGAGCAGGCGCTCGCCACCGGCCAGATGGAGGATCCGATCCAGGTGCAGGTGAACGACGACGAGACAGTTGCCATCGTCTCGGTCCCGCTCGCCGGCACGGGCACGGACGACGCCTCCACCGAGGCGCTCCTCACGCTGCGCGAGGACGTGATCCCCGCCACCATCGGCGCGGTCGACGGCGTCGACGTCGCCGTCGCCGGCGAGGCCGCCTCCTCGTACGATTTCAGCCAGCTGACGAAGGACCGGGCGCCGATCGTGTTCGCCTTCGTCCTGCTCTTCGCGTTCGGGCTCCTGCTCGTCGCCTTCCGCTCGATCGTCATCGCGGCGAAGGCAGTCGTCCTCAACCTGCTCTCCGTGGCGGCCGCCTACGGGCTGCTCGTGATCGTCTTCCAGTGGGGCTGGGGCGAGTCGCTGCTCGGCTTCGACTCGACGGGCGCGATCACGGCATGGCTCCCGCTGTTCATGTTCGTGATCCTCTTCGGCCTTTCGATGGACTACCACGTGTTCATCCTCAGCCGGATCCGCGAGGCGTACGACCGCGGGCTCGACACCGACGCGGCCATCGCCCACGGGATCAAGACGACCGCCGGCGTGGTCACAGCAGCCGCGATCGTGATGGTGGCGGTCTTCTCGATCTTCGCCACCCTGTCGACCATCGACATGAAGCAGGCAGGCGTCGGGCTCGCCGCGGCGATCCTGATCGACGCGACGATCGTCCGCGCGGTGCTCCTGCCCTCGGCCATGAAGCTGCTCGGCGACTGGAACTGGTACCTGCCGAGCTGGCTCGAGTGGCTGCCGCAGGTCTCGCACGAGACCGAGGCCGCTCCGAAGTCCGCCGCGGCGCCGGCGCCCTCCGGTCGCTAAGCCGCAGTCGTTTCCGCACAAGGCCCGCGCCCGTCCAGGGCGCGGGCCTCTCCCTCCAAGCGACTGCGCCTCGTGGGAGTGGCGCCGCAGGAAATGGAAGCGGTACGCGAGGCGGAGCCCGTTGGGCGGGGCTCCGCCTCGGCGTCCGTGGGCTTACGAGCCGGGGGAGAGATCCGGGAGCCTGCGGCCAGCTCCAGGGCCTCCGGCCCGCGGCAAGAGGGTACGCCCCTCCGCAGCGGAGAGTGCCGATAGCTGAGAAAATTTGCAGAATCCTCACAAATTCCTCAAGGGATAGGCTGGGTCCGTGCCCGACCTCGAGGACCTGGCCGACCGCCTGCGCGAGCTGGCGCTCTCCCTGCCGGAGACCTACGAGGACGAACCCTGGGGCCATCCGGTCTTCAAGGTCGGCGAGAACCGGATGTTCGCGTCGATGGCCGTCGCGGACGAGTGCGTCCGCCTGACGGTCAAGCTCACGCCCGAGGAGCGTGAGATCGCGCATCTGCTCCCGTACGTCCGCACCGCGGCGTACGTCGGCCGCTACGGCTGGGTGACGGCGGAGGTGGCAGACGACGAGTCCCTCGAGGCCGCGCTCGAGTGGCTCCGGGAGAGCTACTGGCTGAAGGCGCCGGCGCACCTGCGCTCCGCGGTCGAAGGCGAGTGAGCGGCCTCGACGAGCTCCGGCCCGCGCTCTTTCGGTGGACGGCGCTCCATCCGGACGCCGAGCCGAGCCCGACCCCCGGAAGCCCGGACGAGTGGGGACCGGAAGTCGGGTCGGTCGCCTACGCCGCGCCGGACGCGCTCGTCCTCGTCGACCCGCTTGTGCCCGTCGACCGCGCCGGGCTCCTGACGGAGCTGGACGGGCTCATCCGCCGGCACGGGCGCCCGGTCCACATCCTCACGACGCTGAAGTGGCACCGGCGCAGTCGCGATGCGCTCGTCGAGCGCTACGGCGCCGCCACCTCGCGAGCGCGGACGTCGCTGCCGGCAGGCGTCGAGACGGTCGCGATCCGCGGCGCGGGGGAGACGATGGTCTGGCTGCCCGGCCCGCAAGCGCTGATCCCGGGCGACCGCCTGCTCGGCGACGACGCCGGCGGCCTACGCCTCTGCCCGGACTCCTGGCTCCGCTACCTTCCGAGCGGAATGCGGCAGGCGGGCCTACGCGAGGCCCTGCGCCCGCTCCTCGACCTCCCGGTCGAGCTCGTCCTCGTCGCGCACGGCGAACCGGTGCTCGCGGACGGCCGCGAAGCGATCTCGCGGGCGCTCACGGCGTAGCCGTATTCTCTGTCTCCATGCGGGTCATCCTTCCCGACGACACGGAGCTGGAGCTCCCCGACGGCGCCAGCGGCCTGGACGCCGCGCGGGCGATCGGGCCCAAGCTCGCCGAGCAGGCGGTGCTCGTCCGCGCGAACGGCAGCGTCCGCGACCTGCGGCTGCCGCTCGCCGATGGCGAGCGCATCCAGATCCTGACGACGCGGGACCGGGAGGACCCCGACGCCTTGTACGTGCTCCGCCATTCGGCGGCGCATCTCCTCGCCGAAGCCGCCCGGCGTCTCTATCCCGGCACGAAGGTCGCCATCGGCCCGCCGATCGAGAACGGCTTCTACTACGACTTCGAGTTCGCCGAGCCCGTGACCGAGGACGCGCTCGAGCGGCTCGAGGAGGAGATCCGGCGCGAGATCGCGGAGGGTCGCGTCTTCGGGCGTCGCGAGTCGAGCCGCGACGAGGCCCGCAGCTACTTCGAAGAGCAGGGGGAGCCGTTCAAGGTCGAGCTCGTGGACACCGCCGAGGGCGACATCTCCCTCTACGAGCAGGGCGACTTCGTCGACCTCTGCCGCGGCCCGCACCTCCAGAATGCCGAGCCGATCAAGGCCGTGAAGCTCCTGTCGCTGGCCGGCGCCTACTGGCGGGGCGACGAGCATCAGCCGCAGCTCACGCGCGTCTACGGAACGGCATTCTTCGACCCGCAGGACCTGGAGGACTACCTGCACCGGGTCGAGGAGGCGAAGCGGCGCGACCATCGGCGGCTCGGCAGGGAGCTCGATCTCTTCGACTTCTCGGAGCTTGCCCCGGGTATGCCGTTCTGGCACCCACGCGGGATGGTGATCTGGAACGTGCTGGAGGACCTGCGCCGCCGCGAGAACGTCAGGCGCGGCTACGAGGAGGTGCGCACGCCGCTCCTCTACGACTCCGACCTCTGGCGCACGTCGGGGCACTGGGACAAGTACCAGGAGCACATGTTTCGCCTCGAGATCGAAGGCCGCGACTTCGGCCTCAAGCCGATGAACTGTCCCGGCCACTGCCTCCTCTACTCGCTCTCCCCGCACAGCTACCGCGAGCTGCCGCTTCGTCTCGCGGAGGCCGGGAACCTGCACCGCGACGAGCTCTCCGGCGTCCTCCACGGCCTCCTGCGCGTTCGGCACTTCGTCCAGGACGACGCGCACATCTTCTGCACGACGGAGCAGATCCAGGACGAGCTGCTCGCCTGCCTCGACTACGCCTACTACCTCTACGACCTCTTCGAGCTCGATATTCGCGTCGAGCTCTCCCTTCGCCCCGACAACAAGCTCGGGACGGACGAGGAGTGGGACTTCGCCGAGGAGGAGCTCCGCAAGGCGCTGGCCGGCACGGGCCTCGACTACGTGGAGAGCGAGGGCGAGGGGTCCTTCTACGGCCCCAAGATCGACCTGCACATGTCGGACTCGCTCGGCCGCAGCTGGCAGCTCGGCACCGTCCAGCTCGACCTGCAGATGCCCAAGCGCTTCGGGCTCACATACCAGGGCGACGACAACGCCGAGCACATGCCGGCCATGATCCACCGCGCGCTCCTCGGATCGCTCGAGCGCTTCGTCGGCGTCTACCTGGAGCACACGGGCGGCGAGCTCCCGCTCTTCCTCGCGCCCGAGCAGGTGCGGATCCTTCCGGTCGCGGACGCGCACCGCGCGGAGGCCGAATCCCTCGCCGACCGGCTGCGGGCGGAGGGCTTCCGCGTCCACGTCGACGAGCGAGAGGAGACGCTGGCCCGTCGGATCCGCGACGCGGAGCTCGCCAAGGTGCCCTACGTCGTCGTCTGGGGCGACCGCGAGTCGCTCGACTCTGTGTCGGTCCGGCGACGGGGCGGTGAACAGTCCGTGACCTCGGCCGAGGCGCTCGCCGAGGAGCTCAGAAGCGCTGCTAGACTCTGAGCCTGCAAGCAGGAGCGTCGTTTGTTTCCTCACCTCCGGAGCCGCGGGCTCATCGGGGGTTCAACCGAATCGGGGAATTGACGAGCTGCCTGCGTGCAGCTTTTCATTGTTCTAAGAGGAGGAAGTCGCACAGCTTGGTGACGTTTCAGTGAGGCCGAGGCGCAGGTTCGAGCAGGCCAGGCCGCAGCAGGACACGACCCGGATCAACGAGTCGATCCGCGTCCCGCGCGTCCGGCTGGTCGACTCGGACGGCTCGCAGGTCGGGATCAAGCCGACGGCCGAAGCGCTCGAGTACGCGTACTCCAAGGACCTCGACCTGGTCGAGGTCGCCGCCGGCGCCGACCCACCGGTGGCCCGGATCATGGACTACGGCAAGTACAAGTACGAGCAGGAGCAGAAGGCCAAGACCGCGAGGAAGCACCAGTCCCAGATTCAGGTCAAGGAGATCAAGCTCCGCCCCAAGATCGGCGTTCACGACTACGAGACGAAGAAAGGCCACGTCGTGAGATTCCTGGGGAACCGCGCGAAGGTGAAGGTGACGATCATGTTCCGAGGCCGCGAGCAGACACACCCCGAACGTGGCCGCGACCTGCTCATGCGACTAGCGGAGGACGTGAAGGAGCTCGGGATGATCGAGTCGCCGCCGATCCAGGACGGACGCAACATGGTCATGGTGCTCGCGCCGCACAGAAACGTCGGACGGGAAGTGGGAGCAGCTCAAAGTGCCTAAGCAGAAGACCAACTCAGCCGCGAAGAAGCGGTTCAAGATCACCGGCTCGGGCCGCCTTCGGCGGCGGCACGCCATGCAGAGCCACAATCTCGAGAAGAAGTCCGCCAAGCGGCACCGCGGCTTCCGCAGCGACCAGCCTGTGGACGCAAGCAATGCCCCAGCGGTCAAGCGCCTGCTCGGGCGCTAGTGGTAGGAGGAGGAAGCGATGCCCCGCGTCAAGCGATCCGTTCACGCGCGCAAGAAGCGCCGCAAGGTGCTCGAGCGCGCAAAGGGCTACGTCGGCCAGAGCTCGATCTCGTATCGGAAGGCCAAGGAGGCCGTCCAGAAGGCCGACAACCACGCCTATCGCGACCGCAAGAAGCGCAAGCGCGTCTTCCGGCGGCTCTGGATCGTGAGGATCAACGCGGCCGCGCGCCAGGAGGGACTCTCCTACAATCAGTTCGTGGCCGGCTGCCGCAAGGCTGAGATCGAGCTCGATCGCAAGGCCCTCGCCGACATCGCGGTCCACGACCCGGCGGCGTTCTCGAAGATCGCCGAGCGGGCGAAGGCCGCACTCGAAGCCTGAGCTTCGGTGATCACGTCCGCGGCCAACCCGCGGGTCAAGCTCGTCCGCAAGCTCGAGTCCCGGCGCCAGCGGGAGAAGCTCGGGCTCTTCGCCTGCGAGGGTGAGGATCTCGTCGCGGCGGGGCTGGACGCCGGCCTCGAACCGGTAGAGGCGCTGGTGGACGCCGAGCGGCCGGCGCTCGTCGAGCGGCTGCCACGCGCCGAGACGGTCTCGCCCGAGGTGATGGCGGCCCTCTCGACGCTGCCGCACCCGGGCAGGGTGGTCGCGGTCTTTCGGCGCGCGGACCTGCCGCAGGGGCTGGAGGCACCGGTCGGGCTCGCGCTCTGGCGCGTGGCGGATCCCGGAAACCTGGGGACGCTGCTGCGCGCGGCGGACGCGCTCGGGCCCGCGTTCGTCCTCCTCTCCGCCGGTTGCGCCGACCCGACGGGGCCCAAGGCCGCGCGGGCGTCGGCCGGGTCGATCTTCCGGGTTCCGCTCGGCCGCTTCGAGGAGGGCGACGGCTCCTCCCGCGTCGCGCTCGTCACCCGCGGCGGCGTGCCGCTCACGGAGCTCGAGCTGCCGGAATGGCCGGTCTTCGTCCTGGGCGCCGAGCGGGAGGGCCTCCCCGAGGCGGTGCTCGCGGGCGCGAGCGCCACTGCGACGATTCCGCAATCGGGCTCGGCCGAGTCGCTCAACGTGGCGACCGCCGGCGCGATTGCGCTCTACGAATGGAGGAGAAGGCAGCCATGAACGCAGGCGAATGGATCGCCGCCTACGGCCGTGCCTGGGTGGGGCGGTGATCCGGAGGCCGCGGTGGCGCTCTTCACCGAGGACGCCGTCTACCGCTCGAGCCCGTTCCGCGAGCCTCACGTCGGCTCCCACGGCGTCCGCGAGTACTGGGCGCAGGCGACCTCGAGCGCAGGAGGAGCTCGACCTCCGCTTCGGCGAGCCG
The DNA here is from genome assembly GCA_963838795.1 of uncultured Actinomycetes bacterium. Taxonomy (GTDB): domain Bacteria; phylum Actinomycetota; class Thermoleophilia; order Gaiellales; family Gaiellaceae; genus JAIBJN01. The sequence continues at coordinate 29,130 of CAWISL010000014.1, forward strand.
GTCGTCGAGAGGACCAAGGTCGTGGTCGAGTGGTGGGCGATCATGCGCGACGAAGGCGACTGGATCACGCTTCCGGGAGCGCTTCTCCTCCGCTTCGCGGACGACGGGCGCTGCGAGGAGCTCCGCGAGTACTGGCACGTCGAGGACGGCCGGCACGAGCCGCCGCCCGGCTGGGGCGCGTAGCTCCTACCAGGCGCCTCCGCCCCCGCCCCCGCCTCCGCCTCCGCCGCCGCCCGAGAAGCCGCCCCCGCCGCCCGAGCTCGAGGGCGGGGAGAGCGCCGAGCCGAAGCCGGAGGCGAGGTCGTTGATGCCGAGCGACGACGGCCCGGATCCGAGGTCTCCGGTCGGCGTGACCCAGTAGATGGAGCTCGCGTCGTGCAGCTCCGCCGGCATGTGCAGGTGCGCCCCCTGGAGAACGCGATCGGCGATCCCGAAGGTGATCCCGTACACGAGGTAACGCTCCCAGAGCTCGAGCGAGGCGGGCGGGGCCTCGGCGAGGCGGGGGAAGTCGGTGAGGTAGCGCCGGAAAGCCTCCCAGCGCTCGGCCTCCTGCGCCGCCGCAGGCGTGCGCCGGCGCCAGATCCGCACGAAGAAGGCGGCGATGCCCAGCAGGGCCGCGTTGGCGACCGCGCACGCCCCGAGGGCGATCTGCACGATGTTCGCCCACTGCGGAGCGGCCTCGCGAAAGCCCGTGATCCCCAGAGCGAGAAGGATCCCACCGGCCAGCAGGAAGACGGCGACCGCGGCGCCGAGCACGCGCGCCCCCGTGCCCATGAACCATCCCTGTGAGCGCACCTCGGCTCCGATCGCCTCCTTGAAGTCCTCGAACCGTTTGGCGTTCGTCTCCCGATCGCCGGAGATCGAGTCCCGGAACGTCGACAGAGCTCTCGGGCCGCTCTCGACCACGTCGTCGACCACCCTCGCGACCGGCTTCTCGAAGGCGGTCAGGGCCTCGCCCTCGTTCCCGATCGAGACCTCGATGTCGGCGACGTCCTCGGTGCGCAGGCCGGCGAACACGGAGCGGGAGGTGGTCGTGGGCTTCGCCTCGTAGCGCCCGCGGCGAATGAGGTCGAAGAGCGTCGCCGTGAACTCGTGCGAGCCGGCCGCCCCGCCCTGGCGCAAGAGCGTCGGGACGAGCGCCGGCGCGAGCTCCGAGGGCGGTTCCTGCTCGTACTCGCGGTCGTAGCCCGTACTGCGCTCGCGCCCGTAGACGAGATAGACGCCGGCGGCGACGGCCGCGGCCGGGGCGGCCGCGAGGAGGAGCAGGATCAGAATCGTCAGGGGCAGGCGGTCGAGCGCTCGGTCGATCCGCTCCCGGTCGCGCTCGTACGCCTCGGCGTCCTCCTGCGCCTCGGCCAGAATGGACGCCAGGCCGTTTCCCTCGCGCACCTGCGCGCCGGCCGTCGAGGCGAGGAGCTCGCGTGGGAAGACGACCTGCAGCTCGACGTACTGCTCAGCAGGGATGTCGAAGGCCTCGAGGTGCGCCTCGTCCGCCGTCTTGAACGTCCTGCCGCTGACCCAGGCCGGGTGTCCGAAGACCCGGAAGTCCGTGGTCGGCGTCCCCTCGCCCGGGAGGGCCATGACCGACCTGAGCTGTCCGAGCCCCGACTTCCACTGGTCGCCCCAGACCTGGAGGTTGACGTCGACGACGTCGTCGTACGCGACGGCCAACCCCGAGAGGCGGTAGCGGATCGTGAAGACCCGCGGCTCGAAGTAGGCGCGGTAGTGCCACACGATCCGGACCGCGTCCTCGAGCTGGGCGATGCCATACGTGTCCGGTTCGCCCTCGCTCCCGATCTCCGCCGCGGCGCCGGGGGTGTAGCGGCGGCCCTCCTCCTCGACGGAGAGCTCGCTGATCGATTCGCCGTCGCGAAGCGGGATCTCGCGATAGGCGCCGGTGAAACGGCCCTCGAAGGCGAAGGTGATCTGCTCCTCGATCTGGAGGGAGCCGTCGTCCTCGACCTCGATCTGGATTCCAGCGTAGGTGAGACCGAACGACTGCGCGCCGGCCTCGCCCGCCGCGAGGAGAGCTGTCAGCGCGATCGTCGCGAGGAGGGCTCGCCTCATCGCCTCAGAAGCGGACTTGCGGTGCCTCCCGAACCGGCTCCTCGATCTCGAAGTACGGCTTCTCGGCGAAGTTGAACATGCCCGCGACGATGTTCGTGGGCACGGTCTCGAGCGCGATGTCGTACGTGAGGACGGCGTCGTTGTAGACCTGTCGAGAGATCGCGATCTTTCCTTCCGTCTCTTCGAGCTGGGTCTGCAGCTGCTGGAAGTTCTCCGTCGCGCGCAGCTCGGGGTAGTCCTCGGCGACGGCGAAGAGCTTCCCGAGGGCGGCGGTCAGCATGTTCTCGGCCCGCGCCTGGTCCTCGACGGTGGAGGCCCGCTGCGCGGCCGTGCGAGCTTCGGTCACCTCGTCGAACGTGGCCCGCTCGTGCGAGGCATACCCCTTCACCGTCTCCACGAGGTTCGGGATCAGGTCGTAACGACGCCGCAGCTGGACGTCGACCTGGGCCCACGCGTTCTCGACACGGTTGCGAAGGCGGACGAGCTTGTTGTAGAGGAGGACGAGGGTGAGCCCGAGGAGGAGGGCGATCGCGACGAGCACGATGATCGCGACGGTCATGGCGAGCGGAGCTTACTCCTCTGGACGCCGGGCGAGCCAGATCGAGTCTTCGCCGCCCGCGTACGGGCGCAGGTCGAACCACCCGTAGCACGCGACGATCTCGAACCCGGCCTCCTCGAGGAGCGCGCGCCATGCCTCCACCGGCAGCCAGGCGAGCCGCATCGACGCCCTCGACGTGCGGCTCCGCACGTCGAGGGTGAGGACCCGGCTCTCCAAGTCCCAGCGAGCGCGCTCCCAGATGCCCGGCTCCCGCTCGAGCCAGCGGTCGTGCGTCTCCTCGACGTCCTCAGGGCTCGGCGCGAAGACGTCGAAGACGAAGCGGCCGCCGGGCTCGAGCAGGCCGGCCACCGCCGCCAGCGCCTGCCGCCGCTCCGCGTCCGTCTCCAGGTGGAGCAGCGCCCGGAAGGGCGAGGTCACCAGGCGCACGCGCTCCGAGACGGGCGGATCGCGGAGATCCCCCAGGCGCAGGTCGAGCAGGCGCTCGACCCCGGCCGCCTGCGCCCGCCGGCGGCACACGTCCAGCATTCTGGCTGACGAGTCCACGCCGATGACCGGCACGCCGGCTAGCGCCACCGGCACTGCGATCCGGCCGGTCCCGACCCCCAGCTCCACCACCGTCGAGCCCGCCTTGCGGGCTTCGGCGACGTAGAAGTCGACGTCCTCCGTGACCGTCCGGCTCCAGGGGTCGTAGAGCTCCGCGATTGCGTCGTAGGCGCTCATCCGCCGGCCTCCGGTCGATGAGCGTGGGGAGCAAGCCGAAGGCGAGGGACGCTCACGGACCCGATGATACGCTCCGCCGGTGGATGTCCAGGCCGTGGAAACCGAGGCACGAAGCGCGATTGCGGGCGCCTCGACCCTCGTCGAGCTCGACGCCGCGCGCGTCCGCTACCTCGGCCGGAAGAGCGCGCTGAAGCAGGCTCTCCGCGAGGTTCGGGACGCCGAGACCGGCACCGTGCTCAACAGCCTTCGCGAGGAGCTCGAGCGGACGGTCGCCGACCGCCAGGCGGAGCTGGAGCGAGCCGAGCTCGATCGCAGGCTGACTCAGGAGGTCGCGGACATCACGCTCCCGGGCGCAGCGCGACCTCGCGGCCACCTGCACCTGATCACGCAGATCCGTCGTGAGGTGGAGGACATCTTCCTCGGGCTGGGCTACCAGATCGTCGACGGCCGCGAGGTCGAGACGACCCACTACAACTTCGACGCGCTCAACTTCCCCGCCGACCACCCGACTCGCTCTCCGCGGCAGTCGGTCTTCCTGAACGGCGACGTGCTCCTTCGCACCGAGACCTCGCCGTCCCAGGTCCGCGTCATGGAGTCGCAGCCGCCGCCGATCTACATGGTCTCGCTCGGCCGCGTCTACAGGCGCGACACGCCGGATGCCACCCACACGCCCATCTTCCACCAGGTCGAAGGCCTTGCCGTGGACCGCGGCCTCACCATGGCCGACCTCAAGGGCACGCTCCTCCACATGATGCGCGCTTTGTTCGGCGAGGAGCGCGAGATGCGCTTTCGCACGCACGACTTCCCCTTCACAGAGCCGTCCCTCGAGCCGGACGTCAGTTGCTTCCTCTGCGACGGTCGGGGCTGCCCGGTCTGCCGGTACTCCGGCTGGATCGAGATCGCCGGGTCGGGCATGGTCGACCCCGCCCTCTTCGAGTTCGTCGGGCTCGACCCCGAGGAGTGGACAGGCTTCGCCTTCGGCATGGGCCTCGAGCGCGTCGCCATGCTCCGTCACGGCCTGCCGGCGCTCGGGCTGCTGTGGGAGAACGACCTCCGGGTGCTCCGGCAGTTCTGAGATGAAGGTTCCGGTCACCTGGCTCCGCGAGTACGTCGAGGTCGACGCCGCCACCTCCGAGATCGCGGATCGCCTTGCCATCGCCACCGGCGAGGTCGAGCGCATCTCCTACCGCGGAGTCGCCGACGAGGACGGGAATCACGGCCACTACCTGGTCGGGCGCGTGCTCGAGGCCGGCAAGCACCCGAATGCAGACCGATTGCAGCTCTGCCGCGTGGACGTGGGCGAGGAGGAGCCGCGCCAGATCGTCTGCGGGGCTTGGAACTTCGGCGCGGGCGCGACCGTCGCGGTCGCGCTCCCGGGCGCCGTCCTCCCAGACGGCCGGACGCTCGAGCGCGCGAAGCTGCGCGGCAGCGTCTCCGACGGGATGATCCTCTCCGAGGCGGAGCTCGAGCTCAGCGGCGAGCAGGCGGGCATTCTCGTCCTCCCGGAGCCGTGGGAGCCGGGAACGCCTCTCCGCGACGTGCTGCCGCTCGGCGAGGAGGTGCTGGAGGTCGAGCTGACGCGAAACCGCCCCGATTGCCTGTCGGTCTACGGCATGGCCCGCGAGGTCGCCGCGCTCTTCGCAGGCGAGCTGAGGCCGCCGCCCGGCGAGGAGCCGCCGCTCGAGGCCGACGAGCGCCCGGATGTGAGCATCGAGGACTACGAGGGCTGTCCGCGCTACATCGGCCGCCTCTTCCGGGACGTCAGGATCGGTCCCTCGCCGCCGTGGCTGAAGGCGCGTCTGACCGCCGCCGGAATGCGCCCGATCTCGAACGTCGTCGACGTGACGAACTACGTCATGCTCGCGCTCGGAAACCCGCTCCACGCCTTCGACTTCGACACGCTGCGCGGCGGGCGGATCGTGGTGCGTCGCGCCCGTCCGGGCGAGGAGTTCGCGAGCCTCGACGGCAACCTGCGGAGGCTCGACCCGGCGGACCTCGTCATCGCGGATGGCGAGGCGGCGATCGCGTTCGCCGGGATCATGGGCGGACTCGACACCGAGGTCACCGAGACGACCACCGCCGTCCTGCTCGAAGCCGCCAACTTCGACCCTGGCACGATCCTCTGGAGCTCGGAGCGCCATGCCCTCCGCACCGAGGGCTCGAACCGCTGGGAGAAGGGCGTCGATCCGTACCTGGCGCCGCACGCGGCCCGACTCGCCACGCAGCTCCTGGTCGACCTCGCCGGCGCGCGCTGGACCGGGGACACCGACGTCAAGGGTGACCTGCCGGAGCCCCCGGTGGTCAACTTCCGGACCAGCCGCGCGAACCGGATCGTCGGCATCGAGATCGACGAGCAGGAGCAGAAGGACATCCTCGAGCGCCTCGGCTTCGACGTCGTCCCGGGCTGGGACGTCCACGTCCCCACCTGGCGCATGCGCGACACGACCCGGGAGATCGATCTCGTGGAGGAGGTCGCGCGTGTCCACGGGCTCGAGAAGATCCCGTTCACGCTGCCGCTTCGCAGCGCGATGTTCGGGCGCCTCTCGAAGGATCAGCGCCTGCGGCGACTCGTCGAGGACGTGCTCGCCGGCTCCGGCTTCAGCGAGGCCTACACGCTGAGCCTCGTCGCCCGCGACCCGGATCCGACGGCGGTCACCCTCCCGGACCCGCTCACGTCGGAGCACGGCATCCTCAGGACGACGCTCGTGGAGGGGCTCGTCGGCGCGGCCCGGCACAATGTGGCGGTCGGGAACACGGACGTCGCGCTCTTCGAGATCGCGCGCGTCTACCTGCCCTCCGGCGAGGATCTCCCGGAGGAGCGGTGGCGGGCCGGGGCTATCACCGAGGGGGGATACCCGCGTGCCAAGGGTGCGGTGGAGACGCTGTACGAGGCGCTGGGCATCGAGCTCGGCCTCGAGCGGACGCAGCTGCCGTTCGTCCATCCGGGCAAGGCCGCGAAGCTCGGGGCGGGGTGGGTCGGCGAGCTTCATCCGGCGCTCCTCGACGGCGAGTGGGGGGTTTTCGAGCTCGATCTGCCGACCCTGTTCGACCAGGTGCCCGAGCGCGTCTCCTACGAGGACGTCGTCAGCTTCCCCGCGGTGCATCAGGATCTCGCGTTCGTCGTCGACGAGGGCGTCCTTGCCGGGGATCTCGTCGAGGCCGCGCGCGCGGTCGTCGGGCCGGAGCTTCGCGAGGTCGTCGTCTTCGACGTCTACCGCGGCGAGCCGATCCCGGCGGGCAGGAAGTCGGTGGCGCTCCACGTCTCCTTCCAGTCCCCCGAGCGGACGCTCTCGGACGAGGACGCGCGCGCGATCCGCGAGCGCATCGTCGATGCGCTGGCGGAGCGATTCGATGCCGAGCTCAGGGCCTGAGAGCGCCCGGCGGCTGATCGTCGTCCTCGGCTACTCGGACGGGCGGAGCAGCGAGCTCCACCCGATCTGCGCGGCCCGCCTCGCGCACGCGGCCGCCCTGGCCGGCGAAGGCGACGTCGTCCTTCTCTCCGGCTGGTCACGACACTCGAGCGGACTTCCAGAAGCGGAGCTGATGCGGCGGGCGTGGCTCGGCCCGACGGAGACGCTGCTCAGCGACCCCGACGCGCGCCACACCGCGCAGAACGCGGCCAACGCGGCCGTGCACGCCCGGGAGCTGGGTACGCGGGAGGTGATCGTGGTCACCTCCTCCTGGCACCGGGCTCGCGCAGGGGTCCTCTTCCGGCGGCTCCTCCCCGGCGCGGAGGTCACCGTCGTCGGCGCGCGGACGCCCGGCTCGCCGCGGAACTACCTGCGCGAGGTGGCGGTGTTTGCCCTCGTGCCGTTCCAGGTGCGCACGGCCCGGCGCTCCAGGAGGACTTGACAAAACGTAGGCACGCCGACCGACGTTCCGCCAAAGCCTCCTAGCCGAAGAGACGCTTGAAGAAGCCCGGCTTCGGCAGCTTCTCGACGATCGGCTCCTCGTAGTGCGGGAGCGCGGCGATCTGGCGGGCGCTCAGGTCGACCTCGACGCGGCGTGGCCAGATGCCTACGACATGCTCGGCGTCGAGCAAGCGCTTCGCCTCCAGCGGGCCGGTCTTGAGGACGAGCCCGTCGAAGATGTCGGCCGAGCGGTCGCCGGCGATCTCGACCACGCGCGCGAGCTCGGAGCCGTCGGCGCCCGCCACGACGGCGTCCGCCTCGATCGCGATCCAGGAGACCTGGGGCTCGGCGCGCCCGGTCACACCGCCCGCCCGTCCTCGCGCCACACGGGGCCTTGCGAGAACGGGGAGCTCGTGTCCGAGAGGACGCGCAGGATGCGGAGACGGCCGCCCAGGCCCTCGTCGTCGAGCCGCTCGAACGCGCGCCTGGCCATTGGCGGCGCGACGCCGTAGCCCGCGTGGCTCGCAGCTCGGAAGCGAAAGCTCGGGCCTCCCGCGCGCGACGGGTTGATCGGCGCGAGGAGCAGCGCGCCGCGGTCGAGGTAGTCGCTGGAGTCGAGCTCGATCTCGGCGTAGAGGTCGCTCCAGTCAGCCGGCAGTCGCCGGAGGAGCGCGTCCCAGGAGGCTGCGAGCGTCGTCCTCTCCGCGGCCGGAGGCGTCGGAGCGGACGTTCTGGCGGGCCGCTCGGCCTCGGCGAGCCGCAGGCGTCCACGGACGCCTGCGCCGTCGAGGCGCGTGAGCACGCGCCGGGCCAGTCCGGGGCTTGTGCCGTCGCCCCCCGAGCCGGCCGAGACGTGCAAGGTGAACGTCCTGCCCGAGCGACCCGGGCTCGCAGGCGCCAGGATCAGCGCAGCCCGGTCGGCGTCGTCGACCTCCTCGAGCGTGAGCTCGACCCGGGCGCGCTCCCAGTCGCGGGGAAGTCCGCGGACGATCTCGTCGACTCGATCGGCAAGGGCCATCGCGGACCCAGATTAAACGCTAGGAGTGCTCGGCGGAAGCGGGGGCACAGCCTGCGTTCCGTCAGAGCCCTCGGGGCTGCTAGCTTGTCGGCGCCTTGGCAACCCTCGAGGAACAGGGGCAGGCAGTGCCGACCGAGCGCCTGAGGGACTTCCTTCGGGAGATGCTGCTCATCCGCCGTTTCGAGGAGCAGGTGGAGGAGCGCTTCCGCGCCGGCGAGCTTCCGGGCTTCCTCCACGTCGCCATCGGCCAAGAGGCGGTCGCGGTCGGGGTCTGCCGCGCGCTCGAGGAGGGCGATGTCATCGCTTCGACTCACCGAGCGCACGGGCACACGATCGCCAAGGGCACCCATCCGAACGAGGTCATGGCCGAGCTCTACGGCAAGGTCGAGGGCTGCAGCCACGGCTACGGCGGCTCCATGCACCTCTACGACGTCGAGCGCGGGAACCTGGGCGCGAACGCGGTCGTCGGGGGCGGGCTTCCCGGCATCGTCGGGGCCGCGCTGGCCTTCAAGCTGCGGAACGAGCCCCGCGTCTCGGTCGCCTTCTTCGGCGACGGCGCGACCAACATCGGCACCTTCCACGAGTCGCTCAACCTCGCCCAGCTCTGGGGCGTTCCCGCCGTCTTCGTCTGCGAGCACAACCGCTACGCGGAGTCGACGCCGTCCAAGCAGCACCTGCCCATCGTGGACATGACGAAGCGGGCAGAGGCGTACGGGATGACCTCGCTCGCGGTCGACGGGCAGGACGTCGAGGCGGTGTACGAGACCGCCCGGAAGGCGCTCAAGCACGCCCGTGACGGTAAGGGCCCGGTCTTCGTCGTCGCGGACTGCGTCAGGCTCTCCGGCCACTACGTCGGCGACCCGCAGGTCTACCGCCCGAAGGAGGAGATCCTGGAGCTCCGCAAGTCGCGCGACCCGATCGAGCTTCTGCGCGCACGGCTCGAGATCTCCGACGAGGAGTTCGAGGCGATGGATGCCGAGGCGACCCGCATCGCGGACGACTCCGTCGAGTTTGCCAAGAAGGGCACCGATCCGAAGCCGGAGGACGCCCTGAAGAACGTCTATGCCTGAGCTCACCTACCGCGAGGCGATTCGCGACGCGATGAGCGAGGCGATGCGCCGCGACGAGGACGTCTTCGTCATGGGCGAGGACATCGCCGAGATGGGCGGCTCCATGGGCGTCACGCAGGGGATGCTCGACGAGTTCGGCCCCGACCGCGTCCGCAACACGCCGATCTCGGAGATGGCGATCGTCGGCGCGGGGATCGGCGCGGCCGTCGCGGGCATGCGCCCGATCGTCGAGATCATGTACCAGGACTTCATGACGCTCTCGATGGAGCAGCTGGTCCAGCAGGCGGCGAAGCACCGCTACATGTCGGGGGGCCAGATCAAGGTCCCGCTCACGCTGAGGACGCAGGGGGGCGCCGGGTGGTCTCCGGGCGCCCAGCACGCGCAGCAGCTCGAGGCGTGGTTCGTGCACGTTCCCGGGATCAAGGTCGTCTTCGCCTCGACGCCGGCGGACGCTCGCGGCCTCCTCTGGAGCTCGATCTACGATGACAACCCCGTCGTCTTCTTCGAGCACCGCACGCTTTACAACCTCAAGGGCGACGTGCCCGACGAGATCGATGGCATCGAGATCGGCAAGGCCCGCGTGCACCGCGAGGGCGAGGACGTGACGGTGGTCGCCACCGGACGGCTCGTGCACGAGTCCCTGAAGGCTGCCGAGGAGGCCGAGTCGGACGGCATCTCCGTCGAGGTGGTCGACCCGCGCACCCTCCTTCCGCTCGACGAGGAGGCCATCGTCGGCTCCGTGAGGAAGACCTCCCGCTGCGTCGTCGCCCACGAGGCGGTCGTCCGCATGGGCTTCGGTGCGGAGATCGCGGCCGTCGTCCAGCACAGCGCCTTCGACTACCTCGACGCGCCGATCGAGCGCGTCGGCGCCGCCTTCACGCCGGTTCCTTTCGCGCCGGTCATGGAGGAGTACGTCATCCCACACGCCGAGGACGTGCTCGCAGCCGTCAAGCGGACGGTCGGCAAGGAGTAAGTGCCGCTCTAGTGTCCAGCCAGGTCACGCTCCCGCGCCTCGGCCAGGGCATGGAGTCCGGGACGATCGTGCGCTGGCTGAAGGCCGAGGGCGACTCCGTCGAGAAGGGCGAGCCGCTCTACGAGCTCGACACGGAGAAGGTGACGCAGGAAGTCGAGGCCGAGGCCTCCGGCACGCTGCTGAAGATCCTCGCCGGAGAGGGCGAGGAGATCGAGGTCGGGAAGGCGATCGCCGTCATCGGCGCGAACGGCGAGGAGGTGACGGACGCGGAGCCGGAGACCGCGCCCGGACCCGCGGCCGCCGAGGAGGCGCCCGAGCCCGAGCCCGAGGCCGAGGCGGAGCCGGTGCCGGAGCCGGTGCCCCGGGCCCAGAACGGAGGCCGTGTGAAGGCCTCCCCGCTGGCCCGGCGGATCGCGCGAGAGCGCGGCATCGACCTCGCGTCGCTCCACGGCACCGGGCCCGAGGGCCGGATCGTGGCCGAGGACGTCGAGCGGGCGGAAAAGACTGCGCCCGAGGCCGCTCCGCCAGCCGCGCCCGTGCCGGAGGGCGAGATCGAGGTGATCCCGCTCACGGGGATGCGGAAGACGATCGCGCGCCGGATGACCGAGGCCTGGGCGGCGCCTGCCTTCCAGATCGCGATGACGGCCGACATGACCGCGGCGATCCGGCTCCGGGCGGCGCTCGTCACGCGGATGAGCGAGGGCGACGCCAAGCCCACCTACTCGGACATCCTCACGAAGGTCTGCGCGGTCGCCCTCATGCGGCACCGAGCCGTGAACGCGCTCTTCGCCGGCGAGGAGGTGCACCTGATCCCGACCGCGAACGTCGGCATCGCGGTTGCCGTCCCGAACGGGCTCCTCGTCCCCGTCCTCAGGAGCTGCGAGACGAAGACGATCCCCCAGCTCGCCGACGAGCGCGCCGACCTCGTCGCGCGCACGCGGGAGGGGAAGCTGCGCCAGGAGGATCTCGAGGGCGGTACCTTCACGATCTCCAACCTCGGCATGTACGGCGTCGAGCGCTTCGTCGCGGTGCTCAACCCGCCCCAGGCGGCGATCCTCGCCGTCGGCGCGATCGAGGAGCGGGCGGTCGTCCGCGACGGCGGCGTCGTCGCCGGGCCAGTGCTGGAGATGACGCTCAGCTGCGACCACCGCACGGTCGACGGCGCGACCGCATCCGAGTTCCTTCGCACCGTCAAGCAGTTCCTCGAGGAGCCCGGGCTCGCTCTGTGAGCATCTGGTACCGCGTGGGTGACCTGGAGGCGGCGCGGACCTTCTACTGCGGGAAGCTCGGCTTCGAGGAGGCCTACGTCGACGGGAAGGACCGGTGGGCGCGGCTCACACGGGGAAGCGTGGAGGTCGCCATCGCCGAGGGTGAGCCCGGGGAGGAAGCGGCCGTCCTGACGCTAGCCGTCGGCGACGTGAAGGCCGAGGCGGAGCGCCTGCGAGAGGCGGGCGTCGAGGTCGGCACGGTGGTTGAGATCCCCGGGACGATCCGCCTGCTCGACGTGTACGACCTGGATGGCAACCGCCTCCAGCTCTCGCAGGACCTGTAGCCGAGCCACGGCCCCTGCGACACCAGGAGCGCGACGAAAGCCCGCAAACGAGCCTTTACCCGTTAGAGGGATCACCCTCGTCGGCCGGGTGGTCGTTACCTGCTGCGAACCGGATTCAACCCCGGGTCACGGCGAGGGCGGCACAGGGGCCGCCCTCCCGTATGAGAGGCTGAGGTGCTCGGAGGGCCACCTTCGGGAATGGCCGCCGCCGGATAGGATCGCGATTAGGAACGCGAACCGAAGGAAAGGGCTGGACCATGGAATGTGACGTCGCCGTCCTCGGCGGCGGGCCGGGCGGCTACACGGCCGCGATCCGGGCCGCGCAGCTCGGGGCGACCAGCGTCTGCGTCGAGAAGGAGGAACGGCTCGGAGGAACGTGCCTCCGCGTCGGCTGCATCCCCACCAAGGCCTGGGTGCAGACGGCCTTCGCGCTGAAGGAGGCCGAGGAGACCTTCCCGAAGCTCGGCGTGACCGTGGGCGCGCCGGCGCTCGACTTCGCGGCGGCGAACAGCTGGAAGGACAGCATCGTCGACCAGCTGACCGGCGGCGTCGCCAGCCTCTTCAAGGCGAACGGCGTCGAGTGGGTGCGCGGCTCCGGCCGCTTCACGGACGCGAACACGATCGCGGTCGAGGGCGGAGAGGACGTCAGCTTCAAGAGCGCGATCGTGGCCACCGGCTCGTACCCGCTGCGGCCGCCGATCGACGGCATCGATTCCCCGCGCTGCATCGACTCGACCGGGCTGCTCGCCCAGACCGAGGTTCCCAGGCGGATCGTGATCCTCGGCGGCGGCATCATCGGCTGCGAGTTCGCGTCCATCCTGCAGCGCTTCGGGAGCGAGGTGACGATCGTCGAGATGCTCCCGACGCTGATCCCACAGGAGGACGAGGACGCTGCGAAGGAGCTCCTGAAACAGTTCAAGAAGCGCGGGATTGCCGTCCACCTCGACTCCCAGTGCGACCGGATCGAGGAGACGGCCGACGGCCTCGCCGTCCATTTCGCCGGGCAGAGTGTCGGCTGCGACCTCATGCTGGTCGCCACGGGCCGCGGTCCTGTCACCCAGGACCTGGGCCTCGAGGCGATCGGCGTCGAGCTCGACCCGCGGACGGGAATCGCGGCCGATGAGCGCCGGCGCACCACCGTTCCGCACGTCTACGCGGTCGGCGACTGCGCGGGCTACTGGCAGCTGGCACACACCGCCTTCCGCGAGGGCGAGGTGGCCGCGGAGAACGCCCTGGGTCACGACGCGGTCGTCGACAATCGCGGCGTGCCGCGCCCGATCTACACCGATCCGGAGATCGCCGGCGTCGGCCTGACCGAGCGCGAGGCGCGCGAGCAGCACGGCGAGGACGTCCTCGCCGGGACGTTCCCGTTCTCGGTGAACGGACGCGCGATGATGCAGAACGAGACGGTCGGCTGGGTGAAGTCGATCCACGAGGCCCGCTACGGCGAGCTGCTCGGGATCGTCATGGTCGGGCCGCACGTCACCGACCTGATCGAGGCCGGCGTCGTCGCGCTCGACGCGGAGGCAACGGTCGAGACGGTGGCGGACGGGATGGCCGCGCACCCGACTCTCTCCGAAGCGGTCAAGGAAGCAGGGCTCGTGGCGCTGGGCCGCGCCATCCACCTCCCCAACCGGAAGCGCGCGGCCGCCAAGGCCTGAGCGCGGCCAGGAACGAAAGGAGGGACATGCTCAGCAAGCGGAAGGCACTCATCGGCTACGGCGTCTACACGCTCGGCAAGCCGCTGGCGAAGAGAAAGATGCGGCAGCAGCAGGCCGAGGCCGCCAAGCGCAAGAAGCTCGTCGGCGGGATCGCGGCTGCTGTTGCGGCCGCCGGCGCGACGATCGGCGGGCTCGTCTTCTGGCGCAGACGTCGATCCGGAGGCGCGGAGTCGACCGAGAGCTAGGCCTCGCCGACACCGTCGTCGTCGGAGCCGGGATCGCCGGCTGCGCGGCGGCGCGCTACCTCGCGGACGCAGGCCAGACGGTCCTCGTCGTCGACCGGGGTGGAATCGGCGCCGGTGCCTCCGGGCGGAACGGCGGCTTCCTCTTCAGGCAGCCTGCGGGGTGGATCGCCGGGCTTCTCGACGAGGCGATCCTCTGGTATCGGGAGCTCGAGGCCGATGGCCCGATCCCGCTCGACCTGCGGGAGTGGCCCATGCTCCTGCTCGCGGTCGAGGACGCCGAGCTCCCGCACGCCCGCGCGTACGCCGAGGCAGTCGCCGGCAGGGAAGTCGATCTCGCGAAGGATCCCTGGCTCGCCGACGACCTCGCCGGGGGCTTCGTCGTCGACGGCGGCGTCACCCTCGACGCCATGGGCGCGACCACGGCCGCGGGGGAGTCCGCGCGGCGTGCCGGCGCCCGCTTCGAGCTCGGGTGCGAGGCCAAGCGGATCCTTGTCACCGGCGGCCGAGTGGAGGCTCTCGCCACCGACGAGGGAGTCGTCACGTGCGGGCGCGTCGTCGTGGCCGCGGGGCCGCGCCTGCGCTTCCTTCTCCGCACCGCGGGCGCCGACCTGCCGGTCTCGTCGTCCCGCGGCTGGCTCCTCGAAACGGGGCGCGTCGACCCGCCGCCTCCCTACGCGATCGAGCAGGCCGCGTGGCCCGAGCAGGAGGAGATGGGCTCCCTGCTCGCCGACCCGACGCTGGGCGAGGTCGCCGCCGGTGCGACCGAGGAGCCCGGCCTCGTCTCCCTCCTCCTGGGCGGGCGGCCGGCCGGGCACTGTCTGATCGGAACCTCGCTCGGCCGCTCGCTCCTGGAAGAGCCCGAGGGCCCGGAGACCGTCCGGCGGCTGGCCGAGCGCGCCGTCCGCGTGGCGCCGCACCTCGCCGGCGTGCCGGTCGTCGCCTCCTGGTCCGGCCGGCGAGCCATGACGCCCGATGGGCTGCCGGTCGTCGGCCCTGTGGGCGGCATCGACGGGCTCGAGGTGATCGGGGGCCTCTCCTCGATCGGGATGATCACCGCGCCCGGGATCGCGCGCCGTCTTGCCGAGGACGATCCGGGCCCGTTCGCCGCGGAGCGACTGGCGTGATCCGCCCGTTTCGGGACGAGGACGCCGAGGCGGTCGCGGCGCTTCTCGACGAGGACGTGACCCCGCACGGGTTGACAGGCGCAGGGGTTCGGCACTGGCTCGCTAGCCAGCCCACCCGGGCGTACGCCCGCACGTGGATCGCCTTGACCGGTAACGAAATGGCCGCCTGGTGTCGGGCGCGGCTCGAGTGGACGACGAGCGCGGGAGACGTGGCGGAGATCTGGGCCTTCGTGCGTCCAACGCACCGACGACGCGGCCTCGGCGCGGACCTCTATGACGCAGCGCGGGCGCATCTCCAGAGCGTCGGCGCACGGTCGGTCGAGTCCTGGTCGAGCGACGAGGAGGGGGATCGCTTCCTCGTCGCCCGGGGCTTCAAGGCTCTCCGTGCTCAGCACGTGCTCCGGCTGGAGCTGCCCGCGGCGGATCTCTCGGCCTACGCCGGGCTTCGAGCCGAGAACGAGGCCCGGGGGTTCTCGCTCGTCCCGCTTGCAGCGGTCGTCGATCGGACTCGAGAGCTTCACGCGCTCGACGCGGGCGCCACGGCCGACGTTCCCGCGACGTACAAGGAGGACGACTTCCGCTATGAGGACTGGGTCGAGGAGACGCTCGGGCATCCGCAGCTCTCGCGGGAGGGCAGCATGGTCGTTCTGGCCGAGGGGGAGCCGGTCGCCTATGCGCTCCTGCACGTCGACCCAGGCTCCCGACTCGCCGCAAACGAGATGACCGGCACGCGCGCGGACTTTCGCCGGCGAGGCCTCGCGCGCCTGGCGAAGCTGGCCACGATCGCGTGGGCGAGGGAGGCCGGCTTCACCGCCGTCCTGACGTCGACCGACGGCGAGAACGCCGCCATGCTCGGTCTCAACGAGAGCCTCGGCTACCGACCTGTGGCCAGGGAGACGCAGTACCTGCTTGAGGATCTACGATAGGCGTCGTGGATCCGCTGCTGGAGCCGATCGAGGGCGCCGACCGCCGCGAGGTGGGAGGAGCGATCGTCGAGATCGTCAGGGCCGGGAACGGGCGCGTAAAGCGGGCGATCTACCCGCCCGGGTTTCGCTGGTCGACGCACATGCGCCCGACGGTGCGGAGCGAGCAGTGCGTGCATGCCCACATCGGCTTTCTCGCCCGCGGGCGCATCCAGGGGGAGTACGCGGACGGCTGCATTTTCGACTTCACGGCGCCGCAGGTCGTCACCATCGATCCGGGCCACGATGCCTGGGTCGTGGGCGACGAGGAGGCCGTGCTCATCCAGTTCGACTCCGAGGAGGGCACCGCGCGCCGCTTCGGGCTCCCGGCCGAGCACAGCCACTAGCCTTCCAGGGCCGTGTTCGAGTCGCTGACCGAGTACGTCTCGGGATCTCCGTGGACGTACCTCTTCCTCTTCACCGTCGCCGCGCTCGACGCGATCATCCCGCTCGTGCCCAGCGAGACCTCCGTGATCCTTGCCGGCGTGCTGGCCTCGTCCGGCGACCTCAACCTCATGCTCGTGATCCTCTTCGCGGCCGCAGGGGCGATCGCGGGCGACAACGGCTCCTACTGGATCGGGCGGACGGCCGGCCACCGCTTCGTGGAGCGCTTCTTCAAGGGCGAGCGGCGGAAACAGGTGGACTGGGCGCACCGGCAGGTCGAAGAAAGGGGCGGTTACCTGATCATCATCGGCCGCTTCATCCCCGGCGGGCGCATCGTCGTCACGCTCTCCTGCGGGATGCTGGAGATGCCGTGGCGGCGCTTCTTCGCCTTCGACGTGGTCGCGGGTCTGGTCTGGGCCACGTACGCGGCCTTGCTCGGCTACGTGGGCGGTCGCACCTTCGAGGAGAGCCCGTTCCGGGGCTTCCTCCTCGCCTTCGCCGTCGCCCTCGGGGTCGCAGGCGTGATCGAGGCCTATCGGTGGTATCGGAGGCGCCGTGCAGTCGCTGACAGCTGATCTCGAAGCGGCGGCGCGGATCGGGGCGGACCCGCGCGGGGGCGTCAGTCGCTTCGCCTGGACGCCCGAGCTCGCCGCGGCGAACGCGTGGCTCGCGGAGCGTCTCGCCGAGCTGGGGCTCGAGGTCGAGCTCGATCCGGCGGGCAACGTCCTCGGGCGCTGGCAGGCGGGGGAAGGGACAGCGGTGCTGGTCGGCTCCCACCTCGACACCGTGCCCAACGGCGGGCGCTATGACGGCGCGCTGGGTGTCCTGGCGGCTCTGGACGTCGTCCGCCGCCTGAAGGGCGACGGAGTCCAGCCCAAGCGACCGATCTGGGTCGCCTCCTTCAACGACGAGGAGGGAGCGCGCTTCCAGACCGGGATGCTCGGCTCCCGGGCGTTCTGCGGCGAGTGCGACGTCGACGACTGGGGCCGCCGCGGCGTCGCCGACGCGATGGCCGAGGCCGGCTTCGACTTCGCGCGACTCACGGAGGCACGCGGACTCGACCAGGTGGGCGCCTACCTCGAACTTCACATCGAGCAGGGCCCGGTCCTGGAGCGTGCCGGCGTCGACCTCGGGGTCGTCACGGCGATCACCGGGATGCTCGGCTTCCGCGCGCGCTTCGTGGGCGAGGCCAACCATGCGGGGACGACGCCCATGGCGCTTCGCCGCGACGCGCTCGTCGGGGCCGCACGGGCCGTCCTTTCGCTCCGCGACGAGGGGCGCTCACGCGAGGACATGACCGCCAACGTGGGCGTGATCACCGCCGAGCCGGGCGGCTTCAACGTGATCCCCGGCGTGTCGGAGCTGACCATCGACGTCCGCTCCTCGACGGCGGACGGCTTTGCACGGCTGGATCCGCTCGTCCGCGGGACGCTCGAGCGGATCGCGGCCGAGGAGGAGCTCGGGCTGGAGGTCCTCGAGACGCATCGGAAGCCGCCGGTCGCGCTCGATGCCGAGCTGCAGGACCGGCTGGAGGAGGCGGCGCGCGAAGAGGGGGCGACGACGCTTCGTCTCGCGAGCGGCGCCGGCCACGACGCAATGGTCCTGTCACACCACGTTCCGGCGGCGATGCTCTTCGTCCCGAGTAGGGGCGGCCTCAGCCACACGCCGGACGAGTTCTCCTCGCCCGAGCACTGCGAGCTGGGCGCGCGCGTGCTCGCTCGGACCGTGCGGCGCCTCATCCTGACGGGATGAGGCAACCGTCCCCCAGATCGGTAAAGATCCCGTCGTGAGCCGACGCACGCGCACGATCCTCGCCTGGGTGCTGTTCGCCGTGGGGACGCTGGTCCTCCTCGTCGGCTCGCTCACGGTGTGGGTCAAGCGCCAGGCGCTCGACACGGACGCCTGGGTCGAGACGAGCTCGCAGCTCCTGGAGAACGACGAGGTGCGCCAGGCGCTGTCCGTCTACATCGTCGACCAGCTCTACACGAACGCTGATCCGCAGGCGGTGCTCGAGGAGCGACTTCCGGAGAACCTCCAGGGGTTGGCCGGCCCGATCGCGGGCGCCCTCCGCCAGCCCGCCGTCGAAGGCGTGGACGAGTTCCTGCAACGGCCGCGGGTCCAGGAGGGGTGGGAGCAGGTCAACCGTGTGGCCCATCAGGAGCTGATCGCCGTCCTCGAGGACGACACGCGTGGCAACATCACGACTGGCGGGGGCACGGTGACGCTGAACCTGCGCACGCTCGTGGTCAACATCGGGACCGAGCTCGGATTCGGCGACGAGCTGGAGGCGAGGCTTCCGCCTGACGCCGGCCAGATCGTGATCCTCCAGTCCGACGAGCTCGAAGCGGCTCAGAACGCCGTCAAGGCGATCAAGTGGCTGAACTGGCTCGTCATCCTAATCGCGTTCGCCTGCTTCGCGGGCGCGATCTGGCTGGCGAGCGGACGGCGCGCGATGCTTCGCAACGTCGGCGTGGTGCTCCTCCTCGTCGGGATCCTGCTCCTCGTGATCCGCAGGGTGGCGGGGAACTACATCGTCGACGCGCTCACGTCGGGCGAGTCCCTGCGCGAGGCCGCGGCCTCGACTTGGGTCATCGGCACCAGCCTGCTCGGCGAAGTGGCGTGGGCCCTGGTCATCTACGGCGTGGTCATCCTCGTCGGGACGTGGCTCGCCGGGCCTTACCGGTACGCCTCCCGCGTCCGCGGGTTCATCGGGCCAACCCTCCGCGACCGCCCGGGTGTCGCCTGGGGCGCCCTTGCGACGATCTACCTTTTGCTCGTGCTCTGGGGCCCGGTACCGGCTCTGCGGAACTGGCTCGGGATCCTGCTGCTCGGTGCGTTGGTCGCGCTCGGGTTCGAGGCGTTCAGGCGCGTCGTCATCGGTGAGCTCGGGCCGGGGTCGGCACCGCCCCCGAGCACACCCGCGGCCTAAAGCCGTCTAGCGCCCGCAGCGGCAGACCTGCTCGCCCAGGTAGCGGCGCTCGAGCTTGAGCCCGCACGTGCCGCAGGTGGGCGGGAGCACCTGCGTGTAGACGAGCACGGCCCGCGCCACGATTCCCCACGCGAGGAAGGTGAGGAGCGCGAAGGACAGCGGCACGTCCCAGGGCATGTGTCTTCTATCGGACGCGATCCTTCCCCGCCTTAGGGTCAGCACTACAATGAGTGGCGTGGGGTGGATCGCGATCGGACTGCTCGTCGCCGCCGTCCTCGTCGTCTTGGGGGCCGAATGGCCGAGGCTGTCCGAGCGCATCGGAGCGGACGCCTGGGCCGCGCGCAGCCGGAAGCGCCGCAAGGAGAAGCTCACGCTCATCCAGGGCGAGGAGGAGGACGACGAGTTCGTGAAGAGCGTCGAGCGCGACCTCGCCGACCTCCCGGTCCTCGACGAGCACGAAGACCGCCCGCGGCGCTAGCTCCGGGCGTCGGGCTACACTTCCGTTCCGCGCGGATGTGGCGGAATTGGTAGACGCGCACGGTTCAGGTCCGTGTGGGCGAAAGCCCGTGGAGGTTCAAGTCCTCTCATCCGCATCAGGCCGAATTGCGGCGCCGAAGCCGGCTGGACGCTGGCGGCTTGCCGCGGTACGATCCTGGAGTCTCGGCCCGACCGTCTGGAACGGGGGTCACTGCGGATGCGGCTCGGGGTCCTCATTTTCCTCGCGTTCGCCCTTGCGGCGGCCAGTCCGGCCGTCCTGGCGCACGTAGCCCCAAGCGTTGCGGTCGCGCAGACGACCGAGGATCCCGACGAGGACGATGAGGACGAGGAAGAGGAGGAAGACGAAGACGAAGACGGCGACGAGGACGAAGACGGCGACGAAGACGAAGACGGCGACGAAGACGAAGACGGCGGCGACGAAGACGAAGACGGCGGCGGCGGCGACGAAGACGAAGACGAAGACACCGGCGGCGACGGCGGCGGACCGCCCGGGCACGAAGGGCCGGGAGGCCAGGCGCCGGGAGGTGGGGAGCGGTCGACCCACGCGGGCGGCTCGGCGGAAAATGGCGGCCGGAGCCCCTGGGCGAACGCCGTTGGATGTCTCGAGGAGTGTGGTTCGCCGAAAGGCGGCACGGTGGGTGACGGCGATGCCGGGGACCTCGCAGCGACCGGCGGGCCAAGTGGGTTGGGCAGGGATGAGATCTCGCTGGCAGCCGTAGATGACGAGGGGCTGTTCGAGGAGGGCCTTTTCGCCCTGCGCCCAGCGACAGCCGCGAACGCGAACCCAGGTGCCCTCGCTCTGTTTGCTCTGTCTACGCTCCTCCTGCTTGTCGGCCTCGTCGGTGGCCTGAGAGCGGTTCACGGCCAGCTCAGACAGGGCTACCGCGAGTAGGCGGGCGGCTCCCGCCACACGGGCGGCTTCCTGGGACTCGTACTGAACGGCCATCTAGGCAACCGCACCGCCAGGTCGTAGCCTGACCTTGCCGGGGCGTGGGCAGGGTAGTCCGCGTCCTGGCCTTTGTCGCCAGCTGATGCCGGTCCACGCCCGTCGGGGCCACCGGCGGCCTCGCTTCAGAGAGTGGGGCGCCTTTCGAGGCTTCGGATTCGAGCCGCGAGCTCGGCCATCATCGACAGCGCGATCTGAGGCTCCTGGTTGAGGAGCTTGAGAAATGGCCGCCGGGGTAGCTTCATCGTGTGGAGTTCGCCTTCGGCGGCGATCGTTGCAGAGCGCGGCTCGCCGTCGATCAGCCCCATTTCGCCGAAGTAGTCGCCGGTCCCCAGTGTCCGGCGAGACTTGCCGAGCACTTTCGCGCGGCCGCCGAGGATCAGGTAGAAGGCGTCAGAGGGCTTGCCGCTCTCGACGACGATGGCGCCGGGCGAGAACTCCTGGATCTGCGCCAGGGACGCAATCTTCCGCAGGCGACGCTTGCCGACGCGCGCAAAGAGCGGCAGGTCCGCGAGCACTCCCGCCCAGTCGCTCGCCGTCGGGCGAGTCCGGGAGCCGAGAATCTCCTGGAGAGTCGATGCGCGGGTCGCCATCGAGCGCGAGACGCTACTCCGTAAGTCGCTCGGTTTCAATCCCAGCTTCGCTCAGCCAGCACCGACGATCCACCGGCGGGCGTGACCCGACTTGCGGCGCCCTAGAGGTCGTCCCCCTCGATCACGACCCCATCCTCCGGCGGCTCCCGCTCGACCTTCTCGAACCGCGGCACAGGGCCGCCCGTCCGCTCGGCGATCCAGAGTGCGAACGCTGCCGGGTAGTCCTCCTCGGGGA
The DNA here is from genome assembly GCA_963838795.1 of uncultured Actinomycetes bacterium. Lineage (GTDB taxonomy): Bacteria > Actinomycetota > Thermoleophilia > Gaiellales > Gaiellaceae > JAIBJN01. The sequence continues at coordinate 50,517 of CAWISL010000014.1, forward strand.
TGTCGTGCTCCTCGACGTAGCGGTCGAAGTCGGCTAAGCGGAAGGCGCGGCTTCATCGCGCAGGCGGTTGGGTTCGGGCGACCCGATCGACGAGTTCTTTGACTGGAGCACGTGGATCGCCGCCGATCGTCGGCGCCGTCGTCCTCCTCTTGATTTGGCAGGCGATCGCAGGGAGGGATCGTCAGAGGGTCGCTTAGCTAGACCTGGCTTTAGCTCACCGCACCTTCGCGTTCAGCCGGGGCAGAAACGCGTCGGCGTCGGTTTCCGTGGGTTATCGGTGCTGTTCAATCAAGAGGCTGCCGAGCGCCTGCGCGCGTTTCGCTGCGTCGCGGTCACCCTCGGCAGCCTGCACGATCGAGCCCTTCATCAGGATGTGCCAGGAGAGGGCGAAGGCGTCGGGGTCGCGCAGTCCGGCCTCGAGCGCGAGGCTGCGAACGACCGAGCGGATGTTCTCGAGGTAGCCGGCGCTTGCGCGGCCGACGGGGTGGTCGAGGTCGCGGAACTCGAGGAGGGTGTTGACGAAGGAGCAGCCTTCGAAGTCCTCGCCCTGGAACCACTCGTCGAACAGGTCGAAGATCGCGAGCAGCTGCTCCTCCGGTGTTGCCCTGCGCCGTCGTGCCTCCCTCTCGACCCAGCCATAGGTCCAGATCTGCTCGCGCTGCTCCAGGAAGGCGAGCACAAGTTCGTCCTTGGAGGAAAAGTGGTTGTAGAGCGTCGCCTTGGCGACGCCGGCGCGCTCGACCAGCTCGTCGATACCGACATCGTGAATGCCGCGATGGGAAAAGAGCTCGTAGGCGGTGCCGAGGATGCGTTCGCGAGCACCCTGCTTAGACTCCGCACGAGTGGCGGGGGTGGCGACCATCTGGAAAATACTAGCAGTGGACAGAACTGTCTGTTTTTCATCGAGGCACGGGGTGGTGAGGGACGGCCCCTCGCCGAGCGCGCCCGATGTTTAGGAATGCTGCAAGGTGGACAGAACGGTCTGACTGCACGGATCTGGTCGGAGGGGCTTTCAGGGGTCTGCCTGTGTCGGGTCACGGTGGTGTGAGGAACGGTCTAGTTCCTCACTGACAGTTACTACACAAGGAGGCAGGGCATGGCAGCAACAGAAACCGCCGAACGGCACCGCATGGCAAAGTCGTACGGCCAGACTCGTCTCGCGCATGGCGACGAGACCAAGAATGCGCTCAAGACCACGGAGTTCTTCGCGATGGTCGCCGTCAACGCGGCGATCTTGATCGCCGCGTGGGTATCCGACTCGCTCGGCGACGTGCGCGCCTGGACGCTCGTCGCCGCAGTCTCGATCGGCTACATCATCAGCCGCGGGCTGGCCAAGTCGGGCAGCAAATACGTCGGCGGCGAAGACCCGCTCAACCGCAACGACCGCTAGGAACGCGACTTCAAGGCTGTTCCGGGGCGTTTGCTCCGGCACAGCATCGTTCTTCAACCCGAAGGAGAGTTCATGCCGAAGATCGAGGACACGATTGACGTTCAGGTTCCCGTACAGCAGGCCTACAACCAGTGGACGCAGTTCGAGGATTTCCCGAAGTTCATGGAGGGCATTCAGTCGGTGCAGCAGCTCGACGACACACACGTTCAGTGGGTCGCGGAGATCCGCGGCGAGAGTCGTCAGTGGACGACCGAGATCACCGAGCAGCGGCCCGACGAGAAGGTTGCCTGGAAGACGATCGAGGGCGAGGTCAAGAACGACGGCGTCGTCACCTTCGAGCCGATGGGCGACGCTCAGACGCGCGTCAACGTGCAGATGGATGTCGAAAGTGATTCGACGGCAGAGAACGTCGCCGGCGATCTCCTAGGCGTCGTCAAGAGTCAGGTGCGCGGCGATCTCAAGCGGTTCAAGCAGCTGATCGAGAACCGCGACGAAGAAACAGGCGCCTGGCGCGGCGACGTGCGGGAGGGCGAAACGGCGTAGGGGTTACAGAGCGCCGGCCTCCTCTCATTGGGTGCCGGCTGCCGCGTTCGCACCGTTTAGGTAGCGCACATCCGACCAAGACGTCAGTCGCCACTCCGGCCGACGCGGGGTCGAGCAATTTGTCCCGAAGCCCTTGGCGGCCCGGGACTGGTTCCAACCGTGAGAGGAGCACCATGAATCAATTCGAAGACGGCGGCAACTCTGTGGCCGAGCAGGCAAGAGGCCTCAAAGAGGAAGCCAAAGACCGCGCGTCGGGCACTGTCAAGGAGCAGATGGACACCCGTTCCACACAGGCGGGGGAGCAGATGCAGAAGATTGCCGGGGCGAT
>CAWISL010000015.1:0-17269 GCA_963838795.1 uncultured Actinomycetes bacterium
GCGACGAGCGCGATCCAGAGCCAGACGGGAGATTCGCGCGACCACACCACCGTCCGCGTGTAGCCCTCGGTAGGCAGCGGCACCAGGCGCTGGCCGCACTCGAGGCAGTATTCCTGGAGCGGCTCGTACGGCGCCGTGCAACGGGGACAGCGGCGCTCCTCCGCGGCCTCGTCCGGCGTCGGGCCCCCGCCGGGCGGCGGCTCGAGCGGCGGCGTCGTCACAGGCGTCCCTCGGGATCGTTGGGATCCGGGCGGATCATGGTCTCGTCGAGCGGGTCCGGCGCGGGAGCGTACTCGTCCGGTGCGGCCGGGTTCCCGCAAAACGGGCAGAAGTTGACGTCCGCGGGGAGCGGCTGGCCGCAGTGGACGCAGGTGACGACCGCTGGCGTCGTCGCCGCGGGCCGCCCGCAATGGGAGCAGAAGTGCACGCCCGGCGCGAGCGGCGCGCCGCACTTGCAATGCGCGACGTGCGGGAAGGTGCGCGCGGTCGCCTCCGCTGCGAGCAGCGAGTCGAGCTCGTGCATGCGCTGCTCGAGCGAGAGGACCTCCCCGGCGCGCGAGATGAGGAGGTCGGGCTTCCAGTGGTCGCGGCGGACCATCTCGACCGTCAGGCCGCCCACGTCGCGCATCTCGATCTCTCGCTGGCGCGTCAGCGCCATGCGTTCGCGCTGGAGCCGAACGACATCCGGCTCGACCGGCGGAGGCGGCCCGGTCTCGACGATCTCGACCACCTCGACCACCTCTCGTCGCCGGGCTCAGGCCCGCCTCGATGATCGGAGAAGGGGTTCATGCGTCCGGGCATCGCAGCCAGCACGCGAGTCTAACGGACGGCCTGGACCGCTCCGGCGCTCCGGAGCAGGCCTCAGCGCGACAGGACAACCAGTCGCTCCTCGGTCATCTCGCGGACCGAGTAGGGCGGGCCCTCCTTGGTGTTGCCCGACGCCTTGACCCCCCCGTACGGCATCTGGTCGGCGCGGAACGTCGGCGCCTCGTTCACGAGCACGCCGCCGAACTCGAGCGCGGCACCGGCCGCAAGGGCCGTCTTGACGTTGCTCGTAAAGATCCCGGCCTGGAGCCCGTACTCGGTCCCGTTTGCGAGCTCGAAGGCCTCCTCGACGGAGTCGTACGGGCTGACCGTGCAGACCGGCCCGAAGACCTCGAGGCAGGAAACCTTCATCTCCGGCGTGACGTTCGTGAGCACGGTCGGGCGGATGACGCCGTCGTCGGTCATCTCGCCGCCGGTGAGGAGATCCGCGCCCTGGGATGTCGCCTCCTCGATCCAGGCGAGGATCCGCTCGCGCGCGTCCTCGTCGATCACCGGGCCGACGTCCGTCTCGTCGTCGCCGGGATCGCCGGGGCGGAGCGCCTCGACCTTGGGGAGGAAGCGCGCCACGAAGTCGTCGTAGACGCCGCGGGCGACGTAAACCCGCTGGATGGAGATGCAGCTCTGCCCGGCAAAGGAGAAGGCGTTGGCGGCCGCCTTGGCGGCTGCGTCCTCGACGTCGGCGTCGGCCTCGACGATCAGGGGCGTGGCGTTGCCGAGCTCGAGCAGCACCTTCTTGCGGGCGGCGCGCTCGCGGAGCTTCCAACCGACCTCGGCGGAGCCCGTGAAGCTGATCAGACGGACGCGCTCGTCCTCGACGAGGACGTCGCCGATCTCGGACGCCGGCCCGACGAGGACGTTGAGCCACCCGGCGGGCAGGCCCGCGTCGGCCTCGAGCTCGGCCAGGAGCAGCGCCGAGAGCGGCGTCTGGCTCGCGGGCTTGAGGACGACGGCGCAGCCGGCGGCCAGCGCGGGCGCGACCTTGTGGGCGACGAGGTTGAAAGGGAAGTTGAAGGGCGAGATGGCGCCGACGATCCCGATCGGGATCCGGGCCGTGAAGGCGACCTTGCCCGCTCCGGCGGGCGAGGCGTCCATGGGCACGACCTCTCCGGCGAGGCTGCGGGCCTCGGTCGCCGCCGAGCGGTAGGTCGACGACGCCCGCTCGGCCTCGACGCGGGCCGCCTTCATGGGCTTGCCGGCCTCGTCCGAGATCGTGCGAGCGATGTCCTCGCGGCGCTCGTCCACGAGCTGCGCCGTGCGGTCGAGGATCTCGGCGCGCCTGTATGCGGGGAGCGGCTCGGCCATCGCCGCCGCGGCTGCGTCGATCGCACGCCGAGTCTCGTCGGCGCCGGCTTGCGCCACGCGGCCGACGACGTCTCCCGAGTATGGCGAGCGAACCTCGCTCCACGCGCCCGTCTCGATCCACTCGCCGCCCAGAAGGAGCTTCTGCTCGCGGGCAGTGACCGCCATGCCGCTATTCAAGCACGACGCAGGCTGCGCCGCCGTGCGGCAACCTGTGTGGCGTGCTTCGCGTCGCCCTCGTCGCGCTCGTCCTGCTCCCGCTCGCGGCCTGTGGCGGAGGCGAGGCGTCCGAGCCGGCCGGGGAGCCGGCGGAGAGCACGAGCGAGCCGTCGACTACGCCCCGGCAGTCTCCGCAGGTCCTGACGGAGGCCGACTCGGGCGCCACGATCGCGCTTCCGACCGGCGGCGAGACGAGCCTGCGCCTGTCGAGCGACTGGGTCTGGGAGGAGCCGGTGGTCGACGGCGACGCGGTGCAGCTCGCCGTCGTGAACTACGTCCAGGACCCCGGGTTCTCCGAGTGGGTCGTCATGGCGGTGGCTCCCGGGGATGCCTCGATCACGTCGTCGGGGGTGGCCGCCTGCGCCGGCCAGGACGGATGTGCCGTCGGGCCGCAGGACTTCCAGGTGAGAATCACCGTCGAGCAATGACCGCAGCGGACGTGAAGAGGGTAGGCGTGGTCGGGCTCGGCACGATGGGAGCCGGGATCGCGCAGGTCTGCATCCAGGCGGGCCTCGAGACGGTAGGCCGCGAGGTGAGCGACGAGCTCTGCGCCCGCGCCCGCGACCGGATCGCCCACTACCTCGGCCGCGGGGTCGAGAAGGGCCGGCTGACCGCAGAGGAGCGGGACGCAGCGCTCGGCCGCCTGACGATGACCACGGATCCCGCCGGCCTGGCCGGCTGCGACGTCGTCATCGAGGCGATCGTCGAGGACCTGGGCGCGAAGCTGGAGCTCTTCCACGCGCTCGAGGCGGTCTCGCGCGACAGCGCCGTGCTGGCGACCAACACGTCGGCGCTCTCGGTCACGGCGATCGCGCGTGCATGCAAGCACCCGGAGCGCGTGGTCGGCATGCACTTCTTCAACCCGGCGCCGGTGCTCCCGCTCGTCGAGGTCGTCCGCACGGAGCTCGCTTCCGACGAGGCGGTGGAGACGGCCTACGGGCTCGCGGAGCGGCTCGGGAAGGAACCGATCCGGTGCAACGACACGCCCGGCTTCGTCGTCAACCGCATCCTGATCCCGCTCCTGAACGACTGCGTGCGCGTCCTGGACGAGGCGGGCGTCTCGCCCGAGGATCTCGACAAGGCGATGACGCGGGGCGTGAACTGGCCCATCGGCCCCTGCGCGCTCATCGACCTCATCGGCGTCGACATCCACGTGCACGCCTCCGAGGCGCTGCACGACGCGCTCGGAGAGCCGCGCATGGCCCCGCCCGAGCGGCTCGTGCGCATGCGCGACGAGGGCCACCTCGGGCGCAAGTCCGGCCGCGGCTTCTTCAGCTACGAGTAGGTCGGAGGCGAGACGGGCGGCCTCGGCCTCGACGGCCTCGGCTTCCTCCGGCGTGAACGTCCGCTCCGTGAACTCGGCATCGAGCACGAGCAGCGTGTCCTCGTCGAGCTGAACCGGGATCGCTACCTCGGAGCGGACGCGCTCGTCCGTCGCCAGATAGTCGGGGTCGTGACGGACGTCCTCGACGAGCTGCGGCTTGCCGGACTCGGCAGCACGCCAGCAGATGCCGCCCTGGTCGCGCGGGATCTCGTAGATCAGGCGGAGGCCGCCGACGGATGCGACCACGCGGAGCGCATCCCCGACCCGCATGTGGCAGTAGACCTGAATTCCGGGCAGGCGTGCGGACAGGCGCTCGACCGCCTGTCGGGCCAACTCGACGACGTTGTCCTCTCGCTCGGCCGGCCCCTGGGCGTCCGGCCTCGGGGGCCGAAACCCCTGGCGACTGGGCATTGCCTCGGGAGTATGCCCTAGACCGCGGCCGACGGAAACAGGCGCCGCGCCGTCCGAGCGACTCCGTACAGTCGCAGGGCAGTGACGCTCTGTGCGCTCTGCCGCCGGAACCTCCTCGCGGGCGAGCGGTTCCGCTACTGGCGAAGCATCCAGGAACGCCCGGTCGCGCGCGTCGTGTGCCACCTGTGTGAGCCCGAAGCCACGCGCGACGGCTGGCAGCGAACCGACCGGCACGAGGTTCAGAACGCGGTAGGCCTGCGCGGCACCGTCAGGCTCGTCGCCTAGCCTACGCCGCCAGCGGGCTCGTCCGGCACCAGGCGGCGCCGGGGTGCCTCTGCGCGACCGCGGACCAGATCGCCGCGGCCTCCTCGAACGAGAGGATCTCGAGCGCGACCGCGTGCCGCGTCGCGGCGACGGCGGCGACGATCTCCCGGTCGAGGTCGCGCTCGCCGCGGGGGACGCGGGCCGAGGCAACCGCGAGAGCCTCCAGCCGCGCCTCCAGGAGGCGGGCCGTGCGATCGTGACGGGATCGCTCGTCCATGGCCGACGCTTCGATGGTACGAGCGGCTGCGGACGTTTCCTTCCCGCACGAGCATTCGCGTTCCGGGCCTTTACATTTTCTTTACAGCGCCGTAATCGAAGTCTCACGGCATGCGAAGATAGTTCGAAGCGAATGCGGCGCAGCATTGTTGTGATTTCGGTCGCGGTCCTCGCGATGTGGGCCGCCGATGCCTCGTACTCACAGGCGGACTACTCGCTGCGGACCCCGGGGGCCGAGCTCGTCGAGTTGCGCGCCGGCTACGGGCGTGCGGTCATCGGCCGCCGCGGCTCGGTGCTCATCCGCGTCTCGGTGGGGCGTATCCGCGTCGTCGACCTTCCGGGCGGGCGCCGGCCGAACCGCAGCTGCAACAAGCGCGGCGTCCGGGTGAGCCGCTCGACGATCCAGTACAGCGGCTCGGACGTCCGCTGCCGCGTCTGGAGCGGCTCGACCGGCGGGCCGTGGCAGGCGGTCATCAACGGGCGTCGAATCTTCGCCGCAGGAAGCGCGCGCGGATCGCTCACGCTGGACGCCTTCAACCAGGGGCCGAGGGGGAGGTACCGGATCGCCGGTGGCGCGCTTCGTTACTGGCCCCGCGCGGCCCAGACCTTCGAGCTGTGGCGACGGTGACCGACGCTCGCCAACCGAGCCTTGTGCCAGGATACGGCGCTGTGACCGGGGCGAAGCAGTCGATCCTCGTGGTCGAGGACGAGTCGAGCATCGCGTCGTTCGTCGGCATGTACCTGAAGCGCGCAGGGTTCTCCGTGCGCGTGTCGGGCACCGGCGGAGACGCTCTCGAGAAGGCGAGTGCCGACCCTCCGGCGCTGATCATCCTCGACCTGATGCTGCCCGACCTCGACGGCATCGACGTCTGCCGTCGCGTCCGCCAGCGCTCCGACGTCCCGATCCTCATGCTGAGCGCCCGCGACGAGGACATCGACAAGATCATCGGGCTCGAGGTCGGCGCGGACGACTACCTCACGAAGCCATTCAACCCGGGCGAGCTCGTTGCGCGCGTGAAGTCGATCCTGCGCCGGTCGAGCCCCGAGCGCCGCGAGTTCGTCAGCTCGGTGCTCGAGCACGGCGAACTTCGGATCGACGCAGGGCGGCGGGAAGTCACGGTCGCCGGCGACGAGGTTCAGCTCGCGCCCAAGGAGTTCGACCTCCTCTGGGACCTGCTCGACCACCGCGGGCTCGTGCTGACGCGCGATCAGTTGCTGGAGCGCGTTTGGGGCTATACGTTTGCGGGCGACACGCGCACCGTCGACGTACATGTCCGCCAGTTGCGGCGCAAGCTGGGCGAAGCCTGCCCCATCGTCACCGTGTGGGGCGTCGGCTACAAGGTCTCGACGGAGCCGAAGGCCGCGAAAGTCTCATAGGGGCGGCCGTGCTGCGCTCCCTGCGCTTCAAGCTCCCCGCGATCTTCTTCGCGGGCGTGCTCGTGGCCGCGCTCGTCACCGTCGCGATCGCGGTTCGGTTCTTCCAGGAGGACACGCGGTCGCGCACGCTCGCGGAGCTTCAGCGCCAGGCCGAGGGGCTCGCCGAGCTCTACACGCGCCAGGCCAACGCGAGCATCGACGAGACCGGCCCCGCGCCGCGCTTCGCCCCTCCGACCCTCGAGGAGGCGACCGGCTCGGAGATCTACTACGCGGGTGTCGAGATCTTCCCGGGGCAGGCGTCCGGCCTGAGCAAGCTGCCCCTCGACCTCCTCGACAGGGAAGCCCTCGACGACGGCCGCGTGCAGACGTTCGAGTTCCAGCCACCCGGCGTCGACCGCGTGTTCCTCGCCGCCGCGTACCCGATCCGGCTCGGCGGCGAGACCTTCGGCGCGATCGTCGTGGCGAAGCCGCGTGCCGAGCTCCAGGAACAGTGGATGGATCTGTCCCAGCGGCTCGCGCTCGCGTTCCTCGCCGGCCTCGGGATCGCGGCCGGGTTCGTCTGGTACCTGACCCGGCGCCTGACGAAGCCCCTGCTGACCCTCTCGCGTGCCGCGGACGAGGTCGCCCTCCGGCGCTACGGCGCCGAGCTCCCGGAGTCGGGCTCGAGCGACGAGATCGCGCACCTGACGGAGCGGTTCCGCGAGATGACCGAGCGGCTCGCCGCGTCGGAGGCCCACGAGCGCAACTTCCTCGTCCGTGTCTCCCACGAGCTGCGGACCCCGCTCACCGCCATCCGCGGTCACGTCGCCGCCCTGCGCGAGGGCCTGGCGGACGACGCGGCGGCCCGGCAGGCGTCGCTCGACGTCATCCGGGCGGAGACGGACCGGCTCGTGCGTCTCGTCGGCGACCTCGTCGACCTCTCCCGGCTCGAGGCGCACAGCTTCACGCTCGAGGAGCACGAGGTCGAGCTCGAGCGCCTCGTCGAGCAGGGCTACAACTCCTTCGCCGAGGAGGCGCGCCGCCGGGAGATCCGCTACGAGCTCTCCCTCGGCGCCCGCCCGGTGCTGCACACGGACGGCGACCGCGTCCTCCAGATCGTCTCCAACCTTCTCTCGAATGCGTTCTCCTGGACGCCCGACGGCGGCTCGATCTCGCTGGCGGTCTCGAAGGACAACGGCTTCGCCTCGGTCTCAGTCTCCGACTCGGGGCCCGGGATCGCGCCGGTCGACCGGGACCGCGTCTTCAGGCCGTTCGTGTCGGAGAACGGCGAGGGCACCGGCCTCGGGCTCGCGATCTCGCTGGAGCTCGCGCACGCGCTGGGCGGCGACCTCGAGCTCGACTCCACGGTCGGGCGAGGCTCGCGGTTCGAGCTTCGCCTGCCCGCCCAGTAGCGCTACTGGGCCTGGCGGCTGTCGATCCGGTAGAGCGCGGCGCCGGGGCGCTCCTCGAGGGAGCGCTCGATGCGGTCGAGGATGCGCTCGGCCCGGTCGAGCCGGCGCTCGACGGAGCGCCAGCCGGATCCGATCAGCTCGACGAGGACGGCGAGATCCTCGAGCCGCTCGCGCCGCTCGGCGGCCACCTCGGCCTGCAGCGCCTCGAGGCGGCGAACGAGCTGGCCCGTCAGGCCGCGCACCTCGGCGATGTGCTTGGCGACGGGGAGCACCTCCGCGCGCATCCCTTCCTCGATCGCGGCCCCGAGACGCTCCGGGACCACGGTCTCGAGCTCGGCCGCGGTTTGCGCGAGTGCGTCGAGCCCGGCCTCGGCACGCGCGAGAGCGGCCTCGAGGTCGGCCTTCGTCGTGCCTCCCTCGCGCGCCTCCGCGATGCGTGCTCTGGCCCGTTCCAGCGCGTCGCGATCCATGGCGGTGACTCTACTCTTGGCGTCGGATCGCATGAGAACCGCCGAGCTCGACTACGACCTCCCGCCGGAATTGATCGCCCAGCGGCCGCTCGAGCGGCGCGACGACTCGCGGCTCCTCGTCGCCGATCGGGCCTCCGGCGACGTCCGGCACCGGCACTTCCGCGACCTCCGGGACGAGCTCCCTGACGGGGCGCTCGTCGTCGTCAACGACACCCGCGTGATTCCCGCGCGCGTGCGGGCGCGCAGGGAGTCCGGCGGCGAGGCCGAGGTCCTGCTCCTCGAGCCGGCCGGGGACGGCCTGTGGGAAGCGCTCGCGCGCCCGACGAAGCGTCTGCGGGCGGGAGCGAGACTCGGCCCAGTCGAGCTCGTGGAGCACATCGGCGCCGGGCGGTGGCTGGTCCGCCTCGCAGGGGAGCCGGAGGGCGAGGCCCCGCTGCCGCCGTACATCACGGAGCCCCTCGCCGACGCAGAGCGCTACCAGACCGTCTACGCGGAGGAGGCAGGCTCCGCGGCTGCGCCGACGGCCGGGCTCCACTTCACGCCGGAGCTCCTCGCCGGGCTCGACGTCGAGCGGATCACGCTCCACGTCGGCCTCGACACCTTCCGCCCGGTGACGGCGGACGACCTCGCCGACCACGAGATCCACAGCGAGCGCTACCGGGTGGAGCCCGGCGCGTGGGAGCGGATCCGCGCCGCGGAGCGGGTCGTGGCCGTGGGGACGACCACCGTGCGGGTGCTCGAGTCGCTCGCGCGCGGCGCGCCGCTCGAAGGCCGGACGAGCCTCTTCGTCACGCCGGGCTTCGAGTTCCGGCGCGTGGACGCGCTCGTGACCAACTTCCACCTGCCGCGGTCGACCCTGCTCGCCCTGGTCATGGCCTTCGCGGGCGTGGAGGAGACGCGGAGGCTCTACCGGCTCGCGATCGAGGAGCGCTACCGCTTCTACTCCTTCGGCGATGCGATGCTCCTCCTGTGACCCGCTTCCCCTTCTATCTCCGGGGCACCCCGTCCCACCACCCGCTTTCGACGGTAACGCCAGAAAACGCACCCGTGGCGCGCGGAGCGTGTCGAATCGCGCGCGGAAGCGTGCCGTGAGCTTCACGCTGAGCGCCACCGACGGCGCGGCGCGCGCCGGCGTCCTGCACACGGCGCACGGCGACGTGCCCACGCCCGCGTTCATGCCCGTGGGGACGAAGGCGACCGTCAAGGGCCTCGACCCGGTCCGGCTGCGCGAGCTCGGGACGACGATCCTCCTCGGCAACACGTACCACCTGCACTTCCGGCCCGGCGCGGAGCTCATCGAGGAGCTCGGCGGCCTGCACCGGTTCATGGCCTGGGACGGGCCGATCCTCACGGACTCCGGCGGCTTCCAGGTCTTCTCGCTCCGCGACACGATCGTCGCCGCCGACGACGAGGGCGTGACGTTCAGGTCGGTCTACGACGGCGAGGCCGCGCGCTTCACGCCGGAGCTCGCAGCCGAGATCCAGCGGCGGCTCGGCTCGGACATCGCCATGTGCCTCGACATCTGCCTTCCGGCCGCGGCCCCGGCCCGAGAAATGCAGCAGGCCGCCGATCGCACCACGCTCTGGGCCGCACGTCAGCTCGCGGCGCCGCGCGCGGACGGGCAGCTCCTCTTCGGGATCTCCCAGGGCGGCACGGACGTCGACCTCCGCCGCCGCTCCATCGACGAGATCGCGGCACTCGGCTTCGACGGCAACGCGCTCGGCGGGCTGAGCGTGGGGGAGGACCGCGAGCTCATGCTCGAGACCGTCGCGTGGAGCGCGCCGCTCCTGCCGGCCGACAGGCCGCGCTACTTCATGGGGATCGGGGACCCGGCCGGGATCCTCGAGGTGGTCGAGCGCGGGGTCGACATGTTCGACTGCGTGCTGCCCACGCGGCTCGGGCGCACGGGCTCGGCGGTGACGTGGGAGGGCCGCCTGAACCTCCGCAACGCCCGCTTCGCGCGGGACACCGCGCCGCTGCAGGAAGGCTGCCCGTGCCGGGCGTGCACCGGCTTCTCGCGCGCGTACCTGCGCCACCTCGTGAACCAGCAGGAGCTGCTCGGGCTCACGCTGCTCTCGGAGCACAACGTCCGCTTCCTGCTCGACCTGACCGCCGCGGCTCGAGCGGCCATCGAGCGCGGTGAGCTCGCAGCCTTCAAGGCGGAGGCGCTGGACCGGCTCGGCCCGCCGGCCACGGCGGCCGCGCCGGAGTGACAGAAGCCACGGCCTGATACTTTTTTCCGGCACAATTGTGTGTCAGAGGTCCTTGCGGCGCCCCGCGAGGAATGGGCGCGCGCGGTCGAGACACGTCTAGGAGGCTCAAGTAGTGGACCCAATCTTTCTCTTCTTCCTCGTGATGCTCGTGTTCCTGTACCTCCTGCTGGTGCGTCCTCAGCGACAGCAGGCGAAGCGTCACCAGGAGATGCTCAAGGGCCTCAGCATCGGCGACGAGGTGATCACCGCCGGCGGCATCTACGGCGAGGTGACCGAGATCGACGACGAGCGTGTCCAGCTCGAGGTCGACGCCGACGTTCGCATCGCCGTCACCCGCCGTGCGATCGCCAACAAGGTGCCCCCGGAGGAGTCCGCCGCCATGGCCGAGGAGCCGGAAGAGGCCCCCGAGCCGATGGAGGCGCCCGAGCCGGCGTCGATCGACGACGTTGAGCCTGTGGTGGAGGAACAGGCCCGCCGCTAGGGCCGAGCGCAGCACCCGTGCGTCGCTACCTCCTCATCCTGACCGCCCTCTTCGGCGTCATCGCCGGCGTCGCCGTGCTGAGCATCTTCCGCTCGCCGACGCTCGGGCTCGATCTCCAGGGCGGTCTCGAGGTCGTCCTCGAGGCGCGGCCGGAGGCCGGGCAGGAGCTGACGGAGGAGGACCTCGACCGGTCGGTCGAGATCATCCGAGACCGCGTGGACAAGATCGGCGTCTCCGAGCCGGAGATCCGCAAGCAGGGCGACAACCAGATCGTCGTCGACCTCGCCGGCGTCTTCGACCAGGGCCGCGCCGCGGACATCATCGGCCAGACGGCCCAGCTCGAGTTCTACGACCTCCAGGGCGACGCGATGCCGATCTCGCAGAACCCCGCTGACCCGACCGGGATGCCGCAGGCGAGCCCGACGCTCCTGCCGCTCCTCACTCCGGAGGATGAGCTGCCGGAGGACACGGAGGCGCGCGAGTGGTACCTGTTCTCCGAGTCGAAGTCGCGCCTCGCCGGCCCTGCGCCGACGAAGGAGGCGCTGGCCGCGCAGATCGAAGGGGGCGAGATCCCCGAGGGCGCCGAGTACTTCGTCGTCCCCGAGGGCACGACGGTCCTCACCTGCGGGCACGCGACCAACGACGAGGCGGCGGCGGCACAGCCCTGCCCGGGCGGCGTCTCGGCCGCTTCGCCCTGGTACTACCTCTACCGCTACGAGCCCGACGCCGCCGAGGACCCGAGCCCGGCGCTGACGGGCGAGGACCTCAACGCCGACGGCACGCGCCAGGACTTCGGCACCGACGGGCAGCCGAACGTCCTCCTCGACTTCACGGACGAGGGCGGGGACAGGTTCCACGACATCACGCGGACGCTCTCCCAGCGCGGGCAGACCCTGGCCGACACGAACCAGGCGGAAGGCCGCGACCAGGAGCGCGCCTTCGCGCAGAGCTTCGCGATCGTCCTCGACAACGAGATCCGCTCGTTCCCGATCATCGACTTCACCGACCCGCAGCTCGTCGACGGGATCTCGGGCGGCAGCGCTGAGATCACCGGCCTCGACAACCTCGACGAGGCGAAGGACCTGGCGCTCGTCCTCCAGACCGGCGCCCTGCCCGTCGAGTTCGTCCAGGTCGAGCGGACGCAGATCTCCGCCACGCTCGGTGAGGACTCGCTCCGAGAGGCAATGATCGCGGCGCTCGTCGGGCTGATCGCCGTCGCGATCTTCCTGCTCATCGTCTATCGCTTCCTCGGCGTCGTCGCCATCGTCGGCCTCGCCGTCTACGGCATCTTCCTCTACGGCGCGATCCTCGCCTTCGAGGTGACGATGACGCTGCCGGGCATCGCGGGAATCATCCTCACGATCGGTGTCGCGGCCGACGCGAACATCGTCATCTTCGAACGCATCAAGGAAGAGGTGCGCGCGGGCAAATCGGTGCGCGCCGCCATCGCCACCGGCTACCGCAAGGGCTTCGCCACGATCGTCGACGCAAACGTCGTCACGATGATCACGGCGTTCGTGCTCTTCGCCGTAGCGACGGGTGGCGTCCGTGGGTTCGCGCTCATGCTCCTCGTCGGAACGCTGCTCTCGATGCTCACGGCGGTGCTTGCCACGCGCGCACTCCTCGGCGTCCTCGCGCGCTTCCGCTGGTTCGACAACCCGAAGTTCATGGGCGCCAAGGCCGAGAGGATCCCGGACTGGCAGAAGATCGACTTCGTCGGCAAGCGCCGGATCTGGTTCTCGATCGCGACCGGGCTGCTCGTCGTCTCGATCGCCTTGATCGTGTTCAAGGGCCTCAACCTGGGAATCGACTTCGAGGGCGGGAGCCAGGTCTCGTTCGAGACGCCGCAGCCGACGACGGTCGACCGCGTGCGCGAGGAGGCAGCGTCCGTCGGCCTGGCCGACGCCGTCATCCAGGGGCGCGGGAACGAGACCGACGGTGGCTACACCGAGTTCCAGATCAAGACAGAGACGCTGACCGAGGCTCAGCAGGCGGAGCTGACAAGCTCGATCCAACGCGACCTGGACGCCGAGGCGATCGGCGTCCGCAGCGTGTCCGGGAGCTTCAGCGACCAGATCCTGCGCGGGGCGATCCTCGCCATCGTCGTCTCCCTGGTCCTGATCGTCATCTACGTGACGATCCGGTTCGAGTTCGTCTTCGCGCTCCCGATCTTCAGGGCGCTCTTCTACGACGTGACGGTCGCGATGGGCGTGTACGCGCTCTTCGGCTGGGAGGTGACGGCCGCGACCGTGGCCGCCATCCTCACCATCCTCGGTTACTCGATGTACGACACGATCATCATTTTCGACCGCGTGCGCGAGAACATCCCGCTCATGCGCAAGTCGAGCTTCGCGGCCATCGCCAACCAGTCGCTGTGGGAGACGATCCGCAGGTCGCTCGCCACGAGCTTCATCACGCTCCTCCCGGTCACCTCGCTGATCCTCTTCGGCGGGGAGACGCTGCAGGCGTTCGCGGTCGCGCTGCTGATCGGCATCGGCTCCGGCGCGTTCTCGACGATCTTCATCGCCACGCCGTTCCTCGCGGTGCTGAAGGAGCGCGAGCCCGAGTACGCGCGGCGCAAGGACGCGGGCCTCCAGGAGAAGCTCGACACCGTCGGCGAGCAGACGGAAGGTCGCCCGGACGACGAGCCCGTCGCCGCCGAGGAGGAGCTCGAGGAGCCTCAAGAGGCCGGAAGAGGCCGAAGAGGCTGTCACCGCCGACGCCGCTCCGGCGGACGGCGGAGGGGACGGCGCAGCCGCCAGGCGGGAGGCGCGCCGCAAGCGAAGGCGTGCGAAGCCACATGGCCGAGCCCGCTAACGACTCGAACAGCTCGCTCCGCGAGACCGTCGAGGAGCTCTTTCTCGCAGGCGTCGGCGTCGTCGCCCTGACGAAGGACCGCGCCGACGAGCTCGTCGAGGAGCTGGTCGGGCGCGGCAAGGTCAGCCGCGAGGACGCGAAGGACGTCGTCGACGAGGTGATGGGCCGCTGGCGCGGGGACGCGCTGCGCGTCGGCGAGCGCGCCGGCTCGACGCTCTCCGGGCTCTTTCGCGAGGTCGGGCTCGTCACGCGCCGCGAGTACGAGGAGCTCGAGCTCCGGCTCGCGCAGCTCGAGCACCGACTCCGCCTGGTCGAAAAGGAAAAGTGAGCGTGAGCTCGAGGCCCGCCGTGCGACAGCTGGGGCGGATCTCGGAGATCGCCCAGGTCGCCGCCAAGCACGGCTTCGGCTACCTGTTCGAGACGCGCGGCTTCGGAGCGGTTCGCTCGCGGCGCGGTCGCGAGGTCGAGGCCGACGGCGCCGGCTCCCCGCGCGGCCAGCGCCTGCGGGAGATGCTCGACGAGCTCGGGCCGACGTTCGTCAAGTTCGGCCAGCTGCTCTCGACGCGCCCGGACATCGTGCCGCCCGACGTCGTCTTCGAGCTGAAGGCGCTCCAGGACTCGGTCAGCCCCTTCCCGTTCGACCAGGCGCGCGAGGTCGTCGAGGAGGAGCTCGGGCTCACGCTCGAGCAGCTCTACCTCGAGTTCGACGAGACGCCCATCGCCGCCGCCTCGATCGGGCAGGTGCATCGCGCGGTGCTGCCGAACGGCCGCCGCGTCGTCGTCAAGGTCCAGCGGCCGAATGCTCCGCGTCAGATCGAGGCCGATCTCGAGCTCATGTACCAGCTCGCCCGTCTCGCGCGCGAGCGGGTGCGCGCGCTCGAGTTCATCGACACGGTCGCGGTCGTCGACGAGTTCGCCCGCTCGATCCGGCAGGAGCTGGACTACCGGATCGAGGCCCGCAACGCCGAGCAGTTCCACAAGAACTTCGCCGGCCACCCGCACGTCCGCGTGCCGCGCGTCTTCTGGACCTACTCGCGCTCGCGTGTGCTGACGCTCGAGCTGCTCGAGGGCGTGCAGGTGCGGGACATCGACGTGGCCCGGTACACGATGGAGGAGCGCCGCCGGCTGGCCTACCGCATCGCGGAGACGTGGATGGCGATGATCTTCCGCCACGGCTTCTTCCACGCCGACCCGCACCCGGCGAACATCCTCGTCCTGGAGCAGACCGACCAGATCGGACTCGTCGACTTCGGCACGGCCGGCCAGCTCGCGCCCGACGACTCGTCCAAGCTGACGGGCCTCTTCATCGACGTCGTCAACCAGAACGTCGAGGCGATTCCGCGCCGCCTGGCCTCGGTCGGCGTCAGGTACCCGAAGGACAAGGAGGAGGAGTTCGTCGTCGAGCTCCGCGCGATCTTCGACCGCTACTACGGCGCGAGCCTCTCCGAGATCGACCCGATCCAGGTGATCCGCGAGGCCTTCGCCCTCATCTACCGGATGCATCTCACGCTGCCGACGCGCTTCATCCTCCTCGACCGGGCGATCGCCACGCTCGGCTCGGTGGGCGTCGAGCTCTACCCGGACTTCAACGTGTTCGAGGTCGCGAAGCCGTACGCGCGGGAGCTCATGATCGAGCGCTTCACGCCGCAGCGAGTCGCCGCCCGCATGCAGAACGAGGCGCGCAACTACGCGAGCATGATGCTGGAGCTCCCGTACCAGGTGCACGACGTCCTCCAGGAGGTGCGGGACGGCCAGATCGAGGTCGGCTTCCGCCACGAGGGCCTGGAGGCGCTCATCCACCGCATGGACACGGCGTTCAACCGCATCGGCATCGCCATGGTCGCCGTCGGCGGCGCCGTGACGTCAGGGATCCTCGCAGCGATGGTCGAGGAGGGGCACAAGCTGTTGGGCATCTACTGGGTTGCCGCGGTCGGGCTCTTGTTCTCGACGATCCTGAGCCTCTGGCTCGTCTGGGGCGTGCTGCGCTCCGGCCGTCTGTGACGGCGACGGAGGCGCAGCTCCTCGAGCGCGCCGTCGCGCTCGCGCGGGCGAACGTGGAGGCCGGCGAGGAGCCGTTCGGGTCGCTGGTCGTCAAGGACGGGGAGGTCCTCGGCGAGGGCGTGAACACGACCGCGCGCGACGCCGATCCGACCGCGCACGCGGAGGTCGCCGCGGTGCGCGAGGCCTGCCGCCGGCTGGGGACGACCGACCTCGGCGGAGCGACCGTCGTGACGAGCTGCGAGCCGTGCCCGATGTGCCGCACGGTCGCGGTCCTCGCGGGCGTGACGCGGATCGTCTACGCCGTCCCGGCCGAGGTCGCGGCGGGCTTCGGGTTCGCGCTCTCTCCGCCCGGCGCCGAGATCATGGCCGCCTGGCCGCTCCCCGACCTCCTGGAGCACGTCCCGACGCCGGGGGCCGAGGAGCCGTTCGAGCGCTACGCCGGGAGGGAGGGCGGGAGCCGCCCTCGCCCCGTTCGGGAGCTCCGAACCGCCGTGACGGTCGAGGACTACGACCGGGTGCTGGCGTTCTACCGGGACACGCTCGGCCTGCCGGTCATCGAGTCCTGGGAGGACGGCGAGGCCCGCGGAGTCATCCTCGACGCCGGCCGGGCGACGCTCGAGCTTCTCTCCGTCGCGCAGGCGGAGCTGATCGACAGCGTCGAGGTGGGGGAGCGAGTCGCGGGCCCGGTGCGGCTCGCGCTCGAGGTCGCCGACTCCGAGGAGACGGCGCGGAGGCTCGTGGCGGGCGGCGCCGAGCTGCTCGCCGATCCCGTCCTCACGCCCTGGAACGACCTCAACGTCCGCCTGCGGGCGCCCGGCGGGATGCAGCTGACGCTCTTCACGCCCTCGAAGCCCGCGGAGTAGGGAGGAGCCGGGCCGTCGCGCCCGAAGGGGATCCCATGCAGATCCTCTTCTGGTGGCGCCGCCGCAAGGTCATGCGCGCGTGGCGCCGCGGCACGATCGACTACGCGCAGGCGCGCTGGCGCATCGAGCGCCTGGCCCGCGGTCTCTAGAACAAGCGCTCGACGCGCTGGACGCGATCGAGACCGCGGTCGACGTGCGCCCGGTCGAAGCCGGGCCCGCCGCTGATGTCGTCCATCCTGCCGTCGGAGGAGTAGACGATGTCCCTGCCGTCGCCTGCGAACAGGAAGTCGCGATCGCCTCGGCCGCGGATCACGTCGGCACCACCGCCGCCGACGATCCGATTCACCATCCTGTCTCCGCGCAGGTCGTCTCCGAAGCGGCTTCCGACGATGCTCTCGATGCTGTCGAAGTTGATCGGGGCCCTCGCCGAGCGCATACCCGTTCTTGAGGTCGACGATGACCCGGCTCTGGGCTTGGGAGTAGAGCAGCGTGTCCCTGTTGGCCCCGCCGTCCACGCCGTCGGTACCGGGACCGGGTGCGATCGAATCGATGCCCGGCCCTGCCGTGATGAGGTCGTTGCCCGTCTGGCCCCCGAGCCATTGGGGACCGTCCCCACCCTCGAGGACGTCGTTTCCCGCGCCGCCGTCGAGGATGCTGTAGACGTCGCCGCTGACGAGGTGGTCGTTGCCGTCGTTTCCGTACAGCGAGCCCGAGCATGCGGCACACAGCGAGAGCTCGTCGTCTCCCGGTCCCCCGAGGACGCCGGCATGCCCAGCCACGACCACGCCCGTGTCGTTGCCGTCGCGGAGCCTGACCCACGGCGAGCCCTCCGCGCACGTGACCTCGTTGGCGCTCAGAGCGGTGCAGCCTGCGCCCGGGTCGATGGTGGCGCCGTTGTCCATGATGGTCGTGCCGCCGGAGCCCTGGCTGATCTCGACGTCGTTCGTCTCGCCGGGCCCGG
Source organism: uncultured Actinomycetes bacterium (assembly GCA_963838795.1). Classification (GTDB taxonomy): domain Bacteria; phylum Actinomycetota; class Thermoleophilia; order Gaiellales; family Gaiellaceae; genus JAIBJN01. Next base: position 17,193 of record CAWISL010000015.1, read on the forward strand.
CCATGAAGAAGAGTGTGTCTCCGCTCACCCAGGCCTCCGCGGCACTCGCCGGAGCCGCGACGATGAGCGCGACGAGA
>CAWISL010000016.1:0-17141 GCA_963838795.1 uncultured Actinomycetes bacterium
ACGAGGGCGATCCAGAGCCACACCGGGGACTCGCGCGACCAGACGATCGTCCGCGCGGGTCGCCCTCGCTCGGAAGCGGGACGAGGCGCTGGCCGCGTTGGAGGAGCGGTGTCTCCTGAAGCGGCTCGTACGGCGCGGTGCACCGTGGGCAGCGGCGCTCGTCGACGTGCTGGTCACCCGGCGGCCCGGGCGGCGGCTCGAGCGGGGGCGTCGTCACAGGCGTTCCTCGGGTTCGTTCGGGTCGGGCCGGACCATGGTCTCGTCCAGCGGGTCGGGCGCGGGAGCGTAGTCCGCCGGTGCGGCCGGATTGCCGCAGAACGGGCAGAAGTTGACGTCCGCAGGCAGGGGCTGGCCGCAGTGGGCGCAGGTGACGACCGCCGGCGACGTCGCCGCGGGCCGTCCGCAGTGGGAGCAGAAGTGCACGCCCGGCGCGAGCGGGGCGCCGCACTTGCAGTGGGCGACGTACGGGAAGCTGCGCGCGGTCGCCTCCGCCGAGAGGAGCGAGTCGAGCTCGTGCATGCGCTGCTCGAGCGAGAGGACCTGCCCTGCGCGCGAGATGAGAAGGTCGGGCTTCCAGCGGTCGCGGCGGACCATCTCGACCGTGGAGCCCGCCCACATCGCGCATCTCGATCTCGCGCTGGCGCGTCAGCGCCATGCGCTCGCGCTGGAGCCGGACAGCATCCGGCTCGAGCGGAGGCGGCCGGGCTCGACGATCTCGACCACCTCGACGACCTCCTCGTCGAGCTGGGCCCGCCTCGGTGATCGGAGAAGGGGTTCATGCGTCCGGGCATCGCAGCCAGCACGCGAGTCTAACGGACGGTCTGGACCGCTCCGGAGCGCCGGAGCAGGTCTCAGCGCGACAGGACAACCAGTCGCTCCTCGGTCATCTCGCGAACCGAGTAGGGCGGGCCCTCCTTGGTGTTGCCCGATGCCTTGACGCCTCCGTACGGCATCTGGTCGGCGCGGAACGTCGGCGCCTCGTTCACCAGCACCCCCCCGAACTCGAGCGCGGCACCGGCCGCAAGGGCCGGCTTGACGTTGCTCGTGAAGATCCCGGCCTGGAGCCCGTACTCGGTCCCGTTTCAAGGTCGAAGGCCTCCTCGACCGAGTCGTACGGGCTGACCGTGCAGACCGGCCCGAACACCTCGAGGCAGGACACCTTCATCTCCGGCGTGATGTTCGTGAGCACCGTCGGGCGGATGACGCCGTCGTCCGTCGTCTCGCCGCCGGTGAGGATGTCGGCGCCCTGTGACCTCGCCTCGTCGATCCAGGCGAGGATGCGCTCGCGCGCGCCTTCGTCGATCACCGGGCCGACGTCGGTGTCGTCGTCGCCGGGGTCGCCGGGGCGGAGCGCCTCCACCTTGGGGAGGAAGCGGGCCACGAAGTCGTCGTAGACGGCCCGGGCGACGTAGACACGCTGGATGGAGATGCAGCTCTGGCCGGCGAAGGAGAACGCGTTTGCCGCGGCCTTGGAGGCCGCTTCCTCGACGTCCGCGTCAGCCTCGACGATCAGCGGCGTCGCGTTGCCGAGCTCGAGCAGCACCTTCTTGCGCGCGGCGCGCTCGCGAAGCTTCCAGCCGACCTCGGCCGAGCCCGTGAAGCTGATCAGGCGGACCCGCTCGTCCTCGACGAGGACGTCCCCGATCTCCGACGCCGGGCCGACCAGGACGTTGAGCCAGCCGGCCGGGAGTCCCGCCTCGGCCTCGAGCTCGGCCAGGAGGAGCGCCGAGAGCGGCGTCTGGCTCGCGGGCTTGAGGACGACCGCGCAGCCGGCTGCGAGCGCCGGCGCGACCTTGTGGGCGACGAGGTTGAAGGGAAAGTTGAACGGTGAGATCGCGCCGACGATCCCGATCGGGACGCGCGTCGTGAAGGCGACCTTGCCGGCGCCCGCCGGCGAGGCGTCCATCGGAACCACGTCCCCCGCGAGCTTGCGCGCCTCGGTGGCCGCCGAGCGGAAGGTCGACGACGCACGCTCGGCCTCGACGCGCGCTGCCTTCATGGGCTTGCCGGCCTCGTCCGAGATCGTGCGCGCGATGTCCTCGCGGCGCTCGTCGACGAGCTGGGCCGTCCGGTCGAGGATCTCCGCTCTCCGGTGCGCAGGGAGGGGCTCCGCCATGGCCGCCGCGGCCGCATCGACCGCGCGGCGCGTCTCGTCGGCGCCTGCCTGCGCGACCCGGCCGACGACCTCTCCCGAGTACGGCGAGCGAATCTCGCTCCACGTGCCCGTCTCGATCCATTCGCCGCCCAGGAGAAGCTTCTGCTCGCGGGCCGTGACCGCCATGCCCGCTATTCAAGCACGACGCAGGCCGCGCCGCCGTGGGGCACTCTGTGCGAGCCGTGCTTCGCGTTGCCGTCCTCGCGCTCATCCTGCTCCCCGCACTCGCGGCGTGCGCCGGGGAGGAGGGGTCGGCGCCGGCCGACGAGCCGGCCGGAAGCACGAGCGCGGACACGACACCTCCGCCGCGTCAGTCCCCGCAGGTCCTGACGGAGGCGGACTCGGGGGCGGCGATCGCGCTCCCGACCGGCGGCGAGACGAGCCTGCGCCTGTCGAGCGACTGGGTGTGGGAGGAGCCGGTCGTGGACGGAGACGCCGTCCAGCTGGTGACCGTGAACTACCTCCAGGATCCCGGGTTCTCCGAATGGGTCGTCATGGCGGTGGCGCCCGGAGAGGCCACGATCACGGCGTCCGGGAGAGCCGCCTGCGCCGGTCAGGACGGATGTGCCGACGGGCCGCAGGACTTCCAGGTGACAATCACCGTCGAGCAATGACTGCGAGGGACGTCAGGAGGGTGGGCGTGGCCGGGCTCGGCACCATGGGTGCCGGGATCGCCCAGGTCTGCATCCAGGCGGGGATCGAGACCGTCGGCCGCGAGGTGAGCGACGAGCTCTGCGAGCGCGCCCGCGAGCGGATCGCCCACTACCTCGGCCGCGGGGTCGAGAAGGGGCGCCTGACCGCCGAGGAGCGGGACGCCGCGCTCGCCCGGCTGACCACGACCACGGACCCTGCCGGCCTCGCCGGCTGCGACGTCGTCATCGAGGCGATCGTCGAGGATCTGGACGCGAAGGTGGGGCTCTTCCACGCGCTCGAGGCGGTCTCGGACTCGGGCGCCGTGCTGGCCACCAATACCTCGGCGCTCTCGGTCACCGCGATTGCGAAGGCGTGCAAGCACCCCGAGCGGGTCGTCGGCATGCACTTCTTCAACCCGGCGCCGGTGCTGCCGCTCGTCGAGGTCGTCCGCACCGAGCTCGCGTCCGACGACGCCGTCGAGACCGCGTACGCGCTCGCGGAGCGGCTCGGCAAGGAGCCGATCCGCTGCAACGACACGCCGGGGTTCGTCGTCAACCGGATCCTCATCCCGCTCCTGAACGACTGTGTGCGCGTCCTCGACGAGGCGGGTGTCTCGCCGGAGGACCTCGACAAGGCGATGACGCGCGGCGTCAACTGGCCCATCGGGCCCTGCGCGCTGATCGACCTCATCGGCGTCGACATCCACGTCCACGCCTCTGAGGCGCTCCACGACGCGCTCGGCGAGCCGCGCATGGCCCCGCCCGAGCGCCTCGTCCGCATGCGCGACGAGGGCCTCCTCGGGCGCAAGTCGGGCCGCGGCTTCTTCAGCTACGGGTAGTTATCGAGCTCGGACGCGAGCCGGGCGGCCTCGGCCTCGACGGCCTCGGCCTCTTCCGGCGTGAAGGTCCGCTCCGTGAACTCGGCGTCGAGCACGAGCAGCGTGTCCTCGTCGATCTGCACCGGGATGGCCACCTCCGAGCGGACGCGCTCGTCCGTCGCCAGATAGTCGGGATCGTGGCGCACGTCCTCGACGAGCTGTGGCTTGCCGGATTCGGCTGCACGCCAGCAGATGCCGCCCTGCTCCCGGGGGATCTCGTAGATCAGGCGGAGCCCGCCGACCGACGCCACCACGCGGAGGGCCTCGCCGACCCGCATGTGGCAGTAGACCTGGATCCCGGGCAGGCGTGCGGACAGGCGCTCGACGGCCTGTCGGGCAAGCTCCACGACGTTCTCCTCTCGCTCGGCCGGCCCCTGGGCGTCCGGCCTCGGGGCGCGAAACCCCTGGCGACTGGGCATTGCCCCGGGAGTATGCCCTAGACCGTGGCCGTCGGAAACAGCCCCCGCGCCGTCCGGGCGCCTCCCTACAGTCGTAGGGCAGTGACGCTCTGTGCGCTCTGCCGCCGGAACCTCCTCGCGGGCGAACGGTTCCGCTACTGGCGAAGCATCCAGGAACGCCAGGTGGCCCGCGTCGTCTGCCATCTGTGCGAGCCCGAGGCCACGCGCGACGGCTGGCAGCGAACCGACCGCCACGAGGTGCAGAACGCGGTCGGCCTCCGCGGCACGGTCAGGCTCGTCGCTTAGGCCTAGGCCGCCAGCGGGCTCGTCCGGCACCACGCCGCACCGGGGTGCCGCTGGGAGACGGCCGACCAGATCGCCCCGGCCTCCTCGAAGGAGAGGAGCTCGAGCGCGACCGCATGCCTCGTCGCGGCGACGGCGGCGACGATCTCGCGGTCGAGGTCACGTTCGCCGCGGGGTGCCCTGGCCGAGGCAATCGCGAGGGCTTCCAGACGCGCCTCGAGAAGCCGGGCCGTGCGATCGTGGCGGGATCGCTCGTCCATGGCCGTCAATCGATGGTACGAGCAGGCCCGGACGTTTCCTTCCCGCACGGCTCTTTGGGTTCCTGGCGTTTACATTTTCTTTACACGCCCGTAATCGAAGTCTCACGGCATGCGAAGATAGTTCGTTGCGAATGCGGCGCAGCATTGTCTTGATCTCGGTCGCGGCCATCGCGATGGGCGCCGCCGATGCCTCGTCCGCGCAGGCGGACTACTCACTCCGGACCCCCGGGGCCGAGCTGATCGAGCTCCGCGCCGGCTACGGGCGCGCGGTGATCGGACGCCGGGGCTCGGTGCTCATCCGTGTGTCGTTGGGACGCATCCGCGTCGTCGACCTCCCGGGTGGCCGCAGGCCGAACCGCAGCTGCAACAAGCGCGGCGTCAGGGTGAGCCGGTCGACGATCCAGTACAGCGGGTCGGACGTCCGCTGCCGCGTCTGGAGCGGCTCGACCGGCGGGCCGTGGCAGGCCGTCATCAACGGCCGTCGCATCTTCGCGGCCGGAAGCGTGCGCGGATCGCTCACGCTCGACGCCTTCAACCAAGGCCCGAGGGGGAGGTACAGGATCGCCGGTGGCGCGCTTCGTTACTGGCCCCGCGCGGCCCAGACCTTCGAGCTATGGCGACGGTGAGCAGCGCTCGCCAACCGAGCCTTGTGCCAGGATATGGCGCTGTGACCGGGACGAAGCAGTCCATTCTTGTCGTCGAGGACGAGACCAGTATCGCCTCGTTCATCGGCATGTACCTGAAGCGCGCAGGGTTCTCCGTGCGCGTGTCCGGCACCGGCGGCGACGCTCTCGAGAAGGCGAGTGCCGATCCTCCGGCGCTGATCATCCTCGACCTGATGCTCCCCGACCTGGACGGCATCGACGTCTGCCGGCGCGTCCGCCAGCGCTCGGACGTGCCGATCCTCATGCTGAGCGCCCGCGACGAGGACATCGACAAGATCATCGGGCTCGAGGTCGGCGCGGACGACTACCTCACGAAGCCATTCAATCCCGGCGAGCTCGTCGCGCGCGTGAAGTCGATCCTGCGCCGGTCGAGCCCCGAGCGCCGCGAGTTCGTCAGCTCCGTGCTCGAGCACGGCGAACTTCGCATCGACGCAGGGCGCCGGGAAGTCACGGTTGCCGGCGAGGAGGTTCAGCTCGCCCCCAAGGAGTTCGACCTCCTCTGGGACCTGCTCGACCACCGCGGGCTCGTCCTGACGCGCGATCAGTTGCTGGAGCGCGTTTGGGGCTATACGTTTGCGGGCGACACGCGCACCGTCGACGTTCATGTCCGCCAGCTGCGGCGCAAGCTGGGCGAAGCCTGCCCCATCGTCACCGTGTGGGGCGTCGGCTACAAGGTCTCGACGGAGCCGAAGGCCGCGAAAGTCTCATAGGGGCGGCCGTGCTGCGCTCCCTGCGCTTCAAGCTCCCCGCGATCTTCTTCGCGGGCGTGCTCGTGGCCGCGCTCGTCACCGTCGCGATCGCGGTTCGGTTCTTCCAGGACGACACCCGGTCGCGCACGCTCGCGGAGCTTCAGCGCCAGGCCGAGGGGCTCGCCGAGCTCTACACGAGACAGGCCAACGCGAGCATCGACGAGACCGGCCCCGCGCCGCGCTTCGCCCCACCGACGCTCGAGGAGGCGACGGGCTCGGAGATCTACTACGCGGGTGTCGAGATCTTCCCGGGGCAGGCGTCCGGCCTGAGCAAGCTGCCCCTCGACCTCCTCGACAGGGAAGCCCTCGACGACGGCCGCGTGCAGACGTTCGAGTTCCAGCCACCCGGCGTCGACCGCGTGTTCCTCGCCGCCGCGTACCCGATCCGGCTCGGCGGCGAGACCTTCGGCGCGATCGTCGTGGCGAAGCCGCGTGCCGAGCTCCAGGAACAGTGGATGGATCTGTCCCAGCGGCTCGCGCTCGCGTTCCTCGCCGGCCTCGGGATCGCGGCCGGGTTCGTCTGGTACCTGACCCGGCGCCTGACGAAGCCCCTGCTGACCCTCTCGCGTGCCGCGGACGAGGTGGCCCTCCGGCGCTACGGCGCCGAGCTACCGGAGTCGGGCTCGAGCGACGAGATCGCGCACCTGACGGAGCGGTTCCGCGAGATGACCGAGCGGCTCGCCGCGTCGGAGGCCCACGAGCGCAACTTCCTCGTCCGTGTCTCCCACGAGCTGCGGACCCCGCTCACCGCCATCCGCGGTCACGTCGCCGCCCTGCGCGAGGGCCTGGCGGACGACGCGGCGGCCCGGCAGGCGTCGCTCGACGTCATCCGGGCGGAGACGGACCGGCTCGTGCGTCTCGTCGGCGACCTCGTCGACCTCTCCCGGCTCGAGGCACACAGCTTCACGCTCGAGGAGCACGAGGTCGAGCTCGAGCGCCTCGTCGAGCAGGGCTACAACTCGTTCGCCGAGGAGGCGCGCCGCCGGGAGATCCGCTACGAGCTGTCGCTCGGCGCCCGCCCGGTGCTGCACACGGACGGCGACCGCGTCCTCCAGATCGTCTCCAACCTTCTCTCGAATGCGTTTTCCTGGACGCCGGACGGCGGCACGATCTCGCTGGCGGTCTCGAAGGACAACGGCTTCGCCTCGGTCTCAGTCTCCGACTCGGGGCCCGGGATCGCGCCGGTCGACCGGGACCGTGTCTTCAGGCCGTTCGTGTCGGAGAACGGCGAGGGCACCGGCCTCGGGCTCGCCATCTCGCTGGAGCTCGCGCACGCGCTGGGCGGCGACCTCGAGCTCGACTCCACGGTCGGGCGAGGCTCGCGGTTCGAGCTTCGCCTGCCCGCCCAGTAGCGCTACTGGGCCTGGCGGCTGTCGATCCGGTAGAGCGCGGCGCCGGGCCGCTCCTCGAGGGAGCGCTCGATGCGGTCGAGAATGCGCTCGGCCCGGTCGAGCCGGCGCTCGACGGAGCGCCAGCCGGATCCGATCAGCTCGACGAGGACGGCGAGATCCTCGAGCCGCTCGCGCCTCTCGGCGGCCACCTCGGCCTGCAGCGCCTCGAGGCGGCGAACGAGCTGGCCCGTCAGGCCGCGCACCTCGGCGATGTGCTTGGCGACGGGGAGCACCTCCGCGCGCATCCCTTCCTCGATGGCGGCTCCGAGACGCTCCGGGACCACGGTCTCGAGCTCGGCCGCGGTTTGCGCGAGTGCGTCGAGCCCGGCCTCGGCACGTGCGAGAGCGGCCTCGAGGTCGGCCTTCGTCGTGCCTCCCTCGCGCGCCTCCGCGATGCGTGCTCTGGCCCGTTCCAGCGCGTCGCGATCCATGGCGGTGACTCTACTCTTGGCGTCGGATCGCATGAGAACCGCCGAGCTCGACTACGACCTCCCGCCGGAATTGATCGCCCAGCGGCCGCTCGAGCGGCGCGACGACTCGCGGCTCCTCGTCGCCGATCGGGCCTCCGGCGACGTCCGGCACCGGCACTTCCGCGACCTCCGGGACGAGCTCCCTGACGGGGCGCTCGTCGTCGTCAACGACACCCGCGTGATTCCCGCGCGCGTGCGGGCGCGCAGGGAGTCCGGCGGCGAGGCCGAGGTCCTGCTCCTCGAGCCGGCCGGGGACGGCCTGTGGGAAGCGCTCGCGCGCCCGACGAAGCGTCTGCGGGCGGGAGCGAGGCTCGGCCCAGTCGAGCTCGTGGAGCACATCGGCGCCGGGCGGTGGCTGGTCCGCCTCGCAGGGGAGCCGGAGGGCGAGGCCCCGCTGCCGCCGTACATCACGGAGCCCCTCGCCGACGCAGAGCGCTACCAGACCGTCTACGCGGAGGAGGCAGGCTCCGCGGCTGCGCCCACGGCCGGGCTCCACTTCACGCCGGAGCTCCTCGGCGGGCTCGACGTCGAGCGGATCACGCTCCACGTCGGCCTCGACACCTTCCGCCCGGTGACGGCGGACGACCTCGCCGACCACGAGATCCACAGCGAGCGCTACCGGGTGGAGCCCGGCGCGTGGGAGCGGATCCGCGCCGCGGAGGGGGTCGTGGCCGTGGGGACGACCACCGTGCGGGTGCTCGAGTCGCTCGCGCGCGGCGCGCCGCTCGAAGGCCGGACGAGCCTCTTCGTCACGCCGGGCTTCGAGTTCCGGCGCGTGGACGCGCTCGTGACCAACTTCCACCTGCCGCGGTCGACCCTGCTCGCCCTGGTCATGGCCTTCGCGGGCGTAGAGGAGACGCGGAGGCTCTACCGGCTCGCGATCGAGGAGCGCTACCGCTTCTACTCCTTCGGCGATGCGATGCTCCTCCTGTGACCCGCTTCCCCTTCTATCTCCGGGGCACCCCGTCCCACCACCCGCTTTCGACGGTAACGCCAGAAAACGCACCCGTGGCGCGCGGAGCGTGTCGAATCGCGCGCGGAAGCGTGCCGTGAGCTTCACGCTGAGCGCCACCGACGGCGCGGCGCGCGCCGGCGTCCTGCACACGGCGCACGGCGACGTGCCCACGCCCGCGTTCATGCCCGTGGGGACGAAGGCGACCGTCAAGGGCCTCGACCCGGTCCGGCTGCGCGAGCTCGGGACGACGATCCTCCTCGGCAACACGTACCACCTGCACTTCCGGCCCGGCGCGGAGCTCATCGAGGAGCTCGGAGGCCTGCACCGGTTCATGGCCTGGGACGGGCCGATCCTCACGGACTCCGGGGGCTTCCAGGTCTTCTCGCTCCGCGACACGATCGTCGCCGCCGACGACGAGGGCGTGACGTTCAGGTCGGTCTACGACGGCGAGGCCGCGCGCTTCACGCCGGAGCTCGCAGCCGAGATCCAGCGGCGGCTCGGCTCGGACATCGCCATGTGCCTCGACATCTGCCTTCCGGCCGCGGCCCCGGCCCGAGAAATGCAGCAGGCCGCCGATCGCACCACGCTCTGGGCCGCACGTCAGCTCGCGGCGCCGCGCGCGGACGGGCAGCTCCTCTTCGGGATCTCCCAGGGCGGCACGGACGTCGACCTCCGCCGCCGCTCCATCGACGAGATCGCGGCACTCGGCTTCGACGGCAACGCGCTCGGCGGGCTGAGCGTGGGGGAGGACCGCGAGCTCATGCTCGAGACCGTCGCGTGGAGCGCGCCGCTCCTGCCGGCCGACAGGCCGCGCTACTTCATGGGGATCGGGGACCCGGCCGGGATCCTCGAGGTGGTCGAGCGCGGGGTCGACATGTTCGACTGCGTGCTGCCCACGCGGCTCGGGCGCACGGGCTCGGCGGTGACGTGGGAGGGCCGCCTGAACCTCCGCAACGCCCGCTTCGCGCGGGACTCCGCGCCGCTGCAGGAAGGCTGCCCGTGCCGGGCGTGCACCGGCTTCTCGCGCGCGTACCTGCGCCACCTCGTGAACCAGCAGGAGCTGCTCGGGCTCACGCTGCTCTCGGAGCACAACGTCCGCTTCCTGCTCGACCTGACCGCCGCGCGCTCGAGCGGCCATCGAGCGCGGTGAGCTCGCAGCCTTCAAGGCGGAGGCGCTGGACCGGCTCGGCCCGCCGGCCACGGCGGCCGCGCCGGAGTGACAGAAGCCACGGCCTGATACTTTTTTCCGGCACAATTGTGTGTCAGAGGTCCTTGCGGCGCCCCGCGAGGAATGGGCGCGCGCGGTCGAGACACGTCTAGGAGGCTCAAGTAGTGGACCCAATCTTTCTCTTCTTCCTCGTGATGCTCGTGTTCCTGTACCTCCTGCTGGTGCGTCCTCAGCGACAGCAGGCGAAGCGTCACCAGGAGATGCTCAAGGACCTCAGCATCGGCGACGAGGTGATCACCGCCGGCGGCATCTACGGCGAAGTGACCGAGATCGACGACGAGCGTGTCCAGCTCGAGGTCGACGCCGACGTTCGCATCGCCGTCACCCGCCGTGCGATCGCCAACAAGGTGCCCCCGGAGGAGTCCGCCGCCATGGCCGAGGAGCCGGAAGAGGCCCCCGAGCCGATGGAGGCGCCCGAGCCGGCGTCGATCGACGACGTTGAGCCTGTGGTGGAGGAACAGGCCCGCCGCTAGGGCCGAGCGCAGCACCCGTGCGTCGTTACCTCCTCATCCTGGCCGCCCTCTTCGGCGTCATCGCGGGCGTCGCCGTGCTGAGCATCTTCCGCTCGCCGACGCTCGGGCTCGATCTGCAGGGCGGTCTCGAGGTCGTCCTCGAGGCGCGGCCGGAGGCCGGGCAGGAGCTGACGGAGGAGGACCTCGACCGGTCGGTCGAGATCATCCGAGACCGCGTGGACAAGATCGGCGTCTCCGAGCCGGAGATCCGCAAGCAGGGCGACAACCAGATCGTCGTCGACCTCGCCGGCGTTTTCGACCAGGGCCGCGCCGCGGACATCATCGGCCAGACGGCCCAGCTCGAGTTCTACGACCTCCAGGGCGACGCGATGCCGATCTCGCAGAACCCCGCTGACCCGACCGGGATGCCGCAGGCGAGCCCGACGCTCCTGCCTCTCCTCACTCCGGAGGATGAGCTGCCGGAGGACACGGAGGCGCGCGAGTGGTACCTGTTCTCCGAGTCGAAGTCGCGCCTCGCCGGCCCTGCGCCGACGAAGGAGGCGCTGGCCGCGCAGATCGAAGGGGGCGAGATCCCCGAGGGCGCCGAGTACTTCGTCGTTCCCGAGGGCACGACCGTCCTCACCTGCGGGCACGCGACCAACGACGAGGCGGCGGCGGCACAGCCCTGCCCGGGCGGCGTCTCGGCCGCTTCGCCCTGGTACTACCTCTACCGCTACGAGCCCGACGCCGCCGAGGACCCGAGCCCGGCGCTGACGGGCGAGGACCTCAACGCCGACGGCACGCGCCAGGACTTCGGCACCGACGGGCAGCCGAACGTCCTCCTCGACTTCACGGACGAGGGCGGGGACAGGTTCCACGACATCACGCGGACGCTCTCCCAGCGCGGGCAGACCCTGGCCGACACGAACCAGGCGGAAGGCCGCGACCAGGAGCGCGCCTTCGCGCAGAGCTTCGCGATCGTCCTCGACAACGAGATCCGCTCGTTCCCGATCATCGACTTCACCGACCCGCAGCTCGTCGACGGCATCTCGGGCGGCAGCGCTGAGATCACCGGCCTCGACAACCTCGACGAGGCGAAGGACCTGGCGCTCGTCCTCCAGACCGGCGCCCTGCCCGTCGAGTTCGTCCAGGTCGAGCGGACGCAGATCTCCGCCACGCTCGGTGAGGACTCGCTCCGAGAGGCAATGATCGCGGCGCTCGTCGGGCTGATCGCCGTCGCGATCTTCCTGCTCATCGTTTATCGCTTCCTCGGCGTCGTCGCCATCGTCGGCCTCGCCGTCTACGGCATCTTCCTCTACGGCGCGATCCTCGCCTTCGAGGTGACGATGACGCTGCCGGGCATCGCGGGGATCATCCTCACCATCGGTGTCGCGGCCGACGCGAACATCGTCATCTTCGAACGCATCAAGGAAGAGGTGCGTGCGGGCAAATCGGTGCGCGCCGCCATCGCCACCGGCTACCGCAAGGGCTTCGCCACGATCGTCGACGCAAACGTCGTCACGATGATCACGGCGTTCGTGCTCTTCGCCGTAGCGACGGGTGGCGTCCGTGGGTTCGCGCTCATGCTCCTCGTCGGAACGCTGCTCTCGATGCTCACGGCGGTGCTTGCCACGCGCGCACTCCTCGGCGTCCTCGCGCGCTTCCGCTGGTTCGACAACCCCAAGTTCATGGGCGCCAAGGCCGAGAGGATCCCGGACTGGCAGAAGATCGACTTCGTCGGCAAGCGCCGGATCTGGTTCTCGATCGCGACCGGGCTGCTCGTCGTCTCGATCGCCTTGATCGTGTTCAAGGGCCTCAACCTGGGAATCGACTTCGAGGGCGGGAGCCAGGTCTCGTTCGAGACGCCGCAGCCGACGACGGTCGACCGCGTGCGCGAGGAGGCGGCGTCCGTCGGCCTGGCCGACGCCGTCATCCAGGGGCGCGGGAACGAGACCGACGGTGGCTACACCGAGTTCCAGATCAAGACAGAGACGCTGACCGAGGCTCAGCAGGCGGAGCTGACAAGCTCGATCCAACGCGACCTGGACGCCGAGGCGATCGGCGTCCGCAGCGTGTCCGGGAGCTTCAGCGACCAGATCCTGCGCGGGGCGATCCTCGCCATCGTCGTCTCCCTGGTCCTGATCGTCATCTACGTGACGATCCGGTTCGAGTTCGTCTTCGCGCTCCCGATCTTCAGGGCGCTCTTCTACGACGTGACGGTCGCGATGGGCGTGTACGCGCTCTTCGGCTGGGAGGTGACGGCCGCGACCGTGGCCGCCATCCTCACCATCCTCGGTTACTCGATGTACGACACGATCATCATTTTCGACCGCGTGCGCGAGAACATCCCGCTCATGCGCAAGTCGAGCTTCGCGGCCATCGCCAACCAGTCGCTGTGGGAGACGATCCGCAGGTCGCTCGCCACGAGCTTCATCACGCTCCTCCCGGTCACCTCGCTGATCCTCTTCGGCGGGGAGACGCTGCAGGCGTTCGCGGTCGCGCTGCTGATCGGCATCGGCTCCGGCGCGTTCTCGACGATCTTCATCGCCACGCCGTTCCTCGCGGTGCTGAAGGAGCGCGAGCCCGAGTACGCGCGGCGCAAGGACGCGGGCCTCCAGGAGAAGCTCGACACCGTCGGCGAGCAGACGGAAGGTCGCCCGGACGACGAGCCCGTCGCCGCCGAGGAGGAGATCGAGGAGCCGTCAAGAGGCCGGAAGAGGCCGAAGAGGCTGTCACCGCCGACGCCGCTCCGGCGGACGGCGGAGGGGACGGCGCAGCCGCCAGGCGGGAGGCGCGCCGCAAGCGAAGGCGTGCGAAGCCACATGGCCGAGCCCGCTAACGACTCGAACAGCTCGCTCCGCGAGACCGTCGAGGAGCTCTTTCTCGCAGGCGTCGGCGTCGTCGCCCTGACGAAGGACCGGGCCGACGAGCTCGTCGAGGAGCTGGTCGGGCGCGGCAAGGTCAGCCGCGAGGACGCGAAGGACGTCGTCGACGAGGTGATGGGCCGCTGGCGCGGGGACGCGCTGCGCGTCGGCGAGCGCGCCGGCTCGACGCTCTCCGGGCTCTTTCGCGAGGTCGGGCTCGTCACGCGCCGCGAGTACGAGGAGCTCGAGCTCCGGCTCGCGCAGCTCGAGCACCGACTCCGCCTGGTCGAAAAGGAAAAGTGAGCGTGAGCTCGAGGCCCGCCGTGCGACAGCTGGGGCGGATCTCGGAGATCGCCCAGGTCGCCGCCAAGCACGGCTTCGGCTACCTGTTCGAGACGCGCGGCTTCGGAGCGGTTCGCTCGCGGCGCGGTCGCGAAGTCGAGGCCGACGGCGCCGGCTCCCCGCGCGGCCAGCGACTGCGGGAGATGCTCGACGAGCTCGGGCCGACGTTCGTCAAGTTCGGCCAGCTGCTCTCGACGCGCCCCGACATCGTGCCGCCCGACGTCGTCTTCGAGCTGAAGGCGCTCCAGGACTCGGTCAGCCCCTTCCCGTTCGACCAGGCGCGCGAGGTCGTCGAGGAGGAGCTCGGGCTCACGCTCGAGCAGCTCTACCTCGAGTTCGACGAGACGCCCATCGCCGCCGCCTCGATCGGGCAGGTGCATCGCGCGGTGCTGCCGAACGGCCGCCGTGTCGTCGTCAAGGTCCAGCGGCCGAATGCTCCGCGTCAGATCGAGGCCGATCTCGAGCTCATGTACCAGCTCGCCCGTCTCGCGCGCGAGCGGGTGCGCGCGCTCGAGTTCATCGACACGGTCGCGGTCGTCGACGAGTTTGCCCGCTCGATCCGGCAGGAGCTGGACTACCGGATCGAGGCCCGCAACGCCGAGCAGTTCCACAAGAACTTCGCCGGCCACCCGCACGTCCGCGTGCCGCGCGTCTTCTGGACCTACTCGCGCTCGCGTGTGCTGACGCTCGAGCTGCTCGAGGGCGTCCAGGTGCGGGACGTCGACGTGGCCCGGTACACGATGGAGGAGCGCCGCCGGCTGGCCTACCGCATCGCGGAGACGTGGATGGCGATGATCTTCCGCCACGGCTTCTTCCACGCCGACCCGCACCCGGCGAACATCCTCGTCCTGGAGCAGACCGACCAGATCGGACTCGTCGACTTCGGCACGGCTGGCCAGCTCGCGCCCGACGACTCGTCCAAGCTGACGGGCCTCTTCATCGACGTCGTCAACCAGAACGTCGAGGCGATTCCGCGCCGCCTGGCCTCGGTCGGCGTCAGGTATCCGAAGGACAAGGAGGAGGAGTTCGTCGTCGAGCTCCGCGCGATCTTCGACCGCTACTACGGCGCGAGCCTCTCCGAGATCGACCCGATCCAGGTGATCCGCGAGGCCTTCGCCCTCATCTACCGGATGCATCTCACGCTGCCGACGCGCTTCATCCTCCTCGACCGGGCGATCGCCACGCTCGGCTCGGTGGGCGTCGAGCTCTACCCGGACTTCAACGTGTTCGAGGTCGCGAAGCCGTACGCGCGGGAGCTCATGATCGAGCGCTTCACGCCGCAGCGAGTCGCCGCCCGCATGCAGAACGAGGCGCGCAACTACGCGAGCATGATGCTGGAGCTCCCGTACCAGGTGCACGACGTCCTCCAGGAGGTGCGGGACGGCCAGATCGAGGTCGGGTTCCGCCACGAGGGCCTGGAGGCGCTCATCCACCGCATGGACACGGCGTTCAACCGCATCGGCATCGCCATGGTCGCCGTCGGCGGCGCCGTGACGTCAGGGATCCTCGCGGCGATGGTCGAGGAGGGGCACAAGCTGTTGGGCATCTACTGGGTTGCCGCGGTCGGGCTCTTGTTCTCGACGATCCTGAGCCTCTGGCTCGTCTGGGGCGTGCTGCGCTCCGGGAGGCTGTGACTCCTACCGAGGCGGAGCTCCTCGAGCGCGCGGTCGCGCTCGCGCGGGCGAACGTGGAGGCCGGCGAGGAGCCGTTCGGGTCGCTCGTCGTCAAGGACGGGGAGGTCGTCGGCGAGGGCGTGAACACGACCGCGCGCGACGCCGATCCGACCGCGCACGCGGAGGTCGCCGCGGTGCGGGAGGCCTGCCGCCGGCTGGGGACGACCGACCTGGGCGGAGCGACCGTCGTGACGAGCTGCGAGCCGTGCCCGATGTGCCGCACGGTCGCGGTGCTCGCGGGCGTGACGCGGATCGTCTACGCCGTCCCGGCCGAGGTCGCGGCGGGCTTCGGGTTCGCGCTCTCTCCTCCCGGCGCCGAGATCATGGCCGCCTGGCCGCTCCCCGACCTCCTGGAGCACGTCCCGACGCCGGGGGCCGAGGAGCCGTTCGAGCGCTACGTCGGGAGGGAGGGCGGGAGCCGCCCTCGCCCCGTTCGGGAGCTCCGAACCGCCGTGACGGTCGAGGACTACGACCGGGTGCTGGCGTTCTACCGGGACACGCTCGGCCTGCCGGTCATCGAGTCCTGGGAGGACGGCGAGGCCCGCGGAGTCATCCTCGACGCCGGCCGGGCGACGCTCGAGCTTCTCTCCGTCGCGCAGGCGGAGCTGATCGACAGCGTCGAGGTGGGGGAGCGGGTCGCGGGCCCCGTGCGGCTCGCCCTCGAGGTCGCCGACTCCGAGGAGACGGCGCGGAGGCTCGTGGCGGGCGGCGCCGAGCTGCTCGCCGATCCCGTCCTCACGCCCTGGAACGACCTCAACGTCCGCCTGCGGGCGCCGGGCGGGATGCAGCTGACGCTCTTCACGCCCTCGAAGCCCGCGGAGTAGGGAGGAGCCGGGCCGTCGCGCCCGAAGGGGATCCCATGCAGATCCTCTTCTGGTGGCGCCGCCGCAAGATCCTTCGCGCCTGGCGCCGCGGCACGATCGACTACGCGCAGGCGCGCTGGCGCATCGAGCGCCTCGCCCGCGGGCTCTAGCGTCCGGTATCGACCGCCGCGGACAGTTGTGCGGCGGGCTGCGAATCGCTCGTGACGGTTCCGTGCGAAAGGACATCTGGCTCGGCCCGGGTGCCGTTGCTAGCGTCGCCGGCATGGGTGAAGCCGTCCTGGTCGTCGAGCACGAGGAGCCCACGCGGGCGTTCCTCTCCCAGCAGCTGAGCGAAGACGGCTTCGAGGTCTTCGCCGCCGACCGGGCGATGTCCGCGCTCGAGCTCGTGGAGGCGGAGCGCCCGGATCTCGTCCTCCTCGACGCGATCCTCCCGGACGCGTCGGGCTTCGAGCTCTGCGGCCGGCTGAGGGCGGGGGAGCCCGGCCGCGCCTGGAACCGCGACGTCCCGGTGATCATGGTCAGTACCCGTGGCGACCCCGTCGACCGCGTCCGCGGCTTCGCCCGGGGCGCGGACGACTACGTCGTGCGGCCGTTCGTCTACGAGGAGCTGGTCGCGCGCATGCGCGCGGTCCTCCGACGCGCCGCACGCCCCAACCACCGCTGCCTCGCCGTGCGCGACATCGACATCGACCTTGCCTCGCGCGTCGTCCGCGTCGCCGGCGAGCCCGTCCAGCTCTCGGCAAAGGAGTTCGACCTCCTGGTCGCGCTCGCTGAGGATCCCGAGCGGGTCTTCCGCAAGGAGGATCTCCTCCGTGACGTCTGGGGCTTCCGCTCCCTGGGCCGCACCAGGACCTTGGACTCCCACGCGAGCCGCCTCCGTCGCAAGCTCAACCGCGAGGGCG
>CAWISL010000017.1:0-15105 GCA_963838795.1 uncultured Actinomycetes bacterium
CGGGTATCCATGACGGACAGCGGATCCGCCTGAGCGGGGAGGGCCACGCAGGCGTCCTCGGAGGGCGTGCCGGCGATCTCTACGTGCGGGTTCACGTGCGGCCCGACGTTCGCTTCGTGCGCGACGGGAACGACATCGTGTCCGCCGTCGACCTCACCATGACGCAGGCCGCCCTGGGCGCGACGCTGACCGTCGAGACGCTCGACGGGGAGCTCGAGCTCGAGCTCGGGCCCGGGACGCAGCCGGGCGAGCTGCGCGTGCTGAAGGGGAAGGGCATGCCCGTTCTCCAGGGTCGCGGCCGCGGGGATCACCGCGTGCTGGTGAACGTCGCCGTCCCCGCACACCTCACGGAGGAGCAGCGTAAGCTCCTCGAGGACTTCGCCCGTAGCGAGCACGAGCGCAACTACAGGTCGGAGGGGACCTTCTTCGAGAGGATCCGCTCCGCGTTTCGCTGACCGGCCTGCGCCGCCTCGCCGTGACCGTCCCGGCCGGACTGGCGGAGGAGGCGCGGGCCGTGATGATCGAGCTCTTCCCCTCTGGATTCGAGGAGCGTGAGAGCGGAGGAGCGCTCGAGCTCGCCGGCTACACGGAGCGGTCCGACGCGATCGAGGGGCTGGCGCGGCTCGGCCCGGTGCGCGAGCTGGAGGTCGTGGTGGGATGGGAGGACGCGTGGCAGCGCTTCCACCGGCCGGTGCGGATCGGCAGGCTGTGGGTCGGCCCTCCCTGGGAGGCCCCGACCGCGACCGCGACCGCGGTCGTCATCGATCCCGGTCGCGCGTTCGGAACCGGCGCCCACGCAACGACCCGGCTCTGCCTCGAGCTGCTCCTGAACCTCGAGCCGACAGGCCTCGTCGACCTCGGCTGCGGGTCCGGCGTGATCGCGGTCGCGGCGGCGAAGCTCGGCTTCGCGCCCGTCGTCGCGCTCGACAGCGACGAGGGGGCAGTCGAAGCGGCCCGAACGAACGCCGTCGCGAACGCGGTCGGTGTCGACGTGCGGCGCTGCGACGTGCTCACCGACCCCCTTCCGGCTGTCGAGGTCGCCGTCGCCAACATCGCCCGTGAGCCGGTAGAGCTGGCTGCCGCCCGCTTCACCGGCGCCTTCGTGATCGCCTCCGGCTACCTGGAGGCGGAGCGACCCGCGCCCGCGGGGTGGGTCCAGGCCGACCGCCGGATCGACGCCGGCTGGGCGGCCGACCTCCTCGTGCGCGGCAGCTAGAAGCTCCAGTCCACCCTCATCGCTGCTGGCTGGTCGCGCGGGGCTCGCGGGACTCGCTCGCCGTGCTCGGCATCCTCTCGGGCGGTGGGGTCGTGTGCCTCGGCATGGCGGCTGCCAACCACTTCGCCCCGTTCCCATGGCTGGCCGTCGCCATCCCGCTCACGCTCACGCTCACGATCCCCTTCGTGGCCAGGCGCCGCAAAGACCGCGGGGCGCCGGTCGGCTAGCATCCGACCCCTCATGGCGACCTTCACAGTCGGCTTCCTCGGCTGCAAGGTCTCGCAGACGGACCTCCAGGAGATCCGGGAGCGCCTGCTCGCGGAGGGCCATGTCGAGTCTGGCGAGACGGCCGACGTCGCGGTTGTCAACACCTGCTGCGTCACGCACGAGGCCGTTCGCAAGTCGAGGCAGGCGGCGAGGCGGGCGGCTCGCGGCGCCAGGCGCGTCTACGTCACCGGCTGCGGCGCGAATCTCACCGGAGACGCATTCTCCGGCTTGCCCGGGAACGTCACCGTCGTTCGTCTCCCGGGGGAGCGGACGCCGGAGTTCGTCGCCGGCGACATCGGGGCGATCGGCTGCGTCCAGGCGAACGCCGGCCTCGACCGGGTGCGGGCGTTCGTGAAGGTTCAGGACGGCTGCAGCTTCTCGTGTGCGTTCTGCGTCATCCCGCAGGTCCGCGGCTCCTCCCGCAGTCGTTCTGCGGAAGCCGTTCTCGGCGAGGTGCGACGCCGGGTCGGGCACGGCCATCGCGAGGTCGTCCTCACCGGCATCAACCTCGGCTGCTACCGGGACCGCGCGGCCGGGTTCGACCTCCCACGCCTCGTCCGCGAGGTCGGTGCGACGCCGGGGCTCGAACGGCTCCGTCTCTCCTCGATCGAGGTCAATCACCTCGACGAGGACCTGCTCGCTGCGATGCGCGAGACGCCGACAGTCTCGCCGCACCTGCACGTCCCGCTCCAGTCGGGCGACGACGGCGTGCTGGACGCGATGGGGCGTCGGTACACGAGCGCGACGTACCTCCGACGGCTTGGGCGAGCCGAGGGCTTCAACCTGACAGCCGACGTGATCGTCGGCTTTCCGGCCGAAGACGGTGCGGCATTCGAGCAGACGCTGACGGTCGTCGAGCAGGCCGGCCTCACGAAGGTGCATGTCTTTCCGTACTCGCCGCGGCCGGGGACGAGGAGCGCCGCCACCGACACGGTCCCGCCCGAAGCGAAGCGGGAGCGGAGCGCGCGCCTCCGGGCGGCCTCCGCCGAGGCGTGCCGGCGAGCCTGGCGCGCGAAGCTCGGCTCCGACGACCGGGTGCTCGTCGACAGGCCGGGCCGCGGGTACGGGGACGACTACACTCCCTGGCTCGTCAACGCTCCCGCGGGCGAGTTCGTGCGCGCCAGGGCCGTGGGCGTGAGCGAAGAAGGAGTGGTCGGTGTCCCAGCCTGAGTGCCTGTTCTGCCGCCTGTACGCGGAGGGCGACCATGTGCGGAAGGTCGACGGGTTCGCGGCGGTCCGCGACATCAACCCCAAGGCGCCGACCCACTTGCTCGTGATCCCAGGGCGACATGTCGACACGTTTCGCGAGGTCGGGGACTTCGAGGGCGATGAGGCCGCGCGAATGCTGGGGTTCGTCGCCGACACCGCCCGAGAGGCGGGCCTCGACGACTACCGCGTCATCGTCAACGTCGGCAGGGGCGGGGGCCAGACGGTGTTCCACCTGCACTGGCATATTCTGGGCGGCTCCCCGACGCTCGCGGGATTCGAATGAGCCTGATCGCCGAGATCGAGGACGAGGTCAAGGATGCAATGCGCGCGCGCGATCAGCTCCGCACGGACACGCTGCGGCTCACGCTGGCGTCACTGAGGGCGGCCGAGAAGGAGCTCGGTCGTCCGCTCAAGGAGGACGAGGAGCTCCAGGTGCTCCAGCGGGAGCGCAAGCGGCGCGCGGAGGCCGCCGAGGCCTTTCGCGCCGCCGGCCGGGAGGAGCAGGCGGAGAAGGAACAGGACGAGCTCGAGGTCATCGAGGAGTTCATGCCGGAGCCGCTCGACGAGGAGGAGTTGGAGCGGATCGTGGACGATGCGATCGCCGAGACCGGCGCGACCTCGTTGCGAGACCTGGGACGCGTGATGGCCGACGTGATGCCGCAGGTCGCCGGCCGCGCGGACGGCTCCGAGGTGAGCCAGCTCGTGCGCGAGAAGCTGGCCTGACCCGCGCGCCTTCCGGCACAGCCCGCGCGCCATCCGCGCGCCGGCTTGCGCTAGGACCCCTGGTGGGGGACCCGCGCCGGTGCGGGGCGTCGGCGCGCGCCTCGGTCGCGTCGAGGCGTGCCGCGGAAACCGGGCGGGCCACTAGAATTCGAGGCATTGCAGCAGGTTCTGTCCGTCTCCAACGAGGTCGCAGCCGAGCTCGCCACCGTCGACGACGGGATCCTGGGAGCGTTGCGCGACCGGATGGGGTGTGCGATCCGGCTGCGGGGCAACCAGCTGACGCTCGACGGCGAGGACGGGAAGGTGGGGGAGGCGCGCCTCGTCATCGACGAGCTCGTCGAGCTGGTCGAGGGCGGCCACGCGATCGGGCCGAGCACCGTGGACGCCGTGCTCGCCGCGCTGGACGCCGCGAAGGATCCGCGCGAGATCTTCGAGGACGTCGTCTGGCGGCATCGCGGCAAGAAGATCACGCCGAAGACGGTGAACCAGAAGCGCTACGTCGACGCGATCCGCTCGGGGACGATCACGTTCGGGATCGGGCCCGCGGGCACCGGGAAGACGTACCTGGCCATGGCGCTGGCCGTTGCCGCGCTCGCAGATCGTGACGTGAACCGGCTCATCCTCACGCGGCCGGCGGTCGAGGCGGGCGAGCGGCTCGGCTTTCTCCCCGGCGACATGCTCGCCAAGGTCGACCCGTACCTGCGCCCGCTCTTCGACGCGCTCTACGACATGCTCGACGCCGACCGGCTGAACGCCTTCATGGAACGCGGGACGATCGAGGTCGCGCCGCTCGCGTTCATGCGCGGCCGCACGCTCAACGACTCGTTCATCATCCTCGACGAGGCCCAGAACACGACGCCCGAGCAGATGCAGATGTTCCTCACGCGGCTCGGCTTCGGCTCGAAGGTCGTCGTGACCGGGGACGTCACGCAGATCGACCTGCCGCAGGACCAGGCGTCCGGCCTCATCCACGTGCGTCAGATCCTGGGCGACGTCGACGGGATCGACTTTGTCGAGTTCGGGAACCAGGATGTCGTGCGTCACGTGCTCGTCCAGCGCATCGTCGAGGCGTACAAGCGCCACGCGGAGGAGACGGGCACGCAGCGACGCCGGTGATCCGCATCGAGATCGCCAACGAGAGCGGCCTCCCCGTCGACCAGGACGCGGCTGCGGAGCTCTGCCGTCGCGTGTTGCGGGACGAGGGGACCGACGAGGGCGACCTCGGCCTCTTTTTCGTCGCGCCGGAGCGCATGCGCGAGCTGAAGCGCGAGCACCTCGGCATCGACGAGGCGACCGACGTCCTTTCGTTCCCGCTCGACGGCCACGACGAGCTGCCGGAGGGAGTGCCGAGGCAGTTGGGTGACGTCGTCCTGTGCCCGCAGGTCGTCGGCGACGCATGGAGAAGGCCGCTCGTCCACGGGCTCCTCCACCTGCTCGGCTACGAGCACGGAACGGAGATGGAGCGCCGAGAGCGAACTCACGAGGGATGACCGACACGCCTGACCGGGAGGCGCCGCGCTCGCGGAGAACCCCGCGGATTCTCCAGAGCCTCAACTGGGCCTTCGAGGGCGTGATCCACGTCCTCCGGGCCGAGCGGAACATGCGGATCCACTTCGCGGTGGCGACGATCGTCCTCGTCCTCGCGTTTTCGTACGGGGTCACCAAGCTCGAGCTGATGGCCCTCCTCGTCGCCATCTCCTTCGTTCTCATTGCGGAGATGGTGAACACGGCCATCGAGGCGACCATCGACCTCGCCGCGGCGTCGTTCGACCCGCTGGCGAAGACCGCCAAGGACATCGCGGCCGGCGCCGTTCTCATCGCGAGCGTGAACGCCGTCTTGATCGGCTACCTCGTCTTCGCCGACCGCCTGTCGCGGCCGAGCTCACGGCTCGTCGACCGGCTGCGTGAGGCCCCCAGCAACCTCACGCTCATCGCGCTCATCCTCGTCATCCTGATCGTGATCGCAAGCAAGGCGTTGACCGGCCGCGGGACGCCGTTGTCCGGCGGCCTGCCCTCGGGCCACGCCGCTCTGGCCTTCGGCGGGTTCACCGCGATCGCGTTCATCGTCGAGGAGCAGCGCGTCGTGGCCGCCTTCGTCGCCCTGATCATGGCGCTGCTCGTCGCCCAGACACGCGTCGAGTCGGGCATCCACACGATCAGCGAGGTCGTGCTCGGCGCTGTGATCGGTACGCTCGTGACGATGATCCTCTTCCAGGTGCTGGCGTGACCGACCAGGAGCTGCTCGCCCGTGCACAGGCGGCTTCAGCGAACGCGTACGCGCCGTACTCGAAGTTCCACGTGGGCGCCGCGGTGCTCCTGCGCGACGGACGGGTGATCACCGGGGTCAACGTCGAGAACGCCGCCTATCCGCTCGGTGTCTGCGCCGAGCGATGCGCGTTGGCCTGCGCGGCTGCGGAGGGCGTCAGGCCCGGGGACGTCGAGGCCGTCGCGATCACCGCCTCTCCGTGCGGCGGCTGCAGGCAGTGGCTCGCCGAGTTCAGGGTCGACCGCGCGGTCTTCCTGCACGAGGGCGAGGTGCTCACCAGGCGCCCGGCGGAATTGCTTCCGGACTCGTTCGTCCTGTGAGATCGGGGCTTGTTGCGGTCGCCGGACGTCCGAACGTCGGGAAGTCGACGATCGTAAACGCGCTCGCGGGCGGCAAGGTGGCGATCGTTTCCGACAAGCCGCAGACGACCCGGCGGCGCATCTCTGCGGTGGTCGAGGGGGAACTCGAGGGCGAGCCCTATCAACTCGTGCTCATCGACCTTCCCGGGTTCCAACGGCCGCGCGATCCGCTCACCGAGCGGATGCAGCGCACGGTGGACGAGGCCCTTCAGGACGTCGACGGCTTCCTCTTCGTCCTGGCCGCCGACGACGCGATCGGGGCGGGGGACCGGTTCATCGCCGGGCGGGTATACGGAGGAGCGGCCCCCGTCGTCCTCGCGCTCAACAAGGTCGATCGGCTCGAGCCGCCGAGAATCGCCGAGCAGATAGAGCGCGCCGCAGGGCTCGGCGACTTCCATGCGCTCCATCCGGTGAGCGGGCTCACCGGGGACGGCCTCGACGCGCTCAGGACGGACCTGGCCGGCCTGCTGCCGGAGGGGCCGCGCTACTTCGAGGAAGGACGTCGCACCGACCTCCCGCTTGCTGCCCAGATCGCCGAGATCGTGCGCGAGAAGGCATTGCAGCTAACCCGCGAAGAGGTGCCGCATGCGCTCTCGGTCGAGGTCGACGAGCTCGACTCGGACGCCGGCCGCGTGAGCGCGCACGTCTGGGTCGAGACGGAGTCCCAGAAGGGAATCCTGGTCGGCAAGGGCGGGGGTATGATCCGCGCGATCGGCACGCGCGCCAGGCCGGAGGTCGAGTCGCTCCTGGGGCGCCCGGTGTTTCTCGAGCTTCGCGTGAAGGTAAGACCGAGATGGCGCCGGGATGAGGGAGCGCTCGAGCGTCTCGGCATCTAAACGATGACCTTGGGGGTGGGGAATGGCGGTTGTCAGGACACCGGACGGATTCGAGGCAGAGCTCGCTCGCTACCTCTACGAGCGCTCCGAGGAGGCGCGCGCCGTCCGGGTCGGCGAGAAGGAGACGAGCGAGCAGGCGGCCATCGTCGAGCGCTACGCGGGCCTCTTCACGCGCGAGCAGCACGAGGCGCTGCGCGAGGCCGAGGGCCAGGCGCGAGGCGAGGAGCGCGAGCGCCTCTACCGTCTCCGAGAGGCCGCGGCCGGCGGCATCATCGCCGCCGAGCTCGCCGCGGAGTCCGACAAGCTCGAGAACTCGATCCTCGCCGAGCGCGTCGGGTTCAGGGGCGAGTCGCTGCCGCTCCGCTCGGCCCAGGCGCGGCTCGCGGTTCTCGACGAGTATGCGGCCCGCGACGAGCTGGGGGAGCTCGCGGCCGACGCCTCCGCACGCTTCAACTGCCCGCGCTACGGGCTGATGCAGAAGGGCGAAGCGCTCGACGCCGAGCTCTCCGGCGACCCGGATCCGGTCGGGCGGAGCGCGGCGCGCAAAAACATCGACCTCCACGCGCTCTCCGACGCATTGCAGAACGCGGTGCGCGAACAGGAGGGATCGTGGGAGCCGCTGCGCGAGGAGTGGCTCGGCCGTATCCTCGGGCCCGAGCGCGACGACGAGCCGACCTCCCACCAGGTCTCCTACCTTCGCCGCATGTCGCCGTTCGCGGAGCTCTACGACAGGGATCGCTGCGTGCGCATCTGCCTGGAGACGCTCTCGAGCATCGGCTTCGACCTGGCGGCGAACGACGGCATCAAGCTCGACCTGGACGATCGGCCGCAGAAGAGCCCCCGGGCCTGTGTGATCGCGTCGGACCCACCCGCCGTGGTGCACCTGATCACCCGGGCGCAGGGCGGGCTGCACGACTACCAGGCCTTCCTGCACGAAGCCGGGCATGCGCTGCACTATGCCGGCCTCGACGCCCAGCTCCCGTACACCTTCCGGCGGCTCTCGCGCGATCACGCGCTCACCGAGATCTACTCCTTCCTGCTCGAGTCGATCAGCCGCGAGCCGGGCTGGCACACGCTCCATTTCGGCGTCACCGATCAGGAGGACGCCGAGCGGGCGGAGGCCGCGCGCTTTCTCGAGGTGCTGCTGTTCCGGCGCTACGCGGCCAAGCTCGCCTACGAGCTCGAGCTCTGGGGCGACTTCGAGAACGCGACGGACTACGCGCGGACGTACGAGGACTATCTGCGGGCGGCTGTCGGAATCCGCTATCGCGCCGACGGCTACCTCGTGGACCTGGACGGCGACTTCTACTCGGCTGACTATCTACGTGCGTGGATTCGCACCGCGCAGCTCCGGGCGTTCCTGCGCGAGTCGATCGGGCGGGACTGGTGGCGGCGTCCGGAGACGGGCGAGCTCCTCCAGGCGCTCTTCGCCGAGGGGACGCGGCCGACCAGCGAGGAGATCGCCGACCGGATCGGCTACGACCCGCTCGACACTGCGCCGCTCGTCGAGGAGCTGGTCGCGGTCTAGGAGGGTTTGGCGGAGTAGTGCTCGTCGCCGGGGTGCGATGGTCGTTCCGAGGCAAGGACGCAGGGAGCGCTCGTAGCAGAGGCTACGGGCGCGACTGAGGACGCCGCATCGGGGCGAGCAGCGCTGCCCGGCGGGCACAGCCGCTATTTCGCCAAACCCTCCTAGTATTAGCGGCGGGGGCCGAAGTAGGCGACCGAGGCCACGGCGAAGCCGGCGAGGGACGCGGCGAAGCCGACGAGTGCCGCCTTGGTGCTCATCGTGCGCTTCATGCCGTCTCCATCGGCACGAACGGTGGCGAGCGTGAGATGTTCTCACCGGTAGGTGACGTGCCGCGAGCTGCGGAAGACCGCCGCCTGCCAGGGCTGCAGGCGGTCCCCCATCCTGCTCCGGAGCATGAGGTTCTCCGCGGCGTTCGAGTGGGGCAGGCCGCAGGCGTGGCCCAGCTCGTGGGCGAGGACGCGGAGCCGCCTGCCGGTCAGCGCGGACACGTCGACGGTGACGTGGTCGACGAGCGGGCCAAGCGAGCAGCCAGCCTTCCCGAGCACGTCCCGGACGACGAACACCGTGATCGGCCCGCCCGACCCCGTCAGCCGGCCCGGCTCGAGATGCCGGCGGAAGAACGCGCCCCCGTCGCCGAAGTCGGCTCTGTAGGAGCCCTCGGCGCATGGAGAGTCGAGCGCATTGGCAGGTGCCGGCTCGTCGATGGTGCGCACGAGGGGCTCCGCCGCGGCCAGCAGGTCGATCGCGAGCGCCTCCCGGAGCACGCGCCTCGCCTCCGCGACGCTCGGCTCGACGTCGCCGGCTGTCGCGACTGGCCTTCCCTGTTCGTCCCGGAGGATCGCCACCCGGATACGCAGCTTTTTCGGCCGGCGCGACCCCGCCAAGCTCCCCGCGATCTCCGGGATCCCGACGAGGCGGTTCCCCGCCTCCCGCAGGACGTTGGCACCCTGCGTGAGGCCGGCGGCGAGTGCGAGCGGCGGCACGGGGCGAGAGTACGGGAGGGCTACACTTCCTGCATGGCTCAGGCACCCGCACTGCCTAGCGGGTTCGAGCTTCCTCTCGAGCCCAGGCTCCCCCGCATCGGCTCGGTCGACCAGGTGGCGGTCGAGCAGCGGGCCGCCGCGCTGGCGACGCGTTCGATCAAACGCGAGTCGAAGCTCTTCGCCCTCGACCTCGCCGTGCGGATGATGGACCTGACGACACTCGAGGGCGCCGACACGCCGGGGAAGGTCGCCGCGCTTTCCTCGAAGGCGATGCGCCCCGATCCGGCAGACCTGACCGTGCCTCCGGTGGCCGCGGTCTGCGTCTATCCCAACATGGTTCCCCACGCGCTCGAGCGGGTGCGCGGCAGTGGCGTCAAGGTCGCCTCCGTCGCCGCCGCCTTCCCGTCCGGCCAGCTCCCGACCGAGCTGAAGGTGGAGGAGGCCGCACGGGTGGCCGAGCTCGGCGCCGACGAGATCGACATGGTCATCGACAGGGGCGCCTTCCTCTCCGGCCACTACGCGAAGGTCTACGACGAGGTGCGCCGGGTGAAGGAGGTGTGCGGCTCTACGCACCTGAAGGTGATCCTCGAGACCGGCGAGCTCGGGACCTACGACAACGTGCGCCGCGCGAGCCTGCTCGCCGTTGCCGGCGGGGCCGACTTCATCAAGACGTCGACCGGGAAGATCCAGCCCGCCGCGACGCTGCCGGTCACCCTCGTCATGCTCGAGGCGATCCGGGACGTCTACGAGGAGACCGGCAGGAAGATCGGCATGAAGCCGGCGGGAGGCATCCGCCACTCCAAGCAGGCGGTGCAGTACCTCGTCGTTTTGCACGAGACCCTCGGCCCCGAGTGGCTGACCCCGGACCTCTTCCGCTTCGGCGTCTCCTCGCTCCTGAACGACGTGCTCATGCAGATCCGCAAGGAGCGCACGGGCCGCTACCAGAGCCCCGACTACTTCACGATCGACTGATGGCCGAAGTCGAGAAGCGCCAGGATCGGTCGCCGGTCCCGTCTGCCTTCGAGTACGCGACGGCACCCGAGTCGCGTGACATCGTCCGCCTCGAGAAGCGCTACGGCCTCTTCGTGGGCGGCGAGTGGACGGAGCCGACCTCGGGTCAGCACGCGCCGAGCATCGCCCCGCGGGACGAGGAGCCGCTCGCCGAGGTGGCCTACGCAGGCCCCGAGGACGTCGATCTTGCTGTGCGGGCCGCGCGCGACGCGTTCACGAATGGCTGGTCAGACCTCCGGCCCAGCGAGCGGGCGAAGTACCTCTTCCGGATCGCGCGCGTCCTGCAGGAGCGCTCGCGCGAGTTCGCGGTGCTCGAGTCGCTCGACGGTGGCAAGCCGATACGCGAGTCGCGCGACGTCGACCTCCCGCTCTCGGCGGCGCACTTCTTCTACTACGCCGGCTGGGCCGACAAGCTCGAGTACGCGTTTCCGAACCGCAGGCCCCGGCCGATCGGCGTCGCCGGGCAGATCATCCCCTGGAACTTCCCGCTGCTGATGCTCTCCTGGAAGATCGCGCCCGCGCTCGCGGCCGGGAACACCGTCGTGCTGAAGCCCGCCGAGACGACCCCGCTCACGGCGCTCCTCTTCGCGGACGTCCTCCGCCAGGCGGAGCTTCCTCCCGGCGTCGTCAACATCGTCACGGGCGACGGCCGCGCGGGCGGCGAGCTGGTTCAGCACTCCGACGTGGACAAGATCGCGTTCACCGGCTCGACCGAGGTCGGCAAGGAGATCATGCGTGCGGCCGCCGGCAGCGGGAAGCGCCTCACGCTCGAGCTCGGCGGCAAGGCGGCCAACATCATCTTCGACGACGCCCCGCTCGACCAGGCGGTCGAGGGGATCATCAACGGCATCTACTTCAACCAGGGCCACGTCTGCTGCGCCGGATCGCGCCTCTTCGTCCAGGAGTCGGTGTACGAGGAGGTGCTCGCCAAGCTAAAGCGGCGCATGGGCACGCTGCGCGTCGGCGATCCCCTCGACAAGAACACGGACGTCGGCGCCATCAACTCCCGCGAGCAGCTCGAACGGATCGAGGAGCTCGTGGAGAGCGGGAAAGAGGAAGGCGCAGAGGTCTACCAGCCCCCCTGCCGGCTGCCGGAGAAGGGCTGGTGGTTTCCGCCCACCGTCTTCACGAACGTCGCCCAGAGCTACCGCATCGCGCAGGAGGAGATCTTTGGGCCCGTGCTCTCGGTCCTCACCTTCCGCACGCCCGACGAGGCGGTCGAGAAGGCCAACAACACGCCCTACGGCCTCTCCGCCGGAGTGTGGACGGAGAAGGGCTCGCGCATCCTCTCCATGGCGCAACGGCTTCGCGCCGGAGTGATCTGGGCGAACACGTACAACCGCTTCGACCCGGCCTCGCCGTTCGGCGGCTACAAGGAGTCCGGGTTCGGCCGCGAGGGCGGCCTCCACGGCCTCGCTCCGTACCTGGAGTTCGACGAGTGAGCCGGCTTCCCGTCAGGAAGACCTACAAGCTCTACGTCGGTGGCGCGTTCCCGCGCTCGGAGTCCGGGCGCACCTACGAGGTCGAGGGCGCGAACGTCGCTCTCGCCTCGCGCAAGGACGTCCGCGACGCCGTGCGCGCGGCCCGCGGAGCCTTCCCGACGTGGGCGGGGATGACGGCCTACAACCGCGGCCAGGTGCTCTACCGCGTGGCCGAGATGATGGAGGGGAGGAAGGCCGAGTTCGCGGAGCTGACCGGCGACGAAATCGAAGTGAACGAGGCCGTGGACCGTTGGGTCTGGTACGCGGGCTGGGCCGACAAGCTCGCCCAGGTGCTGGGCTCCTCCAACCCGGTGGCCGGGCCGTACTTCAACTTCACCGTCCCCGAGCCGACGGGCATCGTCGGCATCGTCGCTCCCGAGGAGCCGCCGCTCCTGGGCCTCGTCTCGCGCCTCGCCCCGGCGGTGGTCGGCGGGAACGTCGCCGTCGTGCTCGCCTCCGAGCGCCGGCCGCTGGCCGCGGTCACGCTCGCCGAGGTCCTGGCCACGTCCGACGTGCCCGGCGGCGTCGTCAACCTCCTCACGGGCCGACAGGCCGAGCTGGCGCCCGTGCTGGCGGGGCACATGGACGTCAACGCGCTCGACCTGGCCGGCGCCGAGGACGAAGCGGAGCTCGGGCGACTGGCGGCCGACAACGTCAAGCGGGTAGTCCGCAACGGAGACGGTCAGTCTCCCTGGCACGCCGCCGCCTTCCTCGAGCTGAAGACCGTCTGGCATCCGATCGGCGTCTAGCTACTAACCTTTCCTCCGCGTGAGCCGTTTCAGCGAGGCGATCTCCGAGGGCGACGGCATTTCCGTTGTCCCCCTACTCGAAGGCGAGGTCGCGGCGTTGGCCGCGCTCGCCGAGGAGGCAGGGGCCGAAGCGGTTGCGGTCCGCGGGCACGACGTGGAGCTGGCGCGGGCGCGCACGGGGCTCCCGATCCTGGCTCTGGACGGCGATCCGACGGCGGTCGCCGGCGCGGGCGCGGACGCGGTCGTCATCCGGTACGAGGACGCATCGGACGACGGCCGCCTGGAGACGCTCTACGGCGCTGCCTACGACCTGGGGCTCGACTTCGCCGTCGACGTCCGGGAAGAGGAGGCGCTCGAGGAAGCTCTCGAGCGCATCGATCCGGAGATCGTCCTCATCTCCGAGCACGGGCTCGACGACGACCATGAGGACTTCGAGCTGACCCTTGACCTGCTCGCCGACGTGCCGGCCGGAAAGCTCGTGGTCTCGGAGGCGCGGATCGCCTCGCACGACCAGGTGCTGGCGCTCGAGCGGGCCGGCGTCGACGCGATCCTCGTACACGGCCTGGCGGGCGCGCCCGACTTCGGAGCCATCCTCGAGGAGCTCGTCCATGGTCCAGAAGCCGGGCTCTAGGGCTCCCGGCGCGATCTCCTCCGGCGAGAGCCCTGCCGGGAACGGCCGCGACGGCGACGGCCTGCCGGAGACTCTGCCCGAGCCGGAGAAGCCGGGCCTCCGCAACCGCTTCGACGGGGCTGCGATCATGCTCGCCGTCTTCGTGTCCGGGGCCGTCCTCCTCGGCGTGGAGATCGCTGCCAGCAGGGTGCTCGCGCCCTTCTTCGGCAACTCCCTCTACGTCTGGGGCTCGCTGATCGGCGTCGTCCTGACGGGGCTGGCGATCGGGTACTGGCTGGGCGGCGTCCTCGCCGACAGGCTGCCGAGAATGGGGCTTCTCCTGGGCGTCATGGGGCTCGCCGCGCTCTCCGTGCTGGCAATTCCGCTAGTCGACGACGACGTGCTCGAGACTGTCGTCGGGTGGAACGCCGGCCCCCGCCTCGATCCGCTGCTCGCCGCCGTGCTCCTCTTCGGCCCGATGAGCGTCCTAATGGCCTGCGTGACGCCGATCGCGGTGCGCCTGCGCGCTCGCTCGCTGGCGCACGTCGGGCGTACGGCCGGCCGCCTGTTCTCGGTCTCGACGGCCGGCAGCATCGCCGGAACGTTGGTGACGGCGTTCTTTCTCATCCCGGAGCTCGGCGTCGACCAGCTGCTCGGCTTCGCGGCTGCCGCGCTCTTCGCGGCCGTGCTCGTCGTCGCGCTCGCGGAACGCATGGCCGTCGCGGCGGTTTTCGCCGTCATCGCCGCCGCCGCCGCCGGGGTAGCGGCCGTCTCCCTCGCTCCGGAGACGGGCGGCACTCTTTCGGGAGCGGCCGCGCAGAACTGGTCGCCGCTCTACCGCCTCCGCGGCTCCGAGACCGTGCTCGACGCGCGCGACCCGCGCGCAGCGATCGAGCAGCCCGAGCTCCGGGTCGTCTTCTCGGAGGACACGCAGTACCACCGGCTGTCGGTCGTCGAGGACTCGGACACCCGCTATCTCCGCTTCGACAACTCGCTCCAGAGCGCGATGTACATCGACGAGCCGCTGCAGACGCGCTTCGCCTACACCGACCTCTTCCACTTGGCCAAGGCGTATAACCCGGAGGCCGAGGACATCCTCTTCATCGGGCTCGGCGCCGGCTCGTCGGAGAAGCGGATGCTCCAGGACTTCCCGGAGGTGCAGCTGCACGCCGTCGAGATCGACCCGGTCGTCGCGGAGGTCGCTCACGACTACTTTGAGGTGCCCCGCGACGACCCGCGGCTCGAGGTCGAGCGTCGGCGACGGGCGTCGCTTCCTCGCCGGGCGGGACGGGCGCTGGGACGCGATCATCATCGACGCGTTCTTCGCGGACGCGATCCCGTTCCACCTCGTGACGCGAGAGTCCCTCCAGCTCGCCCGGTCGAGGCTGAGCCCGGGCGGCGTCGTCGTCACCAACGCGATCGGCGCGATCGCCGGGCCCGGCTCGAGGCTGTTCCGCTCCATCTACCGCACATACCGCACCGTCTTCCCGACCGTCGTCGTCCATCCCGCGATCCTCGCGGGGGACGCCGGCGACGAGACATTCAGGAACCTGATCCTCGTGGCGACCGAGCAGGCGGCGCCGCAGCGGGTGTTCCTCGCCGAGCGCTGGGAGGAGATCAGGGGCGAGGCTCCGACCGTGCCGGATCTCCGGCAGGCGATCCTCGACCGCCACGACGCCCTCATCCCCACCGACGACGTGCCCGTGCTAACCGACGACTACGCGCCGACCGACGCGCTGCTGCTCCTCTTCCAGTGACGGAGATACACGTGCACCTGCGGGGGCCGGCCGCGGGCCTCCCTCCGCTGCGAGCCTAACGAGGAGAAGCGCAACCATGGGGCGCGGGAGTGTGCCGAAAGCGTGGCCTC
>CAWISL010000018.1:0-232794 GCA_963838795.1 uncultured Actinomycetes bacterium
GTTTCCCCACGCACGACAACGGGCGTTCGAGCAGGGAGAACGCATAGGGGCCGGGCGGCGGTTGGCGACCTACAGCCGGGGTGGACCAGCGGAGATAGCGTCACCGGGGCCGCAGTTGTAAGGGCTCTGCGGCCGACACGAAGCGCCCGAGAGGGACGTTGATACCTGGACGAGGCCGCCCCACACTAGAGTACGCGCCCGAAAAGGCCCTGGACGGAAGGGCTTTTCGAACCCCCTGCCGACAGAGGACGCGACGGGCGCCGCGAAGTCAAAGCCCTTGCTGAGGAAGGGTGGACGGCAACCTGCCGCGGTCGGTTAGACGAGCGGCCGGGGGCTATGAGAACATCTGTTCGTGACCTCGCAAGGCCCCGCATACGTGCGCTTCCGCCGGGCGGCGCTGCGCTGGCATGCCCGGTACTGCGCCGCGCTTCCGGACGTCGGGTTTGAGGAGGCCGGCACTGTGCTCGCACTCCTGGCCGGCCTCGCAGGTCGGCGACGAAGGCTGCGGCGACCGCGCTGGCGGAGCTCGTCCATCGCCGCGGGCTCGAGCGGGCGAGCGAGAGGCTGGTGCGGTGGGCTTCGTCTGTCTGAGCGTCGCAGGGCGATACTGGCTTCTTGCTTTGTGCGGCGGTAGGATCCTGGTGGTCCGGCCGAGTCTTAACAGGGGGTCATCGGCACGCGACTCGTGGTCCTTCTTCTCTTCCTCGTGGTCGCGCTTGCGGCCGCGAGTCCCGCCGCCCTCGCGCAGGCTCCCGGAAACCCGTCCGAGAAGGCCCAGGGACCCAAGCAGGACAAGGAAGCGAAGAAGGAGGCCAAGGAGGCTAAGAGAGCGGAGAGGCAGGACGACCGAGACGATCCGGACGAGGGGGAGGAAGACGACGAGGGAGAGGACGAAGACGAGGGAGAGGACGAAGACGAGGGAGAGGACGAAGACGAAGGAGAGGACGAGGACGGAGAGAGCGGCGGGGCGCCAGGAAGCGGCGGATCCGGCGGGGAAACGGGCGGCGACGAGCCGTCGACCCACGGCTCCGGCTCGGCAGGCAGAGGCGACCGAGGCCCCTTGGTCATGAATGCCGGTTGTCTCGAGGAGTGCGCGTCGCCCCGCGACCACGCTGTGGGCGGAGAGGGAGACGCGAGCCCCACCTCCGCCAACCCACTCACGCGGTCGCCTGCGGAAGTCGCGTTGCTGGCGGACGAGAGTGCGGAAGGGGGGCGCGTGTACGGTCGAAGCGCGGCGACACCCGCGGATGGTCACCTGGGCGCGCTCGCCCTACTACTGCTTGCGATGCTCCTCATGCTTATCGGTCTCGGCGGGGGTCTGAGAGCGCTTCACGGCGGCCTCAGAGGCGGCTAAGCAAGCCGCCCCGCAGGAGCCCCCTCAGCTCGCTCGGCGTCCGCTTGGCCGCATTGCCGGTGGGCACTGGCACAAGATCGACGACCGTCAGACGGCGCCCGCAACTGTTTCGCCCGGGGATCCTTCGGGGATGCCAGGAACATGAGTCGATCGACGCTCGCGCATCGTCTGCTCCTCTCCGTTCTAGCTCTGATGCTGGCCGGCTGCGGCGCTGACGACGACGCCAGCCGGGCGCCGACCACGACGGTGAGCGCGCCCGCACAGACCGAAAGCCAGAACTCGGACGACCTCGACGAGACAGAGGACGACGGCGACGAGGAACGCGGAAAGGACCACAGCAAAGACAAGGACAAGGGCAAGAAGCTCGGCCACTTCAAGAGGGACTAGCGTCGGCCGAGCCACCCGAGCGCGGGGCATGCCGGAACCGGCCGGGACGCGGACCGCAAGGTGATCCCGACTACCCTGCCCGCGATTGGGTCCATTGTTAGAGGAGTACGAGGCAAAGGCGCCCTAAGCCGGGGAAGGGAGTGAGTTGTGTCTCTCTCTGACGAACGTCTCGCCAAGAACGAGCTGCTCTTCCGTGAGGTGAACGAGCGCCTGGATGACATGGCCACCTCGTGGTCAAAGACGACCGACTACCTGTGCGAATGCAGCGACACATCGTGCGTCGAGATAGTCGCGCTGACGAACGACCAGTACGAGCGCGTCCGCTCCCGCGCAACGGTGTTCGTAGTCGTTCCCGGGCACGAACGGCCCGAGATCGAGAAGGTTGTCGACGCGAACGATGGCTTCATGCTCGTCGAGAAGGTCGTCGCGGTCGAGGAGATCATCGAGGCGGACCCGCGGTCGGACGACCCCGGCGCAGCCTGAAGCGGCAACCGGTCGCTCGTTGGTGACGCTCCTTCGCGTCCCTTGTCGCATGGTCGGCTCGACGCAGGCGAAGGGAAGCTACGCCCAAACGGGTGCGCGGCGGACAGCTAGCTCTTTCTCGCCCGATGTAGGCCCGCAGGTTTACGACTGGGCGTGGCGGGAACCAACTCGGCGTCAGGCTCCTCTGGCGGCTCAGGGGAGCCTAACGCCGTTCGTGTGATCGGCGACTACCGACAGAGGGCTCCGCTCGCCTTGCCCGAGGCGGTGCTGGGCAACAAAGCAAAGGAGGAGATGTGTACATCGGCATAGGGACTGTGTTGGCGATCATCGTGATCATTCTGTTGATCATCTTGATCTTCTGAGGGAAGGGGCGAGCCTCTACCCTAACCCTCCTCAATCGCCGAGAAGCCTGCGTTGGTGCGTCAGCCTTATAAGACGCACCAACGCCAGCTCACCTCAGCCGAACGCCTTTCGATCAGGGCTGGTATCCGGCCACGAACGTCAGGGGGCCGAAAGAGAAGCGCCGGGTGCGGCGTCCGCTCGCCCGTGAGGACATCGACGCCCTCATCGCCTCGCAACCGAGCCTCCGGGGTCAGGCGGCACTTCTGCTCCTGGCTTACATCGGTCTGCGGAAGGACGAGTTTAGGCGGCTGCAGGTCGGCGCTATCGACCTGGAAGCAGGGACGATCACCATCCGCGGCAAAGGCGGCCACGTCGACACGCTCCCGCTCGGCTTCGAGCACGTCCAAACGGCGCTCGCCCTTCACTTCCGGGAGCGCCAGCCGACGGCAGACGAAATCCTGCTCCATCCGCTCCAGGCTCCCGGTAGACCGATGGATCACAGCACGCTGCACCGCTGGTTCAAGGACGCGCTTGCAAACGCGGGCCTCCCGGACTCCTGGAGCCTGCACGACCTCCGCCACGCCGATGTGCGGACGACACGCGGCTACCTGCACCCGAACCTCGAGCGCCTAGCCGAAGGCATGCGCCAAGTCGAAGTCGTGCACAGGAAAGACGCCCAGGAGCGGGCCAATGCACGATAACGGGCGTTATGTCAAGTCGAAGGAGCTCCTCTGCCCGACCGCGACGAACGACCGCCTCCTCCCCCGCGAGCACGTCCGCAGCTCGCGGGTCGACCCCGCTGGCCCCGAGAGCGGTCCCGAGGCCCCCGAGGCGGCGGGGCGAAGCTCATCCACCCGTCAGAGTCGATCCTCCCGCGGTGCCCGACCCGTGAGAGACTGTCGCCGGCCACGGCAGTCAGCGTCAAGTGCGAGATGCGACAAAACTGCCCCGCCCGCCCACGTCACCCGGTTGCGGAGGGGCCTGCGGGGGAATACCGTGCCCGAACGACGATGAAGCTGCTCGAGCCTGTCGACCCGAACGAACGCTTCCGCCAGCGGCGCCGGCAGTCTCATAGGCGCCGCAGCATGCGCCGGGTGCTCGCGCTGGCGGTCGTCGCGCTCGCGGCCGCCGCCTCGGCCCTCGGGATGACCTTCCTGAACGGCTGGGGCGGTCAGACCGGCCCAGCCTCCAAGTCCGCGGGCCCGTCCTCCGCGAACGCGCCGTCGGCGCCGACCACGCCGCAGCCGGCACCGCTCCCGGACGAGATCCGCGGCGTCCACGTCACCGCGGCGCTCGCCTCCCTCGACGGCAAGCTCGACGAGTTCCTCTCGCTCACCGACGACGGCCTCACCGCCCTCGAGCTCGACGTCAAGGACGAGAACGGCGAGGTCGGATTCGAGCGGCACGCCCCGGCGCTCGCGCGTACGATCGGCGCCGCGAAGCCTTTCTACAACGCGCGCCAGGCGGCGGCCAGGGCCGAAGCGGCCGGCGTCTATCTGATCGGGCGCGTCGTCGTCTTCGAGGATCCCATCCTCGCCATGCAGCGGCCGCAGCTCGCGATCAAGCATCGGGGCGGAGGCGTCTGGACGAATGCCGCCGGCCTCGCCTGGACGAATCCCTACGACGAACGCGTCTGGAAGTACAACGTCGACATCGCCGTGGCGGCCGTCGAAGCGGGCTTCGACGAGATCATGTTCGACTACGTCCGCTTCCCCACGGACGGCGACGTGTCCGCCGCTGTGTTTGCCGGCAAGCGCAAGGAGCACAAGACCCTCACCATCGGGAAGTTCGCCGAGTACGCACGCTCGCGGCTCGAGCCGCTCGGCGCCCGCGTCTCCGCGGCCGTGTTCGGGCTGACGGCGACGCGCGAGATGGGCATCGGCCAGCGGCCTCGTCGGCTCGCACAGCACCTCGACGTCATCTACCCGATGGTCTATCCGTCGCACTTCGGCGCCGGCGAGTACTCGCTCAACGACCCCAACGCCGTCCCCGGCGTCACCGTCGCGCGGGCGCTGCGCGACTTCCGGCGCGACCTGCGCGGACACGACACGCTCCTCGTCCCCTGGCTCCAGGACTTCTCTCTCGGTCGCGACTACAGCCTCGAGGACGTTCGCGCGCAGGTCCTCGCAGCCCGCGACGCGCAGAGCGCCGGGTTCCTCCTGTGGAACCCGAACGGGATCTACAAGACGGCCGCGCTCGACCGATCCTAGTCGCCGAGCCGACTTCCACAGAGATGCCCACAGGTCCTTCGGGGGCCTGTGGAAAATGTGGAAAAATGAACTTTCCGCAAATTGCGGGGAACGGTCGCGAGACGGGGTTGCGCGGTCCCCCGGGGCCGTCTAGATTGCCGCTTGCGCCGAGCACGGAGCGCGAGTAGGTCGAAGCCCCACCGGGCGGCCGTAGGCGGAAGCCGAAAGTTGGTCGGAGGGGTGGACGAAAGTGAAACCGGCTCGGCGAATTTTTTTGGTCCGGGATCGTCACCGGGTACGCGGGCGTTAGACTCGGGCGCGATGGCGTTCCCTCCCCGGCCACCCGCCTTCAGCCCCGGCTTCCACGCGTTTGCGTGGGGCGTCATCCTCGGCGCGTACGTGTGGATCGGACTGCTCGCGATCGGCACGGGCGGCGGCAGCGCGTTTCTCTTCGGCCTCGTGTCCGCCGTTCTGATCTTCTTCTTCGTCCGCCTGTGCGGCGAGGACCAGCTTCGGCGCGACTGACCGTCTAGGAGGGTTTGGCGAAATAGCCAACCCCTCCTAAGCGCAGAGCGACAGGGAGGCCCCGCCGGCGGGCGGGCGCGCAAGAGCCGCTACCAGGAGCTCTGCAAGATCGCAGCCGAGCTCTCGTTCCAGCCTCACGCGGCCGCTGGGGCCGTCGACGTTGCTGGTGAGCCGCTCGAAGGCGGCAAAATGGCGCAGCAGCCGAGGGATGCCCGGGCCGTGGAGGTCATGAGCCGCAGCCGCATCCATGGCTCTCCTGGTATCGGCGCCCTCGCGCTTCCAGGTCATCCCTGGCGCGAGGGAAGACGGCTCCTCACTCGGGATATGGGCGCACGACCGCCGTCTCCTCGTCGTTGGGCACGGCCTCGCGACGATAGTCCTGCACGTCTTCCTCCGGCACGAACGTCTCGCGCTCGAGCGTGCGGCTCCGCGGGCCTCGCGTATCGAACGTGAACGCGAGAACGATCCCGAGGGCGAACGCCAGAACGCCCTGGAAGACGATCAAGTCCTCGGCGACCCCGCCCAGGCCGATGTCGCGGATCCAGCCGGCGACCTCGTCGCCTTCTTCGGTGTCGGTCGGACGCGTCGCGACGAGGATGCCACCAACCGCCACCAACGTCGGCAGGAACGCGAGCAGGAAGACGCCGGGACTGAAGGTAGGCGCTCCCCACTTCGTCCAGCCTCCCAGGAGCTGCGAGAGGCCGAGGCAGGCCCCGGCACCGACGAGAATTCCCATCGCCGCCCAGTACTCACCGGTCGAAGCGACGTCGAACGTGGTCGCTAGCCAGATCAGGAAACCCGCGGCAGCGACGCCCAATAGCGTCGTCAGCCCACGCACGACCGGAGGGCTCGCCCAGGCGTGCTCCCTCTCCACCACGGTTTCCGCCCGCTCCACGCTCTCGTCGTCGCGCCGTCGTCCTAACATGCTCGATTCACCTCGCTGGGTCGGTCGTCCCGCGAGTTGTGCCCGCTCGCGGGCAGCGCTAACCGCGGTAGGGCGAGCTGCCGCGCTAGGCGGCGAGGTCGCGGCGCCGCGCGTCGAAGACGCCGGAATCGAGCTCGTCTCGAAACGCCGAGAGGGCGAGCTCGCGATCGCGCGCGAAGATGTGCTCGACGACGCCCACGCGGCGATCGTTGTAGAAGGGCACGTCCACGTGCTCGCGGGTGACGACGTTGACGCTCGTGCGGGCACAGCTGGGGCACTCGACGGCGAGGCCGACCTCGTCTCCGCCGCCCGCGAGGACGCGAAACGCGGACGGGGTGACCGGCCGCGGCCGCTCCTCGGGGAAGCAGAAGAAGCTCCACGGCCAGGAGCCCGTCTGGATGTGACGCGCGGCCAGGTCAAGGAGGTCGAGCGCGGTTGACTCGAGGCGAGCGGTCATCAGGTTCAGGAAGGTCGAGCCCGACCCTGCCAGCGGCGCCCAGTCGAGCTCGTCGTGCGTCACGAGGCCCTCGTGCTCCCCGCCGCAGTCGCACGCGAACGTGATCTTGTAGACGGCGGGGTGAGCCGCTCCGGGCAGGCGCTCCAGGATGCGGAAGCGGGAGAGAGCCAGCCGGACCTCGCCCTGGGCAGGGCAAGCGAAGGTGTAGCGCCCCGTGAGCTCGTCGTACATGGCAGTGGGATTATGTATCGGCAGGGAGGACGCGATTCGTCAGCCCGCGTACGAGACGAGCGAGACCACGTCGTAGCCCTCGAGCTTCTCCCGGCCGCCCAGGAACTCGAGCTCGATCACGAACGCCAGCCCGACGACGGTGCCGCCGAGCTGCTCGACGAGGTCGATCTTCGCCTTCGCGGTGCCCCCGGTGGCGAGCAGGTCGTCGTGCACGAGCACCCGGGCGCCGTCCGCGATCGCGTCCGCGTGCAGCTCGAGGGCGTCGAACCCGTACTCGAGGGCGTACTTGGCGCTGATCGTGCGCCAGGGGAGCTTGCCGGGCTTGCGCGCGGCGACGAAGCCGCAGCCGAGCCTGTACGCGAGCGCCGCGCCAAGGATGAACCCGCGGGCCTCGGCGCCGAGCACGACGTCCGGCCGGCGGGGCTCGGCGAACTCCGCCAGGCGCTCCACCGTCTCGTGCAGCGCCTCGGCGTCGGCGAGGAGCGGCATGATGTCCTTGAAGACGATGCCGCGCTTGGGGAAGTCCGGGATGTCCCGGATCTTGGACTCGAGGTCGACGGGGGTGCTCATTGGCCAGGCTCCTGCCAAGGAGCCTGCGGAGGGTGTGCGAGCCGAAGGCGAGCGATCACGACCGCGGCACGATACCCCGGAGAGCTCGCCAGAACAGCAGATTGGAGAGCTCCTGGGAGAGGGCCGCCAGGTTCTCGAGGTTCTCGAGCCCCGCATGGCGCTTCTCGGGGTTCGGCGAGCGGAGCTCGGGCGCGACGATCCGCTCCAGCAGGTCGGCCTCGTTGTCCGCCCAGCGCCGGAACGTGGCAAGGTTCCGAGGGGCGACGCCGTAGCGGGCGAGTCTCGCGCAGGCTCCGGCGACGTCGACGTCCCGCTCGGGGAAGTGCTTGTCGCCGTCGACCGCCCGGGGCTCCACGAGCCCGTACTCCTCGAGATCCCTGACGAAGGCCGCGTCGACACCGGCGCGGGTGCAGAGCGT
This sequence comes from uncultured Actinomycetes bacterium, assembly GCA_963838795.1. Classification (GTDB taxonomy): domain Bacteria; phylum Actinomycetota; class Thermoleophilia; order Gaiellales; family Gaiellaceae; genus JAIBJN01. Next base: position 7,882 of record CAWISL010000018.1, read on the forward strand.
GGCCAGGTCGACCTCGTCCTCGGGAACCTGCAGGCCCGCGCGGGCGCGCTCACGGCGCCGTGGCGCTCCGGCGGCGAGCTCCTGGCGAATCACCCGCAGCGGCAGGAACTCGTCCCGCTGCAGCCGGAGGATCGTCTCGAGGCGCTCGACGTCCTCGTCCGAGTAGAGCCGGTAGCCGCCCTGCGTGCGCCGTGGCGCGAGCAGCCCCTGGTCCTCGAGGTAGCGGATCTTCGAGATGGAGATGTCGGGAAACTCGTCCCGCAGGCGGTTGCACACCGCCCCGATCGTGAGCGGCCTCCCCGGCCCGATGTCGGCTGCGGCGGTTGCCATCCGTGCTAGCTCTCGAGGAAGGTGAGCTTGTACTTGCCGATTTGCACCTCGTCGCCGTCCTCGAGCTTCGCGCTCTCCACGCGACGGCGGTTGACGTAGGTGCCGTTGAGGCTGCCCTCGTCGTGCAGCGTGAAGCCGTCGGGGCCCCGGGTGATCACCGAGTGGCGACGGGACACGGTCACGTCGTCGAGGAAGACCTCGCACTCCGGCGCGCGGCCGAGCGAGGTGCGGTCATGCTCGAGCGCGAACGTTTCACCCGCCCTGCCACCCCCCGCGCGAACGACGAGCGCGGGGCCCTCGATGCGAAGACCGTCGAGTGAGAGGCCGTCATCCTCGGCGTCCTCCTCGGGCGTGAACGTCATCGTCGTATGCGCCCCTTGCTCCTCGTGGATGAGCAGCGCCCCGCACTTCGAGCAGTAATTGGCGGCCTCCGGGTTCTGAAAGCCGCATTCGGGGCAGTGAACGTGTGTCACCGTCCTGCCGCGTCGAGCTCCTCGTCCGTCGGAGGTGGCGCCTTCGAGGCGAGGATGGCCGCGAGCCGGTCGACGTCGATCTCGTGCAGGGGGCTGTCAGCCTCCCCCACCTGCTTCTGCAGGCGCGCCTGCAGCTCGGCTCTCAGGATGTCGATCTTCCCGTGCAGAAGCCGACGCTCGTAGGAGACTTTGTGCTCCTCGACCATCAGCTCGCGGATGAGGTCGCGCAGCTCCTGGTCGGACAGGGTTCCAAGGTCAGGGAGGGCTTCCACGCTGCAGCTCCAAGCGTCGGGGACGGAGGGCGACCACACAGTAAACCAGCTGGAGGCACATCCATCAACCTCGACTTGAGGGTTCGAGCTCTTAGCCCTCCTCGGCGTCGTCCTCCCGCGCCACGATCTCCTCGACGAGCCCCTGGAACTCGGCCTCGAGCGAGGCCCCGGCCTCGGGCGTCTTGCCTTCGGCGTAGATGTGAACGAGCGGCTCGTCCGGGTCCGGAAGCACCTGGGCCCAGCCGCGCTCGTCGTAGACCTTGATGCCGTCTGTAACGTCGACCTCCATCCCCTTCGTCCGCTCGGTGAGGATGCGCATGACCGCGCCTTTCCGAGCCCAGGGGCAACGCACCTGGCGGTGGACGACCGCGGACTCGGGCAGGTCACCCACGATCTCGGACAGGGGCCTCTCGACCGGGGCGAGGAGCTCGAGGAGCTTGCAGAGGCTGGCCATGCCGTCGTAGGCGGGCACGAAGTCGGGGAAGACGAAGCCGCCGCCCACGGAGCCGGCGAAGATGACGCCGTCGCCGGCGGCGGCCAGCGTGAGCGCAGAGAGGGAGTGCGGCGTGCGCTCCACCTCGAGCTCCGTTCCCTCGACGAGCTCGTCCACGAGGCTCGTCACCGTGGTCGGAAAGGCGAGCCGTCCGCGTTTGCCGTCGGAGGCCAGGAGGCGGAGGAAGAGGAGCAGCTCCTGCTCGACCGGCACCTCGCGGGCCTTGTCGTCGATCAGGAAGATGCGCTCAGCGGCCGGGTCGAGCACGGCCCCGAGGTCGGCGCCGACGGCCGCTACGAGCCGCTTCGCCTGGCCGAGCGACTCCGCGAGAGTGACCGTCTCGCTGGCGTGGCGCCGCTCGCTGACGTAGGCATGCGAGGCCACCGCTTCGACGTCGAGCGCCCCGAGCACCTGTGGGAGAACGAGCGAGGCAGCGGAGAAGGCGTAGTCGACGACGAGGCGGAACCCACGCCGTCGGATCGCACCCGCGTCGAGCGCGGCGAGCAGGTCTTGGACGTACGTCTCGGCCGTGCGGGCGGAGTAGGTGATCTCCCCCACCTCGTTCCAGGACGCCCGCCGGAACTCCTGGCGCGAGAAGTGCTTGTCGAGCTCCTTGACGAGGGCGGGCGTCGCGGGTGTGCCGGGCGGTTCGAAGATCCGGATCTGCACGACCTCCGGGTCGTTCGGGCTCGGCTGGACGTGGATGCCGGCGTCGAAGCCCTCGGTCTTCAGGAAGTGCCGGTTGACGGCGGACGGCATCACCTGCAGGTCGGTGGCATGGACGCCCGCGGAGTTGACTCCGGCGATCAGCGCGCGGCGGATCAGCCTGCAGGAAGCCGACGCGGCCCGGCTAGTCACGACCCGGTCGCCGCGGTCGAGAGCGGTGCCGAGCGCGAGCCCCAGGCGGAGGGCGGTCTCGGGCGTGAGGTCGACGTTGATCCGCCCCACGATTCCGTCCATGCCGATCAGCCGCGAGGACAGGCGCGACTCCCAGATCAGGTTCCGGTCGACGAGCGACCCGGACTCCACCTCCTTGAAGGGATAGATCCGAACCCCCGGCATGACGACGCTCTCCTCGCCGATCGTGCAGTTGTCCCCGACCGCGACCCCTTCGTGGAGCCGCGCGTGCGGGCGGATGTCGCAGGCGCGGCCGACGATCGCCCCCTCGATCACCGCGCTCCGGCCGATCGACGTCGAGGCGTCGACGACCGAGCGAGCTGTGCGGGCGTGGTCGCCCAGCGTCACGCTCGGCATGAGCACGGAGTACGGCCCCACCGAGGCGCGCGGGGCGATCCGGCAGTAGTTGCCCACGAACGCCGGGGCCTCCACCGCCTCGAGATCGTCGAGGTCGACCCCCTCCCCCACCCAGAGGTTCCCGCGGAGGCGGATGCCGGGGATGCTCAGGCGGACGCGCTCGTCGAGCGCGTCGAAGTTGGCCTGGCGGTACTGGTCGAGGTTGCCGATGTCCTGCCAGTAGCCCTCGCAGATGAAGCCGTACAGCGGCTTCCCCATCTCCAGCAGGAGCGGGAAGAGCTCCTTCGAGAAGTCGTGCGGCGTGTCGGTAGGGACGTGGCGCAGGACCTCCGGCTCGAGCACGTAGATGCCCGTGTTGATCGTGTCCGTGAAGACCTGGCCCCAGGACGGCTTCTCGAGGAAGCGCTCGATGCGGCCCGCCTCGTCGGTGACGACGATGCCGAACTCGAGGGGGTTGGGGACGCTCTTCAGGCCGATCGTGACGAGCGCCCCCTTCTCCCGGTGGAAGCGGACGAGGGCGCCGAGGTCGATGTCGCAGAGCGCGTCGCCGGAGATGACGAGGAACGTCTCGTCGAGCGCCTCCTCGGCGAGCTTCACCGACCCGGCCGTGCCGGCGGGCGACTCCTCCACCGAGTAGCGGATCGAGACGCCGTAGGCCTCGCCGTCGCCGAAGTAGCCGCGGATCGCCTGAGGCATGAACGCGAGGGTGACGATCACGTCGTCGAGGCCGTGCTCGCGGAGCAGGTCGAGGATGTGCTCCATGCACGGCTTGCCGACGATCGGCACCATCGGCTTCGGCTGGTTCGAGGTCAGCGGGCGCAGGCGGGTTCCCTCGCCCCCCGCCATGACGACGGCCTTCACCGCTCGCGCGTCCTCAGCGCGCCGGCGACGTAGAAGACCGCGGCCAGGACGGCCAGCCCGACGCCCGCCCAGAAGAGCACGAGCGGCCAGGCGGTTCCCTCGTCGGACGCGATCACGCCGGTGATCGCCGCGTAGAGCACCCAGGTGGAGGCTTTCCCGAGGGTGGAGACGGAAAACTCGTAGCCGCGGTCTCGGACGACGCCGTAGCCGCCGATCAGGAGCGCGTCCCGGCCGAGCACGATGACGAGCGCGAGCCATGGCAAGCGGCCGTCCAGGCAGAGCAGGAGGACTGCGGCATCGATCATGAGCCGGTCGGCGAGCGGGTCGGCGAAGCGCCCGAACTCGGACTCGACGTGCCAGCGCCGCGCGAGGAAGCCGTCCACCTGATCAGTGAAGGCCGCCGCGGCGAAGAGCCCGGCGAGGAACCAGCTGCCCTGGCCGTCGGCGCGGTAGAGAAGCACCACGAAGACCGGAATGGCGACGAGGCGCAGGACCGTGAGCGCGTTCGGCAGCTGTGCGAGCGGTGCGGAAACCACGCGGGTCGCCATTCTCGGACCGAATGGTAACGTCGCCGCGATGTCCAGCCTCCTGCGACTCCCAGGCTTCGTCAACGCGCACAGCCATGCCTTCCAGCGGGCTCTGCGCGGGAAGGTCGAGGGCGGGGACTTCTGGGCCTGGCGCGAGTCGATGCTGGACCTGGCCGGGGGTCTGACCCCGGGACGTGTCCGCGAGGGCTATGTCGAGACCTACCGGGAGATGCGGGCGGCGGGCTACACCGCCGTCGGCGAGTTCCACTACGTCGGCTTCGCCGAGGCGGAGTCGGCGGTCGCGGCGGCTCGAGAGGCCGGCGTCGAACTCGTCCTTCTCCTGGCCGCCTATGGCCGCGGCGGCCTCGACCGCTTCCGGCAGGCATCGGTGGCCGACTACCTGCGCCAGGTGGAGGCCCTCGCCGCCCAGGGAGCCCGGGTGGGGCTCGCCCCCCACTCCGCCCGTGCGTGCCCGCGCGAGTGGTTGGAGGAAATCGGCGCCTATGCCGAGCGCGAGGGGCTCGTCCTGCACGTCCACGCCGACGAGCAACCGCGCGAGATCGAGGAGTGCCTCGCCGAGCACGGCCTGCGGCCGCTCGAGCTCCTTGCCGAGACCGGCTGCCTCGGTCCGCGGACGACGGTCGTCCACGGCACGCACGCCGACGAGCACGAGCTCGACCTTCTGGCCGAGCACGGTGCCGGCGTCTGCATCTGCCCCACCACCGAGGCGAACCTCGGCGACGGCTTCCCGCCGCTCGCGGGCCTGCTGGAGCGCGGGATCCCGCTCTGCATCGGCTCCGACTCGAACGTCCGCATCGACCCGCTCGAGGAGCTGCGCGAGCTCGAAGGAACCGCGCGCCGGCTGACGCTGCGCCGCAACGTGGTCCCCGTGGAGGAGCTCCTGGCGATCGGCGGCTCGGCGGGGGCGAGCGCGCTCGGGATCGACCTCTGGCCTGGCATCGAGGTCGACCTCGGGCACCGGTCGCTCGCGGGAGTCGAGCTGGAGGACGTGCCGGCCGCGCTCGTGCACGGCGCCGGCGCCGACGTGTTCTGCTAGCCCTTCGCCAGCTCTCTCGAGCGCACCATCGCCGCCTGGATGGCGTTGAGGAACGCCGCGCGGACGCCTGCCTGCTCGAGCTCGCGGATGGCGGCGATCGTCGTCCCGCCCGGCGAGGTGACCGCCTCGCGCAGCTCCACGGGGTGCATCTTTTCGTCGCGGAGCATCTTGGCCGTGCCGAGCATCGTCTGGACGACGAGGTCGGTCGAGACCTCGCGCGAGAGCCCCAGCAGGATCCCCGCCTCGATCATTGACTCGGCGAGGAGCGCGAAGTAGGCGGGCCCCGAGCCGGACACCGCGGTGACCGCGTCCATGTAGGGCTCGTCCACCCGGACGGTCCGCCCGACGCTGGACAGGACGTCCTCCGCGCGGCGCAAGTGCTCCTCGTCAGCGTGGACGCCGGCCGCGATTCCGGCCATGCCCTCGTGCACCGTCATGGGCGTGTTGGGCATCGCCCGGACGACCGGGACGCCGTCGCTGAGATGCTCCTCGATCAGGGTGGTCGGGATCGCCGCCGCAATCGAGAGCACGGTCTGCTCCGAGGTGACAGCCTCGGAGATCTCTCCCAGCAATCCCTCGATGTCCTGCGGCTTCACCCCGATGACGACGATGCCGGCGCCCTGCACCGCTTCCGCGTTGTCGAGCATCGTCCTGATCCCGTGGCGCTCGGCGAGCTCCTGGAGGCGATCCTGATGCCGGGCGGTTGCGACGATCTCGCCCGCCTCGCGCCAGCCGGAGGAGATCACTCCCGAGATCAGTGCCTCGCCGGCCTTGCCGGCGCCGAGCACCGCGAGCGTCCGTCCTTCGTCTGCCATGCGCGAACCCTACCGCGGCAGAGAGCTACATCCTGGCTTCGACGCTCCTCAGCCGGTCGATCGACTGGTCGTAGCGGTAGCGGTCGTAGCCCTGGCCGCCCTTGACGTGATCGTGCTTGCCGTCGCGGGCCCAAAGCCAGTCGTCGCCCGGCCCGCCCTCGAGGACGTCCTTCCCGCTGTCGCCCTGGAGGCGGTCCGCTCCGCCCCCGCCGCGGATGATGTCGTTCCCGGAGTTTCCGCCGATCGTGTCGCTTCCGCCGAGGCCGCAGATGACGTCGTTGCCCGATGTTCCCTGCAGGAGGTCCGGGCCCGACGTGCCCACGACCGTGCACGGCTTGTTCAGGTTCGGGTTGTGCCCGGAGGCCAGGTACGGCTGCACGGCGAGCGCGACGGCACAGCCGAAGAAGGCGAGGCCGAGAACCAGGACGCGGACGCGCATGGGCTTCCGGTATCGACCGTCGCGCCGATCGTCACGATCCCTCGCACGGGGAGCGACTTCAGAAGCGCTTTCTGAGCGCCAGGACCGTGCGGACGTAGACTCGCGTCTCGGCGTAGAGGCCGTGTCGACGGACCGCCGCGGGACCCTGGTAGTAGGCCGCGAGCGCCAGCCGCCGGCTCCCTCCGAACTCGCGCAGGAGGTGGCGGAGGTAGACGATCCCCACCCTGATGTTGCCCCTGGCCGTGCGCTTGACGTTGCGTCCGAGCAGGACGTCCTCGACGAAGCGCCAGGTGGCCGGGATCACCTGCATCACCCCCCACGCACCGGCGGAGGACCTGACGTTCCACTGGAAGCCCGACTCCATCCACGCGACCGCGCGCGCGAGTCGTGGCTTGATGCCGTAGTGTCGGGCCCAGCGGCCGAGCATCCGCTCCACCTTGGCCGGGCTCGCGCCCCGCGAGTGCGGATGCTTCGGGCTTCGGGCCGCCCGCGCCTTCGTCCGCAAGGCCTTGCGGGTCGCTGGCCCCACGAGCCCGTCCGCGGCGAGGCCCCGGCTGCTCTGGAAGCGCCTCACGGCCCCCAGCGTGTTCCCGCCGAAGATCCCGTCGATCCCCCGCACGCCGGCGCCGCGGTTCGTCAGCTTGAACTGAAGGACGGACACATCCCAGCCGACCATGCCGCGCCTGATCAGGCGACGGCCGAAGTCGGGCCGCCCGAGCCGGCCCAGTCGCGCCCGGGTGCGGGGCCCGACGAGGCCGTCGACCTGCAGCCCGTGCCGGCGCTGGAACGCCCGCACGGCGCGACTGGTCTGCGGACCGCGGAGCCCGTCGATCGGCCCCCGGTAGAGCCCGTGCGAGCGCAGCGCGACCTGGGCCCCGGCGACGTCGGGGTCGAGCACCCCCTGGGCGGGCGCGGCAGCGGTCAGAGCGACCAGGACGGATGCGAACGCCACGTACCTTCCGGTTCGCATGCGGGGTCCTTGGCTCCGCTCGCACCTTTTCCTGCCCGAAGAGAAATGGGTGGGCGGGCCGTACCCCCTTGGCCTAGGGAGGCCCGCTCACCCTGGAGGGACGCGGCCATGAAGCTGCGTCCCGGCGACACACGACCTGCGGCCGAATCGCGCGCCGCCCCCGGAGAATACCGATCAGCCTTCTGTGAACGCGGCGCCGTGTAAAGGCGCTGTAAAGATTACTGCTCGGGTGTGCGTCTTTCAGTCGGGGCGCCCGGATTTGAACCGGGGACCTCTTGTCCCCCAGACAAGCGCGCTAACCAGGCTGCGCCACGCCCCGCGACTGGGCCCATCCTAGCGCCCCTCCGCGGACCTTGACGGCGCCGTTTCGCCGTGCGGAGCCGAACGGGGTTCCGCTCGGCCGCGGGGTACCCGGCAGGGCCCCTCTTCCCCCTCTTCGCTACCCCGGTGTGGCACCCCCGGGAGTCGGGGCCGGTTTGCCTCGTGGTCGAGCGTTCGGCAGAATCACGGCTCCAGGGCGACGCGTTGCGGACGTACACGATCACAGAGGCTGCGGATCTGACCGGCTTGAGCCGGAAGGCGATCGCCCGCCGGGTTGAGCGCGGGTCGCTCCGGTCGGTGGTGCGGAACGGTCGGCGCCGCATCCCGCGCTCCGAGCTCGCCCGCGCGGGCCTCCTGGAGGAGGCCCACCACCGGCCCCGGGAGGGCGACCCCGATGCCCCCCTCCTTCCCCACCCCGCCTCCGCCGGGGCGCTCACCGAGACCGGGTCCAGCGAGGGGATGCTGGCAACGCTCGTCCGCGAGGTTCTCGACCGCTTCGAGCGCCAGTCGCAGGAGATCGCCCAGTACCGCGCGCTCACGGTGCAGGCCGAGAGCCTCCGCCTCACGAACGAGCTCGCCGACCTGCGCGTCCGGCTGGCCGAGCTGGAGCGCCAGCCGCCCCAGCCCGAGGCGGCGTCGCAACAGGCGGCCCAGCAGCAGGGGGTCGCAAGCGATCTCGGCCGGCGGGTCAGCGAGCTGACCAAGCAGGTCGAGGAGCTCTCGAACCGGGAGATCTGGCTTCCGCCTCAAGCGGCCGGCCGCCCGGCCCCACGGACGGCGGTGCCGATGCCACCCGCTCAGCCCCGGCCCGCCGCGCCGCCACAACCGCTGCGCCAGCCGGCGCCGCCCCGCACGTTCCGCCTCTCACGGACGAAGCGCTTCGCGCTCGAGGCAGCGTTCATCGTCGGCGTCGCCGTGATCGTCTGGCAGGCGACGCTCCCCACCCCCGCCATCGCGGTGGCGATGGCGCTCGCGTGGACGCTCGTCGCGGTCGTCGAGTGGGTCTCGTCCGAGCATCCTGCGAGAACCTAGCCGTGAAACCCTCCTAGCTTTCGAGCCGACGGTAGAGCCGGTCGACGAGCTCGGGCATCTGCTCGAGCCGGGCCGTGATCGTGCGGATGCGGTACTCCTGGAAGTGCGCCGGCTCCACCTTCAGCGCCCTGGCCAGGGTCTCGATCACGTCGTTCGACGGCACCGGTCGGTTCCCGTGCACCATGTGGTTCAGGTAGCCGGCCGACAGGTCGGTCTTCGCCGCGAGGCCGCGGTACGTGACTCCTCGCTCGGCCATGAGCGACTGAACCGTCTCGCCGAACGGCTCCGTCGAGAAACGGCGTCTTCTCGCCATCAAGGGACCTCCTTCGCGTGGTCGACGAGGGACTCGACGGCGATGCGCAGCTCCTCCCGGTCGGACCGGCGAAGCACGTCCGCCTTTCCGTCCTCGAGGGTCTTCTTGCCGATCGTGACGCGAACGGGACAGCCGAGCAGGTCTGCGTCGGCGAACTTCTCTCCGGGACGCAGGTCCCGGTCGTCGAGGAGCACCTGCAGGCCGGCTGACTCGAGGTCGTCCGCCGCCCGCTCGGCGATCTCCACGGCCTCGGCGCCGGCCGCGCCGATGGAGACGACCTCGACGTCGTACGGCGCCAGCGAGCGCGGCCAGGAGATTCCGTGCTGGTCGTGCCGCTGCTCGACCGCGGCCGCCATGATCCGTGCGGGGCCGATGCCGTAACTGCCCATGACGATCGGGCGCTCGACTCCCTGCTCGTCCAGGTACGTCGCGCCGAGCGGCTCGGAATAGTGCGTCCCCAGCTTGAAGATGTGCCCGACCTCGAGCGCGGTCTGGAAGCCGAGGTGCCCACCGCACTTCGGGCAGGTGTCTCCCTCTCGAGGCTCGCGGATGTCGGCGAACCGCGCCTCGAAGTCGCGGCCGTTCTGCGCCCCTCGCAGGTGCCAGCCGGTGCGGTTGGCGCCCACGACGAACTGGCCTTCCCGCAGCGCCTCGTCGGCGAGGATCGGACCCGAGAAGCCGATCGGGCCGATCGAGCCCGGGTCGGCACCGAATGCCTCTCGGATTTCGTCCTCGGCGGCGGGCCGAAAGCCGCTGCCGAGAGCCACCGTTGTCTTCGCCTCCTCCAGCCGGTCGTCGCCACGCACGAGCGCGAGGACGAGCGTGCCGTCCTGGGTCACAACCGGCATGGCCTTCGAGGTCGCGGCGGCGTCGATCCCGAGCAGGTCCGCGAGGCGTTCGATGGTCGTCGCCTTCGGCGTCTCGACCTCGGCCGGCGCGTCGAGGCGCTCGGGGAACTCGGGAGCCCGCGGAATGCCCCGGGCGACCTCCAGGTCGGCCGCGTAGTCCCCGTTCTCGCACGTCACCAGGGTGTTCTCCCCCGAGCCAGACGGCGCGAGGAAGTCCACCGAGTCGCTCCCGCCCATCATCCCGGACTCCGCTTGGACGGCGTGGTACTCGAGCCCGCAGCGCTCGAAGATCCGATGGTAGGCGCCCTCGTGCGCTCTGAAGCTCCGCTCGAGACCCTCCTCGTCACGGTCGAACGAGTAGGCGTCCTTCATGATGAACTCCCGCAAGCGGATGAGACCTGCGCGCGGGCGGGGCTCGTCCCGCACTTTCGTCTGGAAGTGGTAGAGGATCTGCGGGAGCTGGCGATAGGAGGAGATCTCGCGGGCGTGGAACGTGACCGTCTCCTCGTGCGTCATCGCCAGGACGAACGGCCTGCCCATCCGGTCCTCCGTCTTCCAGAGCTCGGGAATCGAATAGCGCCCGCTCGTCTCCCAGAGCTCGGCCGGCGTGACGACCGGCATGAACATCTCCTGGCCGCCGATGGCGTTCATCTCCTCGCGAATGATCTGCACCGCCTTCTCGTGGACGCGCCAGCCGAGGGGCAGGAACGACCAGAGTCCCGCGCTCACCTGGCGGATGAAACCGCCGCGGACGAGAAGACGGTGGCTCGCCGCCTCGGCATCGCCCGGGTCTTCCCGGAGCGTCGGGATGAAGAGCTGGGAGGCCCGGGCCACGACGCTTATGAGGGACGCTGAGCGGCCTCGGCCATCATCAGGGCCGCCGGCTTGGCCAGCTTCAGTCGCTTCGGCCGGACCATGCCGCCTTCGATCCACGTGTCGATCTCGCAGAAGAGCTCGTCCACGAGGAGCTCGGAGTCGACCTTCCTGAGGACGCGCCCGTGCGCGTAGATGAAGCCCGTCTCGCGCCCGCCGGCCACGCCGAAGTCGGCGTCGCCGGCCTCGCCGGGGCCGTTGACGGCGCACCCCATGACCGCGACCTCGAAGGCCTGTGGGTAGGCGCGCAGCCGCTCCTCGACGGATTCGGCCAGATTCCACACGCCGACGTTGTCGCGCCCGCACGACGGGCAGGCGATCATGATCGGCCCCCGCTCCCGCAGGCCGAGCGCCTTCAGGATCTCCCAGGCGACCTTGACCTCCTCCACGGGGTCGGCCGTCAGCGAGATCCGGATCGTGTCCCCGATCCCGTCCATGAGCAGGCTGCCGACGCCGATGGCGCTCTTGATCGACCCGGACGCCGGCGTGCCCGCCTCCGTGACGCCGAGATGGAGCGGGTAGGGAACCCGGTCGGCGAGCATCCGGTACGCCCGGATCATCGTCGGCACCGAGCTCGACTTCACGGAGATCTTGAAGTCGACGTAGTCCAAGCTCTCGAGCAGCCGCACTTGCTCGAGCGCCTCCTCGACGAGCGCCTCGGCGGTGTCCTCCTGGGCCAGCTCGAGAAGATGCTTGGGGAGGGAGCCCGAGTTGGCGCCGATCCGCATTGGGATCCCGCGCGCCTTGGCGGCCCGCACGACCTCCGCGACCCTGTCGGGTCCGCCGATGTTGCCGGGGTTGATGCGCACGCCCGCCACGCCCGCGTCCACCGCCTTGAGGGCCAGCGAGGCATTGAAGTGGATGTCAGCGATCACGGGGATCGGCGAGAGATAGACGAGCTTCGGCAGCGCCTCCGCGTCCTCGTTCTTCGGCACGGCGACGCGGACGAGCTCGCAGCCTGCAGAGACGAGCTCGCCGATCTGGGCCATGGTCGCGTCGACGTCGTGCGTCTTCGTGAGCGTCATCGACTGTACGACGACGGGCGCGCCACCGCCGATCGGGACGTTGCCGACCGTGATCTGCCGCTCGCTCGCCATCGCGCGAAGTCTAACGTCCGGCCGTTGTCTCTCTAGCCATCGCGGATGCGATCGATGTCGTTCGACAGGCCAATGAAGAACAGGAGGAGCACGAGCGCGATCCCGGCGATGGAGACGCGCTCGTAGGTCTCGCGAGCGATGGCCCGGCCGCGAATCCGCTCGGCTATGGAGAACGCGATGTGGCCGCCGTCGAGCGGCAGGAAGGGGAGCAGATTCAGAAGCGCGAGCGAGAGGCTGATGAAAGCGAGCACCTCGAGGTAGTAGCGGAAGCCCACCTCGAGCGACTCGCTCGAGACCTGGGTGATCCCCACGACGCTCGCCACCTCGTCCCGTCCCTCGAGGCGTACGAGGCGGCCGAGCCCGACGACGATTGCCTTCGTCACATCCCAGGTTACGTCGAAGGCCCGGCGAATCGATTCGAGCAGCCCGTAGCTCTCGTACTCCAGCCCGAACGCAAAGCCGAGCCTGTAGACGTCGTCAGCCGGGTCGAGCTGTGGCGTTCCTTCAAGCTGCAGCTGGGCCCCGTCCCGCTCGATGCTGAGCATTACAGGCTCACCGCCGCTGCTCCGGATCGCCTCGGCGAGATCGGCGGACTCCCCGCCCGTCCGGTTGACGGCGACGACCTCGTCGCCGGGCTCGAGGCCCATCGCCTCGGCCGGCGAGCCGGGCACGACCTCCTCCACCGTCCGCGTCGCGCCGGTCGGCACGCCGACCATGAAGACGACGGCGAGCGCGAGGACGGCGAAGAGGTAGTTCGTGGCCGGCCCCGCGAAGATGACCGCAACGCGCTTCCAGGTCGGGGCGCGCCAATAGGCCTCCGGCGAGAGCGCGTCGTCGACGTCGGCGAAGCCGCGGTCGGCCGCCCGCCGCGCTCCCTCCGAGAGGTCGATGCGCCCGACGCGCTCCCGAAGCGCGGTGAGCTCGACTCTCGCATCGTCGAAGCGCTCCTCTACGAGCGCTTGCTCCACCGACGCCTCGGCAGCGGCGAGGGACGGCGCCTCTCTCCGAGCCGGCTCGAGGTGCGCTTCGAGATCGCCGGCCGCGGGCTTGTGCATCCCCGGGATCTTCACGTAGCCGCCCAGCGGAATCGAGCCGATGCCGTACTCGATGCCGTTTCGGTGCCACTTGACGAGCGCCGGCGGGAAGAAGATGTAGAACCTCCGCGGTCTCATCTTGACCGCGAGCGCGGTGAAGAAGTGCCCCGCCTCGTGGATGAGGATCAGGAAGGCGAGGCCCCCGATGGCGACGGCGATGTTCACGCGGACACCTAGTGAACCAGCTGGCGGGTCAGCGCCGCCGCAATTCGCCGGGCTTCGGCGTCCATTGCTTCAAGCTCAGCGAGGTCGCCGGCCGGCACGCAATCCACCTGCGCGAGCGTTCGCTCGACGACGTCGGCGATGCCGAGGAAGGGCAGTTCGCCCTCGAGGAAGGCGGCGACGGCCACCTCGTTGGCGGCGTTGAGGACACAGGGCGCCGTGTCGCCGGCCTCGCCCGCGGCGCGGGCGAGCGCGAGGCACGGGAAGGCCTCGAGGTCGGGCGCCTCGAACTCGAGGATCAGCCCGGCTGCGAGGTCGAGCGGCTCGACCGGAGTCCCGTCCCGTTCCGGGTAGGTCAGGGCATAGGAGATCGGCACCCGCATGTCGGGATGGCCCAGGTGGGCGAGCGCCGCGCCGTCGCGGAGCCGGACGACCGCGTGCACCACCGAGGTCGGATGGACGACCACCTCGATTCGCTCGTAGGCGAGGCCGAAGAGGAAGCGCGCCTCGATCAGCTCGAGCCCCTTGTTCATCAGCGTCGCGGAGTCGACCGTGATCTTGGGGCCCATGCTCCAGGTCGGGTGCGCGAGCGCGTCCGCCGGGGTCACGCGGGCGAGCTCCGCACGGCTACGGCCCCGGAACGGCCCGCCGGAGGCGGTCAGGATGAGCGAGCCCACGGTCTCGGCGGCATGGCCCTCGAGGAGCTGGAACGCGGCCGAGTGCTCCGAGTCCACGGGGAGCAGCCGGCCGCCTCCTCTCCCCCACGCGGCCAACGCGAGATCGCCTCCGGCGACGAGACTCTCCTTGTTGGCGAGCGCCAGGTCGACGCCGCGCTCGAGCGCCCAGAAGGTCGACGGCACGCCGGCGAAGCCAACGACCGCATTGAGCACGACGTCCGGCTCGGCCCGCTCCAGCAGGTCGGTCAGGTCGCCGCCGACCTGCGTGAGGGGCGCGAGGCCGTCGATCGGCGTCGAGCCCGAGGAGGCCGCGACGAGCTCCAGCCCGGGGTGGTCGGCGACGATCTCGAGCGCCTGGCGCCCGATCGAGCCGGTGGCGCCGAGAAGTGCGATTCGCTTCATCCTTGCCAGTCTAGGACTGGGTCAAGGCGAGCACGGCAAAGTAGGCCGCGGGCGCCGCAAAGACGATGGAGTCGACGCGGTCGAGCACGCCGCCATGGCCTAGGAGAACCCGCCCCGAGTCCTTGACGCCGAGGTCCCGCTTGACCATCGACTCGAAGAGGTCGCCGGCGACGGCGGCCACGACGATCACGCCACCCAGGAGGAACGCCTCCCAGCCGACGATCCCCGTCGCGTAGTCGTTGAGCGCGAGCCAGGTGGTGAGGACGCCGCCGGCTACACCGAAGACGAGGCCCTCCCAGGTCTTGCCCGGCGAGATCCCCGGGGCCAGCTTGTGCCGCCCTGCGAGCCGGCCGCCGACGTACGCGAAGGTGTCGGCGACGAAGACGGTCACGAGCACGGTGATGAGAACGAGCCGGCCATCGGGCTCCAGGTCGCGCACGAGGATCAGGAAGCCGAGGCCGAGGCCGATCCAGGCGGCACCCAGGACGGTCGTCGCGACCGCGACTGTCGTCGACTGGCGGGTCTCGGAGATCGCCGCGAAGACGAAAGCGAGGGCCACCGTGAGCGCGAATCCGCCGAGCATCCACTCCGGCCCGCCCCACGAGGCCCCGACCACGGCCGCCAGCGCCCCGCCGTAGCCCGCGAGCACGAGCGGCCTGAGCGCGCGGGCCATCCTGTAGAGCTCGTGCAGCGCCAGGAGGGCCGCCGCGGCAACGAGCGCGAACAGCGCCCAGCCGCCGTAGTAGGCCGTGAAGAGCACGAGCGGCAGGCCCGCCGCGATGACGGCGGTGCGGCTGAGCAGAGGGCTCATGGCCGGAGCTGGGTGAGGATCATCGGCCGCCGAAGCGCCGGCGGCGGTTCGCGTACTGGGCGAGCGCCTCCCGGAGCTGACGCTCTCCGAAGTCGGGCCAGAGGGTGTCGACGAAGACGAGCTCCGTGTAGGCGAGCTGCCAGAGGAGGAAGTTCGAGATGCGCAGCTCGCCGGAGGTGCGGATGAGGAGGTCGGGCTCCGGCATCTCGGGCGCGTACAGGCGCGAGGCGATGGCGTTCTCGTCGATGTCACGCGGGTCGATCCCCTCCTCCACCAGGCGCCGGGCGGCCTCCACGATCTCCGCGCGCCCCCCGTAGTCGAAGGCGATCCACAGCTGGAGCCGCTCGTTCGTGGCGGTCGCCTCCTCGAGCCGCTGGATCTTGGCGAGGAGCGCCTCGGTGGCGCGGTCGCGCCGGCCGATGAAGCGGGTGCGGACGCCTTCGCGGGCGAGGTCCGGGAGCTCGCGCTCGATCGTCTCCAC
The DNA here is from genome assembly GCA_963838795.1 of uncultured Actinomycetes bacterium. Lineage (GTDB taxonomy): Bacteria > Actinomycetota > Thermoleophilia > Gaiellales > Gaiellaceae > JAIBJN01. The sequence goes on from CAWISL010000018.1 coordinate 23,484, forward strand.
GAAGATCTCCATCAGGGCGTCCACCTCGTCGGAGGGACGCGACCAGTTCTCGGTGGAGAAGGCGTACACGCAGAGCGACTCGACGTGGAGGTCGATCGCCGCCTCGACCGTCCGCCGCAGGGCGCGGGTCCCGGCTCGATGGCCCGCGGCCACCGGAAGCCGCCGGCGCCGAGCCCAGCGGCCGTTGCCGTCCATGATGATCGCCACGGAGCGGGCGGCATCCGGCAGCTCGCGCTCGCCGGGGGCCTTGAGGCCCCGGAGCGTCCGCAGTCTCGTCAGGAGGTTCACGTCACCGAGTCCGGGGCCCGCCCCTCAGACCTCCAGGATCTCCGCTTCCTTGCGCTTGAGGATCTCGTCGATCTTGGCGACATGCTCGTCGGTGAGCTTCTGCGTGCGCTCCTCCGCTCGCCGCTCCTCGTCGTCGCCCACGTCACCGTCGCGAACGAGCTCCTTCAGGTGGTGAATGCAGTCGCGCCTGACGTTGCGAACAGCGATCCGCCCCTCCTCGGCCAGGTGACGGACGACCTTGACGAGCTCCTCCCGCCGCTCCTCTGTCAGCTGCGGGATCGGGAGGCGGATGAGCTTGCCGTCGTTGGAGGGCGTCAGCCCCAGGTCCGATTCCTGCAGCGCGCGCTCGATCGCCTTGATCGAGCTGGGGTCGTAGGGCTGGATCGTCAGCAGTCGCGGCTCCGGGACGTTGATCGTCGAGAGCTGGTTCAACGGTGTCTCCTGGCCGTAGTAGTCGACCCGGACGCGGTCCAGGAGCGCCGCCGAAGCGCGCCCCGTGCGGATCGTGTTGAACTCGTGCGCGGTCGCCTCGACCGACTTGTCCATGCGACGCTTCGCGTCGTCGAGCAGCTCATCGATCATGCATCCCTCCGGGAGTCGAGATGATCGTGCCGATTCTCTCACCCGCGACCACCCGTTCGATCGTGCCGGGGTCGTCGAGGCCGAAGACGTAGATCGGCAGCCCGTTGTCCATGCACAGCGTGAGCGCGGTCGTGTCCATCACCTTGAGGCCGCGCTCGATCGCCTCGAGGTGCGTCAGTTCGGGGAGGAAGCTCGCGCCCGGGTCGACGGCCGGGTCACCGTCGTACACGCCGTCGACACCGTTCTTGCCCATGAGGATCGCGTCGGCGCCGACCTCCAGGGCGCGCAGCGCCGCGGCAGTGTCCGTCGTGAAGAACGGGTTCCCCGTCCCGGCGGCGAAGATAACCACACGGCCCTTCTCGAGATGCCGGATCGCCCGCCGGCGGATGTACGGCTCGGCGACCTCGCTGACGGTGATCGCGGAGAGGACACGCGTGTGGGCGCCGAGGTGCTCGAGCGCGTCCTGGACGGTCAAGCAGTTGAGAACCGTCGCGAGCATGCCGGCGTAGTCCGCAGTCGCCCGGTCCATCCCTTCGGCTGTCGCCTGCATGCCGCGGTAGATGTTCCCGGCGCCGATCACGACCGCCGTCTCGACACCTCGGTCGTGGACCCGCTTGATCTCCCCGGCGAGCGACTCGACCTTGTCCGGGCTCATACCGTAGGGCTGGTCGCCCATGAGCGCCTCGCCGGACAGCTTCAGCAGCACGCGCTCGAAGGCGACGCCCCCCGGCGCCGCTTCTCGTGCTCGCCGGGTCTCCCTTCCGCTCACTCGCGGCCGACGTTGTAGCGCACGAAGGCCACCACCTCGGCGCCGTGCTCGTCAAGCGCCCGGCCGACCGTCAAGCTCGGGTCGTGCACCCAGGCCTGGTCGAGCAGGACAGCCTGCGCGAAAAACCGCTTGGCGAGCATGCCGTCGACGATCTTCCCGCGCACCTCCTCGGGCTTCGACTGGACCTCCGGCAGCCTCTCGTAGATGCTTCGCTCCTCGACGACGTCGGCCTCGGGCACGTCCTCCCGCGCGAGGTACAGGGGCTTGGCCGCCGCGATGTGCATGGCGACCATCCGCGCGAGCTCGGACGTGGCCCGGGCCTGGACGAGCACGCCGATCTTCTGCGCGGGCGGGTGGATGTAGCCGGCGACGACCTCGCCCTCGCCGGCCTCGAAGCGCTCCGCCCCGACGACCACGATGTTCTCGCCGAGCTTGGCGACCAGCTCGGCGCGCTCCGCTTCGAGAGCGTGGGCGGCGGCGGGCCCCTCCGCCGAGACGAGGTCGAGCACGTGCTGGGCGAAGGCCAGGAACTCCTCGTTGCCCGAAACCGGCTCGGTCTCGCAACCGACGGCGACGATCGCGCCCTGAGTTTCGGCGACTCGCGACACGACCCTCCCCTCGGACGTCTCCCGACCGGCGCGCTTCCCGGCCTCCGCCAGGCCCTGCTCGCGCAGCGCCTGCCGGGCGGCCTCGAGATCGCCGCCCGACTCGACGAGCGCGCGCTTGCAGTCCATCATGCCCGCGCCCGTGAGGTCGCGCAGCTCCTTGACGAGCGCCGCCGGGATCACGGTGGTGCTCACTGGGTCTCCTCCACGGTCTCGCCGGGGGCCTCGGGCTCCGGCTCGGGAGCCGGCGCGGCGGCGACGGCCGCCGGCTCGGGCTGGGGATCGACCTGCTCCGCCGGCGGTTCCTCGACGGGAGGCTCCGGCGCGACCATCTCCTCTACCGTCACCTTGGTCTTCCCGGCCTCGATCGCGTTCGCGATCACGCGGACGATCAGACCGCACGAGCGGATGGCGTCGTCGTTGCCCGGGATCACGTAGTCGGCGTCGTCCGGATCGCAGTTCGTATCGACGAGCGCGATCACCGGCAGGCCAAGCCGGCGCGCCTCGCGCACGGCCAGCTGCTCCTTGCGGAGGTCGACGACGAACACGGCGTCGGGCACCGACTTCATGTCGGCGACGCCGCCCAGGTTGACCTCGAGTTTCTCGAGCTCGGCCATCATCGAGATTCGCTCTTTGGACGGGAGCAGCTCGAGCTGGCCCTCGTCCCGCAGCCGCCGCAGCTCGTGCAGCCGCGCGATGCGCTCCGAGATCGTGCGCCAGTTGGTGAGCAGGCCGCCGAGCCAGCGGTGGTTCACGTAGGGCATGCCGACCCGCGCAGCCTCCTCGGCGACCGCATCCTGGCACTGCTTCTTCGTGCCGACGAACATGATCGATCCGCCCCGCTCGGAGACGTTCCGGGCGAACGCGGCAGCCTGCTCCGTCAGGTCGAGCGTCTGCTGCAGGTCGATGATGTAGATGCCGCCGCGCTCCGTGAAGATGAAGCGGCGCATCTTCGGGTTCCAGCGGCGGGTCTGGTGGCCGAAGTGAACTCCGGCCTCCAGAAGCTCTCGCATGGAGACAACGGACACTGGTCTTCCTCCTCGGTTCTGGGCTCTATCGGCCGGCGGGAACGGATGGAACCGGGCACAGTGCCCGGCACCGCCACCCGCGTTCTTCCGCCGGGTCGGGTGCAGAAACTCGGGGCATTCTAGCCGACACCTTCCCTACTCTGGGATCCGTGCACGGGGTCGTGAGGCTGCCCGCATGGGATCTGGCGATCGAGTGCGTCGACGAGGCGCTCGCGTCTGGCGCGGTGCCTTCGCTGGAGCGGCTGGGACGCCTCGGTCAGCTCGGCTCCCTGCCGTCCTTCATCGCGGCGCTCGAGGAGGGCGACGATCCTCGCGGGCTGGCCGCCGATTTCGCCCGGGAGCGGGAAAGCCTCGGGCTCGCGCCCGCCGAGGTCACCGCCGAGCTGCTCGTGCTCGGGCGCGTCCTCGATCGCCACGGCGAGATCGAGGCGCGCGCGGCCGTCGACCGGTGTCTCGTCGGCTACGTGGAGCGGGTGACAGCCGAGCTCGCCGACAGTGCGCGCCGGGACCCGCTTACCGGCCTGCTCAACCACCGCGCGTTCCACGCTCAGCTCTCGTTCGAGGCCGGGCGGGCCCGCCGATACCGGGGAAGCTTCGCGCTCGTGCTGTTCGACCTCGACCACTTCAAGCAGGCAAACGACCGCCAGGGCCATCAGGAAGGCGACCGACTGCTGCGCGCCTTCGCCGCGGCACTCGCCGGCACGCTTCGCGAGACGGACGTCGCGGGCCGGGTCGGCGGCGACGAGTTCGCAGCGATTCTCCCCACCGCCGGTCCGGCCGACGTGGACGCGTTCGTCTCCCGCCTTCGACTCCGGCTTCCCGAAGGCCTCTCGGTCAGCGCCGGCGCCGCGCACCTTCCGGCCGAGTGCACGGCCGTCGAGCACCTGCTCGAGACCGCCGACAGGCGGCTCTACTCGGACAAGACGGCCAGGGCCGCGTAGCGTTCAGTCCGTCTGGGCCGGGCCGTGGCGCGAAGGGACCGTGGCGATCCCTCCTAGAAGACGTTCTCGACGCTGTTCGTCTTATCCGACTTGTCCTTGCGGACGCGGTCGGTGCCGCCGCCGCCCCTGACGGTGGTCTCCTTGACCCCGTCGCGGGCGAAGAGGGTGTCGTTGTCGTCACCACCGTCGAACTTGTCGACTGCCGAGCCCCCGGTGAGCTTGTCGTTGCCCGCTCCGCCGCAGATGACGTCCTTGCCGCCCTTGCCGTCGAGCTTGTCATTGCCGCCGAGGCCCACGATCACGTCGGCGCCCGACCCGCCGTTGATCGTGTTCGCCGCCTCGGTTCCCACCTTCGTGGCCGGCTTGCCGAGGCATGTCGGTGTTGGCGTCCCGTAGACGAGCAGCTCCGCGAGGTCCATGAACTGCCCGTGCCCGTGGTTCGACGTGATCGTGAAGCGGACGTACTGCACCGCCTTGCGGAGCGAGATCGGGACCGCGTTGAGCTGGTGCGCCTGGCCTAACGCGAAGGATCCGGTGTCCACGACCGTCCACGAGCCGCCCGCCCCCGTCTTCGACGTCTCGATCTTGTATCCCTGGGCCGACGCGCTCTCCGGATCGCCGCAGACCGCTCCGGGGTCGACCGCGAACGAGCTTACGTCCACATAAGCGGGGAGCTTCACCGTGATCGAGCGCGCTCCCGTTGGTGCGAGGTTCGGCCTGATGGTGGACCAGCCCGTTCCCACGGACTGGTCGATCGCGTGCGCCGGTCCGCAGCCGAACCCCGTGAAGTTCGGCCCGGTGAAGGCGTGGATGCGACCGCCGCCGTCGTAGGAGGCCCAGTCGCGTCGGACGAGGAAGTCGGCCGTGCTCTCCGTATCGGCGAGGATGTCGACGTTCGAGGCGACGTCGCGGTCGTACCCGGTCTTCGCGGCGACCACCTGCGGATACGTTCCGACCGGCACGTCGACGACCACGTACTGCCCGAGCGCGTCCGTCGTGTCGGAGAGATCGAGGCCGGCGAAGCCGACCTTGACGCCTGCGACCGGGAGCCCGGTGTCCGGGTCGGTGACCACGCCGGCGAGTGATCCCACGCCGTCACCCGGGTCGGGCGGGAGCGCGAAGCTCTCGATCGGCGCCGTGTCGTCGGCGTCCTCGGTCGCCGCGAAGTACCCCATGCCGCGACCCGCGAAGACCTGCCAGATCGTCGCCTCGCGATCGGCACGGCCGTCGAGGATCCCGACCTGGTTGGCCTGCAGGATGGCGTTGCGCATGTCGAGGAAGGACGGGTTCCGGGGAGCGAGGCGCATTGCCTCGGTGACGAGGAAGCGCGTGTCGCCGACTCCGGCCGCCTGGCGGAGGCTCCAGAGCGTCTGCGCCCAGATCTCGCCGTCCGCGTGCACCTCGGGGCCGCCCGACCAGACACGGCCCATGTCACCGAGCGTGTAGCCGCCCTGGCTGCCGGTGTCGTCCCCGCCGGGACACGCGGACGTCGCGGGCGCGACGGGGCAGTCAAGCCCTTCCGTTCGCAGAGTCTGCCGGTTGTTCCCGAGGTAGCGGTCGAGCTTCACGTCGCCGACCGCCCCGGTGTTCGGGGCGAAGCCCTCGTCGACGAGGAAGTCCATCGCGTACCAGTCGCTCCAGCCCTCGCCCATGGCCCCGGACTGGAAGGAGTCAAGCGCGCCCCAGCCGTCCGCGTACGTGATCAGGCGGTTGGAGAGCCCGTGCGCGTACTCGTGATAGACGACGGCCGCGTCGTCACCGCCGTTCACGTCCGGGGTCGGATCGGTGTTGATGTTCCCCGTCATCGACGTGAACAGGTACATCTGCATCCGCGGCGACTGTCCTTCGGGAGGGGTGAACATGTTGGCGTTGTTCACGTGAAAGGCGTCAGGCATGTGCAGGCCGAGGAACTGGCCGGAGACGCCGGTGTCTGCGCCGTCGCCTGCGTGGGCGACGACCTTGTCCCCACCCTCGAAGTTCTGCGTCGTCCACGCGATGTCCGGGTCGTCCTGCAGGTGATCGTGGAAGCGGTTCACGAAGTAGAAGACCTGGATCGCGTTCTGGCGCCGGTTGACGTACCAGCCGGGCGGCTGCGGGAAGGGGCCGTTGTCGGTGCTGTCCCAGGAGCAGGAGCTCGTGTAGGTCGGCGCGCACAGGCCGGCCGCGTGCGTGTAGTCGTTGAAGCTCCACGAGAGCGTCGGGTTGGTCTCCTCGTTGCCGCCGACGCCGCCTCCGCCGGACGCGTCAGAGGCGTCGTTGTCGTTCCAGTCGGAGAAGACGCGGGCGTTCGCTCCGTTCAACGTCTCCGCGCTCGCCGAAAGCCATCCGAGGGCGGTGAAGTTCCGGGAGACCTGGGCGCCGCCGGAGGGCGCGCCGGGGTAGTAGTCCCACGCCAGGCCGCTGACTTGCTCGACCTTGTTCTCACTCTGAAGGACCTCCCCGCTCGCAGCATCGACGAGCGACGTGTACACCTCGTCGGAGTCGGCGTCCGCCGTCACGCGCCAGGCAAGCCGCACGCCTCTCCCGGTGTTGACGAGGACGAGAGCGGCGTCGTGCCCGCCGGCGAACCGGGTCGCCTGCGCGGCCCCGCGAGGAGCGGCGAGACGCCGCGGCGCGCGGCCCGCTGGATGATCCTCGGCCTCGAGGGCGAAGGCGACCGCCTCACCCCCGCTCACCGAGGCAGCTTCCGCGGGGAGCTCGAGATCGGGCAGCGGGGACCCGAGGATGTTCACGATGCGCCCGTCGCTCGTCACGCTCGCGCGCAGATCGTTCTCGAAGGCCGGAATCCCTCCGGCTTCCTGCGCCCAGAGGAGGTGGCGCACGCCGAAGGCGTCGGTCTCGTCTCGAACGAGCCGCAGGCCCGCGAGGTCGTCCTCGTCCAGCCCGAAGACGCTTTCGTTGGCGTGGACGTAGTCGAGGACGACGTCCACGGCGTCGCCGCCGGCCGGTTCAGTGAGGAACCCGTCGAGCCGCGCGACGACGCGCGGCGTGCCGGTCAGCGGATCGAGGTCGACGACACCCTGCGCTCCGAGCGAGGCACGAAGTGACTCGTCTGGCGCGGCGGCCGGAGTGCCGGCGGCCGTCGCAGCCGAGAGGCTGACGACGATCAGCGACGCCACGGTCGCTGCAGGCACACGAAGGCGACGGGGCGGCTGCAGAGTAGTCACGGGCTGTGAACCCCTCACTGACGCTAGCCCTGGTCAGCGCCGGGGGCGTCCCCCGTTCGAGCCATGTCCAGCGCCCGCGCGAGGTCCGGCGGGAGCGGCGAGGTGACGTCGACCCTCTCGTCTGCCAGGGGATGCGGAAACGCGAGGCGCGCGGCGTGCAGAAACTGGCGCTCGAGCCCCAGATCACCCGGCACCCCGTATGTCGGGTCGCCGACGACGGGCAAGTCGATCGCCCCGAGGTGGACGCGAATCTGATGCGTCCTGCCGGTCTGGAGCCGAGCCCGCAGGAGCGCATACGGGGGGAGCAGGTCCAGCACCTCGAACTCGGTGACGGCGTCCCGCGGCGTGGCCGTGTCGAGCGAGTGGCGCGTCGGGTCGCGGCGGTCGCGGCCGATCGGCGCCTCGATCCTTCCGGCACGAGAGCGCGGGCGCCCGCGGACGAGGACGAAATACTCCCGGACCAGCTCGCGCCGGCGCAGAAGCCGCTGCAGCCGGCGGTGGGCCTCCTCCGAGCGCGCGACCACGAGCAGGCCCGAGGTGTCCCGATCGAGCCGGTGGACGATCCCCGGCCGCGCCGGCTCCCCTCCGCCCGTGACCGCATGCGCGAGTAGGCCGTGGACAAGCGTTCCGTGGGGGTGGCCGGACGAGGGATGGACGACGACGCCGGCGGGCTTGTCCACGACGAGCAGGTGCTCGTCCTCGTAGGCGATGTGGAGGCCTTCGACCGGCTCGGGGACGAGCGCCGGCTCACGCCGGTCGGGTAGCTCGAGCTCGACATCCTCTCCGCCCTCGAGCCTGTGGCTCTTCGCCCGCCGCGCCCCGTCGACGAGCACGGCGCCCTCGCTCACGAGCCGCTCGGCGACAGCGCGGGAGCCGACGCCCTCTTGGGTCGCGAGGAAGCGATCGAGCCGCTCGCCGGCCGCCTCCGGCGGCACGACCAACCTCAGAGCCCGGACCACGATGAAGCCTTGAGTCGCCGTGACGCCCTGGCCGGCGCGCTGCGGCGTCCTCGGTTGCGCCCGTAGCCTCCGGCTACGAGCGCGCCCTGCGTCCGTGCATCGCACTCGCCCAGGACGCCCCGTCGACGAAGCGTCATCCTGGTTCGAGCTCTAGCTTCATCCCGTCGTCTTGGGAGCCGTGCGGCGGAGGCGCGGCTGGCGCTCGGCGGAGACGAGCGCCACCAGGAGAATCGCGACGCCGACGACGATGAACGAGTCGGCAAGGTTGAACGCAGGCCAGAAGCGCAGGTCGAGGAAGTCGGTGACGTGCCCGAGTCGCAGGCGATCGATGAGGTTGGCGAGGCTGCCCCCGACGAGCAAGCCCAACGCGACCGGGAGGACGGGATGCCGCGCGCCGGACCGCGCGAAGTAGAAGAGCATCCACCCAACCGCGGCGGCCGTGAGGATGGTCACGGCGGTCGCCCAGCTGGAGAAGAGCCCGAACGCGATGCCCGGGTTCGTGACGTGGCGGATCTCGAGCGGCCCGACGACGTGAACGGACTCGCCCAGCTCGAGCTGGCTGACGACGATCTGCTTCGTCACCTGGTCGGCGACGACGGCCGCGAACGCCACGGCCAAGAGGCCGAACCAATGGAACGGGGTCGCCGACAGCGACCGCTCGACCATCGAGATCGGCACGCGCCCGTCTGTGGCCGATCCGACGCGAACGTCGATCAGCCTCGCCGACGAGTTGACTAGGCCCTCTCGGCGAGACGCTGGCAGTCGATACACCTCGTTGCGTACGGGAGAGCCTCGAGCCGCTCTTCGGAGATCTGCTTCCCGCAGCGCAAACAGCTCCCGAACGTCCCGCTCTCGATTCGGCCGAGCGCCTCGTTGATCCCGCTCAGCACGTGCTCGGAGTTCTCCTCCAGCGTGTAGTCGATCTCGCGGTTCAGGGTCGCGGTGGCCGAGTCGGCGAGGTGATTGTCGTACGTCTCCTCCTCGGTCTCGTCCTCGAGCGACCCGGAGTGCGCCTCCTGCAGGTTCTCGACGGTCACCGTAAGGCGCTCGCGCTCGTCGAGAAGGATCTTGCGGAAGCGATCGGTGTCCACTCACCGAGTATATCCCCGGGTCCGGCGGGCTTTTTGGGGATCTAATCGGCCGCGTGGACGCCGGGCTCGGACGCATCCGGGGACCCGACGGGCTCGCCCTGCAGGCGCTCGAGCGCGGAGGCGAGAAAGGCCCTGAACTCTGCGCGGACGTCGGTCTCGAGCGCGCGGAGACGGCGGATCTCGTCTCGGACGCGCTGCTCTTCGGCCTCCGCCGAGGCGGCGATCTCTCGCGCCTTGGCGCGCGCCTCCTCGACGATCAGGTCGGCCTCGTGATGTGCCCGGGCGCGGAGCTCGTCCGCCATTCGCTCCGCAGAGAGAAGGGTGTTTCGGAGCGCCTCCTCGATCTCCCGTTGGCGCTGGAGCTCGCCTTCCATCTGCTCGATCTCGTCCCGGAGGTCGGCGCGGTCGCGCCAGACGTCCTCGTAGCTCGACGCGATGTCGTCGAGGAGACGATCGACGCTCGGGCGCTCGTAGCCGAGCGGGCGCCGTCCGATCTTCACATGGCGAATCTCGACAGGGGTGAGCGACATCCCGGCAGGTCTTTCGCCGCCGGGCGCCCGTTTCCTACAGGGCGCTCAGTCCGCGCTGGATGAGGGAGTGCACGATCGAGAGGACGATGATCGCCACGATCGGCGAGAGGTCGAGCCCCAGGCCGCCCATGTTGAGCTGGGGGATGAAGCGCCGGAAGATCCGCAGGTAGGGGTTGACGACGTCGTACAGGAAGCGCTGGATCCGGTTCAGCGTCGTGTTGTACGGGAGCGGCAGCCACGACGTGATGATGTAGGCCAGGATGCAGATCAGGTAGACGTAGTAGAGCGCGGAGACGAAGCCCTTCGCCGTCGAGATCGTGTCCGCGAGAAGCATCGCGGGGAAACCTACCGCCCCAGGCGGATCGAGTCCCGGACGGGCTTGCGAACTCGAAGCAGAATGACGCTTCGTCGGCGCGGCGTCCTGGGTGAGTGCGATGCAAGAACGCAGGGCGCGTTCGTAGCCGGAGGCTACGGGCGCAACCGAGGACGCCGCAGCGAGCCGCCCAGGACGACGGGGCGGCACAAGGCTTCGTTCTGTTTCGAGTTCCTAGGCCTGGTTGAAGAAGCCGCGGTCGATGAGGCGCGCGCGCTCCTCGGCCGAGACCTCGACGTCGCGCGGCGTCAGCAGGAAGACCTTGTCCGCCACCCGCTGCATGCTCCCGCTGAGCGCGTACGTCAACCCGCTCGAGAAGTCGATGAGCCGCTTCGAAAGCTCGGGGTCGGCGCTCTGCAGGTTGACGATGACCGGTACCGAGTCCTTGAACTTATCCGCGATCGATTGCGCGTCGTTGAAGCTCCTCGGAACGACGAGGTGCACTTTGACCGCCGCTCCGGAGACAGCCTCCAGCCGCCGGTTGCTCGGCGCGCGCGCGACCGCGGTCTGCGTGCCGGCCTGCGCCTCCGGCTCCGACCAGTCGTCGAACTCCTCGCGCTGCCGGGCCGCCCGCGGGTTCAGGCGGCGGACGTTCTGGCGGTCGCGATCGTAGGTGCGATCCAGCTCCTCTTCGGCCGCGTAGGCCTCCTCGTCCCAGTACTCGTCCTCCTCGACGATGCCGAAGTAGACGAGCGCCCGGCTCCACACATCTCCGAGTCCCATGACGCCAAAACGATACTAGCCGTACAGAACGGAGCCCACCCGTACGAGGGTGGCGCCCTCCTCCACGGCCACGCTGTAGTCCTGCGACGTCCCCATCGAGAGCTGGTCGAGGCCCTGCTCGGCCGCGAGCTCGCGGAGTCGGCGGAAGTACGGGCGGGAGGCCTCGGGGTCGTCCGCGAGCGGGGGCATCGTCATCAGCCCGCGAACGTCCACGCCCAGCTCGCGGACCTCGTCCACGAAGCCTCCCAGGGACTCCGGCGCGACGCCGGACTTCGACTCCTCGCCCGAGAGATTGACCTCGACGAGCGCGGGAACGGTCAGGCGTCGGGCGGCCGAGACACTCGCCAGCGAGTGGCAGAGCTCGCAGAGCGCGGAGACGTCCCGCGCCTTGCGCGACTGCAGGTGGCCGATGAAGTGCCAGCGGAAGGCGTCGCCGTAGCGAGCGTGCTTGGCCGCGAGATCCTGCAGGCGGTTCTCCCCGACCACCTCGACGCCTGCCTCGGCGAGAACCGCAAGCTCGTCGATCGAGACGTACTTCGTCGCCACGACGACCGTGACGTCCGGCCCGGCCTCTTCGCGGATCCGCGCGTAGCTTGCGCGGATCTGCGCGCCGCTAGCGGAGAGCGGCAAGGATCCCCTGGCGCCCCGTGCGGCCCCGGTCGCGGCGGTGGGAGAAGAAGAGCTCCTCCTCGCAGGAGGTGCAAAGTCCGACCCGCTCCACCGTCGCGCAGCCGGCCGCGCGGAGGGCGCGCTCGGCCGCCTCCGCAAGGTCGAGGCTCCGCCCGACGACCACTTCGTCTCCGAAGCGCTCCCGGAAGGGGACCGCCACCTCCTCGCCGACCTCGTAGCAGCATGGCCCGATTCCCGGGCCGACCGCCGCGGCGAGCGCGCCGCTCCCGAGCGCCGCGGCGCCGGACTCGACGATCCCGGCGAGGAGGCCGCGCCAGCCGGCGTGCAGCACGGCCACTGCAGGGCTCCCGTTCGTCCTCGTGATCGCGATGGGAAGACAGTCCGCCGTGAGCAGCATGATGCCGCGGTCCGGCTCGTCGGTCCAGAGACCGTCGCAGCGCTCGAACTCGAGCCCGGGCGTGACGACGCCCCGGCCGTCGGCCTTCACCACCTCGGCGCTGTGAAACTGCCATCCCATCGTCGCCGTCTTCGGGTCGACCCCGACCCGGGCGCAGAGCCGCCTGCGATTCTCGTGGACGTTCTCCGGCCGGTCGTCGGTGTAGACGCCGAGATTCAGCGACGCGAACGCCCCCTCGCTCACCCCGCCCAACCGGGTCGAGAAGGCCACGCGGTACGGCCCGGGCGCCTCCCACTCGAAGAGGGTCATGCCGTCACGATATTGACCATCACCCGCGTGGTCTCGTCGAGGACCTCCGAGAAGACGTCCCAGAACTGGTCGTTGAAGACGAAGATGACGGCGAAGAGGGCGATGATGCCCACCTGGTCGAGCTGGGACCAGCGCGCGTGGAGTGCGCGCGGCATCACCGCGGCGACGATGCGGGAGCCGTCCAGAGGCGGAATCGGGATGAGGTTGAAGACCCCGAGCACGACGTTGACCTCGAACGCGCGGATCACGACCTGCCTCAGGGTGCCGTCGAGGTTGCCGTGGATCAGCCAGGCGACGCAGCCGAGCGCGAGGAGCAAGTTCGTCGCCGGCCCGGCCACGGCCACGAGGGCCATGTCGAGCTGGGGTCGGCGAAAGGAGCGGGGATTGACCATGACCGGCTTCGCCCAGCCGAAGATGAAGCTCGAGACAAGTGCTGTGATCACGAACATCGCCGTCCCGAGCGGGTCGAGGTGGACGATCGGGTTGAGGCTGAGCCGGCCGTCCGCGCGGGGCGACGGGTCGCCGAGCCAGGTCGCCGTGTAGGCGTGCGCGAGCTCGTGGAGCACGAGGCTGACGAGCAGGAACGGCAGCAGCCAGACGAAGATCTCGACGGTCAGGATCGGTCCTCCAGGGCGCGGGCGGAGGACGCGATCAGCTCGCGCGCGGCCGCCAGCTCGGCCTCGCGACCCTCGAGCTCGCCGTTGAGCTTGCGCCGCAGCACCTCGTCGAGCACCTCTCCCACGCGCGGGGACTCGTCCAGGCCGAGCTCGGCGAGGTCCGCGCCGGAGATCTCGAGGCGAACGTCCCGCAGCTCCTCGAAGTAGCGCTCGAGCCGCCCCCGCACGGCGCCCTCGGCGCCCGCCATGGCCATCAGAAGCCCGTCCGGGTCGTGCGGCTCCGCGAGGGCGCGCAGCGCGGCGGGCTCGTCCGTGGCCGCCACCACCTCACGGAGGCGTGGGGCCACGGTGACGGCGTCGGCGATGCGGTCGGCGTCGCGGCGCCGCAGCCGCAGTCGCTCGAACCAGCCGTAGAGCTCGTCCGGAGGCAGGCGCCGGGCGAGCGCCGCCAGCCGGGGCCGCCAGAGCGGCGTCTCCGGGGCGAAGCGCAGCCGCAGCTCGTCCAGCTCGGCGACCAGCTCGACCGCCCCCTCGTCCGCGACCAGGTGCGGGTGGATCGCCCGATCGAGCCGAAGCTCGCCCAGGCGACGAAGAGTGCCGGCGACCTCCTGCTCGGAGAGCAGCGCCTCCAGCTCGTCCCGGAGCCGCGCCGACGAGAGCTCGCCCACGAGCTCCATCTCCACGCAGGCGCGCGCCAGGGCCTGCGTGTGCGACTCCATCCGGAAGCCGTACCGGTTCTCGTAGCGGAGCGCGCGGAAGAGCCGCGTCGGGTCGTCGATAAAGGAGAGGTTGTGGAGCACGCGGACGACGCGTTGCTCGAGATCCCGCAGCCCGCCGAAGAAGTCCACGAGCCGCCCGAAGTCCTCCCCCTTCAGGGAGACGGCGAGCGCGTTGATCGTGAAGTCGCGCCGGTAGAGATCCTCTCGGATGGACGCCTGCTCCACTGCCGGCAGCGCCCCGGGATGGTCGTAGAACTCGGTGCGCGCGGTGGCGACGTCGATGCGCCCCCCCTCGTGAAGGACGACGGCGGTGCCGAACTTGTCGTGGGGCACAACCCGGCCGCCCAACGCCGTCGCGAGCGCTCGCCCGAAGGCGATGCCGTCCCCCTCGACGGCGATGTCCACGTCGAAGCTCGGCTCATCCATGAGCAGATCGCGCACAGCCCCGCCCACCAGGTAGACGCCCTCGAAGCCCTCCCCGACCGCCTGCACCGCCTCGAACGCCCGCTCGAGGCCGGGAAGTGCGAGCAGCCGCTGACGGAGGTCGCGCCCCTCCTCCGGCTCCTGCCGGGCTGGCGGCTCGCCGAGAGCCTCGAGAAGGTCGCTCCGGGCGACGACGCCGACGACCTCGTCTCCGCGTAGGACGGCGACGCGGCCGGCGTCCGAGCTCCGGAGCAGCCGGGTCAGCTCCGGCAGCGGCGTGTCCTCGGGGCAAGTGACCACCTCGCTGCTCATGACGCTCTTGACCGGGGCATGCGAGAGGCCGTGGGCGATCGCCTGGTCGAGGTGCTCGCGGGTGACGTGGCCGGCGAGGTGCGCCTCGTCCCCCACGAGGATCCCGCTCTGCCGATGACGCTGACAGGCGACCATCGCCTCCGAGACGGAGCTCTCGGGGCCGACGAACCGCGCGGGGCGAGACATGATCTCGGCGGCGGTCGGCAGCGGCCGGGCTGCTCCCGGAAGCGCGGCGAGAACGAGCTCGCGCGCTTCGGCCAGCGACCCGCGGTGCACGGCCGACGCGGCCTGCTGGTGCCCGCCGCCGCCGAGGGAGGCGGCGATCGCGGCGGCGTCCAGCTCGGGCAGACGGGTGCGCACGACGCAGAAGACCCGCCCGTCCATCTCCACGAGGCAGACGAGCGCGAGCGCGTCCGTCAGATCGACGATCTTGTGGGCGAGGTTGGAGACGCCGTCCACGTAGACGGGCCAGGAGACGGACGCGAGGAGCACCTCGAGCCCGGCGACCGACTCCGCCTCGAGCGCAGAGACGAGCGCGTCGAGGAGCGCCCGCTCCTCCTCGGAGAGCGGCGAGCGCAGGTACTGCGCGACCACGTCCTGACGGGCGCCGTGGCGCAGGCACCACGCGAGGGCCTCCGCATCCCGCACGCCGACGCCGGGGTACCCGAGGGAGCCGGTGTCCTCGTGGATGCCGAGCGCGAAGACCGTCGCCTCGAGCGGCGTCACCCCGAGCTCGCGCTCGGCCAGGATGCCGACCATCGTCGTCGTCAGCGCGCCGTCCTCCGAGAGCACGAGGTTCTCGGGCTTCACCCAGTCCGGCGCCTCGCCGGCGTGGTGGTCGAAGACTACGACCTCGACGTCCGGGTCGCGGGCCACGCGCTCGTACTCGCCCAGGCGCTCCGGGTGCACGGTCTCGACGACGATGAGCCGACGGATCGAGGCAGGGTCCACGCGCCCCGCCTCCATGAGCTCCAGCTCGTCCGCGTGGAGGCGGTAGAACTCCCTGACGTTCCGGTTCAGAGAGCCGGAGAGCGCGACCGCGGCGCCGGGATACAGCCGCCGAGCGGCAAGCATGGCGGCGAGCGCGTCGAAGTCGGTGTTCGTGTGCGAGACGATGAGGTCCACGCAGCAAGATTAGACCTGCATCGGTCGTATCCCCCCTTCGGAGGATGCGCCATGGGCGGCCTCGATCCACGGTGCTCTGGGGGTCTGCCGCCACAGTGTCTCGAACATCCCGCCTCGTCTTCACAGCGCTCGCCGTCGCGCTCGTCCTCGTCGCGCCCGCGGCGACGGCGCCCGTTGCGCCGGCCCTCACCTCCCCGGACGACGACGCGACAAGAAGCGCCCTTCCCGCGTTCAAGTGGGATGCGGTCGCCGACGCTGCCAACTACCAGTTCGAGCTCGCAGCCGATCCGGCATTCAACTCTCCGATCCTCAACCTGACGACGAGGAACACCCGGGCGAGCGCCAAGGACCTCGTGGCCAACGGAACCTACTACTGGCGGGTGCGCGGCGTGACGAGCGCCGGCGTGCTGGGAGCCTGGTCGGAGGTGCGGTCATTCGACCTCGCGTGGACGGCACAGCCAACACTGCTCGCTCCGACGAACGGGGCGACGATCACCTATCCGAACGAGGCGCTCGAGCTCAACTGGAGCGTCGTCCCCGGAGCGGCCAAGTATCTCGTCAAGGTCGCCACCGACCCCGCGCTGGGCTCGCTGGTCTGGGGCGAGCCGTTCGAGACGGCCGCGACCTCTTTCACGCTCAACGACCCGCTCGCGCCCGGAACGTACTACTGGAACATCACCCCGCTCGACGCGGAGGATCATCAGGGTGGCGCATCGACGGTCGCATCCTTCACCTGGTCCTGGCCCTCCGAGACCACCCCGGACGTGACCGATCGCGTCGCCGCGCCGGAGGTCTTCGACCCCCGCTTCTCGTGGGATCTCGTCGATGGCGCGGCAGGCTACGAGGTCGAGGTCAACTTCTCCTCCGACTGGGCTGAGAGCTCGAAGGTCTGCTGCGATGCGATCAAGGGCCGTATCTCGACGCTCGGAACCTCGCTCTCGCCCGCTGAGATCCTCGCCAACAACACGTACTACTGGCGGGTGCGGGCGATCGACTCGAGCAACAACGCCGGCGTCTGGAACGACGGTCCGACCTTCACGAAGACCTTCGACAACGTCCCGCCTGTCACCGCCCCGAGCATCAAGAACCTCCGCATCCGCGACAACCTTGGCGACCCGGCGATCGACGCCGACACGGGCACCGCCGTCGTCGACACCGCAGTGCCGATCGTCACCTGGGACCCCGTTCCGGGAGCTTCGAGCTATCAGGTCAACGTCACGGCGTACGACAGCGGCGCGTGTGACTGGACGCAGTCCATCTGGCAGAACACCCCGACGACTCTGACCGCCTGGACGCCGCTCGGCTCGAACGGGCCGGCGGGGGATCCCTACCCGTCGATCACGATCGCGAACGACCTCACCAAGGCCCTCCTGACCGGCCAGTCCTATTGCGTGCGCGTGCGCGCAGTCGATCGCTCGTCCCCGTCGTCGGGCGCGACGTTCGTCTTCGGCGACTGGAGCTACCTCCCCGCGATCAACCAGCCGGGCTTCCTCTGGACCGGGCCGCCGGCCTCGACGTCGTGCAGCCCCTGCCAGATGCCAGGCTCCGCGTACAACGCACCGCTCACCGGCTCGTCGGTCGGGCAGATGCCCCTCTTCACCTGGGACGAGGTGCCCGGGGCCGAGAGCTACTACGTGCTCGTCTCGCGCGACGCGAACTTCACGACGATCGTGGACTACGCATACACCGGCATCCCCGCCTACGCGCCCAGGCGCGGCCCGTCGCAATCGATCGGCTACGCGGACGAGACGACCCTCTACTACTGGGCGGTCCTGCCCGCCAACAACGCCGACGGCAGCGGAGTCTCGACGGACCCGCTCTCGAGCAATCCGCAGAGCTTCACCAAGCAGTCGACCCCGCCCACGCTCGGGAGCCCGATCGACGACGAGGCGGTGAACACTCCGGCCACCGAGTTCCAGTGGTCACCGGTCTTCGGCGCGCGTCGGTACCGCCTCCAGGTGTCTCAGAACCCGACTTTCTCCAACCCGATCGACGACATCGTCACGGACTCGACTGCGTACACGAGCAACACGACCTACCCGTCGGACACGACGTTGTACTGGCGTGTGCGGGCCGACGCCGAAAACAGCACGACCACCATGGTCGGCCTGACGTGGTCGCAGATCGACACATTTACGAAGCAGCTCCCGAAGCCGATCCTCGACCCGGGCAATCCCACGAGCGGATCGCTTCTGCCGACGATCCGCTGGAGCACCGTGCCGGGCGCGGTCTCCTACGACGTCCACCTGGTCGAGCCCGACGGCGACCCGTCGACGTTCACGAACATCCCGGCGCCCGCGGGGACGTTCACGAAGCTGACCGGCGTCGGCGTCGCCACCTGGGAGGTGCGGGCGAACTTCCCCACCGACTCGAGCGCGGTCGTCCACGGCCCCTACTCGCTGACCGGGACATTCACGCACACGATCCCCGAGCCCGCCAACGCAGGCGAGGAAACGGGCGATCGACGGCTCCTCTTCAGCTGGGATCCGCGCCCGCGCGCCGACCACTACCGCGTCCAGATCTCGACCCGGGCCGACTTCCTGACCACGGTAGAGAACATCGACACGCAGACCACCTTCTACGCCTCGCCGCTCAGCGCGACGTTCACGCCGGGCGGCACGTTCTACTGGCGCGTCGCCGTTGTCGACACCGACTCGAACACCGGCGACTTTACGGGCGCCCGCTCGTTCACGCTCCCGCCGATCACCACGTCGGGCGGCGGCACGCCCACGCTGGAGGAGTTCAAGGTCCTCTCGACCGGCTACCCGGTCAAGGGCAAGAGGAAGACGATCACGCTCACCGTGCGCAACGGCAGCTTCCAGCCGGTTGGGGCCGCGAGCGTGCGCGTTTCGGGTGCCGGCGTGACGGCGGTGACGAAGCAAACGAACGCCTCGGGCGGCGTCACCTTCCGCGTTCGCGCGAAGCGTTATCCCGGCACCGTGACCTTCAAGGTCACCAAGTCCGGCTTCGAGGCCGAGCTTCACAAGAAGACCGTCCGCCCGGTCTAGGCAGCCGACGGCCGCTCGAGCTACGCGGGCCTGCGGGCGATGACCGCAACCTCGATGCGCGCCCCGGAAGGGAGCGCGGCGATCTCCACGGTCGCCCGGGCGGGATACGGCTCGCTCAGGTGGCGCGCGTAGACCTCGTTCATCGCCTGGAAGTCGTGGAGCTCGATGAGGAAGATCGAGGTCATGACGACGTCGTCGAGGCTGCAGCCGGCCTCGGTGAGGATGGCCGAGAGGTTCTTCATCACCTGCTCGGTCTGCTCGACGATGCCGCCGTCGACCACGTTGCCCTGCTCCGGGTCGATACCGAGCTGGCCGGAGACGAACACGAGCTCTCCGGCGACGATCCCCTGCGAGTAGGGCGCCCCCTGGAACGGCGCCGGGGCGCTTTCGGTCCTCACTGCACGCTTGTCGCTCACGCTGTGTCCACCCTTTCGATGCTCGCGCCGAGCGCACGCAGGCGCTCGTCGATGCGTTCGTAACCGCGGTCGATCTGCCCGATGTTCCCGATCGTGGAGCGACCCTCCGCGCAGAGGCCCGCGATCAGCATCGCCATGCCCGCGCGGATGTCCGGGCTCTCCATCCGCTCGCCGTACAGTCGCGTCGGCCCGTTCACGACCGCGCGGTGGGGATCGCAGAGGATGATCCTCGCGCCCATCGTCACCAGCTTGTCCACGAAGAAGAGCCGGTTCTCGAACATCTTCTCGAAGATGAGCACGGTGCCCCGGGCCTGCGTCGCCACCGCGAGCGCGATCGAGGTCAGGTCGGCAGGGAAGGCGGGCCACGGGCCGTCCTCGATCTTCGGGATCTGCGAACCGAGGTCGTCCTGGATGACGAGCTCCTGGCCTCCGGGCACCCTCACCGTGCCGTTCTCCGCGTGCCACGTCATCCCGAGGCGCTCGAACCCGTGCCAGACCCCGACCATGTGCTCGGGGACGACGTCCTCGATCACGATCTCCCCTTCCGTCACGGCGCCGAGGCCGACCAAGCTCGCCACCTCGATGTGATCGGGGCAGATGCTCCAGTCGCCCCCGCTCAGGCGGTCGACGCCGCGGACGAGGAGCACGTTGGAGCCGATCCCGTCGATGCGGGCGCCGAGCGAGGCGAGGAAACGGCAGAGATCCTGGACATGGGGCTCGCAGGCGGCGTTCACGATCGTGGTCTCCCCGGCGGCCAGCGAGGCCGCCATGACCGCGTTCTCGGTGCCGGTCACCGACGCCTCGTCGAGAAAGACCTGCGTCCCTGTGAGCCCCTTCGCCTTCATGTGCAGGCGCCGCTCGGCGACGATCTCCGCCCCGAGACGCGCGAGCGCGTGGATGTGGGTGTCGAGCCGCCGCCGCCCGATCACATCTCCCCCGGGCGGAGGCACGATGGCCTCGCCCCAGCGGGCGACGAGCGGCCCGGCCAGGAGAATCGACGCGCGGATCCGCGTGCAAAGCTCCGCGTCGAGCTCGGTTTTCTTGACGTCCTCGGCGCGGATCCGGACGACCCCGTCGCCGAGCTGCTCGACCTCGACTCCGAGATCGGCGACGAGCTCGAGCATCGTCTCGACGTCCCGAATCGCAGGCACGTTCCTGAGGGTGACGGGCTCGTCCGTCAGGAGGGACGCCGCGATGATGGGCAGGGCGGCGTTCTTGTTCCCCGTCGCGCGGATCGACCCGCGGAGCGGGCGGCCGCCTTCGATGACGAAGGATTCCATCAGGGTGTCGGCGACAACGGTCTCAGGCACAGGTCTCGTTCGGGCTCCCAGGCCGACGCGACCCGGGAGGCTATCCTAAACGCCCCGATGGACGTGACCCGCGACCGCGCCTGGGAGACGCTGACCCGCCACACGCAAAGCGAGGCGCTGCGTCGCCACGCGCTCGCCGTCGAGGCTTGCGTCGGCTTCTACGCCCGGGAAAACGGGGAGGACGAGCAGCTCTGGCGAGCGGCCGCGCTCCTGCACGACTTCGACTACGAGATTCACCCGACCCTCGACCGGCACCCACAGGACGGGGCGCCCATCCTGCGCGAGGAAGGGTGGCCTGAGGGGGTCGTCGAGGCCGTTCTCTCCCACGCCGAGCACCTGGAGATGCCGAGGGACACGCCGCTCAAGAAGACGCTGTTCGCCTGCGACGAGCTGGCCGGCTTCGTGCACGCCTGCGGGCTCGTGCGGCCCGACGGGATCGAGACGCTCGAGCCGAAGTCGGTGAGGAAGAAGCTGAAGCAGCCGTCCTTCGCGGCCGGCATCCACCGGGACGAGGTCTACGCGGGCGCGGAGCTGCTCGGCCTCGAGCTCGACGAGCACATCCGAAACGTGATCGCGGCGCTACGGCCGATCGCGCCCGAGCTCGGGCTTCGCACCGCGGCCTAGGCCGTCAGGCGGGCCTGGGCGCGCCGCGCCAGTGCCTTCAGATCGTCGGGCTGGAGGCCGGCGGGCCGGCAGATGCCGGTGACCGACTGCAGGTAGCGGCCCGAACGCACGAAGATCGAGACCAGCTCGAACTTCGCGCCGACGAGCTCGAACGTGGCGACCACTCCGGGCATCGCACGCGTTCCGCTCGGAAGCGGGCGGACCCGTATGGCCGCCGGCGTCACTGCCGTCTCCTTCCCGAACGCCCGGGCGATCCCGTCGGCAAAGGTACCGCGGCCGGCCGCCTGGCTCACGAGCTTGTGCGCGGCCGCGGCCTGACCGGGGTTGTCGTACGCTGCCGTTCGGGCCTGCAGCCGGATCAGGTGAGAGCTTCCGACGATGACGTCCTCGAACGTGCGCTGGTAGCCGACGTAGCTGCGCTCCGTCACCTCACCCTCGTCCGCGGCGGCTACGCCTGGAGCGACGTCCTCGGCCTGCAACGTCAGATCGGGGAGCTGCGCGCCGGCCGCGGCGGGCGCATCGCTCGTGTCCTCTTTGGGCGGCCCAGCCGCGATCTCGCCGGCGAGAACCGCCTGGATGCGGCCGTCGAGCTTGACCGCGAGGGCACGCGCTTCGCCCTGCGCATCCTCCTTGTCGGCCCGCATCACCATCGCGACGGCGACGATCCGTGCTCGGCGGAACGCGACCGCGGTCACGTGGACAGTCCGCTTCGGGCCGGAGGCGGTGGCGAGGAGGCCTTCGGCCTCGTCGCCGACCGCAGTGACCTGGAAGCTCGATACGCCGGCCAGCTTCGTGCCGTCGTCCTGCTTCCCTTGGAAGCGCTCGAAGTCGCCGAGCTGCTTATGCAGGTACTGGGCCGCGTAGACGGGATCCTCCATCAGCTCGATCTCCGTCCCGACCGAGATGACTCCTTGCTTCCTCGCCGAGGCCGCCACACCCGGGTCGGTGTAGTACGCCTTGTGACCACCCAGTCTGCCCGCGCTTCGCAGCGACTTACCGGTGTCGCCGGGGTCGACGGTGCCGTCCGCGGCCTCCTCGTTTCCGACGGGCCCGGCAGTCTCGTTCAGCTCCATGCCCTCGGCGATCGTTCCCAACTCGTCGAGCGGCAGCACCATCGCGGCGAGCTGCGCCTTCGTGATCGCCGGCTGCTCGGCAGGCTCGGCGGCCTTCTGCCCGCCGATGCTGCATCCAGCCAGCGCGAGCGCACCGGCGAGAACCAGGCCCCGCAAAGATTGCGGCATTGAGTTCGCTTCGGCCGGCTCGGACGGGAGCTAAAGCCCCCGAACGAGCCTGTTTCTCTTCGGCTCCATGAGGTGCGCTCAGAGCGGCGACCCTTCCGGGAGCCGCGCGATCGCGATCGCCGCGATGACCAGGAGCGTGACGCCGACGACGACCAGGCCGTATCGCACCGCTCGCAGCGGAAAGTGGGAGCCGATGCCGACGAGGAAGAGCACGCTCGCGAGGATGACGGTCGTCCGAACGAAGTCGTCTGCGGTCTCCCCCGCTTTTCGGCCCTCCTCGTAGAGGACGTCCGCTTCCTGGTCGAGCTCTTGGGAGAGCGCCTCGCCTGCCGGGTCGTACTGGGGCATCTGCTGCGGTCCCGGCGGCGCGTTCGGGTTCGTGAAGGGATCCGTTGCCAGCCACGCCTCGAACGCGACCCGGTACTCGGGCCGAAAGCGCTTCTCGGCGACGCGCATGTCGTTCTCGTCGTCGGCGATGTAGGCCGCGAACCAGGCGTTGAACATCGTGGCATCGCCGACGCGCAACGTCAGGGCCTGCTGAAAGGCCCGGTTCGCCTCCGTCCGGGTGGCCGTCGCGCTCGCCAGCATGAGCGAGGACTCCGTGTTCCACTTGGCCGCCGAGTAGCCGGACCAGGCGGCGGCGATGGTGACGACCGAGAGCAGGACGGCTTCCAAAATCGAGACCAGCCGGTCGGGCTGGCCGGGGCCGCCCGCTCGGCCGTGCTTCGCGTGCTCACCGATCTCCCTTCCTACCTCGCTGGCCGATAGGCCTTCCGGCACCGAGCCTCCTCTCCGACGGGACCGTCACCGTCGCCACCGCCGCGACCGGCCAGGGGGACTATGCCCCAGCCCCGGTGACGCCGCGCGAGCGCGTCCGCCAGCTCATCCGCGAAGCCCTCGGACAAGTCGTTCGAGGTCCTCCTCGCTCGTCCAATAGCCGCACGAGGCGCGAACGAGGCCGGTGCCTGGAAGGTCGCGCACGACGACGCCCCGCTCGGCCAGGCGGTCGACCAGGGCCTCGGGTTCGTCGGCCCGCCAGGAGACGAGCGTCGCTTGGCCGGGCTCCGTGACCACGTCGGCGCCGTGCTCGAGGAGGAGCGCACGGCAGCGCTCCGCCGCCTCGCGGGCGTGGTCGAAGCGCTCCTCCCCCGCTTCCGCCGCGAACGCCAGCGACGCGAGCAGCCCGGCGACGGACGCGGGGGGCGTCCACGACCCCTCGAAGCGAACGGCCCCGTCCCGGAGCTCGTAGTCCGGGAGCTTCCAGGAGAAGTAGGAAGGGAAGGCCACGCGGCAGTCCTCGAGCCGACCCTCGGCGACGTAGAGCGCTCCGGTCGCCGCGGGGCCGAGGAGCCACTTCTGGGCCGAGACCGTGTAGTAGTCCGCGCCGAGCTCCTCGACGGCGACCCGGATCGCGCCGGCGCCCTGTGCTCCGTCGACGAGCACGGGGATTCCGTGCCCGGCCAGCTCGCGGACCGGCATGACGGCACCGTCGAGCCACGAGACGTGGGAGATGCCGATGAGGCGGGTCCGAG
Source organism: uncultured Actinomycetes bacterium (assembly GCA_963838795.1). Taxonomy (GTDB): domain Bacteria; phylum Actinomycetota; class Thermoleophilia; order Gaiellales; family Gaiellaceae; genus JAIBJN01. Next base: position 47,203 of record CAWISL010000018.1, read on the forward strand.
GCGTGATCTCAGCCTGGATCGCGGGCAGCAGCTCGGCCGCGGGCAGCCCGCGGATCGCCGCGATCCGTAGCGTCGCGCGGGAGGCGACGAGCCCGCCGAAGAGGCCGGGGTGCTCCGAGTCGGTCGTCACGACCTCGTCGCCCGGCCCGACGCCGAGCCCGCGAAGGACGATGTTGCACCCCTCCGTCGTCGAGCTCGTGAGGGCGACCTGCTCCGGCTGCGACCTCAGCAGGCTCGCGAGCTCGGCGCGCAGCGCCTCGCGCTCCTCCAGGACGCGCTGGAAGTACGCTCGGCTCGAACGGCCCGCCTCCAGCTCACTGCGCTCGACCGTCTGCATCGCCTCCACGGTCGCGCGAGGGAGCGGGCCGAAGGTGCCCGTGTTCAGGTAGGCGTAGCGGTCCAGCACCGGCAGGCCGCGGCGGACGGCTACGAGGTCGACGTGATCACCGCCTCGACCGGAGCATGGTCGGAGAGCACCACGCCGTTGACGCGCCGCCGCTCCTCGGTCCAGGCCTCAGGGCCGCGCTCGAGCTCGGCGCCGCGGACGAGGATCTGGTCGATCCCGTCGATCGGGTCCGTGAAGCCGGGGACCGGGTGGAGACGCACGTTGAAGTCCCCGCAGAGGACGCAGCGCTCGACCCCCGCCAGGAAGGCGGCGGCCCGCTCGATCTCCTCGTCGACGAGCCGCCGATCCGGGTTGTTCGAAGCGTGCAGGTTCGCGAGGACGATCCTCTCACCGGCGACGTCGACCTCGAGGGAATGGCACACGCGACGCTGGCCGCCCCGGAAGAGCCACTCCGTGTGCGAGACGTCAGGGTTGAGGACTGCGCGACGGTGGCGGCCGACGTCGAAGTGCGGGTTGACGAGGAGCGCGTTCGCCTGGCCGGTCAGGCTGGAGCGGAAGCGCACCGGATCCGCGGCGGTCACGCGGCGCGCGAGCGGGCCCAGCAGCGTCGGCATCGTCATGGCCCACGAGGCGCTCATCCCGCTCCAGTCGTCCAGGCGCCTGACCGCCCAGAGCGGCACCTCCTGCAGCGCGACGACATCCGGCGCGTCCGCGGTGACCAGGCGCACCATCTCCTCCAGGCGGAGCCTCGACGACTGCGGATGCGTCCTCCCGTGGTAGACGTTCCAGCTGCGAACCAGGAGGCGCATCGGGCCGTCTAGTCTACGAGGCGTGCGAGGGCGCTTCGTCGACCTCGTCGAGCGACAGCTGGAGCTGTTTGAGGCCGAGCATGCGGATCTCCTCGACGACTGCCGGTCCGCGCTCGACGCCTACAACGCCGCCCCGACCGACGAGGCCGAAGAGCTCTACGGCGACTACGTCGACCAGGTCGACGCGGCGAGGGACGCGCTGCTCGGGTACCGGTACGCGTACGCGTCGACGCTCGACGCCGAGGCTGCCGACGAGTACGAGGAGGTCTTCAATCGCCTGGCGCGCAAACGGCTTCCGAGCCTGGGGCTCGAGCCCGGCTAGGGGGCACGCCAACTACCTCACGACCCGGAAGAAGCCCTGAGGCGCAAGGCCGGCGACGCGTCGGGTGAGCGGGTCGACGGAGCGGCCGACGTCTTCGCGGCTCTCCTTCCGCTTGACCGCGGCGCGGACGACGAAGCCGCCGAGATAGCGGACAGGCTCGGGCGGGAAGCGCCCGGTCACTCCGCGGTTCAGGCCGCAGCCCGACCACTCGTCCTCGCGGCCGAGCGCGCTCGAAGCCAGGATCTTCGCGGCCGTCAAGCTCGGCGCGACGCCATTCCCCGAGTAGCCGGCGCCGTAGACGATCGGCACGGCGCCGGGCAGGCGACCGAAGATCGGGGCGCCGTCCACGGTGCGGTCGATGGGACCGCCCCAGCAATGCGTGACCTCGACGCCGTCCGCGTACGGCACGAGGCGAACCAGATCGCGTCGCAGCTGCTCCTCCGCCGAGTCGCCGTGCGAGAAGAACCCGTTGTCCACCCGGCCGCCGAACGCGTGCCGATGCCCTCCCTGGCCGAAGGCGATCCGGCCGTCCCTCGTCGTGCGGTAGTAGTGCACCATCAGCCGGCAGTTCGAGATCGCCTCGCCGCCGGTCCAACCCGCCTCCTCCAGCCGTCGGGGCATTGGGGCCGTGGCAACTATGTCGCTGGAGACTGCGACGATCGCGCGCCCGAGCTCGGGGACGGCCCCCAGCCACGCGCCGGTGGCCAGCACGATCGCCCCCGCCTCGACGGAGCCGGACGCGGCCCGGACGGTGCCCCGGTCACGATCGAGCTCGACCATCGGCGAGCGCTCGAAGATCCGGACTCCTCGCTCGACGGCGACGCGTCGAAGCCCCCGGGCGAGCAGGGCCGGCTGGACGGTCGCCGCTCCCGCTTCGAAGGCGGCGCCCAGATGGACGGGCGAGCCCGTCCGCCGCCGCACCTCCTCGGCGGACAGGATCACGAACGGGCGCTCTCCCGCCCGGGCGGCGGCCTCGACGGCGCCGTCCCAGGACCCGAGCTGCGCGGGGGACGTCGCCGTCCAGAGCCAGCCTCCACGGTGATAGTGCGCATCGATGCCCTCGCGCTCGCAGAAGGCCCCGAGCTCGTCGACCGCGTCCACCGAGGCGCGCACCAGCCGGAATGCTTCTGCCTCGCCGACGCGCTTGATCAGGGTCTCGACCTTCGGCCACCAGGAGAGCGCGAAGCCGCCGTTTCGTCCGGAGGGGCCGCCGCCGCAGATGTCGGCTTCGACGAGGGCAATCGACGCGCCGGGCTCGAGCTCGGCGATCCGCAGAGCCGTCCAGAGCCCCGTGTAGCCCCCGCCCACGATGCAGACGTCGGCCCGAACAGGCTCGACGAGCTGCGAGGACTCGACGCCGTCCTCGGCCGCGAGCGCTTCCTGGAGCCAGAGCGACCGGGGCACGCGCCCAGCCTAGTCAACGCACCATGCTCAGCGGCCGCCGAAGTGGTGCGCGGCGGGCATGGCGCCCCGCACCTCCGCGTCGTCCGCGACCCGGCGTGCGAGCGGTGCGAGCGACGCAAGCTCCGACACGAGGACGTTGCGGTTGCGGTCGACCCGCTCGAAGCGGCCGCGAGCGAGGAGGAGCGGCTCCCCGCGCACGAGCGCGCGGTAGCGGTCGTAGACGGGGGGCGGGACGATCAGGTTCATCTGGCCGTGCTCGTCTTCGATCAGCATGAAGACGACGCCGCTCGCCGTCGCCGGCCGCTGCCGCGCGACGGCGAGGCCGGCGACTGTGACCCGAGCGCCGTGCGGCGCCTCCTCGAGCTCCGCGCTGGACAGCACCTCGCCGGGCAGGTGCGGCCGCAGCAGCTCGAGGGGGTGTAGCCCGACGGAGAGGCTCGTGAGCCGGTAGTCGGCGAGCATCCGCTCCCAGGGTGTCTGCTCGGCCAGCTCGGGGATCTCGGTCGTCGGCTCGAGCGGGAGCGCCAGCTGTCTCTCCGTCCCCCCGGCGCCGGCGCTCACTGAGCGCGGCGCGAGCCCTAGGCGCCAGAGGAGCTGTCGCCGGGGCCAGCCGAAGGAGTCGCAGGCGCCGCTGGCGACGAGGGCTTCGAGCCCCGGCCGGTCCAACGGGGCCCGCCGGGCGAGGGCGGCGACGCTTCCGAAGTCACCGCTCGCCTCGCGCTCCTCCACGAGCGCCACGGCCGGCGTCTCCCCCAGGCCCTTGACGTAGCCGAGCCCGACGCGCACGGCGCCCGCCTGGAGACGGCACTTCGCCGCGCTCCGGTTCACGTCTGGCGGCAGCACCTCCACGCCGCGCCGCTGGGCGTCCCGCACGAGGCTCGCCGGCGGGTAGAAGCCCATCGGCTGCGCGTTCAGCAGCGAGCAGAGGAACTCCTCCGGGTAGTGGTGGCGAAGCCAGGCCGACTGGTACGCCAGGAGGGCGAAGGCGGCGGCGTGGGACTTGGGGAATCCGAAGGACGCGAAGCCCGCGAGCTTGGAGAAGACGAGCTCGGCCGTCTCGAGGTCGGCCCCGTTCGCGAGCGCACCGTCGAGGAAGCGCCGCCGGTAGGCCTCCATCGCGTCCTGACTCCGCTTGCGGCTCATCGCCCGGCGCAGCCCCTCGGCCTCCCCCACCGTGAAGCCGGCGAGCGCCATGGCCACGTCGAGCACCTGCTCCTGGAAGATGATCGCGCCGAGGGTCTCGCGCAGCGGCTCCGCGAGCGACGGGTGGTCGTAGGGAGGCTCGTAGCCGGGGTCCTCGCGCAGGCGCTGCCGGCGCTCGATGTAGGGGTGCACGGCCTTGCCCTGAATCGGGCCCGGGCGGACGAGCGCCACCTGGATCGTGAGGTCGTCGAGGTTCTCCGGGCGGGTGCGCAGAAGGCTCTGCATCTGCGCGCGGCTCTCGATCTGGAAAAGGCCTACCGTGTCCGCGTCCTGGATCTCCTTGTAGACGCCCGGGTCGTCGAGCGGGATGCGGGAGAGGTCGATCGGCTTTCCCTGCAGGAGCGCGATCTGCTCGACGCACTCCTCGACTGCGGAGAGCATGCCCAGCCCGAGCAGGTCGATCTTGAGGAAGCCGGCGTCCGCGCAGGAATCCTTGTCCCACTGGCAGTTCTGGCGCCCCTCCATCGCCGCCGGCTCCACCGGGACGAGTTCGACGAGCGGTCGCGATGAGATCACCATGCCGCCCGGGTGCTGCGACAGGTGGCGGGGCAGCCCGGCGATCTCGCCGCAGAGCTCCCGAAAGGCCCGCCAGCGCGGCGAGGCGAGACGCGCGTCGGCCCCGGGCACGTGCTCCATCTCCTCCCCCACCTTGCGGGCGTTCCAGCCGTCCGAGACGCGTGCCAGCCGCTCCAGCTCGGCCTGCGGGAGCCCGAGCGCCTTGCCGACGTCGCGGATGGCGCCGCGCGCGCGGTAGGTGGCGAAGCTCGCCACGAGCGCTGAGTGCTCACGGCCGTAGCGCTCGGTGACGGCGACGATCAGCTTCTCGCGGATGTCGCGCGGGAAGTCGAGGTCGATGTCGGGCACGGAGGAGAGCTCCCGATTCAGGAAGCGGCCGAGCGCGAGCCCGGCGTCCACCGGATCGACGTGGGAAAGGCCGGTCAGGTAGCAGACGATCGAGCCGACCGAGCTCCCCCGACCGCGCCCCGGAGGCAGCAGGTGCCGCGGCGAGCTGGGGCCCCTGACCTCGGCAGCCACGTCGCGCGCGAGCTCCAGCACCTCCCAGTGGAGGAGGAAGAAGCCGGAGAGGCCGAGCTCGGCGATCAGCGCCAGCTCGTCTCGCAATCGGGCTTCCGCTCGATTGCGATGAGGGAGCGGGGAATGCCGATACCGATCCTCGAACGCTCGACTGCAGACTCGCGCCAGCTGGAGGTCCGCGGGGTCGTCGCGATCCGAAAAGTCCGGGTAGCGATAGCCGAGCTCGTGCGTGAGGTCGAAGGTGAGCCGCTCGGCCAGCTCGACGGTAGCGTGGACGGCATCCCGATCGTCCGGGAAGCGGGCGGCGACCTCGTGCGGCGCGAGGAGGACGCTTTCCCGGTTCCCGCGCCGCTCGGCCTCGCAGCCTTCGAGGGAGGTGCGGTTCCTGATCGCGACGAGGACGTCCTGGAGGCGCGTCCGGCGCAGATGGTGCGCGTGGACGTCGCCGGTGGCGACGGTGCGCACGCCGAGGGTCTCTGCGAGCGCCCGGAGCGCGGCGTTCCGGCGCGCGTCGCCCCGCTCGTAGGGCCGCTGGAGCTCGACGAAGAAGCGGTCGCGGCCGAAGGCGGCGGCGAGACGTGCGGCCGCGTTCGGGTCGCGGACAGCGAGCCCGTGCCGCGCGCAGCCGGAAAGGCAGACGAGGCCCTCGCCCTCCTCGGCCAGCAAGGCTGGGTCGAGGCGCGGGTTCAGCCGCTCGTGAGCGTGCGCGGCGGTGAGGAGCCGGCAGAGGTTGGCGTACCCACGCGGCGTCTCGACGAGGAGCGTGACGTGGGAGCCGTCGGCGAGCGTCGCCTCGGCGCCGGTGATGGAGCGCAGGCCGAGCGCCTTCGCCGCGTAGGCGAACTCGAGCGAGCCGTAGACGCCGTCGTGGTCGGTGAGCGCGAGCGCGTCGTAGCCGAGCTCGGCCGCGCGAGTCGCGAGCTCCTCTGGCTGGGAGGCGCCGTCGAGGAACGAGTAGGCCGAGTGGCAGTGGAGCTCGACGTACCCCGCCACGCTCTCGTCACTCCCCCGTCACACTTCCGGCACGATGCGTCACAGACACGCGCACGCTCCCTCGTTACGCTGGAAAGCGGGTGGTGGGAGAGGGGTGCCCCTAGAGTTAACGAGCGAGTGGAGGCGACTTCGATGGACGAGGCGATCGTCAACGGGCCTGGCGAGGGCGAGCTGCTGCGGGGGAGGAACCGCACTTTTCTGATCAAGGCGGACCGGCCCGAGCTCAGCCTCATCGAGTACGACGCCGGCTCGGACTACGCGGGCGCGAGCCCCCACTACCACGAGCGCCACACGGACGCCTTCTACGTCCTCGCGGGCGAGCTCGAGTTCACGCTGGGTCGGGAGACTGTCCGCGCACCGGCCGGGACGGCGGTCGTCGCGCCGCCCGGCATCGTCCATGCCTTTACGAACGCGAGTGGCGGCCGGGTTCGTTTCCTCAACGTCCACGCCCCCGACGCGGGCTTCGCCGCCTACATCCGCGCTGTCACCCGCGGCGAGCGCGCCACCTTCGACACCGTCGACGTCGACGGGCCGCAGGAGCCGGGCGGCGGCACCGTCCTGGGCCCCGGGGAGGGCACGACCTTCACGGTCGGAACGGCGACCTCGCTCTTCAAGGCGACCCGGGAAGCGACCGCGGGCTTCTTCTCGCTCGCCGAGGTCACGATCGAGCCGGGGACGAGCGGCCCTCCGCCCCACTCCCACCGAGAGCTGCTCGACTCGTTCTACGTCCTCGAGGGGACGCTCACCGTCCGGGTTGGCGACGAAGAGGTCGACGCGCCCCCGGGTACGTACGCCTGCTTGCCTCCGGGCGTCGTGCACACGTTCGTCAACCGGAGCGCAGAGCCGGTGCGTTTCCTCAACCTGAACACACCGGGCGGCTGGGAGGACTACATTCGCGACCTGGCCGCCGCGACGCCCGCGGACCGCCCGCCCGACCCCAGGGTCATGGGCGAAGTGCTGGCGCGCCACGACGTCCTCATCGTCTAGGAGGGCTTGACGAAACGCAGTCTGTGCCGCCGGGCCGTGCTGCTCGCCCCGAGGCGGCGTCCTCGGTCGCGTCCGTAGCCTCCGGCTACGAACGCTCCCTGCGTCCTTGCTTCGGAACGACCATCGCACCCCTGCGGCGAGCGACGTTCCGACAAGCCCTCCTAGGCGCTCTGCCGAAACCACGCGCCGCTCGCCTCGTCCCGGAAGACCACGACGTTCCGCCCGCTCTCGAGCAGCGCCTCGAAGTAGCGCCGTTTCACCGGCTCCTCCGTCCACCAGCGATCGTCCACCCGCCACTCCTCTCGCAGCTCGGCCACCTGCACCCTGTCGATCGCTGCAGGCATCCCGTCCTCGCAGGCCACGAGCGCCGGGCGCGGCTCGTTCAGTCGTCGCGCGGAACGAGAATGGCCCTGGTCTCCGGAATGCGCGACCATGGCGCGACCTCCACGACGGTGCAGACCGCGTCTGCGCTTCCCACCGCCGCGCGCGCCTGCCGGAGCCCCACGCGCAGGCGCTCTCGCAGCCTGCTGCCGCGCGGTCGGACGAGCTCGGCCTGCGTTCCCACCGACTCCGTCAGCTCTCCCAGCTCGAGTCGCAACTCCGCCGTCGGCGCCGGTAGCTCCGCCAGCTTGGACTGGAGCGCGAGCCGAAGGCGGTCGGGCTCCGCCGTCGGCTCGCGCAGCGTCAGCGAGCGCCGCCAGGAGCCTCCGCCGACGAGCTTCGCCGAGAGGGCGAGCTGACGCGGAGCCCGGCCGGCTCGCTCCGGGCGGGCGAGCAGGCGCTCGACGAGCGCCGCCAGTGCCCGCACAAGCGTGAGCTCGTTCGCGACCGGCTCCGGGAAGGTGAGCGTCTCGGCGATCTCGGCCGGTGGGCGGCGCGACTCGACGGAGACGCTCCCCTCGCCCCGGGCGAGCTGCCATGCCTCCGCGCCGTCCGCGCCGAGCCGGTCCGCGACCGCCGCCCCAGGCAGCCGCGCCAGCTCGCCGAGCCGCTTGACCCCAAGCTCCGAGAGCTCCTCCCGCCGCTCCGGCGAGAGCGGGAGGAGGTCGAGCGGGAGCGGCTCGAGGAAGAGGTGCGCCTCGCCGTCGTCGATGACGAGCGCCCGGCCGGCAGGCGCGACGGTCGCCGCCGCCAGAGCCGCGAAGCGCCGGGAGGCCGCCCCCACACGAGCCCCCCACTCCTCCCCGACCGCGTCGAGCGCGCGCCGAAGCGCCTGCTCGAGCCCCCCGGCCAGCCGCTCGACCCCCCGCGTCTCGAAATAGGCGCAGCCCGGCTCGGCCGTCTCGACCGCGAAGCCCGCCTCCTCGAGTCGCCGCAGCACGGCCTCCCAGGCCTCCTCCACCCCCGCTGGATCCTGCTCGACGAGCTCCAGCCGCGGGCACATGGAGAGCGCCTCGGAGAGCCGCATCCCCGGCCGCACCCCAGCCTCCTGGGCGGCACGAGTGCAGGATCCGATGAGCGGCCGCGTCCCCGGCACCGGCGCAAGCGCGACCGGCTTTCCCCGAAGCTCGGGTCGTCGAAGCAACGGAGCCCTGAGGGAGAAGCCCGGAATCGAGAGACAGGCGATCATGGGAACGTCTGTTCTACACGAACACACGTTCTCCTGTCAAGCTGTTCGCGTTTGTCTCGGAGACGTTGACCGTTCCTGCCCAAGTCAGGACTACTGCTGCGCGGCCAGTCGTAGCGCGTCGAGCATGTCGCCGATCAGCGCGGCGAGCTCGCGGATGTTCGCCTCGTCGGCTTCGTCGAAGTCGCGCCCACCGCTCTTGTCGCTCAGCTGCAGCAGGCCGTAGAGGCGACCATCCTCGCCGCAGACGCTCGTCGCCAGCCATCCCCGCATCGGCGGGTGATCGTCCGCGAGTAGGCCGAAGCCGCTGTAGAGCGGATGCGCCAGCACCTCGTCCTCGGTCAGGCGGACGACTTCGCCCGGTGGGATCGCCATCCCGTGCAGGCCGAAGCCCTTCGGGTCGACGCGGAAGTCGCGGAACGCGGCGTACTTCTCGCTCAGGCTGAAGTACTTGCGCGCCTGCGACGAGTCCTCGCCGACCCAGAGCTTGAGGGCCGCCTGCTCGGCGCCGGTCAGCGCGCGGGCAATCTGGCAAGTGCGGCGCAGGAGCGCGTCGAGCTGAGCGGCGACCTTCGATTCGAGCGAGGGGGCAGCGAGGATCGGCGTGATCTCGATTCCGACCTCCCCGGTCTGCATTGCCCCAGCCTAGCGCGCGGGTTGAAGCGAAGCCTTACGCCGAGCTGAGACAATTGCACTCGGCTCTCGTTCGGCTGGTAGAGACTGGCCGCCGGGCTGGCATGCTGGCGGATTCGAAGGGCCGCTCGCTGCAGCGATCCTCGGCCCTCAACAAACCCGAGAAGGGAGACGAGATGAAGATCGTTGTCATCGGCGGAACGGGCCTCGTCGGCTCGAAGCTCGTCGAGAAGTTGCGTGAGCACGGCCACGAAGCCGTGCCGGCGTCGCCGGACTCGGGGGTCAATACCCTCACCGGCGAAGGGCTGGCCGAAGTCCTCGAGGGCGCCGACGTGGTCGTCGACGTCTCGAACTCCCCCTCCTTCGAGGACGAGGCAGTGCTGGCGTTCTTCGAGACGTCGACGCGCAACCTCCTCGAGGCCGAAGGCGCGGCGGGCGTCGGCCATCACGTCGCGTTGTCGGTCGTGGGCACCGACCGCCTCTCCGAGAGCGGCTACTTCCGCGGCAAGATCGCCCAGGAGACGCTGATCGAAGGATCGCCGATCCCGTACTCGATCGTCCACGCGACGCAGTTCTTCGAGTTCGTGAAGAGCATCGCGGACGGCGCCACGGACGGCGACACCGTGCGGCTCGCACCGGTCCTGATCCAGCCCATGGCCGCCGACGACGTCGCGGCCGCGGTCGCCAAGGCAGCTGTCGGGCCGCCTGTGAACGGCATCGTCGAGGTCGGGGGGCCCGAGCAGTTCCGGCTCGACGAGTTCATCCGGCGGGGCCTCGAGGCGCGCGACGATCCCCGCGACGTGATCGCGGATCCGGACACGCGCTACTTCGGAGCGAGGCTCGACGAGCGCACGCTCGTTCCCGACGGCGATGCCAGCCTCGCGGAGACCCACTTCGAGGACTGGCTCAACCAGCAGACAAACGTCGCAACATCAGGGAGGTCATCGTGAAGCCCACAATCGTCTCATCCACGGCGCATTCGCCGGGTCAGGCGGCTGAGGGCACCGCCGCCCCCTCACCGAGTGTGGTGCGGCACCGCCCACTCTGAGCCTGAAAGGAACCCCGAAATGATCGCAGCCCCCTTCATCCTGCTGTTTCTATTCACGCTCGTCGCGTTGCTCTGGATGGGCCTGTTCCTGGCCGACGACCCGGCTGAAGAGATCCGAGCAACGAAGCGCTACGAGTTTTTCGGACAGGGCGGCCCCGACGATCCCTTTAGGGACGACCCGTTCGACGACTAGCGCCGGGCCAGGTGCGCAAGGAGTCAAACGCGGAGTTGGGTTGCCACGGGAAAAGGAGTACCCTCGCCCCAGGCGCCTCCTTTCTTCCGTGTTCGCGCCGCTCGACTACGCCGTCGCGCCTGAGAGGTTCCGTCAGTCCAAGGTCGAGTTACGACCCAGAGAGAGGAGTCCATGTCGACGTCCGAGGTTCTCTCGGCGAGCGCGAACTCCCCTCCACGCTCCGAGCCCGGATCCGCCGACGCCCAGAACCTCGTGTGGGTTCGGCGGGCCCTCTGGATCTTCGCTCTTGCCGCCGGCCTAGGAGCCATGGCGATGACGCTCGCCGACGAGGGGCTCGACGGCCTCGGCACGCCGAACGGCCTGAAGGTTCTGGTCGGCTGGTCGTTCGCCGGTAGCGGGCTCTACGCGTGGGGCCGGCGACCGGAAAATCGCCTCGGCCCGCTGATGACGGCGGTCGGGTGCGCGTACCTCGTCGCGCAGATCCTTATGCAGTCGAGCTCATCCGCGCTGTTCACAGCGGGGATCTGGCTCGCCGACGCGTGGGTCGTCGTCTTCGTGTGCTTCCTCCTCGCCTTCCCTCACGGTCGGCTGAAGCCGGGGTTCGATCTCTTCGTCATCGGGCTGTTCGCGGTCATGGCCTTTCCTCTGGAGCTGGCCTGGCTGCTGTTTCTCGAGACGGGCGGGAGCCCAGAGAACGCGCTCGTGGTCTGGCCGAACGCCGGCGTCGCGGGCAACATCGACTCGGCACAGCGTGCGCTCGTTACGGTCGCGTCCGTCGTCCTGGCCTTCGCCTTGACGAGGCGCTGGCTCCTCGCGAGCCCACCGCTCCGACGTGCCCTCGTCCCGATACTCGTCGGCTCCGTCGGAATCCTCCTGGGTCCGTCCTCGTCGTTCTCGACAAGTTCCAGATCCACTTCGAGCCGGTCAGTTGGCTCGTCCTCGGGGCCTATATCGCGATCCCACTCGTCGTCCTCGGTGGCATCCTTCGCTCGCGTCTCGCGCGTCTGACGGTCGCAGACCTCTTTGTTGAGCTCCGAGCGGAACCCTCGCCGGATGAGCTCCGCGACGCTCTCGCCCGCACTCTCGGAGACCCGTCGTTAACCCTCGCGTACTGGCTGCCCGAGTTCGAGAGCTGGTCAGATTTCGAGGGGCGGTCCGTGCAACTTCCGTCCGAAGGCAGCGGCAGAGCGACGACGATGATAGACCGAAACGGCGATCACGTTGCGGCGCTCGTGCACGATCCTGCCCTGTCCGAGGAGCCCGAGCTGGTCGAGGCGGTCAGCGCGGCGGCCGGTATCGCGATCGAGAACGGGCGCTTGCACGTCGAGCTGAGGGCGCGTCTGGAAGAGCTACGCGGATCGCGTTCGCGTGTCCTCGAGGCGGGGCAAAACGAACGGCAGCGACTCGAGCGCAACCTGCATGACGGCGCTCAGCAGCGGCTGATCGCGCTCTCGCTCGACCTTAGCCTGCTCGAGCAGGAGCTGGCGGCTGACGGCGGCGCCAGCGAGCGCCTCGCACAGGCCAGACAGGAGATCGCCACGTCGCTTGGAGAGTTGCGCGAGGTTGCGCGCGGGATTCACCCCGCGGTCGTCAGCGGCCATGGTCTCGCGGTTGCTCTCGAGCAGCTCACTGCGCGTGCCCCAGTGCCCGTTCGGCTGAGAGTCGCGGTCGACGAACGCCTTCCAGACCCGGTCGAGGTCGCCGCCTACTACCTCGTCTCCGAGGGTCTCGCAAATGTCGCGAAGCACGCGTCCGCCTCAGCCGCCACTGTCGAAGTGAGCCGGGCGAACGGCCAGGTCGTTGTCGAGATCGTCGACGACGGCGTCGGTGGTGCGGATTCCGAGCGCGGCTCGGGGCTACGCGGTCTCGCCGATCGCGTCGAAGCACTTGGAGGGCGGCTTCGGGTCTGGAGCCCGACCGGTGGCGGCACACGTGTCAAGGCGGAGATGCCGTGCGGGTCGTGATCGCCGAGGACAGCGTTCTTCTACGCGAAGGGCTCACCCAGCTCCTGGAAACGAACGGGCTAGACGTGGTCGGCAGCTGCGAAACCGCCGAGGATCTGCTGCTGAAGGTGCGGAGCTACTCACCCGATGTGGCGATCGTCGATATCCGACTGCCACCGACGCACAACGACGAGGGAATGCAGGCCGCGCTTCGGATTCGCGGCGACCATCCGTCCGTGGGGGTGCTCGTACTTTCCCAATACGTCGAGGTCGGCCTGGCGATGAAGCTGCTCGCCGACTCGGCCGAAGGGGCGGGCTACCTGCTCAAGGATCGCATCAGCGACGTCAAGGAGTTCATTGCCGCGGTCGAGCGGGTCGCGGCCGGCGGCTCGGCGATCGACCCGATCATCGTCTCGACACTCCTCACCAGGCGGCGGAGCGAAGACCCGCTTTCCGATCTGACGCCACGCGAGCATGAGGTGCTCGAGTTGATGGCCGAGGGTCGCTCGAACCAGGGCATCGCCGACAAGCTCGTCATCTCATTGCGTGCAGTCGAGAAGTACGTCTCGAGCATCTTCGGCAAGCTCGGCCTGCCTTCGAGCGGAACCGATTCGCGTCGCGTGCTCGCGGTGCTCCTCTATCTGCGCTCCTGAGCGGCGCGCCGAGACACCAGAAACCCGACCCCCGAACGGCCAGTTCCCCGCCTTCCGCTCGTCGATGGCATGTGGGAGCGTCGGCGCATGGCCGCCAACCTCCGCCGCGCATTTCTGGTCGTGACGCCGCTGGCCCTCGCGGTGGTGTTGTGGTTCCACCCGCCCGGCGGCGAGGACGGCGTCTACGAGGGCGTTCGCCACGACGCCGACGCGTGGACATTCGTCCACACCACGTTCCTCTTCTTCACACCGCTGATGGCGTTGGCCGTCTTTTTGCTGCTGCGTGGCCTGCATGGGCGTGCGGCGACCCTGAGTCGCGTCTCGCTCGTCTTCTTCCTCGCCTTCTACACCGCCTACGAAGTGACGGTCGGGCTTGGGACCGGCGTCCTCGTCGAATACGCCAACGGCCTGCCGGCCGCCGAACAGGCCGTCGTCGCCGACGCGATCCAGCACTACAACGAGAACAACATCCTCGGCGACCCGATCTCGGTTTCGCTCGCCGCCGGCCTGCTGGGCTGGATGGTCGCCATGGTGGCGGCCGCGGTGGCCCTGCGGCGCGCCGGAGCCGGCTGGGTCCTGACCCTGCTCGTCGGGCTCAGCGCGCTCTTCGCCATCCACCCGCCCCCGATCGGCCCGGCCGCGCTCGTCTGCTTCGCGGCGGCCGCCGTCCTGGTCGAGCGCCGGTGGGCGTTCCTGGCGCGGCCGGAGCCCCCCGTCACCCGCGAACCGACAACCGCCTTCTGAGAGGAGCTGTGATGAAGACCCCGATCATCCAGAACGAGCCTGACGAGCCGTCCGCCTCCCCGCCGCCGGCGGCTCCGCCCGACGAAGCAAGGAGATCGACCAATCTCGCCGGCCGAATGGGGCGTTGGAGCGCGCAGCACCGGAAGACCGCCATCTTCGGGTGGCTCGCGTTCGTCGTCGTCGCGTTCGCGGCCGGCATCCTGAGCGGCACCACCAAGATCGAGCAGGCCACGTCCGGCGTGGGCGAGTCCGGCCGGGTTGACAAACTCCTCCACGAGGAGTTCGTCCAGCCGGCGGGCGAGAGCGTCCTCGTCCAGAGCGACTCGCTGACCATTAAGGACCCGGCCTTCGCGGCCGCGGTCGAGGACGTCGTGGCCAGGGTCTCGGCCCTCGACGCGGTTACGGCAGTCAAGTCGCCCCTTGACCCCGAGAACGCGGGCCAGATCGGCCAGGGCGGGCGCGCGGCGCTGGTCGACTTCGAGATCCGGGGCGACCCTGATGACGCGACGAAGAAGATCGATCCCGTCGTCGCCTCCGTCGACGAGGCGCAAGAGGCGCATCCGGAGCTGTTCATCGGCTCGTTCGGCGTCAGTGCTTCGAAGGAAGTCGAAGGCGCCTTTCTGGACGACCTCAAGAAGGCCGGCCTTCTCTCGATCCCCGTGACGCTCATCATCCTCATCGTCGTCTTCGGAGCGCTGGTGGCCGCGGGCATCCCGCTGCTGCTCGCGCTCACCGCGATCGTTGCGACCTTCGGGCTGGTCGCGCTCCCGACCTCGCTCATCCCAATCGACGAGGTGACCTACGAGCTGATTCTGCTCATCGGGCTCGCGGTCGGCGTCGACTACTCGATGTTCTACTTGAAGCGCGAGCGGGAGGAACGGGCCGCCGGGCGCAGCGAGGAGGCGGCGCTCAACGCTGCCGCGGCGACGTCGGGACGCTCCGTGCTCATCTCCGGACTGACCGTGATCGTCGCCATGTCCGGAATGTTCCTCGCCGGAATCCAGGGCATGTCGGCGTTCGCCGTGGGCACGATCCTGGTCGTCGCGGTGGCGATGCTCGGATCGCTCACCGTCCTGCCCGCCACCCTCTCGTGGCTCGGTGACCGAGTCGAGCGAGGGCGCATCCCGTTCGTCAGCAGGCTCCGCCGCGACGACGGCGAGGGGCGGATCTGGGGGACTATCGTCGCCGCCGTCCTGCGGAGACCAGTGGTCTCGGCCGTCCTTTCGGCGGGATTGCTGCTGGCGCTCGCCGTGCCGGCGCTGCAGCTACGCACGGTGCAGCCCGGCATCGAGACGTACCCACAGTCCCTGCCGTCGATCCAGACGTACAACCGCATCCAGGCGGCGTTCCCGGGGAGCGAAATCCCGGCCGGTGTCGTCGTGAAGGCCGCTGACGTCACCACGCCGCAGGTGCAGGAGGCGATCGGCCAGCTCGAGTGGCGGGCCCTCTCCAGCGGGCAGATGCACGAGCCAATCGCGGTCGACGTCAACGAGGCAGGGACGATCGCGACCGTCGCCATCCCCGTCGACGGCAAGGGGATGGACGCGGCCTCGGAGGCGGCGCTCGCGACACTCAGAGAGGACATCGTCCCGGCGACCGTCGGCGCGCTCCCGGGCGCCGAGGTCGGAGTCACCGGGGCGACTGCGCAGTCGAAGGACTTCAACGACAAGCTCGGGTCCGTCGCTCCCCTGGTGTTCGGATTCGTGCTACTGCTTGCCTTCGGGATCATGCTGGTCGCCTTCCGCTCGCTCGTGATCGCGGTTAAGGCGATCCTCCTCAACCTCCTCTCCATCGCCGCCGCCTACGGGGTGATGGTGCTCGTCTTCCAGCATGGCTGGGGCAAGGGCATCCTCGGCTTCGAGTCCACGGCGGGCATCGACGCCTTCCTGCCCATCTTCATGTTCGTGATCCTCTTCGGGCTCTCGATGGACTACCACGTCTTCATCATCAGCCGCATGCGCGAGGCGTACGACCGCGGCATGAGCACCGACCGGGCGATCGCCCACGGGATCAAGACGACGGCCGGAGTGGTGACCAGCGCGGCGATCGTGATGGTTTGCGTCTTCGCCGTCTTCGCGACGCTTTCGATGCTGATCTTCAAGCAGTTCGGCGTCGGGCTCGCGGCGGCGATCCTGATCGACGCGACCATCGTCCGCGCGGTTCTCCTGCCGGCGACGATGAAGCTACTCGGCGACTGGAACTGGTACCTGCCGAGTTGGCTCGAGTGGCTGCCGCATCTGGATCACGGCGAAGGCGCGGCCAAGGCACCGGCCGTCCCGACGCCGACAACCTAGCCAGCGGTGACCACGGCAAGTCAGCCACTGACCGAATCAAGCAGGGCCGCGCGGACTGGCGCGGCCCTGCGCACCGAGGCGGGCCTCGCCCGCCTCGCGCTCGGCGTCGCGGCGCTCCACGTGGTGGACGACAACTTCCTCCAGCCGCAGCCCGGCACCTCGGCCGGCGACCACCTCGCCGGCGGCCTCGTGCAGGCCGGCCTCCTCGTCCTGTTCGCCTGGGCCTACCCGCGCCTGCGGCCGGGCCTCCGTGGGGCGCTTGCGATCTTCGTCGGGCTCTTCATCGCCATCATGGGCATCGGAGAGGCCGGCTACTACACCCGGGAGAATGGCCCATCCGGAGACGACTACACCGGGCTCCTGGCCATCCCCGCCGGCGTGCTCCTCGTCGGTATCGGCCTGGTGACGCTCTGGAGGTCGCGGAAGGGCGGCAGCATGATCCGCCGCTACCTACGGCGCGCTCTCCTGACACTGGCTTTCCTCCTCTGCACGTACGTGGTCGTCTATCCGGTCTCCGAGGTCTACGTGGTCACCCACGCAGCGCGCGCCTACGTGCCGACTCCGCAGCTCGGGTCCGCGTACGAGGACGTTTCGTTCAGGACGAGCGACGGGCTCCGGCTCGAGGGCTGGTACGTGCCGACGAAGAACGGCGCGACCGTGATCGTCATCCCCGGCCGCAAGGGGCCGCAGAAGCCCGCCAGGATGCTCGCCGGGCACGGTTACGGGGTCCTGCTCTTCGACCGGCGCGGGGAGGGCGAGAGCGAAGGCGACCCGAACGGACTCGGCTGGGCGGGCACGCGCGACGTGGAGGCCGCGATCGCGTTCCTCCGCGAGCGGCCCGAGGTCGACGAGGGCCGGATCGGCGGCCTCGGCCTGTCGGTCGGCGGAGAGGTCCTCCTCCAGGCGGCGGCCGAGACGGAGGGGCTGCAGGCGGTCGTCTCCGAGGGAGCCGGCGTCCGATCCGTGCGCGAGGCGGTGGACCTGCCTGGGCGGAGTTCGTTTATAGCCACCGGGGTGATCGGCCTGACAACCGCCGCGACGGCGGCCTTTGCGAGCGACCTGCCGCCGCGCGGCCTGAAGGATCTCAGCGCCGAGATCACCGTCCCGGTGTTCTTCATCTACGCCACTCCCGGGCAGGGAGGCGAGAACCTGACTCCCACCTACTACGAGGCGGCGAGCCAGCCCAAGGAGCTCTGGGCCGCCGAAGGCGGCCATACGGGCGCGATCGACGCCGAGCCGGAGGAGTACGAGCGCCGTATCGTCGCCTTCTTCGACGACGCACTGCTGGGCAACCGGTAGTCCTGGGTTGAGCGGGAACTGACCGCAGGTGACCGTTCGCTGAACTCAGGCCTTTGCGGCTCCCGGTCGCGTGCTCACCGGTGGGCTAGGGTCCGCTCGTGTCCGACGCCGAGCGCGAGCTCGAACACCGCGGCGAGCACCAGATCACCCCGCTCGAGCTCTTCTTCGACCTGGTCTTCGTGTTTGCGCTCACCCAGGCCACGAGCCTGCTCGTGGACGACCCGACCTGGGGCGGCATCTTCCGCGGGATGCTCGTCCTCGCGGCGCTCTGGTGGGCATGGAGCGTCTACGCGTGGTTAACGAGCGCAATCGATGTCGACGAGGGCGGCGTCCGGCTGGTGATGCTCGCGGCGATGGCGGCGATGTTCGGCGCGGCCCTGTCGGTGCCGGGCGCCTTCGGAGACGACGGCGTCTTCTTCGGCATCGCCTATCTGCTCGTCCGCCTACTGCATCTCGTGCTCGCCGCGACCGTCGTTCGCGACGAGCCGGAGCGCCTTGGCTCGCTCGTCCGGTTCGCCCCGACCGCGATCGCCGGCGCTGTGCTCATCGTCTTCGCGGGCTTCCTCGAGGGAGACGCGCGTATCGCGGTCTGGCTCGTCGCGCTGGCGATCGACTACCTCGGCCCGGCCGTCGTCGGCCCGGGACGAGGCTGGCGGGTCGCGTCCGAGCACTTCGCCGAGCGGCACGGGCTCATCATCCTCATCGCGCTCGGCGAGTCGATCATCTCGATCGGCCTCGGCGTCGGCCTCGACCTGGATGCGGGCGTGGTCGTGGCCGCGGCGCTCGGAATCGTCGTCGTCTCGGCGCTCTGGTGGCTTTACTTCGACGTCGCAGCGATCCTCGCGCGGAGGCGGCTCATGCAGGCCAGCGGCCTGGAGCTGCACCGGCTCGCGCTGGACGCCTACAGCTACCTCCACCTGCCGATGGTCGCGGGCATCGTCCTCTTCGCGTTCGGCCTCGAGACAGTGCTCCATCATGTAGACGAGACGCTCGACATCGTGGCTGCGACGGCGCTCTGCGGCGGCGTCGCGCTCTACCTGCTCGCGGAGGTCGCGTTTCTCCAGCGGACGATGAGCCGGATCTTCCGGCGGCGGACGGCCGCCGTGGTCGTCTTGCTGGCCCTCGTTCCCGCTGCAACCGCGATCCCGGGGCTCGCGGCACTCGCTCTCGTCGGCGCCGTCTGCTCGTTGCTGGTGGCGTACGAGGCGATCGCCCGCCGCGAGCACCGTTTGAGGCTCAGGCACCCAGAACTCGCAGAATGACCGGCATGGGCGGGCGGGTATACGGAGGCCAGCGACAACGTCTTCGTGGCCCCGCGCCCTCGACTTAGCCAGACGATCAGGAGGCCGACATGCAGATCACCAGGAACAGCCACACGACGGCAGGGCCCAGCGAGTGGTTCACCGGCGCGGTCTACCTCGACGCGGTCGCCGTGCCGGCAGGCGCTTCGAGCCTCAGCGCGAGCAGCGTCCACTTCACGCCCGGCGCTCGCACCGCCTGGCACACGCACCCGAACGGCCAGACGATCGTCGTCCTCGAGGGCGTCGGCGTTGCACAACGGCGCGGCGGCCCGGTCGAGGTCATCCGCCCCGGCGACCGCGTGTTCTTCGAGCCGGGCGAGGAGCACTGGCACGGCGCCGCAGCCACGCGCTTCATGACCCACCTTGCACTGCTCCAAGTCGACGAGGAAGGGAACAGCGCGACCTGGGGCGCGCACGTCACGGACGACGAGTACGCGGGAGCGCCCGCGAGCGACGACTGAGGCGGCGAGGGAGCCCCGGAAGCCTCCCCTAGCGTCGCCGGGCCGGCGCCATGGATCTAGTCCTAGCTGAGGGAGAGCGGTCAGCGTAGGGCGCCGAGACGTACTGGGGCACCACCATCGCCCAGGCGTTGAGGACGAGCTCGCGCATCTCCTCCCCGTCGATCACGTCCAGCCGCACGCAGGCCCAGTGGTAGCGCAGGTCGGACTTGCCGGGGAGCAGGAACTTCTCCGGCTCGTTCTCGACGAGCGCCCGGCGCCACTCCTTGGGGAAGCCAAACCCCATGACCGTCTCGTCGCGTGAGAAGTCGACGAAGACGATCCGCCCGACCCGGAACTTGACGCGCCCGCGGACGAAGGCCTCGTAGGCCCGCGGCAGGGTGAGCGCGTAGTCGCGCACGTCGGCGACCGTCACCCCCGTCGAGCGCTTGCCCATTCGACCAGTCTAGGAGGGTTTGCCAGCCCAACTACTTCCGCGCCAACATCACCTCCGTCGCCTTGACGATGACGATGACCTCGTCGCCCGCTCGCAGACCCAACCGCTCGGCGCTTCCGCGGGTGATCGCCGCGACCACCTCCTGGCCGCCCACGTCGGCGGTCACCTCCGCCATGATCGTCCCGAGCTTGACGTCCTTGACGGTGGCGTCCAGCTGGTTCCTCGCGCTCAGCTCCATGTGCCCTCCTCCGGGTCTAGGGGATGACGAAGCCCGCGGCCTCGAGCTGCTCCTGGCCGTCGGGGCCCAGGACCTCGTCGACGAATGCCTGCGCGGCCTCCTTGTTGTCGCTGGCCGCGACGACGGCGATCTGGTACTCGATCGGAGGCTGTGAGCCTTCGGGCAGCTCGATCACCGTGACGTCGTCAGCCGCCACGGCGGCGTCGGTCGCGTAGACGAACCCCGCGTCGGCCTCGCCGAGCGACACCTTGCCGACGACGCCCTTGACGTCGTCCTCGTTCGAGACGACGTTGTCGAGCGCCGCGGTGAGGTCGAGGCTCTCCAGGACCTCGCGAGTGTAGTCGCCCACGGGCACGCCCTCGGCCGCGATCACGAGCTTCACGCCCGGCTCGGCGACGTCGGCGACCTCCTCGATCCCGGCGGGGTTGTCGGTGGGAACGATCAGGACCAGCCGATTCGAGGCGAAGGTGACCGGCTCCTCGACGAGCCCCTCGTCGAGTAGCTCCTGCGGATACTTGGAGCTCGCCGCCGCGTAGACGTCCGCGAGGGCGCCTTCGCGGATCTGCGTCGCGAGCTCGTCCGAGCCGGCGAAGTTGTACTGCGGCGCCGGGTCGATCGCCGGAAAGACCTCCGTCAGCGAGGCCGCGGCGTAGACGACCAGGGAGGTGTCACCGCCTCCGCCGGTGTCTGCGGCCGAGTCGTCGTCGTCCCCGCCGCAGGCCCCCAGCGCGAGGAGCGCCGTGACGACGACGAGCAGCCAGCCGAGCTTCCGCATGAGGGCCTCCCTTGACGCGAGCCTAGGCATCCGTAATCATGCCTAGGCAATGCCTATGTGAACGACGCCGACTCTACACGAGAGGGGATCGACGTTGAGCAGCGAGCAGCTCTACACGGCCAGCGAAGCCGCCCGGGCGTTGGGGATCAGCCTCGACACGCTGCGCCGCTGGGATCGCGACGGGCGCATCCGGACGCAGCGCGACGACGCGAACCGGCGGCTCGTCCGGGCGTCGGAGGTGCGGCGGCTGCAGGGGCGTCCCACGGACGAGCTGAGCGCCCGAAACCGCTTCCGCGGCGTGGTGCGAGCGGTCGAGATCGAAGGCTTCCTCGCCCGGGTGGAGCTGGACATCACGGCACCCGCACGCGTGGTGGCGATCATCACGCGCGAAGCGGCCGAGGAGCTCGACCTCAAAGCCGGAGCCGGCGCGACGGCGATCGTCAAGTCGACCTCGGTGATGGTCGAGCGATGATCAGCCGCCGGCTCTTCACGGCTGGTCTCGTTCTGGCGGCAGCAACCGCGCTCACCTTCCTCCTGCTTCCGCTCGTCGCCATCTTCCTGCGCGTTCCCCCGGGTGACCTGTTCGCCCAGCTCGGGAGCGACGTGGTGATCGACGCCATCGTGGTGACGCTGAAGGCGAACGTGATCGCACAGGCGTTGATCCTGCTGGTCGGCACGCCCGCCGCCTACCTCATCGCGGGCCGCTCGTTCCGGGGACGTGACCTCGTCGTGACGCTCGTCGAGCTTCCGCTCGTGCTCCCGCCCGCGGTCGCCGGGATCGCCCTGCTGGCAGCGTTCGGCCGCCTGGGCCTGCTCGGCGGCACCTTCGAGGTGCTCGGCATCTCGGTGGGCATCGGGACGCAGACGGCCGTGATCCTCGCCGTGACCTACGTGGCGAGCCCCTTCTACTTCCGGCAGGCCATCGCTTCGTTCGAGGCTCTCGACCCCGCTCTGCTCGATGCGTCGCGCACGCTGGGCGCGGGGCCAGCTAGAACCTTCTTCCGCATCGCCCTCCCGCTGGCGAGCACCGGCCTCGCAGCCGGCGCCGCCCTCTCCTTCGCCCGAGGCCTCGGCGAGTTCGGCGCGACGATCATGTTCGCCGGCAGCCTCCAGGGCGTGACCCAGACGCTCTCGCTCGCGATCTACGCCCAGTTCGACCTCAACTTCGACACCGCGCTCGCGCTCGGCGCCCTGCTCGTGGTCGCCAGCGGCGTCATCCTCCTTACCGTCAAGCTCATCCCCGCGTGGACACGCTCGACCTCGACTTCGCTCTCCCCCTTCGCTCGTTTCGGCTCGAGCTAGCGCTCGCCGTCGGCCGGGAGACCTTCGCCCTCGTCGGGCCCTCCGGCGCGGGGAAGACGAGCGTGCTCCGCGCCGTCGCCGGCCTGGCGCGGCCCGAGCGTGGCCGAATCGCGCTCGACGGCCGCGTGCTCTTCGACGCGGCGAAGCGGATCGACTGCCCGCCCGAGGAGCGCAGGGTCGGATTCGTCTTTCAGGAGTACGCCCTCTTCCCGCACATGAGCGTCCGGCAGAACGTCGCGTACGCGGGGCGGGGGCACCCCGAGGAGGTGCTCGACCGCTTCCGCATCGCCCATCTCGCCAAAGCGCGCCCGGCAGAGCTCTCCGGTGGAGAGCGACAGCGGGTCGGGCTTGCCCGTGCCCTTGCCCGCGATCCCGACGTCCTCCTTCTCGATGAGCCGCTCTCGGCGCTCGACACGCACACGCGCGCCGGCGTCCGGGCGGAGCTCAGGAGCATCCTCGACCAGCTCGAGCTTCCGGTTCTGCTGGTCACGCACGACTTCCAGGACGCGGCGGTCCTCGCCGACCGCGTCGGGGTGCTCGTGGACGGGCGGCTGCTCCAGGTCGGAGGCCCAGCGGAGCTGATCTCCGCCCCAACCGACGCGTTCGTCGCCAGCTTCACGGGAGCGAACGTCCTGACCGGCCGGGCCGCTCCCGGACCCGACGGCCTCACGATGGTGACACTGGACGACGGCGTCGTTCTCTACTCCGTCGACGAGGCGGTGGGCCCTGTCGACGTCGCCGTCTATCCCTGGGAGATCGCGATCGCCCGGGCGCAGGCCGAGGACTCGGCGCTCAACCACGTCCGGGCGCCGATCACGTCCCTCGTCCAGATCGGAAACCGCACGCGCGTCCAGGTGGGCGGCCTCGTCGGCGAGGTGACCACCGCGTCCGTCGAGCGGCTCGAGCTGAGGAGCGGGGAGATCGTGGTCGCGTCCTTCAAGGCGGCTGCCACGCGCCTCGTCGCCCGCAGCTAGCGCGGCTTCTCGACCTGACTCATCGGCCGGTGAGCTCCCCCGCGATCTCGCCGAACACCTCCGTGTGCACGTCGACGTCCTCCTCCGTCGTCGCGGGTGACATCAGCGCCATGTTGTGGAACGGCGTCAGGAGCACCCCGCGGTTGAGCGCGTAGAGGTGGATGAGCCGGTCGAGCAGGGGGTCGCCCCCGGCCGCGGCGTCGCTTCCGGTCACCGGCCGCTCCCTGCGGAAGAGGTACTCGACCCGGCAGCCCAGTCGGGTGACGTGCCAGGGCAGCTGGCTCTCCTCGATGACGCCCTGCACGCCCTGCTCGAACCGCTCGCCGAGAGCGATCATGCGGGCGAATGCCTCCTCGGTGAGGACGTGCTCGAGGGTGGCGCGCACTGCGGCGAGAGAGAGCACGTTGGCGGCCAGCGTGCCACCGACGCCGCCGACGTCGGACTCCTCCGGTCCGATCGCAGCCTCAATGCGGTCGGCCACCTCCCCCGTGAAGCCGTACGCCGCCGAAGGGATGCCGCTGCCGATCGCCTTGCCGACGGTGAGCAGGTCCGGCTCGAGTCGGTGCTCGCGCGTGTAGCCGCCGGGCCCGGTGCAGAGGGTGTGCGTCTCGTCGATGATCAGGAGCGTCCCGCTCTCCCGCGTCAGCTCGCGCAGCGCCCGGTGGAAGCCGGGCTGCGCGTGCACGATGCCGATGTTCGTGAGCGCGGGCTCCGCGAGCACGCAGGCGACGTCGCCGTGCCCGAGCTCCCGCCTGAGCGCCTCGACGTCGTTCCACTCGACCACCCGGGTTGTCTCATCGAGCGGGACCGGTGGCCCGAGGTTCGCCTCGCGCTCCACGACCCGACCGTCGCGGAGCGAGGCGAAGGTCTCGTCGACGGTGCCGTGGTAGCACCAGTTGAAGACGAGCACCTTCGGCCGGCCGGTCACGTGGCGCGCGAGCCGGATCGCGAAGCGGTTCGCGTCCGTGGCGGTGAGCGCGAACTGCCAGCGCTGGAGGCCGAAGCGGCGCGTCAGCTCCTCCCCCACCCAGAGCGCCTCCTCGCTCGGAAGCATCAGCGTGATGCCGCGGGCGGCCTGCAGGGCGACGGCGCTGACTACCGGCTCTGGCGAGTGTCCGGTCATCGCGCCCGTGTCCCCCAGGCAGAAGTCCACGTACTCGATCCCGTCGACGTCTCGGAAGCGTGCGCCCCGGGCCTCCCGCGCGAAGACTGGATATGCGCCCGGCCACCGCACCATCCAGTGCATCGGCACGCCTGCAAGGAGCGATGCCGATGCCCGCCGCGCGAGCTCGCCCGAGCGAGGGTGCTCCCGCTCGAAGCGCTCGAGCTCCCGCTCGAGCAGCCGCTCGGCCCGCTCGTGGAGATCGCTCACAGGAGGCTGCGGAGCCAACCGCCGTCGACTGCGAACGCTCCCCCGGTGATGTAGGCCGCGCGCTCGGAGGCGAGGAAGGCGGCTAGCGCTGCGAACTCCCGCGGCTCGGCCAGCCGCCCGAGCGGGATCGACGCTTCGAGGCGCGCCTGGATCCCCTCGGGATCCACGCCCTCCCGCTCGGCGTCTGCCCGGTTCAGCTCGGTGACGCGCTCGGTGGCCGTGTAGCCGGGGAGGATCGTGTTCACAGTGATTCCGTGCTGCGCCACCTCGCGGGAGAGCGTCTTCGCGAAGCCCGTGACGGCTGCCCGGAGGCTGTTCGAGAGGATCAGGTTGTCGACCGGCTGTTTCACCGCCACCGAGGTGACGCAGAGGATGCGGCCCCAGCCGCGCTCCTTCATGCCGGGGAGGACGGCGCCGGCGAGCTCGACCGTACTCCTGAGGAGCAGCGCCGTCGCGCGATCCCAGTCCTCGAGCGTGAGCGTCTCGTGCGTCCCGGCCGGGGGGCCGCCGGTGTTGGCGACCAGCACGTCGAGCCGGCCGAAGCGCTCCAGCGTCGCCGCGACCACCCGCGTCGGCTCGCCAGGAACGGCGAGGTCGCCCGGGACAGCGAGGGCGTCGAGCTCGGCGGCCTCCGCCCCCAGCCGCTCCGCGTCACGGGAGCAGAGCGCGAGCGACGCGCCCTCGGCCGCCAGCTCGTCCGCGATCGCCCGGCCGAGGCCGCGGCTCGCTCCGCAGACGAGGGCGACCTTGTCGCCGAGCCCGAGGTTCACGTGTGCCGCAGGTAGGCGTCCGACCCGTCGAGCCAGTCCTGCCTGGGCGGGCAGAAGATGTCGACGTCGAGCGTCGTCCTCCAGCGCCTCGGCCTTGTGCGGCAGCCAGGAGGGGATGTGCAGGACCTCGCCGGCGTGGACGTCGACCACCTCGGACTCGTCCTCGCCCAGCCAGAAGCGGAGCGCGCCATCGAGGATGTAGGTCAGTTGCTCGTTCTCGTGCGAGTGCTGGGGAACGATGCAGCCCTTGTCCAGGTAGACGTGCGCGAGCATCATCCGCTCCGTGCTCACGAGCCGCCGGTGCAGGTCGGGCTTCAGCTCTTCGATGGGCATGTCCTCCCAGCGGTAGTGCGTGGTGCCGAGGGCGCTCACGTCTTCTCCCTTCATCGGGACTCAGTCGGCCGATCGTCTCGTGATCCGGAATCGCGGGGACTTCGCTCTGGAGCTGTAGCCGTCGTCGAGGAGGAACCGCACCTCGTACGTCCCAGGCCGCAGGGGCCAGGCGCTCCCCCCGCCGGCAGATGTCCGGGAGAACGTCGTCGTGCCTTGGATCGCTGTCTTCGTGTACTCGTAGAGAAGGTAGGCGCCGTTGCCGCAGGTGCCTGCGTTGCAGCCCGGCGTCGCGTAGGGGGTATCGCGGCCCGGCCTGACGCGAAAGACCGCCAGCCAGTCCCAGCGCATCCCGGCCGCGTTCGACCAGAAGACTTCGATCGGCTCGCCCTTCTCGTAGGCACGTCGGGAGGTCCACACTTTGGTCGGCTCCCCGGGCCGGTAGAGCCAGAACGGCGCATGCGAAAGAAGCTGCCCAGCGTCATCGAGCAGCAGGGCTTCGTAGGAACCGCGCCGGAGCCCGTCGGTCGAGAACGTGAGCGTTCCGTCCGCTGCGAACGTCGGCAGCTCGGCCACCGACTCCCCACCGACCCTGGCGATCGCCACGCTCCCGGGGCCAGGCGCATGGAACACGATGGAGAGCGCGTCCCCGATCGAGAGCCGCCGCCTCTCCGGAGCGGCGAAGGCGGCCGGCTCGCCCGGTCTGACGACGAAGGTCGAGGCGACGCCGCGATGGTCGGACGGATAGGGATCGACGGCGATGTCGACGTCTGGCCCCCCGCGCTCGCCGACGAGGTCGCTCTCCTCCGCGCGAGCAGGGCCCGCGGCCAGCACCCAGTCGATGCGGTCGTGCACCTCGCGGCGAACCGACTCCGGCCCGCCCGGCGTCCAGGTGAAGCCGGGCCGGGCGACCGGATCCGGATGCACCTCGCGGTAGGAGTCCCGGAAGCCCGCGTCCGCGTAGGCGCGACTGACGGGCCAGTCGAAGGCGAAGGGAACCTCGGGGCGCACGGCGGCGACTGCGGGCGTCCAGTCGAGGTGCGAGGGAGAGTTGAAGTCCCCGGCCAGGAAGACGGGAATCCCTTGCGCGACGAGCTCCGGCAGGACGTCGAGCTGCTCCTGGGCCGCCGGCAGCCGCGTCGAGCGCTCGAGCTCGTCCAGCTCCTCGGGCGTGGCGCCGTTCCGAACCCGGTACGGGCCGTACGGGGTCGAGGGGAGGTGAGCGTTGGCGATGGCCACGACCTGGCCGGGGCCGAGCTCGACGTAGACGTAGGTCCCGTCACCCCCTGGCGGATCGATCAGCCGGTAGCGGGAGACGACCTGCGTCCGTTCGCTCGCGAACCAGCCGAGAGCGCGCGCGACGCGGCGCGTAGAGTGCTCGCCCTCCTCGAGGCCGACGACGTCCGCGCCCGAGGCCCTGATCGTCTCCAGGACCTTGGCGAACGACGCCGAGCAGCCGCGGCGCCTGGTGCACCAGTCGCCGGTCCGCAGGTCGAGCTCGTCGCCGCCGTAGAAAATGTTGAAGGTCATCACCCGCAGGCGAACGCCGCTCTGGCCGCCGTCGTCGTTCCGCGCCGCCGCCGACGTGGCCAGCGTCCCGCAGATCAGGAGCCAGACGGCGAGCAGCCGCAGACTCCGCCGGATGATTCGGTGCCCGGAGATGGGCACGAAACGCTAAGCCGAGCCGCGACGCGTGTCAACGGCGGGAAGAGAGCACGCCGCTCGGCCGTCCTGCAACCATGAGTGGAAAGGCACAAGAAGGCGGCGGAGCGCACTTCGAGATCCCGAGCCAGTCGGGCAGCGCGATCAACAACGTCGGCGGCAACCAGTACTTCGGTGACCGCCCGCGGCGTAGCGCCTCGATCGGTCGCGCCGTCGCAGCCCTCGGACTCGCCCTCATCTTTGCCGGCCTGTTCCTGGTCGGAGCCGCAGGGCTGGCCGTCTACGAGAAGACGAACGGGCTCACCGAGACCTCCAGTGTCGTCGTGCCGGGATACGCGGCGGCGGCCGGCGGGCTCGTCGTCGCCGGGATCGTCCTCAACCGCTTCGGCCGGCTCTTCGCCGGAAGGTGAGATGGCCACCTTCGAGATCGGCAGCCAGAACGCCGGCTCGATCCAGAACGTCGCCGGCAATCAGACCATCGGGGTGCTGCGAGTCGAGGCCTCCTGGGACGCGACCGCCGTCCGGCAGGAGCTCGTGCGGCTCGAGGAGGAGACCACCAGGACCCCGCTTCCGCACGCCTCTCGCGTCGCAGTCGAAGGGGCGCTCGCTGCGGCTGCGAGGGAGGCGGCGGGCGCGACACCCGACCGCGGGAAGATCGCGCAGCTCGTCCAGCGGGCGACGCACGTCCTCGGCGACGCCGGCGCCCTCGCCGACGCCGGCGGCGGCCTCGCCGAAAGTCTCCGCCGCCTGGCGACGGTTCTCGGGGCGGCCGGGAAGGTGCTGCTGCCGCTCCTTCCGCTCCTCTGACCCGCGGCGTACACTTCCCGTCATGGGAGTCGCCTACAGCTCTCCCGACTCGCCGCTGACGCAGCTTTGCGCCGTCTACACCTGCCGCTGCGGCGCGCACGTCTCCGAGGTCGGGCGCCAGGCGGGCGAGCTCCCGCCGGGTTGGGAGCTCATCTCGGACGACGCGTGCATCTGCGCCCACTGCGCCGAGGTCAAGCGAGCCGGCGGGCTGCCTAGCGCCGCCGCTTCAGCCTGACCTGCTACGGAACGATCTCCGCTGCCGCTCCTTCCATGCGCGCCAGGTGCGGGACCAAGTCCAGCACGCTCTCCCGCGCACACCAGGCGATGTCCTCGCCGAGCAGGGCGTGCTCCGGGTTCTCGGACGCGCTCAGCCCCGCCCCGGCGTCGGCGAACGAGCGCGCGAGTCGCACGGCGGCCTCGGCGGCGTCGGAACGGTCGCCGCCGAGCAGCTCGGCGATCCGGCCGGCGCAGTAGGCGTCGTCGATCGTGAACCGGCCGTCCAGGCCGGCGCAGACGATCTCGACATCTCCGCCGCCGCGCCCCGCCGCGGCCACGGCGTCGAGGTTCAGGAGGCTGCCGACGAGGACGGCCTCCGCACTCGCCGCGGCGGCCAGGATCGCCCGGGTCCCGTTCGTCGTCGTCAGGACGAGGGTCTCCCCGAGCGGCTCCGTGAACTCCCTCGGCGAGTTCCCCAGGTCGAAGCCGGGAATCGCAACGGCCTTCCGCTCGCCCGCGAGCACCGCCTCGCCCAGGCGCTCGCCCAGCTCACGGGCCTCCGCGACCTCCGCGCAGCAGAGCACTCGCCGATAGCCGGAGGCGAGCGCCTGGGCGATCGTCGACGTGGCGCGAATGACGTCGACGACGATCGCCGTGGGCGCGCGCTCGGCCTCGGCCGGCGTGAAGGCGACGTGCACGCGCATCGGCCGGTGACCTTACACGGCACGGATACGATGGCTCGAATGGCCACTCCTGAGCAGACGCAGACGCAGACGTGCTACCGGCATCCGGGGAGGGAGACGGCGGTCAGCTGCTCCAACTGCGGGCGGCCGATCTGCCCCGACTGCATGGTGTACGCGGCGGTCGGGATCAAATGCCCCGAGTGCGCCGGTCAGCCCACCGGACCCCGGGCGGCCAGGCAACGGGTCGGCCGGGCCGCCGTCGCCGGGACGGGAGCGCTCGTCACGAAGACCCTCATCGGCCTGAACGTCGTCATCTACCTGGTCTCGATCGCGCAGGGAGCCGGAGGGCTCCAGCCGGCACAGGAGTTCATCAACCGGTGGGCGCTCAACGGCTTCGCCGTCTCGGAGGGTGAGTGGTACCGGCTGCTCACGAGCGCGTTCCTGCACGCGAGCCTCATTCACCTCGCTTTCAACATGCTCATGCTCTGGTGGTTCGGCCAGGCGCTGGAGGCAGCCGTGGGTCGCGCCCGCTTCCTGGGGATCTACCTCGTCTCGGCGATCTCAGGCGCAGCCGGCGCGCTGCTCCTGAGCGGCGAGTTCGTCAACACGGTAGGAGCCTCCGGAGCGGTCTTCGGGATCCTCGGCGCCGGCCTCGTCCTCGAACGCCGGCACATCTACGTGTTCGGCGGCGGCGCGCTCTTCGTGGTCGTCCTCAACATCGCGTTCACGTTTGCCGTCTCCAACATCTCCATCGGCGGGCACCTGGGCGGCCTGGTCGGCGGGATCGTCTCCATGCTCGCCCTCTCGGCTGCCGGCCGCCATCCGATTCACGGGCGGCTCGACGTGGCCTCGTTCCTCGCGCTCTTCGCGATCGCGGCCGGAAGCGTGCTGCTCGCGTACCTCCGGGTGCGCGGCTACTCCTGAGCCGGAACTTTCGCGCCCCTCCCTTCGCCATGAGGTGAGCGGAGCGACCCGCTAACGTCACGCTGGTGATCGAGGCGCACCTCCTCACCGACGGTGGCCAGCCTGCGTCCGAGGTCGCGGACCGTCTCGCGGCGTTCCTCGCCGAGGCCCGCCGCAGCCTTGACCTCGCGCTGTACGACTTCGACCTTCTGCAGCCGACCGCGAAGATTGTCGCCGACGCTGTCGTCGAGGCAGAGAAGCGGGGCGTCGCCGTGCGGCTCGCGTTCAACTTCGACAGTGAGAAGCCGCCCCCGGTGTTCCCTCCGCCGCGCGGCGAGCCGAGCCTCATCGACAGCCTCGAGGTTCCGACGAAGGGGATTCCGGGCGTCCCGGACCTGATGCACCACAAGTTCGCCGTCCGCGACCGGGAGGCGGTCTGGACGGGCTCGACGAACTGGACCGACGACTCCTGGACGCGGTGCGAGAACATCGTCGTCATCGTCGCGTCCGAGGCGGTGGCCGCCGCCTACACGAAGGACTTCGAGCAGCTCTGGACGACCGGATCGGTGGAGCAGAGCGGCTTCGTCGACCCGACCCCGATCGACGTCGGCGGGCGGGAGGTCCGAGTCTGGTTCTCGCCCGGGCACGGCGAGGCGCTTGCGACCCGCATCGCCCACCGAATGAAGCGGTCCCGGCATCGCATCCGTGTCTGCTCGCCCGTGCTCACGTCGGGCCCGATCCTCGGCGCCCTCGCCGAGTGCGTGTCCGACGGGAAGGTCGACATCACCGGCGTCTGCGACGGGACGCAGATGCGCGGCGTCTTCCATCAGTGGGAGCTGAACGGGAACTCGACCTGGAAACTCCCGCTCGTCGCCCGCGTCTTCGGCGACGGCCGCTTCACCGGAAAGGACTCGACGCCCTACGGCGACGGCGACAATGTCCACGACTTCATGCACGCGAAGATCGTGGTCGCGGACGACCACGTGTTCACGGGCAGCTACAACCTCTCGCATTCGGGCGAGCTGAATGCCGAGAACGTGCTCGAGGTGCGCGATGATGAGCTCGCGGACCGTCTGGTCGCCTGGATCGGCGAGCGTGCGCGGCCGCTACCGGCCCGCGCCAATCCCCGAGGTCGGTCGCTAGCCTCCGACCTGCACAGTCGTCACGCCGCGCTCCGCCAGCGCGGCCTGCGCGGAAGCCAGCCGCGCGAGCGGCACGCGGTACGGCGAGCAGGAGACGTACGCGAGCCCGAGCTCGTGGCAGAACGCGACCGAGCGAGCGTCGCCGCCGTGCTCCCCGCAGATCCCGAGCTTGATCTCCGGGTCGATGCCGCGCGCCCGCTCGACAGCGATCCGCATCAGGTCGCCGACGCCGCTCACGTCCAGCGTCTCGAACGGGTTCGCGTCGAGGATCCGATCTTCGAGGTAGCGCGCGAGGAACTTGCCCTCCGCGTCGTCGCGTGAGAAGCCGAGCGTCGTCTGCGTCAGGTCGTTCGTCCCGAAGCTGAAGAAGTCTGCCTCGGATGCGATCTCGTCGGCGCGGACGCACGCCCGCGGCAGCTCGATCATCGTCCCGACCTGGTAGTCGAGCTGCCGCGAGGCCTGCTCCAGCTCGGCCGAGGCCGTGTCGAGCGTCAGCCGGCGCAGCCGCCGGAGCTCCTCGGCGAACCCGACGAGCGGGTGCATGATCTCGACGAGCGGCGCCTCGCCGCTGCGTCCGGCGACGGCAAGCGCGGCCCTGACGATCGCGCGCACCTGCATCTCGTAGATCTCCGGGTAGAGCAGCCCGAGCCGGCAGCCTCGGGTGCCCAGCATCGGATTCGCCTCGCGCAGGGCACGGATCCGGCGCGCCATCTCCGCCGATTCCGCCTCCTCCGGCGCCGGTAGGAACTCGTGCAGCGGCGGGTCGAGCAGGCGAATCGTCACCGGCAACCCGGCCATGGCGGCGAAGATGCCCTCGAAGTCGGCCTGCTGGAAGGGGAGCAGCCGCTCCAGCTCCTCCCGCCGCTCGTCCTCGGACGAGGCCATGATCATCGACCGGACGAGCGGGAGGCGATCCTCGGCCATGAACATGTGCTCCGTCCGGCAAAGGCCGATGCCCTCGGCGCCGAACTCCCGTGCCTTCGCGGCGTCCTCGGGGGTGTCCGCGTTCGCGCGCACCCGCAGGCGGCGGATCCCGTCCGCCCAGCCGAGCAGCGTCTCGAAGCTCTCGTCGATCTGCGGCGGGACGAGCGGCACCTCGCCGACGATGACCTCGCCGGTGCCCCCGTCGATCGTGAGGACTTCGCCCTCTGCCAGCTCGTGCTCGCCCAGGCGGATGCGCCGCGCGTCAAGGTCGATCGCGAGCGACTCGCAGCCGGACACGCAGGGCTTCCCCATCCCGCGGGCGACAACCGCCGCGTGCGAGGTCATGCCGCCGTGAGCGGTGAGCACTCCGCCCGCCTCGATGATGCCGTGGATGTCGTCGGGGGTCGTCTCGGTGCGAACGAGGATGACCGCCTCCCCGCTTCGTCCCTGCTCCTGGGCGCGGTCGGCGTCGAGCACGATCTTGCCGGTCGCGGCGCCCGGCGAGGCGTTCAGCCCCTTGGCGGCGACCTCGAACTCGGCGCCCGAGTCGATCATCGGGTGGAGCAGCTGGTCGAGCTGGGCCGGGTCGACCCGCGCGACCGCCTCCTCCTGCGTCAGCAGGCCCTCCGAGACCATGTCGACCGCGATGCGAAGCGCGGCTCCGGCCGTGCGCTTCCCAGCCCGGGTCTGGAGCAGGTAGAGGCTGCCCTCTTCAACGGTGAACTCGATGTCCTGCATCTCGCGGTAGTGGTCTTCGAGCGACGCCATCGTCGCACGGAGCTGGTCGAACGCGGCGGGAAGCAGCGTCTGCATGGCGGCGATGGGCTGGGGCGTGCGGATGCCCGCGACGACGTCCTCCCCCTGCGCGTTGACGAGGAGCTCGCCCCAGAGGCCCGGCTCGCCGGTGGACGGGTCGCGCGTGAAGGCGACGCCGGTGCCGGAGTCGTCCCCCTTGTTCCCGAACACCATCTGCACGACGTTGACCGCCGTGCCGAGCTCGTCCGGGATGCCGTTGGCACGCCTGTAGACCTGCGCCCGCGGCGTCTCCCACGAATCGAAGACGGCGCGGACGGACCGTTCCAGCTGGTCGCGAGCGTCCTCGGGGAAATCAGCGTAGAGCTCCTTGAAGCGGGCCACGAGCTCCCGCAGGTCGTCCGCCCCCAGCTCGACGTCCTGCGTGACCCCGCGCGCGGCTTTGAGTGCCGCCAGCTCCTGTTCGAACGCCTGCCCGTCGACGCCACCGACCACGTCCCCGAACATCTGGACGAGCCGCCGGTAGGCGTCGAAGGCAAAGCGCTCGTTCCCTGTCGCTCGCGCGAGCCCCTCGACGGCCTCGTCGTTCAGGCCCAGGTTGAGAATGGTGTCCATCATCCCGGGCATCGAGACCGCCGCACCCGAGCGCACGGACACGAGCAGCGGGTCTGCAGGGTCGCCGAAGCGCTTGCCCGTCCGCTCCTCGAGCCGCGCCACGGCCTGGTCCACCTCGGCAGCGAGCCCGTCCGGCACGCGGCCCAGTCGCATGTACTCGCGGCAGGCCTCGGTCGTGACGGTGAAGCCAGCCGGCACCGGCAGCCCGAGCGCGGTCATCTCCGCGAGCCCGACGCCCTTGCCGCCGAGCAGCTCGCGGCCGAGCCCGCCCCCCTCGGAGAAATCGTAGACGTACTGGTTGCCCATGCGCCCTGGCCCTGAATTCTCTCATCCGAGGGATTCCGATGCGTGTCGAGATCCCCCGGCAGGGGAATAGCGTCCGTCGCGGCTCTCGGCCATGGTCAGATGGCGGGCTAGGCAGACGCGGGGCGCCGCAGCCTACGTCTCGGCCCGAGAGAGAGGCGGTCGTGGCACCACGGGCCGCCTCTTCCTTTTGCTAGGACGGCTGCTCCTCGGCGACCTCGCGCCGGTGCGCGAACCACTCGATCAGGCGGATCCCTACCCAGATCGGGGTGAGGAGAACGTAGAAGACGAACAGCCCAGCCGCGAGGAGCGCCATCCAGACCGGCCACCAGTACCAAGCGATCGGCGGCTTCGTCTTGAGGGTCATGCCGTCGGCTCCGCCTGAAGACGACGCTCCTCGACGAGTCGGACGATGCGGCGAGCGGTCTCCTCGATCGCGAGGTTCGAGACCTCGATGACCGGGCAGCCGAGCCGCTTGTGAACGGACTCCGCGTACTCCAGCTCCTCGTAGATCTCCGCGAGGTCGGCGTAGCGGCCGCCGGCGCCCATGCCGCGCACGCGCTCGCCGCGGATCTCCGCCAGCGCCTCGGCGTCGATGGTCAGGCCCACCACCCTGGCGGGGTCGATCTTCCACAGCTCGGCCGGCGGCTCGATGCCCTTGACGATCGGCACGTTGGCGGTCTTGTACCCGAGATAGGCCAGGTACATCGAGAGCGGCGTCTTCGAGCTGCGCGAGACTCCCACGAGGACGATGTCGGCCTCGGGCAGCTCGCGCGCGGCGGCGCCGTCGTCGTAGCGGACGGCGAACTCGATCGCGGCGATCCGCTTGAAATAGCTCGAGTCGAGCACCGTCGGGGCGCCCGCACGGCGCGTGGCCGGAGCCCCCGAGACGCGCGCGACCGCCTCGATTGGGTGGCCGAGCAGGTCGCAGTAGTGGAGCCTGTAGCGCTTGCAGACCGTGCGCATGACCTCCCGCATCTCGGGCTCGACGAGCGTGAAGAGCACGACCGCGCGGCGACCTCGAGCCCGCTGGGCGGCCAGGTGCACGTCCTCGACGACGACGATGCGCGGATGCCTGACGACCTCGAACTCCTGGCCCGGGAACTGGGCCTCGACCGCCTCGACGACCCGTGCCGCCGTCTCCCCCGTCGAGTCGGAGACCACGTGCAGCTCGACGGGATCGGCAGTCCGGCTCACCGCGGAATCTGGGAGAGGTCGCCGAGCGTCCCGACCGCGTCGCGCACGTCCAGGAGAAGACGAAGCCGGTTCGCGCGCACGCGCTCGTCCTCGGCCATGACCAGCACCTCGTCGAAGAAGCGGTCGACCGGCGGCCCGAGCTCCGCGGCCGCGGCGAGCGCCCCGCGAAAGTCGCGCTCGGCTACGGCCGTGTCGATGCGCGGCGAGGCCTGGGCGAGAGCTTCGATCAGCGCCCGCTCCGCCTCGTCGGACGCGAGCGCCGGATCGAGCGTCCCGGCCGCGCCGTCAGCGCGACCCGCGAGGCGGTTCGCGCGGTCGAAGGCGACGTAGGCTCGCTCGAACTCCTCCGACGACGCCTCCGCCGCGAGGGTGCGGGCGAGGTCGGCGAGCGCGCCCAGCTCGGCGACGCCGCCGGCGCGGGCTGCCCGAACGAACTCGACGGGAATGTCCAGCACGCCCTCGAGCCGCTCGAAGACGAAGTCGGCGACGTCGGCAGGGTCGTCCCGCACATCGGCCTCCTGCTCGACGAGGAGGGCGAGGTCTCGCCGCACCATGGCGGCGACGTCGATCTGGAGCCCGCCCTCGACCGCGATCCGGCAGAGGCCGATTGCGGCCCGGCGGAGGCCGAACGGGTCGCGCGAGCCGGTCGGCCGCTGGCCGAGCGCGAAGGCGACGGTGAGATTGTCGATCCTCTCGGCGGCCGCCAGGACCCGCCCGGGCTCGGTGTGCGGGAGCGGGCCGTCCGCCGAGTCCGGAAGGTATTGCTCCTCGATCGCCGCGCACACGCCTTCGGGAAACCCCGCGAGGCGGGCGTACTCCGCGCCGATGTGGCCCTCGAGGTCGGGGAACTCGCGAACGAGCTCGGCGGCCTGATCGGCCTTGGCCAGGCGCGCAGCCTCGCTCGAAGCCTCGCCCCCGCCCTGCTCGCGCACGAGCGCCTGGAGCCGCTCGGCCTTGTCGGCGAAGCTGCCAGCGCCGGCGACGAACGTGATCGCCCCCAGCTCGCCGGCCAGCGCCTCGATGCCCTTGTCGACGTCGCGCTCGAACGTGAAGTGGGCGTCGGCGAGCCTCCCCTCGAGGACGCGCTCGTTGCCGGCGACGACCACCTCGGGATCGCCGCCGTTCGCGACGAACGCGAACCGTGGGCCTTCGAGCGGAAAGTAGCGCTGGTGCGACTGCATCGCGGTTTCGACGACGCGCCGCGGCAACTCCAGAAAGCGGTCGTCGAAGCGCCCCTCGAGCACGGTCGGGCTCTCGACGAGGAAGACCACCTCCTCGATCACGCCGGCAGGGTCGCGCCAACCGCCGATCGCGCCGAGCCCGTCGAGGATCTGACGGCGGCGCTCCTCCTGCTCGGGCTCGACTCCGGCGGCCCGCAGAACCTCAAGGTACTCGTCCGCGCGCGGCACTTCGACCTCGCCGCCGGTGAAGCGGTGGCCGTAGGTCAGGTGACTCGCCTGCAGCCCGGCGACCTCCACCTTCAGTGTTGTCTTGTCCAGCTTGGCGCACAGCCACCGCACCGGCCGGGAGAAGCGCGCGCCACCATGCTCCCAGATCATCGACTTGCCGAACGCGAGACCGTCGACAATGGCGGCGAGCCTCTCGGGCAGGGCCTCCGAGATCGGGCGGCCGGCCACGACTACGCCGAGAAAGCCGTCGCGCACCTGCAGCTCGTCCTCGGAGACTCCCTGCTTGCGGGCAAACCCTGCGGCCGCCTTCTCGCGCAGCTGCTCCGGGGGACCCTGCACCCAACGGTCCGCCTCGCGCTCGGCGACCTCCGGCACGAGCAGGGCGAGCCGCCGCGGCCCGACGTAGACGCTGCCTTCCCCGAGCTCCGGCAGCCAGCGCTCGCGGAGCTGCGCCTCGGCCTCGCGGCACGCGGAGGCTGGCAGCTCCTCGCAGCCGATCTCAAAGAGCAGGCTCGGCAAGGGCCTCCACATAGCTTTCCGCGACGCTGCGAGCGAGCTTGCGGACGCGACCGATGTAGGCGGCACGCTCAGTCGCCGAGATCGCCCCGCGGGCGTCCAGGAGGTTGAAGGCGTGCGAGCACTTGAGCACCTGGTCGTAGGCCGGCAGCGGCAACCCCCGCGCGAGGAGTTGCCCACACTCCTCCTCGTGCTCGCTGAAGCGGCGCCTGAGCACGTCCACGGGCGCCGCTTCGAAGTTGTAGATCGACCACTGGCGCTCGTTCTCGCGGTAGACGTCCCCCCACGTGACGCCCGGCGCCCACTCGAGCTCGAATGCGCTTCGCTTGTCCTGGAGGAACATGGCCAGGCGCTCGAGACCGTAGGTGATCTCGGCCGGGACGAGATCGAGCTCGAGCCCGCCGAGCTGCTGGAAGTAGGTGAACTGCGTGACCTCCATCCCGTCGACCCAGATCTCCCAGCCGAGGCCCCAGGCGCCGAGCGTCGGGCCCTCCCAGTCGTCCTCGACGAGACGGACGTCGTGTCGGGCGAGATCGATGCCGACCGCCTCGAGCGACGTGAAGTAGCGATCGAGCACGTCCTCCGGCGCAGGCTTCAGGACGACCTGGTACTGGTAGTGCTGCTGGAAGCGGAACGGGTTCTCGCCGTAGCGGCCGTCGCTCGGACGGATCGAAGGCTCGACGTAGGCGGCCTTCCACGGCTGCGGGCCGAGGCATCGCAGGAACGTGGCCGGGTTGAACGTCCCGGCTCCGACCTCCGTGTGGTACGGCTGCATGAGCACGCAGCCGTCATCGGCCCAGTAGCGTTCGAGCCGGGCGATCATCTCCTGGAAGCTGGGCACGGCCATCGAAGCGAACATGCTACGGCAGGCGCCTCCGCCTCTCCCGGTGGGCCGCTATCCGCCGGTGGACCGGCACACACTCGTCACGATCCGCGCGCCATGGATGCGCTTTTCGGCGTTACGCTAGAAAGCGGGTGGTGGGAGAGGGGTGCCCCGTAGAAGTACGGGCCCCAGCACGCCACGCGAGCCCGAGTCAGGCGGAGAGCGTCCGCAGCCTGAAGCCCCCGTGCTCCTCGTACGAGGCCTCGATCACTCGAAGGCACTGACGGAGCGCCTCCTCTCCGAGCCCCAGCTCGCGCACGGCGGCCAGCGGCTGCTCGAGGAGCGCCCGGATCCCGAGGAAGCCCGCCTCCGAGACCGACACGGCCTCTGCGGAGCATTCGCGGCAGACAGCGCCTCCCGCGCGGGCCAAGAAGGCGACGAGCGGCTTGGCCTCCCCACAAGCGGCGCAGCTCGCCAGGTGGGGGAGGTAGCCGGAGAGCCACAGCAGCTTCAGCTGGAACGAGAGGACGAGCGGCTCGAGCGCCGGTTGCGCAGGCAGCTGCGCCTCGACGTCGTCCAGCAGGTCGAGGAAGCGGGTGAGAGCGTGGAACGCCGGCGGCTGCGCCTCCTCCTCGACGAACAGCCTGAGCACTGCTTCCAGGCCGATGTGACCGACTCCGAGCCGGTACGGGTCGGTCCGGGAACGGTCGTGGGAGCGGACGAGCTCGGCTCCGCGCACCGTGTGCAGGTCGCCGCGCCCCTCATGAAGCAGAAGCTCGACGTGCGACAGTGGCTCCAGCCTGGCGCCGAAACGCGAGCGCGTCTTCCGCACGCCCTTGGCGATCCCTCCCACTCGTCCCTTCGCGAGCGTATACAGGTGCAGGACGCAGTCCGACTCGGAAAAGCGAATCGAGCGAAGGACGACCGCCTCGGTCGTGAGCGTACGCGACGACATCCGAGGCCACTCTAGTCGCTCCTGCGGGGGAATCAGACTCGGAGCGCCGGCGTTTTCCCTGGTAATGGCAAGGATCGAGATGTACACCACGGCGTGGTGCGGCTACTGCGATCGCGCCCGAGCCCTCCTCCGTGAGCGGAACCTCCCCTTCGAGGAGATCAGCCTCGACGACGATCCGGCCTTCAGAGCGAGGCTGCTCGATCTCACCGGTCGCTGGACCGTGCCGCAGATCCTGGTCGACGGACTGCCGATCGGGGGCTTCACAGAGCTCAGAGAGCTCGACCGCCACGGGCTCCTCGACGAGCTGGCTGCCTAGCGCCCGCTACCGGGAGAGCGTCCGGCGGCTTGACAGACCGGGCAATACCAGGTGCCGCGCCCCGCGACTCGCGCCTTGGCGATCGGAGTGCCGCACCTGCCGCACGGCTCTCCCACACGGCCGTAGACGCGAAACTCGTCCTGCATCGTCCCGCGGCCGCCGTCGGCGCCGCGATAGTCGCGGAGCGTCGCCCCCTGACGGCGGATTCCGAGCAGCAAGGCCGTGCGGATCCCCTTCCGGAGCGCGGCCACCTGCCCGGCGTCCAGCTCGCCGGCAGGGGTGAGCGGATGAATCCGGGCGTACCAGAGCGCCTCGTCCGCGTAGATGTTGCCGATCCCCGCAACCGCCCGCTGGTCGAGAAGCGCCGCCTTGACGGGCGCTCGACGGCCGGCGAGCGAGCGAGCGAGCCGCTCGGCCGTGAACGATCGGCCGAGCGGCTCGACCCCCAGGCGGCGGGCGGCAAAGTAGCCGTCGAGCTCGCCCGGCTCGAGCAGCTCCCACGTTCCGAAACGCCGAACGTCCCGATACACGACGTCCGATCCGTCGTCTAATCTGACGACAGCCCGCACGTGTGGATCGTCCCTGTGCCCCTCAGGCGCCGGGTGGAGGACGTTTCCGGTCATCCGCAAGTGCACGAGGAGGTGCCGCCCGCTTTCGAAGACGACATCCAGATACTTGCCTCGTCGGCGCACGTCGCTAACGCGCTCACGCTCGAGCGCCCCGGCCACGAGCTCCGGAGGCTCTGGCCTCGTCAGTCGGGGGTCGAGGATCTCGACGCGGTCGAGGGTCCGCCCCGTCAGCGCCGGCGCGAGGCTGGAGCGAATGGTCTCGACCTCGGGGAGCTCGGGCACGCGTGCTCAGGCTGCCGGTGTGCTCACGAGAGAACGTCGAGGACGATCGGCTTTCGCTCGGGCTCCTCGTCGCCGATCCGGTAGCAGGCCGTGACCTCGGCGACGGTGTGCTGCGCCCACGCCTCGTCGCGCGCGTGGATCTCGGCGAGCGCTTGCCCGGCCTCGACCCTGTCGCCCCGCTTCGCCAGGCAGACGACTCCGACCGCGTGGTCGATGGCGTCTTCCTTGTGAACTCGCCCGGCGCCGAGGCGCAGAGCCGCCAGGCCGATGCCCGTGGTCGCGATCCGCTCGACGAAGCCGCCTGCAGGAGCGGTCGCCTCGCGGACCACCGGCGTCCGTGGCAACGCCTCGCGCGCCGGGTCACCACCCTGCGAACGCACCCAGCGGTCGTACAGTTCGCGCGCGGATCCGCTGGCCACGGCCCCCTCGGCCAGCCGGCGGCCCTCGTCGAGTGCGACGTCGAGGTCGGAGAGCGCCAGCAGCTGAGCGGCCGCGCCGAGCACGAGCTCTCTGAGGTCGGGAGGCCCGGCGCCGTCGAGGGTGTCGAGCGCCTCGTGAACCTCGAGCGAGTTGCCGACCGCGCGGCCGAGGGGCTGATCCATGTCGGTCAGCTCGCAGACGACCTCCCGGCCGTCCAGACGGCCGAGCTCGACCATCGTCCGAGCCAGGTCCCGCGCCTCGTCCAGCGTCTTCATGAACGCGCCGTCGCCAACCTTGACGTCGAGCACGATCGCGTCCGCGCCGCCGGCGATCTTCTTCGACATGATCGACGAGGCGATCAGCGGGATGATGTCGACCGTCGCGGTCACGTCCCGAAGCGCGTAGAGCTTCTTGTCCGCTGGGACGAGATCCGCCGTCTGGCCGATGATCGCGAGGCCGATGTCCTGCACCTGGCGAATGAATGCGTCGCTGCCCAGCTCGACCCGGAAGCCGGGAATGGACTCGAGCTTGTCCAGCGTCCCGCCGGTATGGCCTAGCCCGCGCCCGCTCATCTTGGCGAAGGGGACGCCGCAGGCCGCCACGATCGGGCCGATCACGATCGACGCCTTGTCGCCGACTCCGCCGGTCGAGTGCTTGTCGACGACCTTCCTTCCGAGCGCCGAGAGGTCGATGACCTCACCGCTCCGCACCATGGCGTCCGTGAGCGCGTGGGTCTCGGCGGCAGTCAGCCCCCGGAAGTACGCGGCCATGCAGAACGCCGCCATCTGGTAGTCCGGGATCTCGTCCCGCGCATAGGCGAGCGTCAGGGCGGCGAGCTCCTCGCCGGAGAGCTCCTCGCCGTCCCGCTTGCGCCGGATCAGCTCGGCGGGGTGAATCACGGCTGCACGACGGGAGATCCCGGAATCCCCCTGCCCGGCGTCTTTCCGCCCAGCCAGGCGTTCACGGTCGCTCCAACGTCCGCGAACTCCCCTTCGTAGCGCTCTCCCGCAGCGTTTCGGCCCTCGGCGTACGCCAGAAAGAGCGCGTGCTCGCGCGAGTGGTCGGTCGAAGGCGTCGTCGGGTCGCAGCCGTGATCCGACGTGAGGATCAACAGGTCGCCCGGGCGCAGGGCGTCCAGCAGGTCAGGCAACCGCCGGTCGAAGTCCTGCAGGCAGCGATGGAAGTTGACGGGGTCGTTTCGATGGCCCCAGAGCATGTCCGTCTCGACGAGGTTGACGAAGACGAGTCCGGACTCGAGCTCCCGCAGCAGCGTCTCCGTCTGGCGGATGCCGTCCGCATTCGACTTCGTCGGATGCGAATGGTCGATGTCGACGCCCGCGAAGATGTCGTGGATCTTGCCGACGCCGTGCACCTCGCTGCCCGCCTCGCGAACGAGCGTCAGGTAGTTCGGCTGCCTGGGTCGCAACGACCAATCGTGCCGGTTCGGCGTGCGCGTGTAGCTCCCGGGCTCGCCGATGAACGGTCGGGCGATCACCCTGCCGACCGCGTGCTTCCCCGCGAGTATCTCCCGGGCGATGCCGCAGGCCTCGTACAGCTCGTCCAGTGGGATCGTCTCCTCGTGCGCCGCGACCTGGAAGACGGAGTCGGCGGACGTGTACACGATCCACTTGCCGGTCCGCTGGTGCTCCTCCCCGAGCTCGTCGATGATCTCGGTGCCGGAGGCCGCCTTGTTGCCGAGAACGCCTCGACCGGTGCGGTGGGCGAACTCCTCGATCACCTCGAACGGAAAGCCGTGCGGGTAGGTCGGCATCGCGACCGGCGTGACGATGCCCATGAGCTCCCAGTGGCCGGTCGTCGTGTCCTTTCCCTTGGAGCGCTCGAACAGACGGCCCGCCACGGCCGGAGCGCCCTCCATCGGCGGGCAGCCCAGGAGGTCTTCGACGTTCCCGAATCCGAGCTGCTCGAGGTTGGGAAGGTCGAGGCCGCCGACGGCCTTGGCGACGTTGCCCAACGTGTTGGAGCCTTCGTCGCCGTACTCGGCCGCGTCCGGCAGCTCGCCCGCACCAACCGCGTCCAGCACGATCACGCAGGCGCGCGGCATGCGGCTATTCTACGGCTGTCATGGACACCGTCCTCGGCTTCCTCGGTCTGGCGATCTGGATCGTCGGCACGATCGGCATCGCCGCCGGCATCACGTGGTTGGTCGTCAAGGTGTTCCCGGGCGACGAGGACCTGAAGCCGAAGCCTCAGTCGTAGCGATTCAGGGCGCCGAGCGAAGGACCTCGGGCCCGGTGCGCCGCGGATCTCCGTCCGCAGGCTCGGCGGTGACGCTCAGGATCGGGAAGAGGGCAGGATCGACCGCCGCCGTCAGCTCGACGACGGAGCGACCCTGGTCGTCCGGATGGAACGTCCCGGCGGAGATGCGGTTCGGGCGCGTCGAGCGTGTCGCCCGGGCCGACGAACCAGAGCTCGTAGTACTCACCCTTGCGGAAGAATCGGGAGATCGTCGCTTCGGAAGGAGATCTCCCGCCCGATGTCGGTCTTCTCGACGACCGCGGTCGCCCGCTCGAGATCCGCCTGCCGGCGATGCGAGCACGGCCTCGAGCTCGATCTGCCCGACGCCTCCCGTTCGGTCGAGCTGTGTGCCGATCAGGAACAGCGTCGCGACGGCGGCCGCGGTCGCCGCGACAAGCACGAGCGGGCGGCGCCACATGGGGCGCAGGCGGCGACCGGGACGGGGATGCGCCGTTCTCCGGCCGGCCTCGCTCGAGCGTCCGAGCAACCTTCAGCCTCGAGCCCGGGCGGCAGGTCGAACCCGGGATCGGCGCGGCGCAGGAGGTCGGCCGGCGCGCTCAGCTCGACGTATCTGACTGCGGCACGAAGCGCAGTCGGCGAGGTGCCGCTCGAAAGCCGCCCGCTCCTCCGGCGTCAGGCTGCCGAGCAGGTAGCCGGCGACGTCTTCGTGGCGGACGAGGGGCTCGTTCACAGGAGTTCCCGCTCCGCAGCTGCTCGCGGAACGCGCGCAGGGCGTGGAAAGTCCGCGTCTTCACCGTGCCGAGGGGTACGTCGAGCCGAGCAGCGATCTGCGCCTGGGTCATGTCGCCGAAATAGTGCAGCTCGAGCACCTCCCGATGCTTGGGCGACAGTCGGTCGAGCACGTCGCGGACGTCGAGCGCGAGGACGAGCTCGTCGAAGGCATCGTCGCCGCGGGTCGCGTCGAGATCCTCGAGGGCAATGGCGGGTGTCGAGCGCGACGACCTGCGCCGCAGCAGGTCGACTCCGGCTCGTCGAGCGAGCGTGAAGACGAAAGTACGCGCCGTTCCGCGCCGTGGGTCGAAGCGGCTCGGACGAGCGCCAGAGCCGCAGGAACGTCTCCTGCACGAGCTCCTCGGCAAGCCCGCGATCGCCGAAGCAACCGGAGCCCGAGCCCGTAGATGCGGCGGCCGTAGATCCGGTAGAGCTCGGCGAGCGGCTCGTCGCGCTCTCCGGCGCCCAGCCTGCGGAGGAGAACGGCTTCCTCGCCGGCGATCCGATCGTGCTCGAGTGCGGGTTCGATGTCCATCGGGGGGTTGGCGACATACGTCGTTCGCACCGCGCGCCACGAAGGTTCGCGGGGCGGGCCCCGACGGGCCCACCCCGCTTTCCGCATCGCTACTGATCCTGCCAGGCGGCGAGGCCGGTGATCGTCACGCCCTTGCCGATGCGGCCGAGCGAGCGCGTCTTGCCCGTGGCGAGGTCGACCCGCCACAGCTCCGCCGAGCTGCGGCCGAGCCTGAGTGCCGGCGACGTAGCCGACGTTGCCCGACGCGTCGCTGCCGACGATGTCGAAGCCCGCGTTCGCGCCCAGGTCGAAGTCCAGCGAGACCGGCATGATCAGCGTCCCGTTGTTCGCAGGGCGCTGGATCCAGAGCTGGTCCTTGCTCGGCGCGATGTCGAGCGCGTACAGCTCGGTCACGGTCGGCCGCGTTGCGAACGCCGTGAAGGACGAGTTCGTGTACGCGGAGCCGACAACCATGACGTCCGAGGGCGTCAGGCTCGTGTCCTTGGAGAGCAGGTTGCCCTCGTCAGGATTGAGCCGGATGTTGTCGTCGGCGTCGCTCGTCACCCGGATCTTGTCCACGGTCGGGTTGAAGTCGAAGCCGATGTTCCCGCTGTTCAGAGCGCGTCCGGGGCCATCTCGAAAGCCGGGCCCTCGGCGACTGCGATGGCCGTCCTCACGTTCACGCGGTAGACGACCTTGTCGCTGCCGAGCGCGTAGAGGTCCCCGGTGGCGGGGCGGAAGTC
Source organism: uncultured Actinomycetes bacterium (assembly GCA_963838795.1). Classification (GTDB taxonomy): domain Bacteria; phylum Actinomycetota; class Thermoleophilia; order Gaiellales; family Gaiellaceae; genus JAIBJN01. Next base: position 91,372 of record CAWISL010000018.1, read on the forward strand.
GATGCCGCCGAGCGACGACGCCGGTCGGCAGGCCCGTGATCGTCTTCGAGTCGACGTGGCGCGGCGAGCGCGAGTCGAACTGCAGGAGGTTCCCGGCGGTGTCGGTGGCGTAGAGGACACGGCGCTCGCTTCCTCCTACCGTCTGCCGCCGATCCGCGGCGGCTCCGAGCGGGACGACGAGCGCCAGACGAGCGCCCCGAGGGTGATCGCCCAGCGGGTGAGCTTGGTCATCGTGATCCTCCTTGATGTGCTTGCACTGACCGATGACCTGCCCTTCGCAGCCAGACCCGGCGGAGGGTTCAGTCAGGCGAGAATCAGGCCGGTTGGAGCGGGACAGACCTGCTCGAGCGGCGTGAACTCGAGGCCGCGGGCGTCGGCGACGGCCTCGTACGTGAGCTTCCCGTCCACGACGTTGACGCCCCGGGCGAGGGCGCGGTCGTGCGCAATCGCCTCGCGGACGCCGTAGTTCGGCAATCGCCTCGACGTAGGGCAGGGTCACGTTCGTCAGCGCGAAGGTCGAGGTGACCGGGACCGCACCCGGCATGTTCGCGACGCAGTAGTGGACGATGCCGTCGACCACGTAGTCGGATCGGAGTGCGTCGTCGGACGGGACGTCTCGAAGCAGCCGCCCTGGTCGATCGCGACGTCCACGAGCACGGCGCCGGGCTTGAGCCCACCGAGCATGTCCCGCGTGATCAGCTTGGGCGCCCGCGCTCCGGGGATGAGCACGGCGCCGATGATGAGATCGGCGTCCGCGGCGGCGAGTTCGATCTCCAGCCGGTTCGACATCGCGAGCGTGATTCGTCCGTCGAGCATCATCTCGAGGTCGCGCATGCGCTCGACCGACTTGTCGAGGATCCAGACGTCTGCCTGCATGCCCACGGCGATCAGCGCCGCGTTGTAGCCGACGATGCCGCCCCCGAGGACGACGACCTTCGCCGGGGGAACGCCCGGGACGCCGCCCAGCAGGAGCCCTCGGCCGCCCTGCGCCTTCTCCAGGGCCCAGGCGCCCATCTGCGTCGCGAGGCGTCCGGCCACCTCGCTCATCGGCGCGAGGAGCGGAAGCTTCCCGTCGTCGATCTCGACCGTCTCGTAGGCGATGCACGTGGCCCCGCTCGCTATGAGGGCGCGGGTGAGCCTCTCGTCGGCCGCGAGGTGCAGGTACGTGAAGAGGATCTGCCCTTCTCGGAGCCGCCCGTACTCCTCCGGCAGCGGCTCTTTGACCTTGAGCACCAGCTCGGACGTCGCCCAGACGTCGTCGACGGCGACGATGCGGGCGCCCACGGCCTCGTAGTCGGTATCCGGAAACGCGCTGCCCGCGCCGGCCCCGGTCTCGACGACGACCTCGTGGCCGCGCTGCGTCAGCTCGCCGGCCCCGGCAGGCGTGAGCGCGACCCGGTACTCGTCCTGCTTGATCTCCTTGGCGACGCCGATCCGCATGACGCGGGCGAACGATAGCCGAACGACGGTGGCCGGATGGCCTCATTTGCACGGAGTTCTTCCGGCTCAGTGGACGAGCGAGCGTGCCAGCTGACCGGCGGCGAACGCCGCTGCGAAGAACCAGGGCTCCTCGTCGGGGCCCCGGCCCATGTGTGAGAGCGGAAGCCCCTCGCAGGCAGCGCGCCAGGGCGACGCATCCACGACCTCGACGGGACCGAGCTCGGCGGGAACGTCGAGGCCTGCAGGCCAGGCAACCTTGACGGGCCCCTGAACAAGGTCGAGCACGGCCAGCGTGTGGTGCGAGAGACCTCGGTGCCGCTCGCGCTCGTCGGCCGCCGAGACCCGCGGGGCGAGCACCGGCGCGCCTCCGAGAGCGTTGGCGGCGTTCGCAGAATCGGCAGCCGCCAGAGCGCCGTGCCCGAAGCGGGAGCCCGTGCCGACGACCCCGGGGCCGATGGAGCACACGACCGCGTCCATGCCTTCGGCTGCCGATGCCACCAGCGCGGACGCGACAGAGACAGCCGCGAGCTCTCCTGCGACGCAGGGCCCGACCGCCACCGTCCTCCGCAGAAAGCCGTCGTGGCGGAGCGCGCGCACGGTGTCGGAGAACGACACCGGCAACGCCCCACCGCCCAGCTGGAGGTACGCGACGCGGAGCTCCCCTCCGAGCCCGGCGCAAGCCGGCGCAACCTGGCTGTGCAGCGAGCAGCAGACGACCGGGAGGCCGGCCAGATCAGCGACCGGCTCCTCGGCCCACGACTCCTCGACATGGCGAACGGCGTGCTGGAGCGGCGTGTACGGCAGCTTCATGACGTGAGCGCCCTCGTCTGCGGCCAGGCCCAGCCCGCGGGTCAAGTTCGCATGCAGGATGTCGTAGCCTCCTGTGCCGAGGCCGAGCTCGACCGCCTGGACGTTGACGAGCACGTCATCCCCGAGCGCGATCGGGCCGGTCAGGGCTGGATACGCGACGCAAGCGTGTCCATCCACCTCGAGGCGGACGAGGCCGTCGTGCCGCTCCACGATCGCGGTCACGCTCCCCCGCCGAAGCGAGACCGGCATCTACGCCTCTCGAGCCGCGGCGATCAACTCGAGCGTGACGGCCACCATCGCCTCCAGGTCGGCAACCGCAATCGCCTCCTCGGCCGTGTGGACGTTGGCCATCCCGTTGGCGACGTTCGCGCAGTGGAGGCCGCGTTCGTTGAAGACGTTCGCGTCGGCGCCGCCCCCGACCTCGACCTCCTTCGGCTCGAAGCCGGCGCGCTCGAGCGCGCTCCGCGCGAGGGCGAGCGCCGGATCGTCGGGCGCCAGGCGATAGCCTCTGTACTTGTCCTCGACCGTCGTCTCGACCTCGCACTCGGAAACCGCGGCGGCGAATGCGAACGAGTCCAGCAGCTCCTGCACGAGCTCCGCGAGCTTGCGCTCGTCGCGGGACCGAGCATCGACCGCGAGCCGGCAGCTCGCGGGCACGACGTTCGGTGCGGTTCCCCCCGAAATCAGGCCCACGTTCGCGGTCGTCTCGTCGTCGATGCGACCGAGGCGGAGATCCGAGATGGCCCGAGCGGCCGCGACGATCGCCGAGCGGCCGTCCTCGGGGTTGATCCCGGCGTGCGCCGGGCGCCCCGTGAAGAGGACGTCGATCGCCCGGCCAGAGGGAGCCGCGACGACCACCTCGCCGACGGCGCCCGAGTAGTCATAGACGAAGCCGAGTCGAGCCTCGAGCCGCGACACGTCGAACGCGAAAGCGCCCTCGAGACCGGTTTCTTCCCTGGTGGTGAAGAGCAGCTCGATGCCGGCGTGCCGGCGCCCCTCGGCGAGGATGAGCCGTGCGGCCTCGAGCAGCACCGCAACCGCCGCCTTGTCGTCGGCTCCCAGGATCGTTCCCGCCCCGTTCGTGACGACTCCGTCCGTGACAACCGGCTCGATCGGCCCGGAGGCCGGCACCGTGTCGAGATGCGCGCAGAGAAAGACCGGCTCCCCGGTCTCGCCTTCGGCCGCGGGCAGACGTGCGAGGAGATTGCCTGCGGAGTCGGCGTCTGCCTCGACGCCCAGATCGCGCAGGTAGGCGCGCACCCGCTCGGCGACGGCCGCCTCCTCCCCCGACGGGCTCGGAATGGCCGCCAGCTCCAGAAAGAGCGGGAGGACGTCGGAGGCCCAGGTCGTCGTCACGAGTCGATTCTAGGGCCCGCCTGGGGGCAAACCGGCGCATTTCCGTCACGGTTTCGTTTCCCACCGGCGCGGATTTCGACGTTACGCTCGAAAGCGGGTGGTGGGCCGGGGTGCCCCAGCGCGGAGCTAGCGACTCGCAGCCTCGGCCACGCGGCCTCGTTCGCGGGCGCGCGCGAGCGCCGCGCCGACGAAGTCGCGGAACAGCGGCGCGGGACGGGTTGGGCGCGACTTGAACTCCGGGTGGAACTGGCTCGCGACGAACCACGGGTGGTCGGGGAGCTCGACGACCTCCACCAGCCTTCCGGCCTGGAACGTGCCCGAGACGACGAGGCCTTGCTCCACGAGCAGCGGGCGGAAGTGGTTGTTCACCTCGTAGCGATGCCGGTGGCGCTCGTGGATGACGAGGTCGCCGTAGGCGGCCTGCGCCTTCGTACCCTCGACGAGGTCGACCGCGTCGGCGCCGAGGCGCATCGTCCCGCCGAGGTCCTCGATCTCCTTTTGCTCGGGCAGGAGGTCGATGACCGCGTACGGCGTCTCCGGGTCCATCTCCGTCGAGTTGGCGCCGTCGAGGCCGCAGACGTGGCGGGCGAACTCCGAAACCGCCACCTGCATCCCGAGACAGATGCCGAGGTACGGGATCCCGTGCTCACGGGCGACCCGGCACGCGGTGATCTTCCCCTCCCAACCACGAGAGCCGAACCCACCTGGGACGAGCACGCCGTCGACGTCCTCGAGCTCGGCGGCGGCCTCCTCGAGGCTCATGCCCTCGGCGTCGAACCAGCGGACGTTGACGCCCACCCCGTGGTGGATGCCCGAATGCTTGAGCGCCTCGTGGACGGAGAGGTACGCGTCGTGGAGCTTCACGTACTTGCCCACGAGGGCGATCTCGATCTCGCCGCTTCGCCGGCCGATCTGCGCCGCCAGCTCGTTCCACTCGCCCAGCTCCGGCTCGACGTCGGGCAGTCCGAGCTTGCGGACGACAAGCGAGTCGAGGCCCTCCTCATGGAGCGCCTGCGGGACGAGGTAGACGTCGCTCACGTCCTCGTTGGCGACCACCGCTTCCGGGTCGACGTCGGCGAAGAGTGCGATCTTCTCGCGGATGTCGCGGGAGAGCCGGTCCTTCGACCGGCAGATGACGACGTCGGGGTGGATACCGATGCGCCGCAACTCGTTGACCGAGTGCTGGGTGGGCTTCGTCTTCAGTTCGCCCGCGGTCTCGATGAACGGCACGAGGGTGACGTGGAGATAGACGACATTCTCGGGGCCAACCTCACGACGAAACTGGCGGATCGCCTCGAGAAACGGCAGCGACTCGATGTCCCCCACCGTCCCCCCGATCTCCGAGATGACGACGTCCGTGTCGCTGACGTCCGCGACGCGTCGGATGCGGGCCTTGATCTCATTCGTGATATGCGGGATCACCTGGACGGTCGAGCCCAGGTACTCGCCCTTCCGCTCCTTGCGGATGACCGCGTACCAGATCGATCCCGAGGTGTGGTTTGCGTTGCGCGAGAGGTTCTCATCGACGAAGCGCTCGTAGTGTCCGATGTCGAGGTCGGTCTCGGCCCCGTCCTCCGTCACGTAGACCTCGCCGTGCTGGAACGGGCTCATCGTCCCCGGATCGACGTTCAGGTACGGGTCGAACTTCTGCACCTGGACCTGGAGGCCGCGCGCCTTCAGCAGCCGGCCCAGCGACGCTGCGCTGATCCCCTTCCCGAGTGACGAGACCACGCCGCCGGTGACGAAGACGTACTTCGTCGGGCGCTCCCTCATCGGAGGCGCCCTAGCCCGTCGAGCTCACGCAGCACGGAAGCTCGCTCGATCAGGCGGCCGATCGACGTTCGTTCTCCGAGGAGGTTGAGGCCCGCGAGCGCTCCGATCGCGGCCCACCGTGTCCATCCGTGGAAGGAGTCCACGGACTTCAACCCTAGCATGGCGCCGAACGCATTCGATCCCGCATCCCCTAGCATGACCCTCTCGCGCAGATCGTAAGGAAGAAGCAGGACGGCCCTTCCAATCGGCGCGCCGAGCGGCACGGCAGCGAGGAGGTACACCTTCAGGCACCGCCCCGGTCGCGTGTCGAGCTGGTTGAGGAGATTCGCGGAGAGGGCGAAGAGCAGGGCGCCGCTCACGCTGCGGGTCCGCCAGAGCCCGACCAGGGGGATGCCGACGGCCTTCAGGACGCCGGTCGTACTGCGCGCGCGCAGGTGCTCGCGAAAGCCGCGCTCCTCCCCGCCGAACGCGTCGTCGAGAACGCCGAAGAGCGTGACGAGCCAAATTCCGGGATCACTTGGGTTGAAGGTCGTCCAGCCCACCAGGGGCAGGCGGCGGCCGCGGTAGTTCACAGCGAGCGGGCCCGCTGCGAGCAGCGCGTCGAGGAGCTGACGGCCCCGATGGCGGAAGCCCGCGGCGTCACGGTGCGTCGCCCGGTGGTCGAGATCCAGCTCGACCTCCTCGAGCGTAAGACCCGCCCGAAGCGCGTCGATCGTCATCCGCACCTCGCAGCCGAAGCCCGGCGCGAGCGGGAAGCACACTTCGCGGGCGCGCGGACTGACAAGCCGCTGGCCCGAGAGCGGCTCGCGCGGCGACACGCCGGTGCGAAGCTGGACGAGCCCCCTGCCGACGCGCTTGGCGATCCCGAAGCCTCCTCCTACCCGCCGGCCGAAGGCGGCGACGGCGAGGTCTGCGCTGCTCGCCGTGAGCGGGAGGAGCGAGCCCCGGAGATCGGCGTCGACGAGGAGCAGCGGGCCCGGGGGCGCGGCCCGCTCGCCGGCCGAGAGCGACTCGCCCTTTCCGAGGCGCTCGACGCGGAGGACCGTGGCGCCGGCCGACTCCGCTCGCGCCGCGGTGCGATCCCGAGAGCGCCCGTCGAGGACGAGCACCTCCGCCTCCGGAAAGTCGTGCTTGAGGGCGGCGACCGTGTCCCCGATCCGCTCCTCCTCGTTCCGTGTCGGGACGAGGATCGTCAGTCCGTCGAGCCGTGGAGAGCTACTCACCCTCGGTCGTCACGGGCTCGATCGGCGGGACGACGCCATCGATGGCGGTGTCCCGAACGCCGTAGTGGCCCGGCTCGGCGCCGGACAGCAGGAGAACAAGCGCAAGCCGCCCCTCCAGCGTGTCGATGTCGTCGACGCTGGAGAGGCCACGATCCCGATAGAAGCCAATCACGTCTTCCGAATCGCCCGCCGCCGCGACGCCGACGACGGGCACGCTCGTTCCGTCGAGGCCGCCCACAAGTCCGTCGAACAGGGAGGAGGTCGCCTCGCTCGCGGCGGCCGCGTCCTCCTCTTCGGCATCTTCCGGCGGCGTCCAGTTGAGGACGACGACCACCGAGTCCATCGGGTTCGCGATCGTGCCGGAGCGCTCCTCCACCAACCTCGTCGCCAGGGCATCCCAGAGCGGAGTCTCCTCCGCTTCGACGAGCTCGCGGCCGAGCTCCCGCCCGAGGTCCGAGAAATCCCCTCCCTCGTCGACGTACGCGGCGAGGATCTCGTCGTCCTCGAGCGCCGCCTGAAGATCGGGGCCGTTCACGGGGACGTCCAGTCCGACGACGCTGGCCGGTGCGCCTCCGTCGGCGTCGGCGAGCGCGCCCTCGACCTCCGCGCGCACGCTGCCGTCGACAGGCCCGAGGAAGACGACTGCCACGTTCTTGCCCTCGAGCCGACCGTCCATGAGCGTCGGATAGGCGCGCCCGAACAGCTCGCTCGCGCCCTCGCCCTGGGCGGTCGCGGCCTCCGCCTGAGCCCGGGCCGCCTCCGCCTCCTGCTGGAGCTGCTCGTTGTCGTCGCGGAGGTTCTGGAGCTCGGCCTCCTCGCCGACGTCGGTCACCTTGCCCGAGACGGCGACGCCGAGAAGGATTCCCACGGCGAGCGCGACGAAGACGGCGGCCAGCGAGGCCACGTGGTAGCGGAGGCCAAACATCCTCGGGGAGGGTACCCGTGGCCTAGAGGGAGGCGGCGGTCTGACAGAGGTCGCGCAGACGGGTGAGCGCGGTCTCCGGAAGGCCGCGGGCGCCCTCGGAGACCAGGCGCGGCCACGAGCCGGAGACGAACGTGGTCACACGCGTGCGGCCCGTGCCGGCGTTGTCGAGGAGTATGCCGGACTCGATGCCCTGCTTCAGGTCCTGCCAGCGCAGCTCCCAGCCCTCCAAGACCTTCGTGATCACGATCAGCCCCTCGCCCTCCGGCCGGCGGAGGAAGCCCGGGGCGGTATTCCTGATCACGTGCCAGCGCGCGTTCTCGGCGAGCCCGCGTCGGTCGGGCTTGACCCCGGTGTAGGCCGGCCACCAGTCGGGGAGGTGGTACGGCTCGGCGATGAGCGCCCAGACCTCGCGTCGATCCGACTGGAGCTCGCCCGTCGCCTCGATCAGGCTCTGAGCCCGGTCCCGGACGACGTCCCTGAGCCGGCGAGGCGTCAGTCCGAAGCGGGCTCTCATTCGATCCCGACGAGCGACCGCAGGCGCTCGACGAGCGTAGTGACGAGATCTCGTAGCTCGGGTGAGGCGATCAGCACGGCCGTGACCACTGCGAGCGCCGCGAAGACGAAGGCGATCACCATGCCCGCGCCGACACGCGGGCGGAAGAGCCTCGACACGCCTCGGGCGTCTACGAGCTTCTCGCCGACCTTGAGGCGCGTGAGGAAGGTAGACGCCATCCCGGCCCGGTTGCGCTCCAGGAACTCGATCACGTTGAAGCGCGTTCCGACGGCGACGATCAGCTCGGCGCCCTTCTCGTAGGCGAGGAGCATCGCTGCGTCCTCGGAGAGCCCCGGCGTCGGAAGAACGGTCGAGGAGAGGCCGAGCCGGTCGAGGCGGTCGCGGCCCGGCGCCCGGCCGTCCGCATAGGCGTGGACGACGAGCTCCGCCCCGGAGAGCAGCGTCTTGTCGCTGACCGAGTCCATGTCCCCGACGATCACGTCGGGCCTGTAGCCCGCCGCCGCGAGCGCGTCGGCTCCGCCGTCGACGCCGATGAGGACGGGCTTGAAGTCGCCGATGTACGGGGCGACGATGGAGAGGTCGCGCTTCGTGTCCGCGCTCCGCGCGACGACGAGCGCGTGCCGGTCGCGGAAGCGCGTCCGCAGCTGCGGCATCTGCACGCCCTCGGACAGGATCGCGGTCTCCTCGCGCAGGTGCAGGAGCGTGTTCTCGGCGAACGCCTCGAGCGCCTCGCTGACGCGGCCGCGCTGGTCGGCGAGGTCGCGCGCGAGCTCGTCGACGCCGCGCTCGCGTCCGGCCACGAGGCGCGAGCCGTTGCGGAAGACGCTGGAGCCGCGGACGACCAGGGGCTCCCCGTCCTTCACCTCATCGAAGAGTTCCGCGCCGGGCGCGTCGATCAGGCAGACGCCGCCCTCGACGAGCGCGAGTGGCCCGGCGTTCGGGTAGTCGCCGGTCGAGGACGAAGAGACGTTCACTACCACGCGCACGCCGCTCTCGAGTAGCTCCTCGGCCGAGATCAGGTCGAGGTTCGGGTGGTCGATGATGGCGATGTCATCGGGGCCGACGCGCTTGACGAGGCGCTTCGTCCGCTTGTCCAGCCTCGCGGTCCCGATGAACTCGACGTACGTCAACTGCGGCGCACCGTGGAGAGGAACTCGGCACCGCCCAGCATACGTTCCAGCTCGTCCTTCCGCTCCGAGCTCGACAGCCGCTCGATCCGCGTGTGCGTCGGATCGCCCGGGATCTTCTCGACCCGGAAGTGCGCCTCGGCGACGCTGGCGATCTGTGGCAGGTGCGTGATCGTCAGGAGCTGTGCTCGGGCGGCGAGGCGCGCGAGTGCATCAGCGACTGCGTGGGCCGTCGAGCCGCCGATGCCAGCGTCGATCTCGTCGAAGACCACCGTCGGCTCCCCGGCCGAGGCGTGGGCGACGGCCCGAAGCGCCAGCGCGATCCGGGAGAGCTCGCCACCGGAGGCGGTCACGGCGGCCGGCGCAAACGGGAGGCCGGGATTCGGGCGCACGAGGAACGAGACGCCGTCGCGCCCAGCCGGGCCCGGCTCGCGCGGGGCGAGCTCGACTCGGAACTCGCCGTCGCCCATCCCGAGACCTCGGAGCTCCTCGGCGACGGCCTCGGCGAACGCCTCCGCCGCCTGGGCTCGCGCCGCCGAGAGAGCGGCGCCGATCTCCTCAGCCCGCTGCTCGGCCTCGGCGAGCGCACGCTCGGCCTCCTCCAGCGGATCGGCGCCTGCTTCGACCTGCGCCAGCTCGACCCGGGCTGCCGCCGCGCGGGCGAGCAGCTCGTCCGTGTCGACGGCGCCGAAGCGACGTCGCGCTTCCGAGATCCGCTCGAGCTCCGCCTCGACCGCGTCCAGACGACCGGGCTCGGCCTCGAGAGAGGCGAGAAAGGCGTGGAGCGTCGAGGCGCCCTCCCGCATGCGAACCTCGGCGTCGGCCAGGTCGGCGGCGACCTCGCCCAGCTCCGGCGCAAGCGGGGCCACGGCCTCGAGCGCCCTCACGGCCTCGGCCATCCGCGCGGCCGCGCCGCGCTCGTCCCCGTGCTGGGGATCGAGCGCGTCGATGCCGGCCTCGGCCGCCCCGGCGAGCTCCGTGACGTTCCGGAGCCGCGCGCGCTCGGCGAGCAGCCGCTCCTCGTCGCCCGCCTCCATGCCCTCGGTGCGCGCGACCAGCTCGCCGAGCTCGGCGAGCTGCTGCGCGCGGCCGGACGCGGCGCCGGCGAGCTCCTCGCGGCGGCGGCGGGCTGCGAGCAGCTCCCGCCAGGCCCGCCGGAGGTCGAGCCGGCGCCGAAGCTGTGCGTCCCCGACGAACGCATCGAGGACGTCGAGCTGGTGCGAGGGTCGCGCCAGCCGGCGCTGCTCGAACTGGCCCGACATCGCGAGAAGCTGCTCAACGAGCGCCGCCAGATCCTCGCGCGGGACCGCGCGTCCCCAAGCGTACGCGCGCGTGCGGCCGTCGGCGAAGACGCGGCGCGCGGCCACGAGGCCTTCTTCGCCCGCAGGACGCAGCTCGGCGATCGCCTCGAGCCCGGGCTCGTCGAGGATCCCCTCGGGCAGGTCGAGCTCGGCTTCGACGTAGGCCTCCTCGGCGCCGGGGCCGAGGTACGCCGCGTCACCGGGAGCGCCCAGGAGCAGTCCGACGGCCTGGGCGAGGATCGTCTTGCCGGCGCCCGTCTCCCCGGTGACGGCGTTGAGGCCGGGCGCGAACCCGAGGTCGGCCTCACGGATGAGGACGAAGCTCTCGATGCGGAGGCGACGGAGCAGGGCGGCTCCTACGGGAACACTTCGTGGTAGCGCGTGAAGAACGTGACCTCGGGAAGCACCGCGAGGCGGCAGCGATCGGGCCCGACCGTTGCCGCGATCTCGCCGCCCCGCTGGAGCTCGCCCACGGCGTGGCCGTCCACCAGCACCGTGACCGGCAGCTCCTTCGAGCGGTTCGTGATCCGGAGGTCGAGACCGCGGGGGACGACCAGCGCCCGAGCGCGGAGCGAATGCGGCGCCACGAAGGTCATCGCCATCGCCTCGAGCCCCCACATCAGCACTGGCCCGCCGTTCGAGAGGTTGTACGCGGTCGATCCCGACGGGGTGCAGCAGATCATCCCATCGCAGGGCTGGTCGCCGAGGTTCTCGCCGGCCACCTCCCAACCGAGGTTGACCATGCGCCCGGGACGCGAGCTCGTGACGACGACGTCGTTCACCGCCGCCTGGGTCTCACCGTCCAGGCGCGCCTCCAGCGTGCAGAGGTCGACCACGCGGATCTCCCCCGCAAGCGCCCGCCCCAGCGCGGCCTCGAGCTCGCCGCCGTCCACGGTCGTGAGGAATCCGACCCGGCCGAAGTTGATCCCGAACACCGGCGTCCCGCTCCCCAGCGTGGCTCGCAGCGCGCGCAGCATGGTGCCGTCCCCGCCGAGCACGACCACGAGGTCGAGGCCCTCGTCCTCCGGAGCCCCGATCTCCACGCCGGCCGCGGCCGCCTGCTCCTCGACGCGCTGCCGGGCCCGGGCTACCACGTCGGCCCGTCCGGGTGTGGCCATGACCGCGATCCTGCGCGCCGGCTCGGTCACGAATCCCCCGCCGCGGCGGCGAGATGGACGAAGAACTCCTGGTTCCCCTTCGGCCCGCGGAGCGGCGACGGCGCCACGTCGAGTGCCTGGGCGCCCCACCGAGGAGCGCTGGCGAGCACGTCGTCGAGCACGCGCCGGTGCACCTCCGGGTCGCGGACGACGCCGCCTTTGCCGACGTCGGCCGGGCCGGCCTCGAACTGCGGCTTGACGAGGACGAGCGCACGCCAGCCGGGCCCAGCACAGGCGAGCGCCGGCGGCAGCGCCTTGGCGAGACCGATGAAGGAGACGTCGCAGACGAGGAACGTCGGCCGGAAGGGCAGCTCCTCGCAGCGGAGGTCGCGCACGTTCGTGCGCTCGAGGACGGTCACGCGATGATCCTCGCGGAGCCTTGGATGAAGCTGCCCGTAGCCGACGTCGAGCGCGATCACGCGCGCGGCGCCCGCCTGGAGCAGGCAGTCGGTGAAGCCGCCCGTCGAGGCGCCGACGTCGAGGCAGTCCTCGCCCGTGACGTCGATCGCGAGCGCACGGAGGGCCCCGGCAAGCTTCTCGCCGCCGCGCGAGACGAAGCGCGCGCCTTCCTCGACCTCGAGCACGGTCGCGTCGTCGACCTGCTCGCCTGCCTTGGAGTGTCCCTTGACGCGGCCCGCCAGGACGAGCGCCTGCGCCTGCGAGCGGCTCGCCGCCAGCCCGCGCTCGACGAGCAGCACGTCCAGGCGCTTCTTTCCAGCCATGCGGGAGAGCGTACCCCGTCACCCTGCCGGCGAACTGTCACGAATGAGCCCCCGGTAGAGCGCCACGGGCTCGACCGGGCCGAGGCGCAGCGAGCTCGGCCGCCGTGATCCCGCTCATGCGGGCACGAGCCTCGTCACGATCGTCCGCCACGGTGCCTTCGCCACGCCTCGGCGCAGATCGCTTTCGCTCGCGTACGTCTCCGTGAGCAGGCGGCCCTCGCAGGCGAGGGTGACGCCGTCCGCTCGGAAAGGCCATGGCGAGACGAAGACCTCCGAGGGATCCCCGGCCACCGGCGTCAGCGTGTGGCCGGCCGCCGTCCGCTCCTTCGTCACGCCGTGCAGGACGGCGAGAGAGAGGCCGTCCCAGGCGAAGATCAGCTCGCGGTTTCTCTCCATGGCCTCGGCCGACGCGTGTGCTGCGTAGCGTGGGTCGCCGCGGAGCGACTCGAGGAGGCGGGCTTGAAACTCCCGCTCCCGCTCCAGGTACGCGGTGAGCGCCTGCTGCACGTCCGCGTCGCCGCTCGGAGGGAAGCGCTCCACGAGCAGGGTGCCGTGCAGGGAGACGAGCAGCGCCGCGTAGCGCGACTGCGGCAGGAGCTGGGCTGCGGCTCCGGACCAGAGCTCCAGGCGCCGAAGGCGCGGCAGCGCCGAGAACGTGTAGGGCAGCCCCGTCTCCGGGTCGCGCTCCGGCGAGCGTTCCCAGCCGACCCAGGCGATGTCGTGCTGCTCGGCGCCGAGGCACACCTCCTCCCATGGCTCGAACGGCTCCCCCCAGGCGCGGGCGATCTGGCCAGACACCCAGGCGTGAGCGGGCTGGCCGATGACGATCGTGCCTTCGGGGGAGGGCCGATGGAGCATCAGCCGGAGCGGTCGCGGATGGTGTCGACGAGCTCCGCCAGGACCGTGGTGTCGGCAGTCAGGCTCGCGAGCCGCTCCGCGACACGCGCTCGCGCCTCGTCCGCCAGCTCACGCGCCTGCTCGACGCCGTGCAGGGACACGTAGGTGACCTTGCCCGCCGCCTCGTCCTTCCCCGGGGTCTTCCCGAGCTCCTCCGCGGTGCCGGTCGCGTCGAGGATGTCGTCGACGATCTGGAAGAGAACGCCGAGCTCGTCCCCGAACGCACGCCATGGCTCCCGCTCGGCCTCCGAGAGCCCGGCAACGGCCGTCGCGGTGGTCACGCCTGCGCGGAGCAGGCGGCCGGTCTTGAGAGCGTGGAGCCGCCTGAGGCCGTCGCCGTCCAGGCCGCCGTCGATGGTGACGTCCAGGTACTGGCCTCCGATCATGCCGACCGTCGCTTCGGCGACCTCGCGGGCGACGGCGGGCGTCGGATAGCGAAGCGCGAGGCGGAACGCCTCGGCCAGCAGCGCGTCGCCGGCGAGGATGGCGACGTCCTCGCCGAAGCGAACGTGCGAGCTCGGCTGCCCACGTCGGAGATCGTCGTCGTCGAGGGCCGGCAGGTCGTCGTGCACCAGGCTGAAGGTGTGCACAAGCTCGAGCGAGCAGCCCGCAGGCAGAAGCTCGACCGGATCTCGCCCCAGCGCCTCGCCGGTGGCCAGGCACAGCACCGGACGAATGCGCTTCCCCCCACCGAGCAACGAGTACCGAAGCGCCTCCTCCAGCCGCCCCAGCTCGTCCGCGAAGGGCAGCTCGGCGAGAAAGCCCTCGATCAGCCCGCGCAGGTTCTCAGGCCGACGCATCGGCCTCCTTCCGCGCGTGCTCCACCTCCGCCTGCACCTCCTTGGCCAGGTCGGCCAGCTCCTGCAAGATCTGCACGGCCCGCTCGGGGTCGTCGGCGCTCTCGAGCTGCTCCCGGGCCGACTCGACCTTCTCGAGGAGATCCTGAAGCCGGGCTACGGCGTCGGGCTCGCTCACGTTTGCTGCGCCTCCCGGGCGAGCCGGCCCAGGATGCCGTTCACCAGGCGGCCTGCGTCCACGCTCGCGTAGCGCTTGGCAAGCGAGACCGCCTCGTCGATCGCCACCTCGACGGGCACGTCTCCCCGCTCGAGCTCGAAGAGCCCCATGCGAACGACGTTCCGCTCGACGACGCCCAGACGGTCGGCCGTCCACTCGTCCGACGCGGCCGTGATGCGCGCGTCGAGCTCGTTGGCGTGAGCGGCGACGCCCTCGGCGAGCTCCAAGGCAAAGGGGTCGACGTCGCCGTCGTGGAGGCTCACGAGCGGCTGCCCGGTGAGGTCCCACTGGTAGAGGAGCTCAAGCGCCGTCCGGCGCGCGGCCCGGCGGCTCGTCATGCCCCCTCCGCCGCGAGCGAGGGGAGCGAGGGACCGACCTCGGCGATGAAGGCGGTCGTGTACTGCCCGCTCGTGAACGGCTCGCTCTCCAGGATGTCGATCGCCAGCTCTCGGGTCGTTGGGACTCCCTCGAGCTCGAATTCTGTCAGCGCTCGGCGTGCCCGGCGGACCGCGGCCGGACGGTCCTCCGCCCAGACGAGCACCTTGGCGACCAGGGAGTCGTAGAAAGGCGGAATCGCGTAGCCGTCGACGACGTGCGTGTCCACGCGGACCCCTGGGCCGAGCGGCGGCCGAAATCGAGTCACCGTCCCGGGAGCGGGACGGAAGTCGCGCGCGGGATCCTCCGCGTTGATCCTGAGCTCGATCGCGTGTCCGCGCAGCTCGGCGCGACCCGTCTGCGGCAGGCCTTCGCCGGCCGCGATGCGAAGCTGGGCCTGGGCGAGGTCGATCCCGGTCACGAGCTCGGTCACGGGGTGCTCGACCTGGAGCCGCGTGTTCATCTCGATGAAGTAGAACCGGCCCTCCGAGTCCAGCAGGAACTCGATCGTGCCGGCTCCGCGGTAGCGCAGCTCGCTGGTGGCCCGGCCTGCCGCCTCCTCCATCGCGGCCCGCAGCTCCGCCGTAACCGCTGGGGACGGGCCCTCCTCCACGAGCTTCTGATGGCGGCGCTGGATCGAGCAGTCGCGCTCTCCCAGCGTCAGCGTCCCGCCGTCGCCGTCTCCGAGCACCTGGATCTCGACGTGCCGCGCGCCGACGATGGCGCGCTCGACGTAGAGGGACCCGTCCGCGAAGGCGGCCTCCGCCTCGGCGGTGGCGGTCTGGTAGGCGGACTCGAGCTCGTCCGGGTCGGCGACGAGTCGCATGCCCCTCCCCCCGCCGCCCGCGGAGGCCTTCAGAAGGAGGGGAAAGCCGACCTCGACCGCCAGCGCACGGGCCTGGTCGAGGCTTGCGACCCCGTTCGAGCCCGGGACGAGCGGGAGCCCCGCATCGGCGGCGGTCCGCTTCGCTCGCACCTTGTCGCCCATGATCTCGATCGACTCCGGGCGGGGCCCGACGAAGACGAGGTCGTTGTCCTCGCACGCAGCGGCGAACTCCGCCCGCTCGGCGAGGAAGCCCCAGCCCGGGTGGACGGCCTCGCAGCCGGTCGTGGTGGCCGCGGCGACGAGGGACGGAATGTTGAGATAGCTCTCGGCCGCCGGCGGGGGCCCGATGTGGACGCTCTCGTCCGCGAGCCGGACGTGAAGCGAGTCGCGGTCGGCGGTCGAGTAGACGGCGACCGCCTCGATCCCGAGCTCGTGGCAGGCTCTGACGAGACGTACGGCCACTTCGCCGCGGTTGGCGATCAGGACGCGGCGAAACATCGGCCTCGCGTCGAAATCGTCGCTCTTCTGCTCCACTTCCGGCGCTTTCTGCGCACCACGCGCGCGGTCGTCGGCGTTACGCTCGAAAGCGGGTGGTGGGAGAGGGGTGCCCCTAGTAGATGAGGAACCGAGGAGACGGGCCGGGGGCTCGCCGACACTAGAGCGCGTCGAGCGGCCGGCCGTTCAGCGGCTCGAGCTCGAACAGCAGGTCGCCGTACTGCACCGGAGCCGCGTTCTCGACGCAGACCCGCCTGACGACGCCCTCGGACTCGGCCTTGACCTCGTTCATGAGCTTCATCGCCTCGAGGATGCAGAGCGTCTGCCCGCTCTCGACCGTGTCGCCCTCCTCGACGAACGGGTCGGCGCCGGGCTGAGGAGCCCGGTAGAACGTTCCCACCATCGGCGATTCGATCCTGATCACGTCGTTGCTGAGCGGCTCGGTCGCGCCCTCGGGCTCCTCGTGCACCGGGGCGGTCGGCACGGGCGCGGCCACGACCGAGGCGTCGGCGCGCTCGTCCGTCCGGCGGACGGTGACGCGCATCTCGCCCTCCTCGATCGTCACCTCGCCGATCCCGGACTCCTGCACGACCTTGATGATCTCCCGCAGCCGCTCCGCCTCGCCCGGCGCCAGACCGCCCGTCTCGGACTCGTCCCGGCGGCCGCGCCCGCGCACCGATCGCAACAGCGGCTCGGCGTCGTCACCGTAGAGCGCAAGCAGCAGCAGCTCCTCTTCGCTGGACGCGAGCCCTTTCGCGTCCTCGCGGAGCTCCTCCAGGGCCTCCGGCGGCTCCTCGGCCGGCTCGAGGCCGTCGCCGAGCAGCTGCACCGCGCGCGTGACCGTCGGGTCGATCTCCGCGGGCGGGGTCCCGTAGCGGCCTTCCACGAGATCCCGGAGCTCGTCGACGACGAAGCGCCACCGCTGGGCGGCGAGGACGTGGAGAAGCGCCTGCGACCCGAGCACCTGCCCGATCGGCGAGGCCAGCGGTGGCCAGCCGCACTCGCGCCGGATCCTCGTCAGCTCCTCGAGCACCTCGTCCAGCCGGTCTGCGGCGTCGTGCTCTCGCAGCCGCATCTCGAGCTCCGCAACCAGGCCGGCGGGGAGCGTGTACTCGGCAGCTCGCACGGCGACGCGGGGCGACAAGGGGGGCACAGGCTCGTCGCCGAGGGCCTCGTCCACGAGCTCCGACGCGCGCCAGAGCCGCTCGAGGTCGACGCCGGTGTCGAGCTCGACGCCGGCGAGCGACTGCGTGAGCGCCTCCGCGGAGACGCGATGGAGGGACAGCGCGATCGGGTAGAGGGCGACCGCGATCCGTTCGGCGCCGGCGCGGACCGCCTCGATCGCCGCCGCCAACCCGACGCCGCCGGCGCCCTGGCAGTGAAGCCCGACGGGAAGGCCGCTCGCCTCTCTCACGCGCTCCACGAGCTCTCGCGCCTTGGCGGGGTCGAGCGAGCTCGCCGGATCGTGGATCAGAACTCGCGCCGCCCCGAGCTCGTCGAGCTGATGCGCCCGCTCGAGGAGCACCTCGGTCTCCCCGGTTGGACCCGGGCTGTGGACGAGCCCGACGGAGAGCTCCTTCCCGGCATCACGGATGGCGTCTGCGGCCTCCCGGAGGTTCGCGAGGTCGTTCAGCGGATCGTGCAGTCGGAAAACGTCGATCCCGCTCCCGGCCGCGCTGGCGACGAAGCGGCGGACGATGTCACCGGAGACCGGCCGGGCGCCCACCAGGAAGCGTCCGCGCACCGCCATCCCAAGGGGTGTCGAGCAGCGGGCGCGGATCGCACGGATGCGCTCCCATGGGCTCTCGACGCCGCGCCGAACCGCGCTGTCGAAACACCCGCCGCCCGAGACCTCCAGGCAGGCGAAGCCGGCACCGTCCAGCTCGGCGGCCAGCTCGTAGAGCCCGGAGGCGGAGACGCGATCCGCCAGCGGCTCCTGAGAGAGGAGCCGAATCGTCGTGTCGACGAGCTGCGGCATTAGTGCTCCTCCGGGTGATGCTGCTGCGACTCGAGGGGCACTCTAGGCCCGGGAGATGTAACGGCGCTCGCGCGTGTCGACCTTGATGCGATCGCCGACGTTGACGAAGAGCGGGACCTGCACGACGGCGCCGGTCTCGAGGGTGGCGGGCTTCGTCACGTTGGAAACGGTGTCTCCGCGGACCCCGGGCTCGGTCTCGGTCACGCCCAGCTCCACCGAGGCCGGGAGCTGCACCCCGGCGGGGCGGCCGTCGACGGTGAGGATCTGGACGGTCGCCGAAGGCTGGAGGAAGTCGAGCTCCTCCTCGACGTCCCCGCGCGGGAGGGTCAGCTGCTCGAAGGTCTCCTCGTCCATGAAGACCACCTCGTCGCCCGAGTCGTAGAGGTACTGCACGTTCTTCGTCTCGGTGCGAATACGCGGCATCTTCTCGCCGGCCCTGAACGTCTTGTCGACGACGGCGCCCGACCCGACGCTCTTCAGCTTCGTGCGCACGAACGCGCCGCCCTTGCCGGGCTTGACGTGCTGGAACTCGACGATGCGCCAGACCTGGCCGTCGAGCGCGACGTGCATGCCGTTCTTGAACTGGTTCGTGGAGACGGTCTCGGCCACGGCGGGAAAGTCTAATTGAGGGTAAGCAGGTCCTTCGTGAAGCTCGACAGCACTTCGGGGCCCTGCTCGCCTACGACGACGAGATCCTCGATCCGCACGCCACCCTCGCCCGCGAGGTAGACGCCGGGCTCGACCGTGACCACGTTCCCGGCGACGAGCGTATCGGGCGACTCCGGCCGCAGGACCGGCTGCTCGTGAACCTCGAGCCCGACCCCGTGGCCGAGCCCGTGAAGGACGGGAGCGAGGCCCGACTCCTCGATCCTCGTGCGCGCGATCGCGTCGAGCTCGGGAGCGCCGGCGCCCGCGCGGACGGCGACGAGCGCGCTCTCCTGCGCGGAGCGGCAGAGAGCGTACGCGCGCTGCAAGGTGTCCGGGAGCGGGCCCGTGGCGAAGGTGCGCGTGCAGTCGGAGCAGTATCCGCCCACCTGGGCTCCGGCATCGATGATGACCGTCTCCCCCGGGCCGATCTTCCGGCCTCCGGGATGATGGTGGGGCAGCGCAGCGTTCGGCCCGGCGGCCACGATCGGCGGGAAGGCCAGCGCCTCGGCACCCTCATCGCGCAGGACCTGCTCCAGCCACCAGGCGACGTCTGCCTCCGTGCGGCCGACGAGCTGCTCCCGCGCAAGCCGCTCGTAGGCGGCGTCGGTGATCCGGGCCGCCCGCCGGATCGTTGCGAGCTCGGCGTCGTCCTTGACGGCCCGCAGCCCGGCGACGACGCCCGCCGTGGACACGAGCTCGACACCACCGCCGGCGAGGGACTCATGACCGGCGACGGTGACGTGGTCCGCCTCGAAGGCGACCGGCGGGGCGGCGAGCTCTCCGAGCCGCGCGCCCACCCACCCGAGGAGGTCCCTCTGGGCTTGGACGACCTCCACGCCTGCGAGCGCGCGGGCCGCCTCGACGTAGCGCCCGTCGGTGGCGAGAACGAGGCGGTGGCGGCCGACGACGAGCGCGGCGTTCGAGCTGTCGAAGCCCGTGAGATAGCGGACATCGACCTGCCTGGTGACGAGGAAGCTCCCGGCGCCGAGACCGTCGAGCTCGGCTCGCAGGCGCGCGACGCGCTCGCTCAGCCTTGCTCCTTCAAATAGGCCAGCGCCTCGCGGTAGCCCTCGGGCCCCTTCCCGACGATCCGGTGGGTGACGACGTCCGCGATGACGGAATGCCGGCGCCACTCCTCGCGGTTTTCGATATCCGAGAGGTGCACCTCGACGACGGGCGCCGAGCAGAGCTCGAGCGCGTCGCGGATGGCGTAGCTGTAGTGGGACCAGGCCCCAGGATTGACGATCAGGCCGGAAGCCCACTTGCTTGCGTCGTGACACCACTCCACGAACTGCCCTTCATGATTCGTCTGGAAGCAGCGCGCGGTGCAACCGAGCTCTCTGGCCCAGGCGTAGATGCGCGTCTCCAGCTCTCCGAGGCCAAGTCCACCATAGAGCTCCGGGTCGCGATCGCTGAGAACGTCGAGGTTGACGCCGTTGAGGACGGCCACCTGCACGCGGCGAGTCTACTGCCGCACGAGCGCAGCCAGGGCGGCCCGGGCCTCCGGGTCCGGCACGGTAGTGACCACGGGCCTCCCGGGCGCCTCGAGCAGGACGAACACGCCCTCACCCTTCTTGTCCCGCTTCAGCGCGGCCCAGGCTGCGTCGAGGTCGGCCTCGACCGGCTCGGGCCGCAGGAGCTCCTCGACCGGGCCCGCCGGCTGCCCGGAGAGCCGCAGCGCCGCGAGCAGCCCGAGCGCGACCGCCTCTCCGTGGGAGACGCGGTAGCCCGACCCGGCCTCGAGCGCATGGGCGAACGTGTGCCCGAGGTTGAGCCAGGCCCGCCGACCCTCCGTCTCGTACGGGTCGGAGAGGACGACGCCGGCCTTGTAGGCGGCGCAGGCGCGGATCATCTCCTGCTCCGGAAGCTCCCAGAACGGGCTCCCGGCGAGAAGGCCCGTCTTCACCACCTCGGCCATGCCGGCGCGCCGCTCCTGCGGAGGAAGGGTCGCGAGCACGCCTGGGTCGATCACGACCGACTCGGGGAAGTGGAAGGCGCCTGCGAGATTCTTGCCGTCGGCGGTGTTGATCCCCGTCTTGCCGCCGAGCGCCGCGTCGACCTGGCCCGTCAAGGTGGTCGGCACCGCGACCCACGGAACGCCGCGCAGGTACGTCGCGGCGACGAAGCCGGCGACGTCCGTGATGGAGCCGCCGCCGAAGGCGACGATCGTCCCGTCGCGACCGATGGCAAGCTCGCCCCAGAGCCGCTCTACGACCGCGAGAGTCTTGGCTCCCTCGCCGGCCGGAAGCCGGTGCAGAGGCCCGTCGAGCGGCGGGGGATGAAGCTCGAGCACGCGCTCGTCCGCCAGGATCGCGGCCGGGCCCGGTGCGCTCGCCACGCCACCGAGGGCGACCCCGAGCGATGCGAGCACCACATCGTCGGCATCCTCGGCAACGCCGTCGGCCGTCTCCGCGTACGTCTGCTGGCGTGATTCGTAGAGCTTCCGGAAGTCGTCCTCACGCCGCGCGAGCGGGCGGCCCGAGCCGTGTACGCGCTTCCAGGCGGTCTCGACGCCGACGTCGAGGTAGACCGTGAACGCGTGGGCGCGCAGGCGCTCGCGGTTGAGCGGCGAGAGGACGGCGCCGCCCCCGAGCGCGATCACGGACGCCGGGCCGGCGAGCACCTCTGCGAGCAGCCCCTCCTCGATCCGTCGGAACTCGGGCTCCCCGCGGTCGAAGAGCTCGGGAATCGGTCCGTGCCGTCGCTCGATCAGCCGGTCCAGGTCGACGAACGCCCGCGCCGTCCGCTCGGCAACGCGCGCGCCCACCGTCGACTTGCCGGCACCCATGAAGCCGGCCAGCGCGAGATGGCGGCCTAGTGCGCCGACCAGGGGATCCGCTCCACGTACGCGCGCCAGGCGCCCACGAAGTCCTCGAGGGCGTCGCCGCCAAACTTCTCCCTCGCGGCGCCCGCGAGCTCGAAGGCGACGCAGGCCTCGGCGACGACGGCGAGCGCCTCCACCGCGGCCACGTCGGAGCGCTCGACGAGGGCGTCGCCCGGCTCCCCCGTCTCCAGGTCGGCGGAGCGGAGAGGCTTCATCAGCGTCGGCAGCGGTTTCATCGCGGCTCGCACGACGATCTCCTCGCCGTTCGAGACACCGGCCTCGATTCCCCCGGCCCGGTTCGTCTCGCGCCGGTAGCCGGTCGCGTCTCGAAGGATCTCGTCGTGGGCCTCCGAGCCGCGGAGCTCTGCGAGCGCGAAGCCCTCGCCGATCTCGACGCCCTTCACCGCCTGCGTGCCCATCAGCGTCCAGGCGAGCCGGGCGTCGAGCCGCTCCTCCTTCGTCGCGTAGGAGCCCAGGCCGGGCGGCACGCCGCGGGCGCGCACCTCGACGACCCCGCCGACGGTGTCGCGCTCGGCCCGTGCCGCGTCGATCCGGGCTTCGAGCTCCGGCGTGACGACGCTGCTCGCGATCTCGACGCCGATCTCCCGCAGGAGCGCCTTCGCGGCGCCCCCCGCGGCGACGATCGCCGCCGTGTGTCGCGCGCTCGCCCGCTCGAGCGCATTCCGCACGTCGTCGAGCCCGTACTTCACGACGCCGGCCAGATCCGCGTGGCCGGGCCGTGGGAGGGTGACGGTTTCCTTGCCCTTCCCTTCGGGATCGCCTTCCGGCGGCCAGGGGCTCATCCCCCACGTCCAGTTCTTGTGGTCGCGGTTCCTGACGACCAGGGCCAGCGGCGTCCCGAGCGTCCGTCCGTGGCGGAGCCCGGCGAGCACCTCGATCTCGTCGGTCTCGATCTGCTGGCGCGGCGAGCGGCCGTACCCCTGCTGGCGCCGCCGGAGGTCCGCCTCGATCGCCTCCCGCTCGAGCAGGAGCCCCGCGGGGAGCCCGGTCACGATCGCGACGAGCGCCGGCCCGTGCGACTCCCCCGCGGTGGTGAGCGTCAACGTCACGCCGGAAGACTAAGCCGCCGCAGGCGGTCGCTCGCGAACCGTCGCTCGCATGACCTCCACCGGGGGCGCGACGTCAGTCCATCGCTCGAACGAGAGCGCGCCCTGGCCGACCAGGACGTCGAGCCCGTCCACCACGCGCTCACAGCCCGCCGTGCGCGCAGCCGCGATCAGCGCCGTCTCGTCCCCCTCCGGTCGATAGGCGAGGTCCACGACCTGGGAGACGCCGTCCAGTTCGACCAGGAGCTCGTCCCGGACCGGCGTCGCGTTGAGGACGAGATCGGCGTCCCCAGCGGTCGGCGGCCACGTTTCGTCGGCGGCCACTTCGCGTCCAGGAAGGAGGTTTCGCAGCCGCAGCGCAAGGCCGTGACCGCGCTCGGGGGAGCGCGACGCGACCCGGAGGGAGGCGCAGCCCGCCTCGACGAGCGCGGTCGCCACCGCCTGCGCCGCCCCGCCGGCGCCGAGCAGGAGCACCCGCGCGCCCTCGGCCTCGACGACGTCGGTGACCGCTTGCCCGTCGGTGCTCGATCCCAGCACGCGCCCGTCGCGGATCACGAGCGTGTTGACCGAGCCGGCGCGCTCCGCCACGGCGTCGAGCTCGTCGCAGTAGGCGAGCACCCCGGTCTTGTGGGGGATGGTCACGTTGGCACCCCGAAAGCCGAGCGCCACGAGCCCCGCAACCGCCTCCTCCAGCCGTGCGGGCTCGACGCCCAGCGCGACGTACGCCCAGTCGAGCCCCGCCGCCTCGAAGGCAGCGTTCTGCATCCGCGGCGAGAGCGAGTCCCTGAGCGGGTGACGGAGCAGGCCGACGAGCGCCGTCGACCCGGTGGCTCCTAGCATCGTGTCCCGGCCCGGCTGTAGTCGAGGAACTCGGCCTCGCTCGAGGTGAAGAAGTGGCTCTTGCAGTCCGCTTTGCGGACGAAGTAGAGGTAGTCGACCTCGGCGGGGTGTGCCGCGGCCTGGAGCGACGCGAGCCCGGGGTTCGAGATCGGTGTGGGCGGGAGCCCGACGCGCTTGCGCGTGTTGTAAGGGTGGTCGGCCTCCAGCTGGCTCTCGAGGATCGCCTGCGTCGGCGGGATGCCGTAGCCGTAACGGATCGTGGCGTCGATGCCGAGCGGCATGCCCTCCCGCAGCCGGTTGTAGATCACGGCGCCAACGAGCGCGCGCTCGCGCGGGACCTGCACCTCCTTCTCGATCATCGACGCGATGATGAGCACGTCGTACGGGGTCAGGTTCTTCGAGCGCGCGTACTCGAGATCGACCTCCGACCATGCGCGCTCGAACGCTTCGAGCTGATCGTCGACGAGCTGCTGGGACGTCGTGTCCTCCGTGAAGTCGTAGGTCGCCGGGAAGAGGAAGCCCTCGAGGTTTGGGGGATCGTCGTTCTTGAAGCCCACAGGCAGGGCCTGCACGTCCTCAGTGGCCTCGAGGTAAGCCTTCGGACGCAGCGACGGGGAGATCCCGCGCTCCTTCTCCGCGATCTCGTTCACGGCCGCGATGCGGCGGGCCATCTCCGTGCGGGTGAAGCCCTCGGGGAAGACGATCCGGAGGATCGGCTTCGGCGGCGCCGTGTCGACGAGGCCGGTCGAGGAGTCGGCCTCGGCGGCATTGCCCCCGCCGACCCCCAGGTCGACGACCGCCCAGGCGATCGTCGCGATCAGGGCGAAGCCGACGGCGACGCCGAGGAAGGCCGCGATCCTGCTGCCGCGCCTTCGCCGGTAGTCGGCCCTCACGCGGGGCGGACGCTCGCCTTCCACTGCAGGTAGCTCGTGAGCAGGTGCGCCGCCGCAACGGCGTCCTCCGCGGCGCGAGTCTCGCCGGCCTGCCGGGCCAGCGCCGTCGTGAAGCGCTCGTCGAAGCTCTCGACGGGAAGGTCGGCTGCGGCCCGGAGGCGCTCGACGAAGCGCTCGGTCTCCTCGGCCTGGGCGCCGCGCTCGCCGCGCAGGGTGACCGGGAGGCCGACGACGATCACCTCGGCCCCCTCGGCCGCCGCCAGCTCGACGATGCGGGCGAGGCCCGCGTCCGACGCCGCCAACCGGACGACCTCGAGCGGCCGGGCGACCGTGCCCGTGGGGTCGGACACCGCGACGCCCGTGCGCGCGGAGCCGTAGTCGAGAGCGAGCACCTTCACCGCGAAGCGATTCTACGGCCCGGAACCCTGAGAGCTCGTTCCGAAGTGAAGACTCGTCGCTGGGCTTCGCTTCGGGCCGGGTTCTTAACCCAGCGCGTCCAGCAGCGCGCGCTCCGCCTCCGCCAGCGCCTCGCCGAGCTTCTCCGGCTCCTTGCCTCCGGCGCGGGCCATGGTCGGCCGGCCGCCGCCGCCGCCGCCCACGAGCGCCGCCGCCTGGCGGACGACCTGGACGGCGTCGATTCCACGGTCCTCGAGAGAGCGGTCGAGGCTGACGACGAGATGGACGCGTCCGTCCTCCCTCGCGCCCAGGACGACGGCGGCGGGAGCGTGCTTCTGCCGGAGCGTGTCGGAGAGCTCGAGGAGCGCGTCGGGGGTCGACTCGGAGAGCTCCATGACGATCACCTCGACGCCGCCCGCTTGGCTCCGGCGCTCGTCGACGACGTCGGGGCCAGACGCCTTCCCGGGCTTGTGCTTCGACTCCTTGCGGACGCGCTCGAGCTCCGTCCGGAGGTCTTCTGCCTCCTGGGCGCGGCCGCGGAGGAGGGCGAACGCCTCGCCGGAGGTCACCGCCTCGATGCGCCGCACCCCGGCGCCGACGGAGCTCTCGGAGAGAAGCGCGAACGGCCCGATCTCCGCCGTCGTGCGGACGTGCGTTCCCCCGCACAGCTCGCGGGAGAAGCCGTCCACTTCGACGACGCGCACGACGTCGCCGTACTTCTCGCCGAAGAGCATCATCGCGCCGAGCGCGCGCGCCTCCTCGATGGGCGTCAGGAAGGCGCGGACCTGCCGGTTCTCGAAGATGCGCTCGTTGACGATCTCCTCGACCTGCTTCCGCTCCTCGGGGCTCAGCGCTTGCGGGTGCGTGAAGTCGAAGCGGAGCTTGTCGGGGCGAACTGCCGAGCCGGCCTGGCGCACGTGGTCTCCGAGCACCTCCTGGAGCGCCTTGTGCAGGAGGTGGGTTGCCGTGTGGTTGGCCATCGTCGGGAAGCGCACCTTCCACGGGACGACCGCGCGAACCCTGTCGCCGGACGCGAAGCCGCCGCCCTCGACGAGGAGCGCCTGGTCGTCCCCGAGGCGATAGACGGCGACGAGCTCCCCCCGCGCGCCGTCGCCCTCGATCCACCCCTGGTCGCCGACCTGGCCCCCGCCTTCGGCGTAGAAGGGCGACTCGCGCAGCTTGACGAGGCAGAGCCCGTCCTCGAGCTCTTCGAGCGCCCCGATCTGGGTGAGCACGTCGAGCTTCTCGAAGCCGACGAACTCGGTCGAGAAGCCTGCCGCTCGCGCGAACGTGGCCGCGCGCTCGAGGCCGGCGCCTCCGCCGCGCTCGCCCCCCCGGGAAACCTCCCGGTGCTCCGCCATCAGCCGTCCGAACTCCTCGAGGTCGACCACCAGCCCGCGCTCGCGCGCGAGCTCGTCCGTCATCTCGACCGGGAAGCCGTACGTCGCCTGCAGGACGAAGGCGTCCTCCCCGCTGACCGCGCCCTTGGCGGCCGCTTCCTCGAAGAGCTTGAGGCCACGCGCGAGCGTCTCTCCGAACTTCTCCTCCTCCGCGACGAGCACGCCAGCGATGGCCTCGCGCTGCTCGCCGAGCTCCGGGTAGACGCCGCCCATCTGCTCCACGACGACGTGGGCGAGCCGCGGCAAGAACGAGTCCAGGCCGAGGTCCCGGCCATGCACGACCGCGCGGCGGATCACGCGCCGAAGGACGTAGCCTCGCCCCTCGTTCGACGGCGTCACGCCGTCGGCGACGAGGAAGGTCATCGCGCGGCCGTGGTCGGCGAGGACACGGTGCGCCTTGGTGGCTACCTCCGACTCCCCGTAGCTCGTTCCGGTCTCGGCCGCGACCCAGTCCATGATGTGCCGAAAGCCGTCCGTTTCGTACACGGAGTGGACGCCCTGGAGCACCGCGGCGCCGCGTTCCACGCCAAGGCCGGTGTCGATGCTCTGACTCGGGAGCGGCGTCAGCGTGCCGTCCTCGGCCAGGTCGAACTCCATGAAGACGAGGTTCCAGAACTCGAGGAAGCGGTCGCAGTCGCACCCCGGCGCGCACTCGGGCCGGTCGCAGCCGTGCTCCCGGCCCCGGTCGTAGTAGAGCTCCGAACACGGTCCGCAGGGACCGGTCGGCCCCGCCTGCCAGAAGTTCTCCGACCGGGGCAGGCGGGTGATCCGCTCCGGTGGGATCCCGATCCGCCCCCAGGCGGCGACGGCGACCGCGTCCTCGCCCAGCCCGAGCTCGGGGTCGCCTGCGAACACGGTTGCCCAGAGGCGCGCCCTGTCGAGCTGCATGTGCTCGGTGACGAACTCCCAGGCAAGGTCGGCCGCGCCGTCCTTGAAGTACTCGCCGAGGGAGAAGTTGCCGAGCATCTCGAAGAACGTCAGGTGGCGGGCGGTGATGCCGACCTCGTCGATGTCGGTCGTGCGGAAGCACTTCTGGACGGTCGTCAACAGCGTGGCCGGCGGCTCCTCCAGCCCGAGGAAGTACGGCTGCAGGGGCTGCATGCCCGCAGTCGTCAGGAGCACCGACGGGTCGTAGGTGGCCGGGACGAGCGATGCCGAGGGTTGCCGGAGATGGCCCTTCGACTCGAAGAAGGAGAGGAACCCCTCCCTCAGCTCGGCAGAGGTGCGCATGGGTCGATTCTAGGTGCGCGGCTCCCGGGTGCTTCGGCCCGTGGCGATCTCCTCGCGGACCTTCCCGAGGGCCTGGCGGATCAGGCGCGAGACATGCATCTGAGAGATTCCCACCTGCGCGGCGATCTGCGACTGGGTGAGTCCTTCCCAGAAGCGCAGGTGGATGATTCGGCGCTCGCGCGCGTCGAGGACATCGAGCCCGGGCTCGAGCACGGCCCGGTCCTCGCTGACCTCGTACTCGTGCTCGACCTCGCCAAGCGACTCGAGCGGGTCGAGGCCGTCGTCCTCGCCGTGCCCCGCCGGCGCCGAGAGCGAGACGGTCGAGTAGGCCTGCCCCGACTCGAGCGCCTCGAGCACGTCCTCCTCCGTGACCCCCGCGGCCTTGGCGAGCTCGGGGATGGTCGGCGACCGTTCGAGCTCGACGGTCAGCGTCTCGAGGATCTGCGAAAGCCGAACGTTCAGCTCCTGCAGGCCTCGCGGGACCCGGATCGACCAGCCTTTGTCCCGAAAGTGCCGCTTGATCTCGCCGATGATGTTCGGCGTCGCGTAGGTCGTCAGCGCGACCCCGCGGTCGACGTCGAAGCGGTCGATCGCCTTGATCAGGCCGATGGAGCCGACCTGGACGAGGTCCTCGAGCTGCTCGCCCCGATTCGCATAGCGGCGGGCCAGCGAGCGCACCAGCGGCAGGTGCTGCTCGATCAGCTGCTCCCGTGCCTCGAGATCACCACCTTCGTGGTAGCGGCGCAGAAGCTCCCGATCGGTGGCGCCCCCGCCTGTGGTCACACGTGCTCTCGAGGCTCGGGCCTCGTCAGCGGAACGCGCTTCTCGAGGCGGAGCTTCTGCCCGTCGTCGCCCTCGTGGACGGAGATCTCCTCGACGAGCGTCGAGAGCAGCCGGGAGAGCGTGATCCCGGCGGCGGCGTCCTGCGCCAGGTCCTCGCGGAGAACGAGCGGATCGAGCGGGCCGATCTCCATCACCACGGAGTCGGGGTTGACCAGAAGGCGGACGGTGACCTCGTCACCGTCCACGAAGCCCTCCGAGCCGAGCACCGTCTCGAGCGCGAGCTGAAGGTCCTCCAGGTGCTCGTACGTGAGCTCGAGGCGCGCCGCGAGCCCTCCGACCACGAGGCGCGCGACGCCGTGATACGGCTTCGCGTGCGGGATCGAGAGCGTGATCGAGTCAGCTCTCAGCGCGCGCGCCACCTCCGCGCAGCTCGTCCTCGATCTCCTGCTCGCGCTGCTGGGCGGCTTCGCGACCGGTCTCGTAGGCACGGCGCGGGCTCTTGCGAACGCGCAGCGACGCGAAGCCGTGCGCGATGCCCTCGGCGAAGCCGGAGATCTTCTGGACCGGGCGGGTGATCGCGAAGCTGACGGCCCGCACGGCCGTGTCCACGCTGTCGGCGATGTCGACGGCGCTGTCGGTCACGAGATCGGCCTTGTCGAGCTGGGCGTTGACGCGTTGCAGGGTCCCGTGGCTCTCGTTGATGACCGGAAGCGTCTCCCGCTCGAGGCCCTTCAGGTACGAGGTGACCTGGCCGACGGTCCCGCCGAGCCGCACGAGCACGTACGTGAGCCCGACGGCAACCAGCACGAAGAAGACGCTGAGCGCGATCCACAGGGCGTCGATCACTTCGAACGCGAACGGCATCGGTCGGCAGTGTACTTAGCCAGCGAAGCCGATCAGACCCGCGCCGACCACGACGTCGTCCTCGTAGAGGACCGCCGCCTGGCCCGGAGCGACGCCGAAGGCGGGGCGATCGAGCGTGAGCCGGAAGCCCCGTCCGGTAGCTTCGACCCGCGCGGGGGCTCCTGGCGACCGATGGCGAAGCTTCGCCTCGACGCGCTCGACAGGGACGAACAGGCGCCCGGAGGGAACCCCGACCACCGTGCGAGCCAATGAGTCTCGCGGACCCACGACCACCGTGTTCGTTCGGGGTCGCGTCTCGAGAGCGTAGAGCGGCCCTGCGGCCGCGACGCCGAGGCCGCGGCGCTGTCCGCTCGTAAAGCGCCAGTACCCGTGATGGCGTCCCAGCTCGCGCCCCGACTCGTCCACGATCGGGCCGTCCTCCTGCTGAAGCCCATGACGCGCGAGGAAGTGCCGATAGTCACCGCCCGCGAGGAAGCATGCCTCCTGGCTCTCCGCACGGTCCGCGGCCGCGAGGCCGGCGTCGCGGGCGCGTGCGCGCGTCGCCTCCTTCGTGCCTCCGCCGAGCGGGAACCAGAGCCGGTCGAGCCGGCGGGGGTCGAGGCGGGCGAGCATGTAGCTCTGATCCTTCGCCGCGTCGGCGGCCCGGGCGAGCAGAAGCCTTCCACGGTGCTCCCGCAGGCGCGCATAGTGACCGGTCGCCAGGCGCGCCGCGCCGACGCGGCGGCTGAAAGCGAGGAGCGCCGAGAAGCGGAACGTGCCGTTGCAGCGGATGCACGGGTTCGGGGTCTCCCCCCTCTCGTACCCAGAGACGAACGGTGCGACGACCGCCTGCCGAAACGGCTCCCGAAGATCCAGGGTGAAATGCGGGAGCCCGAGCGCGTGGCAGGCATCCCGAGCGGCCACGAACGGCTGCGGGCGAGCAGCAGGCCCGTTCTCCGTCAGGCCCCGCCGGGTCGGTCCAGAGGCGGAGCGTGACCCCGACGACCTCGAACCCGGCGTCGCGGGCCTCGAGCAGCGCCACCGCGCTGTCCACCCCGCCGCTCATGGCCACGACGACGCGCCCGGGCTCGGGCCGCGCCCGGACGGCCGGTCCCAGGGCATCGTGGAGCGCGTCCAGCGCGAGCGGCGTACCTCGAACGGCGCCGGCTTCGAGCAGCGTCAGCCCGCGCACCGCTCGGCAGAGCTCGGCCGCGCCCGTCCCTTCGCCGCGGGCCGCGGCGATCCGGCCGCGCTCGACGGAGACGGCGACCCAGGCGAGGTCTCCGCCTCGCACGGCGTTCCCGATCAGCTCACCCCTGGCCATGAAAGTAAGAGTGCTCCACCCCGCCGATGAAGCCTCGTGCGTGAGGAACCTGGCCATGCCAGGTGGGTGCCCTACCGACCCGGAGGCCGGACCCGGGCTCCCTCTCAGTAGGTGTTGGTTCTACATGTGCGCACGTCGCCACGCACGGAGTCGAGCACTGCGCTCACTCTATCGCAGGTCAGCCACGAATCTGTGGATTCCCGCGCCGACTACTCGGCGAAGCGCCAGCTGACCACGGTCTCGCCGGTGACGCCGAGCTGCCGCGCGAGCGCGGGCGACAGCTCGAACGCCCGGCCCGGATCGACCGGGCCCTGCTCAACCACGTCGGCCCGTGCCTGCCGTCCCTGATGCTCCAGCAGGACCTTCGCGCCACAGGGAAGCACGGGGTGGGAGATGCCGATCGTCTCCGCCGCGACCGTGACTCCGCAGGCGGTGGGCCCGGAGACGGGCTCGAAGACGGCCACGTCGGCGGTCTCCCACTCGACGCCCGCCGCCGGCGGCGGTGGCGCGGCGTCCGAATCGTCGCCGAGACGGCTGAGGGCGATGGCGCCGAGCGCGCCCACGAGCGCCACGCCTGCGAGGGCCGCCTGCCGCCGCGCGAGCGCCGCGTTCATCGGCCGCCGTGCTCGAGCAGCTCGCCGAACGACTCCCTGACGAGACTGTCGAACTCCGTGGGGAGCGACCCGTCGGGCGTGGCGAACTGACGCAGGTGAACGAAGAGGTAGGACCACTCCTCGTAGCGGAGCGGATCGCGCTGGGCCTCGTCACGCGCCCGGCGCTCGAGATCCCAAAGATTCCACCGCCGGGGCTGGGCCGTCACCCGCGTCCGCAGGTCGATCACGCCCGGCAAGGCGGCCGCCGGACGAACAGGGCGTGGCGTGGTCTCCGGAGGCGACGGGCGCGGAGGCGGAGGCGCCGGTTCCGGGACGGGCCGGAGCGCCGGCCGCACCGGCTCGGGCGGCGGCTCCGGCGTCAGCTCCGGTTCCGGCCGAGGTTCCGCCGGCTCAGTCTCGGAACGAGCCGAGGCGGGCTCGGCAACGGGCTGAGCCTGGAGCGGAGGATCCGACGCCGGTTGGAGCGAAGGGAGAGGTTCCTCCTCGAACCTCGGCAGAAGGAGACGGTGGGGGCAGAGCCTGTTCGGCCGCCGGCTCCTCGCTCGGGGCGAGCGGCGACGGGACGAGAGGAAGCACGACCTCCCCGACCGGGATCTCGACGGCCTCGCCGCCGAGGCGCAGGACGTCCTGCCGCCACGAGAGCCACTCGACGGTCCACGCGACGAGGAGGGCGATGCCCATGACGACGACGACGAGCAGCGGCCGCAGCTCCGCCAGCCAGAGGGCGAGCGCGACCGTCAGGAGAAAGCCCGCAAGCGCGAGGAGGCGGAAGATCGAGCGCCTGTCAGGCACGCTCCGGCGCCGGCGCCCCGTCTACGACGGAGCCGGGCGCTCGCCCTCGCTTGGCCCCCCGTCTTCGCCGGCTTCATCCGAGCCGCCCGCCTCCGGCGACGAGGTCGGCTCGTCATGTGGTTCGAGGTCAGGCTCGGCCCCGGGCACCTCGTCCTCTTCGCTCCTCGGGGTCGCCTGCGAAGCCTGCGACCCGCGCTGGGCCTCCACAGTGACCTCCGCCGCTCTGACGATGGCATCCACCGCTTCGTGGATGGCAGCGTCGCCATGTCCCGCTGCGGAGAGGAGCTGCTCCGCGCCCATACGGGCGCGCTGGACGACCAGCTCGGCCTGGGCCCGCGCCCAGTCGAGGGTCTGCTCCACCTCGGAGCGAGCCGAGTTCGTGAGCTCCGTCGCCTGGTGCCTGGACTGCTCCGTAAGCCGGTTTCCACGAGCTTCGGCCTCGCGCAGCTCCGCGGTCGCGTCGCGGTTCGCCTTGGTGAGGATCTCGCGGGACTCCTTGCGCGATGCGCTCAGGATCTCCGTGCGCTGGCGCTCGGTCTCCTGGCGGATGCGCGCGATCTCGGCCTCCTGCTGCTGGAGCTCCATCTGCTTCTCGCGGATCTCCTGCTCGGCACGGCCGACCTGCTTGACGGCGGCGTCCTGGGCGTCACGCTCGATCGTGTCGGCGAACTCTGCCGCGGCGCGGACGATGTGCAGCGCGTCCATGCGCACCGCATGGCCGGACGGCTCCGTGATCGCGCTCTTGGGAGCCGCCTGAAGCACTCGCAGATTGGCCTGCAGCGACGTGACGTGGCGCCGGAAAGAGTCGAAGGCCTCCTGCACCTTGGCGCGGTCGTAGCCGTCCGCCGCGCTCGGAAGGTCCTCGAGCCTCGGCATGGGCGTGAGGCCTGGCTGGGGCCGACCCGGTTCTTGCGTGGACATGTTCGCTACGCCTCCCCTCCGCGTTCTGACCGCGGGCTCGACACAAGTATGCCCTTCCTCATCGGCTGGATCGCACGGGTTCCTTTAGAGATCCGCTATTCCGGCTGCGCACGCAGCTGAATTCCAAGCTCCTCGAGCAGTTCCTCCTCGACCTCCGAGGGCGCTCCGCTCATGGGATCGACCCCGGCCTGGTTCTTGGGGAACGCAATCATGTCACGAAGGTTCGGCTCCCGACCGAGCGCCATCAGCATCCGCTCGATCCCAAACGCGATCCCGCCGTGTGGCGGCGCCCCCATCGCGAGCGCGTCGAGCAGGAAGCCGAACTTCCGGCGCTGCTCCTCCTCGCTCAGCTGGAGCGCCCCGAAGACCTGCGCCTGGAGCTCTTGCTCGTGGATCCTGAAGGAGCCGCCGCCGATCTCGATGCCGTTGACGACAAGGTCGTACGCAAGCGCCGTCGCCGCGCCCGGATCAGCCGCGACCAACGCCTCCGAGCCGGGCGCCGGGCGGGTAAAGGGGTGGTGCACCGCCTTCCAGCGCGCCGCCTCCTCGTCCCACTCGAACATCGGGAAGTCCGTGATCCAGAGGAAGCGCCACGCGTCCTCGTCGACCAGCCGAAGCTCGCGCCCCAGGTGGAGCCGGAGAGCGCCCAGGACGCGAGCGGCGACGCCCGGGTCGTCCGCGACGAACAGCGCGGTGGAGCCGGGCTCCGAGCCAAACGCCGCCACCTCCTTCTCGGAGAGGAACTTGGCGATCGGGGAGCGCACCTCCCCGTCCTCCGCGACGACGATGTAGGCGAGCCCCTTCGCCCCCCACTCCTTGGCGAGCGCCTCCAGTCGCTCCAGCTCCGACCGCGAGAACACGTGCGGGGCCCGGATGAAGCGGACGGTCTCGGCGTTGGCGAAGACGCCGAGCTCCGACCCGCGCGTCACCTCGGTCGCATCCTCGATCTCGAGCCCGAAGCGCACGTCGGGCTTGTCGCTCCCGTACCGCGCCTTGGCCTCCGCGTGGGTCATCCTCGGAAAGGGCGTGTCGACCTCGGCGCCGATGCCCTCGCGCCAGACGGCGGCGCACATACGCTCCATGAGCGCGAACAGGTACTCCTGGTCCGGGAAGGCCATCTCGACGTCGAGCTGGGTGATCTCCTGAACGCGGTCGGCTCTCAAGTCCTCGTCGCGGAAGCAGATGGCGATCTGGTAGTAGCGGTCGAAGCCGCCGATCACGAGCAGCTGCTTGAGGATCTGCGGCGACTGGGGCAGCGCGAAGAAGCGACCCACCTGCAGGCGGCTCGGGACCACGAAGTCGCGCGCCCCCTCGGGGGTCGGCTTGAAGAGGATCGGCGTCTGGATGTCGAGGAAGCCGTCGGCTTCCATCTCCCTGCGGATCGTCGAGACCAGGCTGGCGCGGAGCCGCAGGTTGCGCTGCATCCGCGGCCGCCGCAGGTCGAGCCAGCGATACCGCAGGCGCAGCGTCTCGTCCACCCCCTCCTCGTCCAGCTGGAACGGCAGCGGCGTCGAGCGGGAGAGGATCTCGAGCCGATCGACCTGCAGCTCGACCTCGCCCGTGGGCAGGTCCGGGTTGACGTTCTCGGGAGCGCGCCTGACGACCTCCCCTTCCGCGCGGAGGACGAACTCGTTCCGAAGCTCGTGCGCGGCCTCGGATGCCTCCGCAGCGCGCTCCGGGTTGATCACGAGCTGACAGAGCCCGCTCGGGTCCCGCAGATCGACGAAGACGAGCCCGCCGTGGTCGCGGCGCGTGTCGACCCAGCCGGCGAGAGCCAGGCGCCTGCCCACGTGCTCGAGCCCGACCTGACCGCACATGAGGTCGCGCCAGGTCACCCCACGAGCTCCAGGAGCTCGTCCAGCGAGCCGACCCTGACATCCTCCTGGCCCGGCCGGCGCAGCACCTGGCCGTCGACGTCGACGACCAGGGTCGCTCGCGCGCCGAGGCGCCCGGCCTGCGTCAGCTGGCCCTTCAAGGACCGTCCGGCGTAGTCGGTGTCGGCACGCATGCCCCTCCTCCGAAGGTCGGCGAGCCACGGCAGGATCTCGGCCCTGCGGCTTGCGTCGGCGAAGGCGACGAAGACGTCGACCGCCTCTGGCTCGTCGGCCGCCGAGCTCGACATCGTCATCCGCTCGACGCCGGCGGCCCAACCGATCCCGGGAGTCGGAACGCCGCCGATCTCCTCGATCAGATAGTCGTACCGGCCGCCTGCGCAGATCGACGCCTGTGCGGCGTCGAGATCCTCGTTCACGAACTCGAACACCGTCCGCGTGTAGTAGTCGAGTCCTCGCACGAGGGTGGGCACGAGCTCGAAGCCGACGTCGTACCCGGTTAGGAACCCCTGCACCTGCTCGAAGTGCTCGCGGCAGGCGCTGCAGAGCGACTCGCCGATCGTCGGGGCCTCGGCAAGCACCCGGCGCACCGCGTCGTTCCTCGTGTCGAACACGCGCAGCGGGCTCACCTCCGCGCGCCGAAGGGTGTCCTCGTCGAGGTCGCCCCGGTGCTCCGTGAGGAACGCTCGTAGTCGCTCGACGTACGCGGGCCGGCACTCGCGATCGCCGATCGAGTTGAGCTCGAGGCGCGTGTGCCGGACGCCCGACCGGCGTTCGATCTCCGTGAAGATCTGGATCAGCTCGGCGTCGACCGCGGGATCGTCGGAGCCCATCGCCTCGAAGCCGATCTGCCAGAACTCTCGGTAGCGCCCCTTCTGCGGCGCCGCGTACCGGTACATGGGGCCGACGTAGTACGTCTTCACGGGCTGGGGATCGCGGTGGAGCCCGTGCTCGAGATAGGCGCGCGCGACCGGTGCTGTGCCCTCGGGCCGCAGCGTCAGCGAGCGCCCGCTCCGGTCCTCGAACGTGTACATCTCCTTCTGGACGACGTCCGACCCCTGGCCCGACGTGCGCGCGAACAGCTCCGTGTCCTCGAAGGTCGGGGTGACGATCAGACCGTAGCCGTAGTCGTCGGCGGCCGAGCGGGCCGAGTCGAGGACGGCGAGGCGACGCTGCTGGTCAGCGGGCAGGACGTCGAGGGTGCCGCGCGGCGCCTGGATCGTCACGGCGCCGGGGCCCGAAGCTCGGCCAGGAAGGGGTTCGTGGCCACCTCGCGCGCGAGCGTGGTGGCCGGGCCGTGTCCGGGGTAGACGATCGTCTCGGGCGGAAGGCTCTCCGCCAGCATCCGGATCGAGGCGAGGAGGTCGTCCCAGCTCGCTCCGGGCCGGTCGTAGCGGCCGACGGAGCCGGCGAAGAGGACGTCGCCGGAGAAGAGGCAGCCGTCGGTCGCGAAGGCGAGGTGGCCGGCCGTGTGGCCGGGCACCCGCAGCGTCTGAATCTCCAGCCCCCCCAGCTCGAGGAGCTCGTCGCCGCTCAGCGCTGCCTCCGGGACGTGCGCGCGGATCGTGACGTCGACCCCGGGCGGCAGAGCGTCGTTGGGGCGCTCGAGCGACTCC
Source organism: uncultured Actinomycetes bacterium (assembly GCA_963838795.1). GTDB lineage: Bacteria > Actinomycetota > Thermoleophilia > Gaiellales > Gaiellaceae > JAIBJN01. Next base: position 127,328 of record CAWISL010000018.1, read on the forward strand.
CGCTCGGCTGCGGGCATGTACACCGGAGCGCCGGTCTCCTCGGCGAGCTCGGCGACGCCTGCGATGTGGTCGAGATCGCCGTGGGTGACCAGGATCGCCACGCAGCGGGCGTCTGCCAACGCCCGCATGATCCTTGCGGATTCGCCCGGCCAGCCGGGATCGACCACTACCGCTTCGGCGGCTCCCGGCCGGCGGACGACGTAGCAGTTGGACTGGTAGGCGCCCAGCGGAAGCTGCTCGACCTCGAGAGCCATCGGACGAGTCTACTGTCGTTCTGCGGGGCGCCCCGGCGCCTGTCACGCCGTTCCAGCGGCCACTAGACTGCGCGTCGTCATGGAGACCTGGAGGCTGCCCGAGATCGCGACGCCGGGCGGGAGCCGCTCGCCGGTCGTCCTCCGGAGCGAAGACGAGGCCCGGGCCGTCCTGGTCGGGCTCGACCCGGGGCAGGAGCTCGGCGACCACCAGGTGAAGGAGCATGCCTGGATCGTCGTCGTCGATGGCTCCGCCACGTTCCGGGCGGGAGACGACGTCGTCGAGGCCCCTGCGGGAACGCTCGCGCGCTTCGAGCCGGACGAGCGCCATTCCGTCGGCACCGAGTCGGGCGCGAAGCTCCTGCTCCTCCTCGCCCCCTGGCCCGGACCGGGCCACTACCGCGGCCAGGAGAAGTCCCAGGCGCTCGGGTAGGAACCTAGCGGGCGCGCTTCGCGGCGCGCTCCTTCTCGTAGCGACGCCAGAGCATGCGGTAGACGACGATGTCCACGACGTAGCTGAACGGCATGAAGAACGCGAGCAGGAGCGCGACGTTGAAGATCAGCCCGAGAACGGTGATGTTCTCGGCCGTGAAGTAGATGAACAGCCCGATCAGCGGGGCAAAGATGGCAGTGCGGCGAAGCACGCGCCGAAGCGACGGTTTCGGAATCGGCTTCCCGTGGCGGTCCAGCGGCCCGACCTGCTCCTTCGCCGGCTTTCCGTTCCTCGGCGCGGCGACCTCGGCGGCACGAGGGCCCTCCACTACCTCCTCGCCCTCGTCGGTCTCGAGCACGTACTCGTACTCGTGGCGTTGGAGCTTCTCCCGCCGGCGCCGCTGCTTCCTGCTGGGCACTAGTGCTCCTCCAACGGATCGGCATCTCGCACCCGGACGGCCACTAGACCACCTCGATCAGGACGCCGATGAGGACGACGGCGCCGATCAGCCCCGCGGCCGCCAGGAAGGCGCCGGGGTTCCACACGAGGTCGTTGTCCTGCCGATAGCGCGACTTCCGCGGTGGCCCATGGCCGTGGGTGTCGGCCGCCTCCGCCGCGGGGCCGCTACGCGGCCGGCCGGTCGTGAGGCTCAACGCGATCGCCACGCCAGCCAGCCCGGCGGCGACGAAGGCCAGCGGCATCCACCAGCTCACCGGCTCAGCGCTCCCATACGACTTCTCCCTCCTTGACCACCAAAGCCACGTGCTCTCCTCCCAGATGGTAGGCGAGGTAGCGCCAGTCCGAGGCGTCGAGCAGCACGACGTCGGCGTCGTAACCTGGCTCGATGCGGCCGACGCGATCGGAGCGACCGAGCACGTGCGCGGCGTTGACAGTGCAGGCGGCGAGCGCCTCCGCCGGCGCGAGCCCGAGCTGGGTCGACGCCAGGCTCATCACCACCGGAAGACTCTCGCAGAAGGCGCTCCCGGGGTTGAAGTCCGTCGCGAGGACGACGATCGCTCCAGCGTCGGCGAGCGCACGCGCCGGAGGCATCGGCCGCCCCAGGGTGAGAGCCGCGACGGGGAGGAGCACGGCCGCGACACCTGACTCCGCCAGAGCTCGCACGCCGCCGGGCCCGGTCGTCTCCAGATGGTCGACGCTCCGCGCCCCGAGCTCGACGGCGAGCTGGATGCCACCTGCCTCGGTGAACTGGTCGGCATGGAGCCGGAGCGCGAGGCCGGCTTCGCCGCACGCTGTGAGGTAGCGGCGCGCCTGCGCGAAGTCGAACGCTCCGTGCTCGAGGAAGACGTCAGCCGCCTCGGCGAGCGCGGCCGCGTCCGCCAGCACGTCGGCGAGCACGAAGTCGAGATAGGCGTCGCCGTCTGGGAACTCCGGGGGGACGGCGTGCGCCCCCAGGTACGTCGGCACGCCTCCTGCGCGTGAGATCACACGCAGCTGCGCGAGCTCGGTCTCGCGGTCGAGGCCGTAGCCCGACTTCGCCTCGAACGTGGTGGTCCCGTGGGCGAGCATCCACTCGCGATGCCGCTCGAGCGCGTCCGCCAGGCCCGCCTCTCCAGCCGCCCGGGTTGCGCGAACGGTCGCGAGGATGCCTCCACCGGCCGCGTGGAGCTCCTCGTACGAGGCGCCGCGGGCGCGGAGCTCGAACTCGCCGACGCGGTCGCCGGCAAAGCAGGCGTGCGTGTGGCAGTCGACGAGACCGGGGACGGCCGCCCGTCCGCGTCCGTCGATCTCGACGACCTCGGCGGGAAGGTCACCGGAGACGAGGTCGGTCATGGCGCCGACCGCGACGACCTTCGGCCCCTCGCAGAGCACGTAGCCGTTCTCGATGACGCGGATCTCGCCCAGGGCCGATCCACGCTGAGGCGCGGCTCCCTCCGGAGAGACGACCTGCGCGAGATCGCGCATGAGCAAAGCCGGCATCGACGACGCGCTAGCCGTCGCGACTCGGCAGGCGGAGCCCGCGCTCGCGGGCTGCCTCGAGTGCCTCGGCGTAGCCGGCGTCCGCATGGCGCATCACGCCGGTGCCCGGATCCGTCGTGAGGACCCGCTCGAGGCGCTCGGCCGCCTCGTCCGTGCCGTCGGCGACAACCACCATCCCGGCGTGGATGGAATTGCCGATCCCGACGCCCCCGCCGTGATGGACGCTGACCCACGTCGCGCCCGCCGCCGTGTTCAGCAGGGCGTTCAGGATCGGCCAGTCGGCGATCGCGTCGGAGCCGTCGCGCATCGCCTCGGTCTCGCGATAGGGCGAGGCCACGGACCCGGAGTCGAGGTGGTCGCGCCCGATGACGACCGGAGCGGACACCGCGCCGCCGCGCACGAGCTCGTTGATCGCGAGGCCGGCCTTCGCACGGTCGCCGTAGCCGAGCCAGCAGATGCGGGCCGGCAGGCCCTGGAACGCCACGCGCGTGGCTGCGAGCTCGAGCCAGCGCTGCAAGAGCAGGTCGCCCGGAAACAGCCCTCGCAGCTCCTCGTCGATCGCCGCGATGTCGCCCGGGTCTCCTGACAGCACCGCCCAGCGGAAGGGGCCGATGCCGCGACAGAAGAGCGGCCGGATATAGGCCGGGACAAAGCCCGGGTACGTGAAAGCGTCATCGACTCCGGCCTGTTCGGCCTCCCCTCGTAGGTTGTTGCCGTAATCGAAAACGTGGCTTCCGGCTCGGACGAACTCGAGCATGCCGCGAACGTGGCGCGCGATCGACTCCGACGCGCGCCGAAGGTACTCGTCGGGGTCGCTCTCGCGCAGCCGGACGGCGTCCTCGACGGACAGTCCGACGGGCACGTAGCCGTTGAGGGGATCGTGCGCGGCGGTCTGGTCGGTGACGAGATCGAAGCGCACGCCGCGACTCGCGAGCTCCGGGACAATCTCTGCGGCGTTGCCCAGGAGCCCGACCGATAGGGCCCGGCCTTCCTTCGCCGCCGCCCGCACCCGCTCCACCGCGTCGTCCAGAGAGGACGTCGCCTCGTCGAGGTACCGGCTCGCGAGGCGCCGCTCGATCCGGCTCGGATCGACCTCGACGCAGAGAGCCGCGGCGCCGGCCATCGCCGCTCCCAGAGGCTGGGCGCCGCCCATCCCGCCGAGCCCGGCCGTGAGGATCGTCCTCCCGCTCAGGTCGGAGGAGCCGAAGTGGGTCTCACCGGCGGCCGCGAACGTCTGGTACGTCCCCTGCAGGATTCCCTGGGTGCCGATGTAGATCCAGCTGCCGGCGGTCATCTGCCCGAACATCGTCAGGCCCTCGGCTTCGAGCCTCCGGAACTCGTCCCAGGTCGCCCAGCGGGGCACCAGCAGCGAGTTCGCGATCAGGACGCGCGGGGCGCCGCGATGCGTCTTGAAGATCCCCACGGGCTTCCCGCTCTGCACGAGGAGGGTCTCCTCGTCGTCCAGCTCGAGCAGGGAGCGCACGATGGCCCGAAGCGCGTCGTGGCTTCGCGCAGCTCTGCCGGAGCCGCCGTAGACGACCAGCCGCTCGGGGTGCTCGGCCACCTCCGGGTCGAGGTTGTTGAGGAGCATTCGCAACGGAGCCTCGGTCTGCCACGAGCGAGCGTTCAGCGCCGTCCCGCGCGGGGCGCGAATGGACGTCAGGTCGCCGCACAGCTCCTCGACCCGGGCCTCGCTCGCGACGACTCCGCTCACAGGAGCGCTCCGATCTCCTGCTCCACGGCCGACACGAGCTCGCCGCGCCGGATCGCTTCGGCGAGCGCCTCGATGTCCCCGGAGAGCGACCGGTCCTCGATCACGGTCGGCGAGAGCGAGCGGACGAGTCCGTGAGCGGCCCGCACGCCCGCTCCGGGCTCGAGCGGGGCGAGGAACTCGATCCCCTGCGCGCCTGCGAGTAGCTCGATGGCGAGCACCGCTTCCGCGTTCGCCAGCACCTGCAGGCACTTGAGGCCCGAGGCGTTTCCCATCGAGACGTGATCCTCCTGGCCCGCGCTCGTGGGGATGGAATCGACGCTCGCCGGATGGCAGAGGACTTTGTTCTCGCTCACGAGCGCCGCCGCCACGTATTGCGGGATCATGAACCCCGAGTTGAGGCCCCCGTCATGCGTAAGGAAAGCGGGGAGGCCGTCCGAAAGCGACGGGTTCGTGAGCCGCTCGACACGGCGCTCCGAGATGGATGCCAGCTCGGCGAGCGCCATCGCCGTCGCATCCAGCGCGAAGGCGAGAGGCTGGCCGTGGAAGTTCCCGTTCGAGACGAGCTCGTCGAGGTCCACGAAGACGAGCGGGTTGTCGGTGGCCGCGTTCAGCTCGACGCTGACCGTCGCCTGGGCGTAGGCGAGGAGGTCGCGGCTCGCCCCGTGCACCTGCGGCGCGCACCGGAGCGAGTACGCGTCTTGAACCTTGTCGCACCAGCGGTGCGCCTCCAGGATCGCCGAGCCTTCGAGCAGGCGGTGGATATTGGCCGCCGACGCGCGCTGACCCGCGAGCGGTCGAAGCTCGTGGATCTCCGGCAGGAAGCTCGTGCGCGAGCCCTGCAGTGCCTCGAGCGACAGGGCGCAAGCGACGTCGGCGGCCTGGGCCAGACGGCGTCCACGCACCAGCGCGAGCGATCCTGCGGCCGCCATGAACTGCGTCCCGTTGATGAGCGAGAGGCCCTCCTTCGCCTGCAGCTCGACCGGCTCCAGCCCGACGCGAGCCAGTGCCTCGGCGCCCGGAAACTCCTCGCCGTCGATCGTCGCCATTCCTTCTCCGACCAGCGGAAGCGCGAGGTGGGCCAGGGGCGCGAGGTCGCCGGACGCGCCGACGGAGCCGCGGCTGGGAACGACCGGGGTGACGCCGCGGTTCAGGCACGCCAGGAGCAAGTCGACGGTCTCGGGCCGCGCGCCCGAATACCCCTTGGCGAGCGTGTTGGCGCGCAGGAGCATCGCCGCCCTGACGACCTCCCGGGGATAGGGGTCGCCGACGCCGCAGGCGTGGCTCCTGAGCAGACGCAGCTGGAGCTCGTCCGCGAGCTCCCTCGGGATGGTCTTCGAGACGAAGCGGCCGAAGCCGGTGTTGATCCCGTACGTGTGCTCTCCTGCGCCGGACCCCGTGATCCGTTCGACGAGCTCGCGGGCAGCTCGGAGCTTCTCCCGTCCGTCCTCGGCGAGCTCGGCGTCGACCTCGTCGACCGCCACCGCCCAGACGTCAGCCAGCGTCAGATCGTCGCCCGTGAGGGACACTCTCGTGCTGAGCGCCATCGCGGCAAGTCTAGTGAGCGTGGCGCGCTAGAGACACCCGACCGCCGTGAAGCGGAGCGCCGCTGAGGACGGGCCTTCCGCAACCTGCCCGTAGGCCTCGAACGGAAGCGGCTCGCGGCCTGTGACCTCCGCGCCGGGGCCGGTCGACTGCACGCTCTCCCACACCGTCTCGCCGACCACCAGGCCGCCCCCGTTGTAGAACCAGGTCCGCACCTTCACGAGCCCGATCGAGCAGTCCACGCCGCCCAGGTAGCGAAGCTCGCCGATCACGGAGGCGACGGGGAAGTCCTGCACGATCTGCGGGCTCATGAGCTCGAAGGCTCCGTCCCACCTTCCGTAGTCGACGTCGATCGCCCCGGGAGGGGGCGCCGGAGGAGCGCCCCCGGCGCCGCCGGCGCCGGCAGTGGTCGTGCCGCCGCCGCCGGAGGCTTCTCCGCCGCCAGAGGAACTCGTCGTCACGCCTAGGCCGCTCGACGTGTCCGTCGGCCCGGTCTCCTCGAGGACGGTGCGGATCGGGGGACCGGCGTCTGCGGCCCCCGTCGAGCCCGCGGCAGCGAGGTCAGGATCGTCCGAGCCCCCGTCGAGCGCCGAGACGATGCCGAAGCCCGCGAGGAAGAAGGCGGGCGCGAGCGCGATGACCGTCCACCGCGAGCGCAGCCAATCCACCCGTCCCTCCTCGTCGCCGTCCCGGATCCCCCCGCAGGAGGGTCGCCTCAGGGAAGCCTAGCTCGCCTCCGCCCAAGGGCCAATGCCACCGACGCGCTCGGGGGTGATGCGCAGCCGGAAGCCCGGCGGGGGATCGGGCATGGGCGGGAACGTGACGTCGGGTCCCAGATAGGTGTGCGCGAGGCGCTGGAGGAGCTGCGGCGCCCCGCCCTCCTCGATGACCGCGCGGCCGTGGACGACCAGGTACTCGCGAAGCCCGAACGCGTTGGTCTCGGCGGTCTCGACGGAGATCGCCACGCGCGGATCGCGTCGGATGTTGCGGAGCTTCTGCTGTTCGCGCAGATGGGCCGAGACGACGTCGTCCCCCTCGAGCCCGACCCAGACGATCGAGACCTGCGGCCCACCGTCGGGGTTGAGCGTGACGAGGTGTGCGAGCCCATCGGACTCGAGCACCGAGCGTGCGCTTGCAGGAAGGACGCCCATCGTTCGCCACTCTAGAAGACAATCACCGCTCGACGAGCCGAAGCTCGAGCACCCGCGACGGGTCGAAGCCCTCGATCCTGAGCAGCTCGCCGGCAGCCTCGACCGCTGGTCCGGCGGGCATGAGCCCGACCAGTTCGGAGCCGGCGACCTCGATCCCGCGCGCTTTGGCCTCGGCGGCGATCCGGCCGACGATCTCGTGCAGGCTGGCGGCCCGCCAATCGGTCACGTTCATGCTCACCTGCACCAGGCCGGCCCGCGGCAAAGCGAGGCCGAGCGCGCGAACGCCCGGAAAGCCGCCGTCCCGCTCCCGCACCAGGCCGGCGATCGCACGAGCGGCCCCGACGTCGTCGGAGCGGAGGTTGACGTTGAAGGCGACGAGCGGCCGGCGGACGCCGACCAGCACGGCCCCTGCCCTGGGGTGAAGCCGATCGGGCCCGCGGTCGGGCCTGAGCTCCCCGGCGTCGACCCGTCGCTGGAGCTCCTCCGGGCCGCCGCGCCGGAAGAACGCCGGCTCGCGCCGGTCGCTCGTGAGCCGACCGTAGAAGAACACCGGAAGCGCCAGCTCCGTCCCGATCCGATCTGCGAGCGCGAGCGCCGCCTCGCGCGCGTCGGGCTCCGCCTCGGCCTCGAGCGGGACGAGCGGGACGACGTCGACGGCGCCGATGCGCGGGTGCGCGCCCTGGTGCTCCCTGAGGTCGATCCGCTCGGCCGCGACGGCGATGCCGACGAGCAACGTCTCGACCAGCTCCTGCCCGCTTCCGACGAGGGTGAAGACGGAGCGATGGTGGTCCCCGTCGGTGTGCACGTCCAAGAGCCGCGCCGGCGCCGAGAAGGCGTTGCGGAGCGCCAAGAGGACGTTCTCGTCGCGCCCCTCGGAGACGTTCGGGACGGATTCGAGGGGAAGCGCCATCGCTGGAGCTTACGGAAGCGTCGAGCGAGATTTGGAATGGCCGCACCTACACTCGACGTTGGGATCCCTGGTGGCGAAATGAGCACCCCAACCTGCGCACGTTCGTGCGCCTGCTCGGCTTTCTGCGGCCGTATCGCTGGTCGCTCGCCGTTTCGATCGTGCTCGCCGTCGGCTCCCAGGCCGCGGCAGTCGCGATCGCCTTCCTCACCGGCGACGCGCTCGAGAGCGCCGTCGACGCGCAGAGCGGCAGCCAGCTCTGGACGCTCGCCTTCGCCATCCTCCTCGTCGGCGCCGCGCGGGCCGTCTTCATGGCAGGGCGACGCCTGATCTCGGGTCGGCAGGCGCTCGCCGTCGAGTACGACATGCGCGACGGCATCTACGCGAAGCTCCTCCGGCTCTCCTTCGGCTTCTACGACCGCCACCAGACCGGCCAGCTGATGTCGAGGGCGACGGTCGACCTTCAGTCGGTCCGCTTCTTCCTCGGCTACGGGCTCATCTTCTTCTTCCAGCACGTGCTCACGATCGTCGGGGTCACGATCGTCCTCTTCATCGTCGACTGGAAGCTCGCCCTTGCCGCGATGGCGTTCACGCCCACCCTGGTGTTCCTCGCCTTCCGCTACTCGCAGGTCTCGCACCCGATCCTCCGCGACGTTCAGCAGAAGATGGCCGACGTCGCCACCGTGGCCGAAGAGAGCATCGTCGGCGTCCACGTCGTCAAGTCGTTCGCCCAGGAGGAGAACGAGGCCACGAAGTTCGGAGCGAGAACCGAGAGCGTCTTTCGGCGCTCGATCGACGCGAACCGCCAGAGGGCGATCTACGTCCCGCTCCTCTCCTTCCTGCCGCTCATCGCGCAGGCGACCGTGCTGCTCTACGGCGGCCGAATGGTGGCGAGCGGGGAGCTCGCGCTCAACTCGTTCTTCGCCTTCAACGTGCTCGTGCTGATGCTCGTCCTGCCCTTGCGGATGCTCGGCATGTGGATCGGGCAGGCACAGCGCGCCACGGCCTCCGGCGAGCGGATCTTCGAGGTGATCGACGAGGTCGAGGACGTCAGCGACGCACCCCGGGCGCGCGAGCTCCCGGCCGGCGAGGGCCGGATCGCCTTCGAGGGCGCCGCCTTCGCGTATGCACCAGGCCGGCCCGTCCTCGAGGAGGTCGACCTCGAGATCGAGCCCGGGCGGACGATCGCGCTCATCGGCCAGACCGGGTCCGGCAAGACGACGCTCGCGTCGCTTGTCCCGCGCTTCTACGACGTGACGGGTGGCAGGGTGACCATCGACGGCGCCGACGTTCGCGACGTGAAGCTCGCGTCGCTCCGTCGCGCGATCGGGATCGTCGCCCAGGATCCGTTCCTCTTCTCCGCGACCGTGCGGGAGAACATCGCCTTCGGCGCCCCGGACGCGACTGACGAGGATGTTGTTCGGGCAGCGCGCCTGGCCCAGGCCCACGACTTCATCGATGAGCTTCAGGACGGGTACGAGACGACGATCGGCGAGCGCGGGATCACGCTCTCCGGCGGCCAGCGCCAGCGGATCGCGATCGCACGCGCACTCATCCTCGACCCGCGCATCCTCATCCTCGACGACGCGACCGCGTCCGTCGACGCGACGACCGAGGCTCGCATCCGTCTCGGGCTGCGCGAGGCGATGAAGGGCCGAACGACCCTCATCGTCGCGCACCGGCTCTCGACGATTGCCCTAGCCGACGAGCTGGTCGTCCTCGACGGCGGCCGGATCGTCGCGCGCGGGACCCAGGCCGAGCTCCTGGAGCGAAGCTCCGTCTTCAGGGAGATCTACGAGCACGGGCTGCTCGAGCGCGAGTTCGCCGAGCGCGTGGAGGCGGCGGGAGCGTGACGAGTCGGCACGAATTCGGCGCGGTCCCGTCTCCCACGCATGCGGATTTCCACGCTAGGCTCGAGGCCATCGGGCTGGGGAGGTGGGGCTCCCTCTTCACGGGCGCGTGTGACCTAGAAGAGGTACCCGGCCGCGGTGGGTGGTGGCGATCGTGAAGGTCTGGCAGGCCGGATCGCATCTCACGATGCAGCGCGGGGCCGACGTGAAGGACTGGTCGTGGGCGCAGACCGTCCGGCGGGTCTCGACGCTCGCGCGCCTGACCGCACGCTACCGGGCCCGGACGTTCCTCGCGGTGGCCTCGCTCGTCGTCGCGACGCTGACGGCGCTCGCACCGCCGCTCCTGGCGAAGTTCGCCATCGACGACGGGATCAGCGGAGGCGACCTCGAAGCGCTGACGCTCTTCTCCGTCCTCTTCGTGGTCGCTGGCCTGGCGAACCTGTTCGCGAGCATGGCGCAGACCTACTTCACGGGCTGGACCGGGGAGCGCATCCTCGCCGACCTGCGCAACAAGCTCTTCCGCCACCTGCAGCGGCTCTCCCTCGGCTACTACGAGCGCAACCGCGCGGGCGTCGTCATCAGCCGCCTCACCAACGATGTCGAGGCCCTCGACCAGCTCGTGACCGACGGGGTCTCGAGCCTCTTCCAGAACACGCTCCTGCTCGTGGGCACGGCGATCATCCTGTTCGCGCTCGACTGGCGCCTCGCGCTCGCCGCGCTCGCCGTCTTCCCGCTGATGGCGATCGCGACGAGCCTCTTCCGGAGACGATCCTCGCGGGCCTACCGCGCGGTGCGCGAGCGGCTCGGCCTCGTCACGGCGACGTTGGCCGAGGACATCGCGGGCATGCGCGTCGTCCAGTCCTTCACGCGCGAGGGCGCCAACCAACGCCAGTTTCGCTCGGTGAACGACCGCTACCGCGACTCGAACCAGGAGACCGTCGTCCTGAACGGCCTCTACTTCCCGTTCGTCGACTTCCTGGCCGCCGTGGCGACGGCGACCGTGCTCGGCTTCGGCGGCTGGCTCACCCTGGAGGGGCAGGTGACCGTCGGCACGCTCTTCGCCTTCCTCCTCTACCTGTCGAACTTCTTCGACCCGGTCCAGCAGCTCTCCCAGCTCTACAACACGTTTCTGTCGGCGGTCGCCGCGCTCGACAAGATCATGGACGTGATGGACGAGGAGCCCGAGATCGTCGACCGGCGGGACGCGGAGCCTCTGCCGCAGATCGACGGCCACGTCCGCTTCGACGGCGTGCGCTTCGGGTACGGCTCGGGGCCGGAGATCCTGCACGGCCTCGACCTCGACGTGCCGGCGGGGACGACCGTCGCGCTCGTCGGCCACACGGGCGCCGGAAAGTCCACCATCGCCAAGCTGCTGGCCCGCTTCTACGACCCGCGCGAGGGGTCGATCACGATCGACGGACACGACCTGAGGGACGTGACACAGCGAAGCCTCCGGCGTCAGCTCGGCATCGTGCCTCAGGAGGGCTTCCTCTTTGCGGGGACCGTGCGCGAGAACATCGCCTTCGGACGCCCGGACGCCTCCGGCGAGGACGTCGCCGCGGCAGCGCGCGCGGTCGGTGCTGACGAATTCATCCTCGAGCTCGAGGACGGCTACGACACCGAGGTCGCTGAGCGCGGCAGCCGTCTGTCGCTCGGCCAACGGCAGCTCGTCGCATTCGCCCGGGCGCTCCTGGCCGACCCGCGCATCCTCATCCTCGACGAGGCGACGTCGAGCGTCGACATCGGCACCGAGCGCAGGATCGAGCTCGGCCTCCGCCGGCTGCTGGCCGGCCGGACGGCGTTCATCATCGCCCACCGCCTCTCGACGATCCGCCGCGCGGACCTGATCGTCGTCCTCGAGCACGGCGAGATCGTCGAGCTGGGCACGCACGAGGAGCTGGTCGCCCTCGACGGGCGCTACCGCTCGCTCTACGGCGACTGGGCGGCCGCCGCATAGCCTGGCGTCCGGCCGGCCCGTCCCGTAAGCTCCCGCGCGTGAATCCCCTGAGCGGCGTGTTCGGCGAGGCCTGGGAGCTCTACAAGGCGCACTGGCGCCATTTCTTCTCGATCGCGGTCGTCGTGTTCGTGGTTCTCGCCGCGGTCGGGATCCTGCTCTCCTGGCTCCTCGGCGTGCTCGGGGTCGTGATCAGCGCGTTCATCAGCATCGCCGGCACCTTCTGGCTGCAGGGCGCCCTGATCCAGGCCGTCAGCGACGTTCGAGACGGCCGCGCCGACCTGTCGGTGTCGGAGACCTTCAACCAGGTCTCGCCGAAGCTCGGCAAGATCGTGGTCACCGGGATCCTCCTCGGCATCGCGATCGCCATCGGGCTCGCGCTGCTGATCGCGCCCGGGCTCTTCCTGCTGACGATCTGGATCGCGGTGATCCCCGCGATCGTCCTCGAAGACCGCGGCATCGGCGAGTCCTTCGGGCGAAGCCGCGAGCTCGTGCGCGGAAGCGGGTGGAACGTCTTCGGCGTAATCGTCCTCACCTTCCTCATCCTCATCGGGGTCAGCATCGTCGTCGGCATCGTCCTCTCGCCGCTCGCGGACTGGATCGGCAGCCTGATCCAGCAGTTCGTCTCGACGACGGTCGTGACGCCCTTCGTCGCCACGATCTGGACGCTCGTCTACTACCGGCTCAAGGCACGCGAGGACGAGGCGACGGCTCCCGCTCCCGAGGCCCAGCCCGCGACGTAGTCGAGCGTCGCGGCCCGTGTAGGCTCCGGGCGGGATGACGGAGCTCGACCCGACGACCGAGGCGCGCATCGACGACCCCGTCGCCCAGGAGGCCGAGCGCGAGACCCTCCTGACGCCCGCGCAGGCGATCGAGCGCATGCGGATCAAGGTGCCGCCGCGCGCCAACAAGAAGCTTCGCGTCCTGGTCGAGCGGGTGAACGCCGACGCCCAGCTCAAGGGCTGGTGGCACGTCGCCAACGTGAACGCAGTCAAGCGCCTCGAGATCAACGACCACTCGTGGGTGCACATCCAGATCGTCGCCAACATCGGGCTCAAGCTCCTGCGCCAGCTCGCCAAGCACGACGTCGAGCCCGGCGTCGTCCGCGACTATGGGATGAGCCAGGACGACGCCGAGGTGGTCGTCGCCCTCGGCGCGTTCCTCCACTGCATCGGAATGGCGGTGCACCGTGACGGCCACGAGGACTGGAGCCTCTTCCTCGCCGACCCGAAGATCCGCGAGCTTCTCGACGGCCTCTACGAGGAGCCGGAGGTGACCGTGATGGCCTCCGAGGTGCTCCAGGCGATCACGAGCCACCGCCAGGACGGGAGGCCGCTGACCCTCGAAGCGGGGATCGTTCGCGTCGCCGACGCGCTCGACATGGCCGAGGGCCGTTCGCGCATTCCGTTCCAGCACGGTCGCGTCTCGATCCACTCGCTCTCCGCGGCCGCAATCGAGGGCGTCGAGATCAAGGACGGGCAAACTGCGCCCGTGCTGATCGAGATCACCATGAACAACTCCTCGGGGATCTACCAGGTGGACGAGCTCCTGAAGGCGAAACTCCGCGGCTCGGGCCTCGAGCCGTACGTCGAGGTCGTCGCCCATATCGACACCGAGGCCGAGAAGAGCCTGATCCCGCTCTACACCCTGGAGCTCTGACGGCCGCCGCGCCCGAGGCGGCTACACTAGGCGTGCCGTTGCGGGGTCGTCTAACGGTAGGACGCCCGGCTCTGGACCGGGTAGTCTAGGTTCGAATCCTAGCCCCGCAGCCTGAGAGAAACCCCCGCAAGCGCGGGGGTTTTCTGTCTCAGGAGGAGAGCCGCTGTCGGCCCGGATCGGGCCGGACGGGTCGCGACCGGTCGGGCGGGCCAGGGACGATGATCGCGCGGCTCTCGCTGGCGGCCGGTGGGCGGCGCTTCGCTGGCACGCCGACTGCTGCTGCGAGCTCCCGGACGTCGGTTCGAGGAGGCCCGAGAGGGCTAGCGAGGCCCTGGCTCGGTGGGCGAGCTGAGCGTCGGTTCAGCTTCGCCTACCGTCCCGGATTGCAGGTTCCCTTCCTTCGCCCGCTCGGCCGCGTCCGGGGGCGGGAACCGCACATTTGCCGCGCTGGCTACCTCTTCGACCCGTGTTGCGATCTCGCGAATGTCGTCAAGGAGCTGACTGCGCTCATGCTGAATGGTCTCGGTGTCGGCGTGGAGCTCGCGCATCCGTGCCTCCGCCTCTTCGCGCAGGGCAGCGACCTCATCGTTTGCGCGCTGGAGGTGCTCGGCAGCCTCCTTCGAGGCTTGCGCGACGGTTGCCTCCGCCGCAGCCTTTGAGCGGGCGGTGCTTTCGGCCGCCGCTGCCTTCGCTTTGGCAACGACGTCCTCGGCTTCCTGTTTTGCAGCGGCAGTGCTCTCTTCCGCGTCCTGGCGCGCGGCGACGGTGATCTGTTCGGCCGTCTCTCCCACCCGCTCGAGGATTCCTTTCGTCTGTTCACCGACCCGCTCGAGCGCCTGCTTGACCGCTGCCTCTGGCGAGCGGGTGACCTCGAGTTCCGCAACCAGGTGCTGGACGCGGCTCACGTAGGCATCGACGGCCCCGCGATCGTAACCACGAACCGAAACGGGGAAGGAGACGTCGCCGATCTCACTCGGAACGCCTCGGCGCTCGGTCGAATCTTCGTCTCCCTCGGGCGAGGCGAGCGATTCTCCGCCATCAGTCCGGCCTTGGTCCCGGGGCTCCCCACTTGCCACAGCTCGAGTATGACGCGAAATCCGAGAGTCTGTGGGGCGGCTAAGGCCTACTGGTTCACAGAGGACCCGTCGTGGGAGCGCGCACTGACACCAGCGTGTGAGGCTGCCTCCTGAAGTCGCGCCGCGATCTCGCGGAGATCGTCGATCAGGTCACGACGCTCGCCCCAGATGACGTTCGTGTCGATGCGTAGCGCACGCATCCATGCCTCGGCCTCCGTGCGAAGGCCCGCGATCTCTTCCTCTGCGCGCCGGAGGCGGTCTTCCGCCACAGTGCGCGAGCGGGCGAGAATCCTCTCCCCCTCGGTTCTTGCCTCTGCGGAGTACTCGTCGGCCTCGGCTTTCGTGCGATCCGCGCCCTCGCTGGCGTTGAGCACGATATCCACGGCTTCGGCCCTCGCCTTGGCGGTCACCTCGTCCGCTTCGTGCTGCGCTGCCGCCGTGATCTCCTCCGCCGTCTCGCGGGCCTGCTCGAGGATGCCGCTCCTCTCTTCCTCAGTGCGCTCAAGCGCGTGTTGGATGGCGCTCTGCGGTGACTGTGTTGCCTCGAGTTCCGCGATCACGCGATTCACGCGAGTGACGTAAGCATCGACCGCCAGGCGGTCGTAGCCGCGAACCGAAACCGGGAAAACGATAGTGCGGATCTCCGCTGGAACGCGTCGGCGTTGACTCACGCCTCGACCCCCCTTCGTCGAGTGCGATGCGTGCCGTGGTGGATTGTAGGCACACCCCAATCCTAGGCCCGCGCAGCTCGCAGAGGTGCAGCCCGGCCTCGTAGAGCTCGCCACCGCGGGCCGCAAGGTCTCCCTAGGACTACCCTGCCCCGCCCCGGCCACGATGAGCCTACGGCCTGTCGGCAGGCGCCGCTGGCGGCCGAAAACGGCCTAATCGCCGAGCTCCACCTGGTCGACACGGCCGCCTGATCGGTACAAACTTGCGCCTGATCGAAAGGAGGTCAGAAGGAAGCTATGCCCAAGATCAACGTCGGCTTCATCACGAGCCTGTCGCTCATCGCCACCGCCGTCGCAGTCTGGATCGCGCTCTTCCAGGGTTGGGACTCGCTGTAAGAAAACCCCACCCGGCGAAGCTCGTCCGTCGGCGCGGGCTCGAGCGGGCGAGCGAGGCGCTGATCCGATGGGCAGGCCGTTAGGAGCCCCCCGTCGAGCGCATCTGGATCATCTTCGATGTACCAGGAAGATGCTCATTCAAGGCCGAAGGCCCGCTGAGTGGGCCTTCGCGAACAACTGGGCGAGGCGACTAGCCTCAGTCGCCGCCGCGATTCTTGGCTCCCGAGTTGCCCGGGTCGCAGTCAACGGTGGGCGCTACACCCGGTCCGGTGTCGACGCCGTGGATTCCCGGTGAGGTTCAACTCGTCGATCGGGGCCGAATGTTTTTGGCCGCTGCGGCATCTGTGCTGTTGATGCCTTAACTCCGGGACCTGCGGCGCGGCAGCGGCGACGTTCGGCATTGTTGTGAGGTAGCGAGCGTCGGAAGGGTCGTCCTTGACCGGCCACCAGGGGCGACCTTTCCCTAGGACTATCTGCCCATGGCCCGGCGGGCTTTCAGGCTAGGCCGACGCTGGCCGCGGTGCCCGGTTAACGGCTCCCGGCGGGAGACCGGCGGGCCAGATCGCTCTGGCCCGCCGGTTCCTGTCGCTGACCCTCGGCCGCTACTCGCTAGAGCGGGCAGCCGAGGTTGTTTGAGGTGTCGAGCTGTGTGGCCAGCGCGAGGATCGTGGAGCGATCGGCACTGGCCAGGGCCGCGTTCACCTGGGCGATGACCTCTGCCGTCGTGAGCGGGTAGTCGACACCCGGGCTTGCCGAGTTGAGCGCTGCTGCCACGGCTGCCCGCAGCAGAATTCTCGACGCACCGACCGTGCCGCTGCCGCCCGGGAAACCAAGCGCCGCCTGGAGGCTCACAGTGTCGAGTCCGAACGCGTCAGGCACATCGAACACGGACTCCAGCGTCTGATTGGGCGTGAAGCCGACCCACGCCTGCGGGTGGTTCTTCCAGAACCCCGGCGTGCAGCCCTCGGCTCCGGGCGGCCGGCAGACGACGTCCACGTCGACCTGCGCATCGTCCGACCCGGTCGCGCCGGTGTCATTCGTCTTGAAGACCGCGGTGTTGTCGATCTTGCGCGGCCCACACTCCGAGTAGGGGCCGATCGTCTTCGTGTACGTGAACGTCTTCGGCGCATCGCCGACGCACACCGTGCCGAGCGTTCCGGCCTGCGAGTCGGTGACCAAGACGCACTCGTCGATCTCCGTCATCGCCGCATTCGAGAAGCTGAACGGGGTCTGGACGAAGCGCCCACCGCCGTCGGTGGTGGTCGCGTGCATCTGCGCCGTCCGAGGATCACCGTTCGGCAGCGAGGCGCTGTACGAGCAGTTCAGCGCACCGCCGCCGAGGTTGAACGGCAGCGCCGGCGTGCAGTTCTCCGTCGCGCCGATCGATCCCGGGACGATGATGATGTCCACGGTCGCGACCGTGATCGCGTCGTCGCCGGCCGTCATGTTGACGTTGCCGGAGACGGCCCAGTCACTGTCCGTGAAGCCGGTGTTCGTGACCGTGACGGAGTACGTCACCTGTTTGGACTCGCCCTGCTCGAGCGTCACCGAGGACTGGCTCACGCTCTTCTCGATGTCCCACTGGTATGTCCGCTTGAACGACGGGTTCGCGTTCATCGTCACAGTCCACGCCGACGCCGCGGGGGCGACGACGAGTGTGGCGACGACGGCCACGGCCACAAGCAGGAGCAGCCGCAGGCGTTTCGTCCTGGTCTCCAAGTCGCTCTCCTTTCCTCCCCTAACGAAAAGGCGGCCCCCGACAGCAAGCGGGACCGACCCGGCGCGCCGGACCGCCCGGCGCTTACTGAAGGTGGCACGAATTGAAAGCGGCTTCCACTGCTCGAAGGGCTAGTCTCCGGATCAGCGCGACGACTGGGGTCCGAATCCTAGCCACGAAGCCTTCGAAAGCCCCGCTCAGGATGGGTTTTTCCGTCCGATCGCTCGCGGTGGGAGACCTCGCGGATGCTCGCGGCTTCGAGTAGGGTCGCGGCGCATGCCCCCCGCGTCCGCTCGCCTCGAGCGTTCGACGGTTGTCGCCCTGGTGGCGATGGCGATGGCGGTGTTCGTGATCGCCAACGACGTCACCGCGCTGAGCGTCGCGCTGCCGGCCATCGAGAGCGACTTCGACGCCGACGTGGGTACCGCCCAGTGGGTGATCAGCGCCTATGCGCTGATCTTCGGCGTGCTGATCGTCCCTGGCGGACGGCTCGCCGATCTGTTCGGCCGGCGCCGCATCTTCTTCGTCGGCGCCGCGATCTTCGCCCTCTTCTCCCTGCTCGGCGGGCTCGCACCGGACGCATGGGCCCTGATCGCCTGCCGCGCGCTGATGGGCGTCGGCGGCGCGCTGATGTGGCCGGCGACCCTCGGCATGACCTACTCGATCCTCCCCAAGGAGCGGGCGGCGCTGGCCGGCGGGCTGATCATCGGCGCCGCCGGCTTCGGCAACGCCGCCGGCCCGCTGATCGGCGGCTTCCTGACCGACTCGCTCAGCTGGCGCTGGGTCCTCTTCCTCAACGTCCCGATCGCCGGCCTGGCGTGCCTGGCCACCTGGCGCGTCGTGCCCGAGTCGCGCGGGGACGAGGCCGAGCGGCGGCTCGACTACGCCGGCGTGGCGACGCTCTCGCTCGGCCTGATCGCCCTGCTGGTGGCGCTCGACGAGGCCGACGCCTACGGCTGGACGTCGCCGTGGATCCTCGCCCTGATGGCCCTCTTCGTCGTGCTCCTGGCCGCGTTCGTGCTCAACGAGCGCCGCGTCGGCAGCAGGGCGCTCGTGCCGCGGGACGTGATGTCCAACCGCCGGTTCGCAGCCGCGTGCCTGGCGGTCCTGCTCATGTCCCCCACGTTCTTCGTCGCGCTCGTGTACCTCCCTCAGTTCATGCAGAAAATCCTGGGCTACTCACCGGTCGAGGCGGGCCTGGGCTTGCTGCCGATGATGGGGGTCTTCGCGCTCGTCTCCTTTGCCGCCGGACCGCTCTACGAACGCCTCGGGCCGCGGCCGGTTCTCGCGGCCGGCGCGGCCTGCCTCGTTGCCGGGCCGGCGCTGATCGCGCTCGTCGAGACGGGCGACAGCTGGGCACAACTCGTCCCGGGGATGGTGGTGCTCGGCGCCGGCGTCGGGCTCTTCTACAGCTCGATCACGACGGAAGCGGTGACGGCGCTCGACCCGTCGCGGTCGAGCCTCGCCGGCGGCATCGTCTACATGTTCCAGATCGCGGGCGGTTCGGTCGGGCTGGGCATCGCCACGGCCGTCTTCACCGCTCGGGCCGGCGACGGGCTCTCCTCGAGCGTCGAGCGGATCGTGCAAGCGTCGTTCGAGTCCGGCTTCCAGGCGACGTTCCTGCTCGTCGCCGTGCTGGCGCTCGCCGGCTTCATCGTGACCGTGCTCTTCGTCGGCCGCCGGAAGGGCAACGTCAGCGCCGGGTAGCGCTCGAGCGGGACTGTAGTGGTCGTTCGACCCCCGTCGGCAGGTTGTCGATGAGTGGGTTCCGGCGGGCCCCCGGAACCCGGAGCACGTGAGCCGGCAAGCTGAGAGACTCGCGCCTCGAGCGCACGCCGCGATCGGAGGACGGTTGGGGGTCGATCCACTCTCGAGCCCGCACACCCGGACAGGCTGGATCGCCTTCGCCGGCGTCTACCTGCTCGTCGCCGGGCTGATGAACGCGATCTGGGGCCTCGCCGCCCTCAGCGACAGTGAGGTGCTCCGCGAGCGCGCCCTGGCGTGGTCGAACCTGACGACGTGGGGTTGGCTCTCGGTCGTGGTGGCAGCGGTTCAGCTTGCGGCAGGCGGGCTCGTGCTCGCGAGGAGACTCGTCGGCCGCGCCCTCGCCATCGTGATCGCGCTCGGCGGGCTCTTCGTCAACTTCCTCTCCGTCGGCGCCTACCCGGTCTGGTCGATCCTGGCGCTCGTCGCCAACGGCCTCGTCCTCTGGGCCGTCACCGTGTACGGAGACGCCTTCGAATGAGGCTAGTAGCCGGGTGGCGGCGGGGGAGGCGGCCCGCCGACGGCCGACTGGCGCGCCCAGATCACGAAGAAGAGCGAGAGCAGGAAGAGCACGGCGCCGGCCACCATCAGGATCACGCCGACGACGCCGATGTCGATTCCCGCCACCTCGGCGGTCACCGCGTAGCGGAGGATCGCCCCCACGGCGACGAGGAAGATCCCGAAGCCGATCCCGCCGTAGCCCATCTCGTCACTCCTCTCGCAGCCGACTGGTCCGCGGGAGCGTACAGGACCGTTCACACGGGAACGACCGCGGTGAGCGCGGCGTTCGCCTGGGGCGCGCTGGGGGCGTCCTCCCTCCTCATCGGCGGCCTGATCGCCCTCGCCTTCCGGGTCAGCGGGCGCGTGCTCGGGCTCGTCCTCGCCTTCGGAGCCGGCGTCCTCGTCAGCGCGGTCGCCTACGAGCTCGTCGAGGACGCCTTCTCGACGTCCGAGGGAGGCGCCTGGGTCGCCGCCGGGCTCGGGGCGGGGGCGTTCGTCTACTTCGGCGGCGACCAGCTGATCGACCGCCGAGGAGGCGAGAAGCGGAAGAGCATGGGCGGCGAGCAGGAGGAGGGCACGGCGCTCGCGATCGTCCTCGGGATCGTCCTGGACGGGATCCCCGAGTCGGTGGTCATCGGACTGACGCTGCTCGAGGGCGGAAGCGTCGGGGTCGCCATGCTCGTCGCCGTCTTCCTCTCGAACCTGCCGGAGGCGATCGGCGCCACGAGCGGCCTCGCCGTGGCGGGCTGGCGACGATCGCGCATCCTCGGCCTGTGGGCCCTCGTCATCCTCGCCTCCGGCCTCTCCTCCCTCGCCGGGTACGGGCTCTTCGGGGACGCCTCGCCGAACACGATCGCGTTCGTGCTCGCCTTCGCCGGAGGCGCGATCCTGACCATGCTCGCGGAGACGATGATCCCGGAGGCCTACCTCAGGGGCGGCAAGGCAGTCGGCCTCGTGACGACGCTCGGCTTCGGCGTCGCGTTCGCGATCTCGACGCTGGACTGACCTGGGGAAAAGGTGACCCGCGCCGGAGCACGATGGCGGCCCTCATCGGCCGCAGAAAGGTGGCGCTCCCCGCGGGTCTGGCGCAGAGTCTCCGCCTCGAGGCCGTCGCCGTCAACTCCTCCGTTTCACCCGTCCGGGGCACGACGCACCCGTCCCCCGGAACGATTCTGAGAGCGCCGGAGCCCCGCCAGGCGGCTCCGACCGGGCAGGGAGGCTGCGCGGGGCGGCAGTTCGCGGCCTCCTCGGGGGCGGTAGCTCCCCAGCACCGCCCCCGGCTCCCCAGTCAGGACCTTGGGCTAGGAATTCCTCGACCTCGGTCGCTTGCGACGCGAGGCGGCCGTATGAGATAAGCGGTCGTCCCCGAGAACCCTCGGGAAACGTCGCGTGAGGGGAACACGGCGGAGGACTCGGGCAGGAATGGAGGCTCGGCGTTCGGGCCGCAGAACGCCGGGCCTCCTTCCTGCGACCGGCCGGCCCCTCGCCTGCCGGAGGGCGACGTCCGGCGCCTGTCCCGCGGCACCTCGCATCGGCTACGCTGTCGCGGCACGGCGCATTCGTCTAGTGGCCTAGGACGCCGCCCTCTCACGGCGGTAGCACGGGTTCGAATCCCGTATGCGCCTCCTCCGAAAAACCCCGCTCAGGCGGGGTTTTGCGCGTTTCGGGACCGAAGCGGCGACAGCTCACGGAGGGTGACGAAGGGGTTCCGAGGCGCACGATTGGCACACGAATCCGAAGCGTGGGCAGGAAGCTAGGCTCCCCGGCGTGGTGAGCTTCGAGGACTTCGATCAGTATTCCGAGGAGCACGACGTGCAGCCGGGGCAGTAAGGCGCTGCGTTCGCGCAGTGGCTCGCCAACGTGTCCGGCGAGATCCCTCGGGCGGGGTAGAGCCGGGACTAGCCGTGCCATCCACAAGGCGACCGGCGAGATCGACTAGCCAGGCGCGGAACGCCTTCGCGCTAGCTGTCTTCGAGGGCTAACCGGGGGTGTTTCCATCGCTGTGCCGGGCGTCTACTGTCCGTGAGTGAGAAGCACCCTCTGTCTTGCGATCCTCCTTGTCACCGGAATCGCCGCTCTTGGAGCGGGCTGCGACAGCGGTGCTGAACAGAGCCAGACGAGGTCCGCGACGGTCGCTGAAGAGTCGCGCCCAACCCAGACTACGACCAGCTCGCTCACACGAGAGACGATCGTGAAGAAGGGGACGCTGACGGTGAGAACGGTCTACGTCATTGAGAGGCGTAACGGAACCGCGATTCGGTGTGTCCAGGACGACAACGGCTACCGCTGCAAGAACGTCCGGCGCAAGCCGTCGGCGAGCGGGCGCTAAGCGCGACTCCGGGTGCGGAGCCGAGGCGCGGGCCGCAAGGTCTCCCTAGGGCTACCCTGCCCGCGCCCCGGCGAGGCAGGCCCTGAAGTTGCCAGGCTTGTGGCACCCTGCCAGGCGATGGCCGAACTGGAGCTCACCCGCACGCAGGGGGACCGCCGCCTCTACGCGCTTGAGGGCGTCGGGACGCTGCGCCTGGAGGGACTCTTCTCTCGCGCCGCGACCGCCGAGGCCGCCGGCACCAGCTGGAAGATCGCTCGTCGCGGATTGTGGCGACGGCACATTGAGGCCACGGATGGGGTGGGCAGCGCGGTGGGAGAGTTTGAGCCGCGCGAGCTGCGCCGCGGAGGAACGCTGCGCTGGGCCGGCAGCGAGTTCGCGGTGCGGCCGGCGAGCAGCTGGCGCGATCGCTATGCGCTCGCAGACGGCGACCGCGAGCTTGCCATTCTCGACGGCAAGGGCTGGGGTCGGCGACCCGTGAAGATCACCCTTGACGACCCCGCCAAGGTTGACGCGGGCCTTCTGCTCTTCGCGGCCTTCGTCGTCCGCGGGCTCGCCGAGGATGCCGGGGCCGCCTCCGCGGCAGGAGCCTCAGCAGGAGCCACGAGCGGCTAACGAAGGCAGCTCGTCAGCGCGGGCTCGAGCAGGCGGTCGCTGATGCAGTGGGCTCGCTAGTTCGCTGGCGAAGCCCTTACCCGGTGGGCTTCCGCCGTGCGCTGGGACGATTCGCCGTAATGCCGCGAGCTTTCCAATGTTTGTCAAGGCGAAGCGACGGAAAAAGCTATGGACGGCGGAATGTAAGGAACCTGACTTAGGGGGTCAGCATGCGGCGGATGGCGATTCTGATCGTTGTGGGTCTGTGGGCGGTGGGCGCATCTCCGGCGGCAGCACAGCTTCCCGATGTTCCTCTCCCGGACGTCCCTGTTCCGGAGGTTCCGGACGTGGAGCTGCCTGAGCTCCCCGGCGACGGCGGGGGCGGAGGCGATCCAACTCCTCCAATCGGAACGCCGATCACCGGCGGCGGCTCGGGCGGCGGCTCCGGCTCGGGCGGCGGCGGCTCCAGCTCGGGCGACGGCGGCTCCAGCTCGGGCGGCGGCGGCTCCGGCTCGGGCGGCGGCGGCTCCGGCTCGGGCGGCTCCGGCTCCGATTCTTGTCCCTGCGCGGCGCCCGCAACCGGGTATCCGGTCGCCGGGGACTACGACAAGTGCCCCGCGGCTGGTGGCGCTTCGGATGCGGCGAGCAGCGAAGCGAGGTCCGTTCTAGCCGCATCGCGCTCTGAGGGCGCAGGCGGCGGTGCAGACGGCTCGCCCGGAGGAGTCCTCGGAGCGGGAGCCTTCGGCGAGGACAGCTCGGAGCTACCGACCGCCGACTCAGCGCCGTTCGGCGTGGACTTGGGGACGAGTCCGCTCGCGGTCGCCGTGACCATGCTCGCAGGCGCCCTCCTGCTCGTTGGCATCGCAGGAGGGCTGAAAGCGCTCCACGCCCGCATCAGAGGCAGTTATCCATAGACGGGAACGAAACAGCGGAGCTGCTAGGGCCGCGGGCCTAGCAGCAGGTCCTTTGGGACCCGCTCGGCGACGGCGATGAGAGGGAGTCGTTCAACAACGAAGAAGCCGGCGCCGGTCGCTGACCAGCCGTTCAACGCTCCCGGGCGCTGCCCAAGGTAGCGAGGTCACCGCACCTTCGACTTGGGGCGGGGCGACGGGTTCGGGACGATCGCCCCGTCCAGGTGGACGTATCGCGGGACGACCCGACTAGCTCCCCTGCTCATGCGGACGAGCACGGGGAACGTGCTTGGGCGTCGTGGTGTATCTGTTACGAGGACTCAGACGCGATGGCTCGGATCACTCTCCTCGCGTTCGTCTTGACCCTACTTCTCGCGGGCTGCATGAACGGCTCGGACCAAGAGGAGTCGATGACGAGCACCGGTGCGAGAACGACCACGCGTGTTTCCGGCCTACAGGGGCAGGCAGCCGAAGAACCCTGTCCGGTGACGCCCGCGAACGGACGGAATCCTCCGGGCGAGGCAAGCACCGGATCGCGCTACCTCGGCAACGGTTCTCTCTTCACCGACCTCTACGCCAGCCCCATCCGCCCGCGACCCGAGGACGTAAACGAGGACGGGTTGATAGTCCTGAAGGTCCCCTGGTGGCGCGGCGTATCAGGCGACTTAGAAATCGAAGGACAGAGGCTTGACGCGGCGGCCCCGCCGCTTACCGCGTGGATTCCAGACGGCTACGGTCGTCGGGGATTCCAGTCGACGGCGATCACCTTCCCAACTGCCGGGTGCTGGCAGGTGACGGGAACTGTCGCAGGCCGAAGGCTGACCTTCGTCGTCCTGCTCCTCGAACCCGATGCGACTGAGCTGTGACGGTGCCGGTCGGCGCGTTCGCTGACCCGAACTTCCCCGCGCCGCGCGTTTCCGTGTGGGAGGACCGCATGCACCCGTGGGTCGGCCTGCCCGACGGGATCGAGCACATCGGCTGAGCTCCTCTAGGTACTCACGGAGATTTCCGACCGGGTGAACCCCTTCCCCGCCGCGCACTCCATCCCCCGGGCACGACTCCGCCGATAGACCACTACTCTGGGGCGGGATTTTTTATAAGGAGGCACTCGATGAACTGGTTTCGCGCTCATCGCGGCTGGACGATGGCGATCGCCGTCGTCCTCGTACTCCTGGTCGCCGTCTTCTGGATCTGGACGTAGAGCTTCGCCAGCGAAGCCGGATCCTCACGCCTGGCGGAGGGGGAGACCCTCCCTACCCCCTTGCTCAGATCCCCGAGGGGGACTGACGCCGCGAAGAAAAGCTCTCGCGTTCTTCGGAGTCCAGAAATCCAGAAACCCGCATGCCTAGGCGTTCGCTCGCCGCCCGTCCCCGCGCTTGAACCACGGATCGTAGGATGACAGAATCTTCTTGCCTGGTGGCCGATCCCCCGCGATGAAGGGGCGGTCTTTCATAACTGGCGCGGGGGAAGGAGGAGTAGCGATGCGGCGACTTCAGTTGGCAGCAGCTCTATTGGCAGCGCTCGTACTTGCCGTACCCGCCCTGGCCAAGCCAATCAAGGAACCCGTCCACGAGGAGTTCTTCAACACGATCACCGACTTCTGCGAGACGGACCTGGTGGTAGAGAGCCACTTGGTCGTGGACGGGACCACCACGATCAGGTCACGCGGACGCGATGGGCTTATCTACTTCGCCAACCGTCTCAAGATCACGGAAACGTTCACGAACGTGGACGACGCCAGTAAGTTTGTCGTGAGCACGGTCAACCTGATCGACAAGGATCTGCGCGTGACGGACAACGGCGACGGCACGCTCACGATCCTCATCCTCTCGACCGGTAACGCCGTGATCTACAACTCAAACGGCAAGGCGATCGGCAGGAATCCGGGGCAGGTTCGCTTCGAGTTGCTGGTCGATCACGGCGGCACGCCGAGCGATCCCTCCGACGACACGGAGATCTCGTTCGAGCAGGTCAAGGGATCGACAGGCCGCACGGACGACTTCTGCGAAGTCGTGGTGCCTGTGCTGAGCTGAAGCAAAAGTTGGGGCGGGCGGGCTACTTAGTCCCGCCCGCCCCTCAACGGCCAGGGGAGCTTCCGCGTCCGGAAACGCGCGTCCGCTCCACATCGGCTGGGGTCACGGGCGACGTCCACCGTCTCTGTCTGAGCTCGAAAGGTTGCGCCGATCGTTCTACTCGCCGGGTCGAGGGTTGTTCTCGGCCAGGCCCGCTTCAGGCGTTTTACAGGCGAGAAGGCCCGCGAGGTGCGGGCCTTCTCGCCTTCGGGGAGTTTTCTGTTCGCTAGCGGTTCGACTTCTGGAAGCGGGGACAAGGCCGAGAGAGCGTTGTCGCTCTAAGCCCTCCTCGATCTCGCACTGCGCCTTTGGATCCCTGCTAGTCCGGGCTCCATTAGGTCGCGCCTCACGCCTGCGGTCGGTAGGCCAGGTAGACCACACCGTTCTCATACGACTCACAGGCCGCGAGGGACAGGTTGCCGGGCGCGGCGTCCTCGGGGAAGAGCCGCGGGCCGGGCCCCCGGGTGAGCGGGTAGACGAACAGATGCAGCTCGTCGACCAGGCCGTCCGCGAGCATCGCTCGGACGAGCGTGCCGCTGCCGCTCGTGTAGAGGTCGCCGTCGACCTCGTCCTTCAGGCTGCGGATCGCGTCGGCGTCGTACGGGCCGATGATCTTCGAGTTCCTCCACGTCCCGCTCGTGAGCGTCCCGGAGACGACGTACTTGGTGGTGTCGTTGAAGAAGGGCGCCCCGGGATCGTCCTCCACGGTCCGCGTCGACCACGCGGGCTCGAACATCTCGTAGGTCGTGCGCCCGAGCAGGATGCCGCGGGAACGTCCCGTGAACGCGCCGATGGCCTCGCCCATCCGGGGGTGGAAGCCGTAGTCGAAGGTCCACGTCGGCGCGTCGATCACGCCGTCGAGGCTCATGAACTCGTGCACGTGGAGCGCTCCCATCTCTCACCTCCGTGTCGATGTTGCCGTGTAGACCTCTCCCTCGCCGCGAACTCATCGATCGGCGGGGCACTCCGGCGGTCGCTTACGCAGCATAGAGTCGGAGGCACGCACAGTCGTCCACGGACGTGGACACCGTTCTCGCTACGTGCGCACTCGGGGTGGCCGCGAGCGAGATCGTTGGGAGTTGATGAGAGCCCCGAGCTCCTCGTCGCCCGGCTGCCAGCCGTCGAATGCGCGCAGCGACGCCGCCGCGGATCGCCGCCGAAGCATGAGAAATGCGATTGCTCCCGCGAGCACTCCGGCGATCACCCATCCGGCAAAGGCCCAGAGAAACGGCCGCGTGGCATGCCCGGCTTCGGCGATCTTCCGATCCAAAGCGCGCAGCTCCTCGAGCTCCCGATCCAAGACACGCAGCTCCTCGTCGAGGGCACGGAGCTCGGAGGCGCTGTCCGCGGCGGTGATACGTGCGCTTCGGCCCGCGGCACGGGCAGCAGCAAGCGAACGCGCTTGACGCGCCACGCGCTCTTCCAAACGCGTCGTCCGCCCTGCGATCTCGGCGGTCGCTGGATCGGCCACGACGGTGAAATTCGTTGTCGGCACGACGTCGGCCAGCGGATGGGCGCAACCCGCGTCACAGAGCATGAGCGCATAGGTCGCCGGAGGCAGCTCCGGCACGGTGAACGTTGCCCATGCTCGGCCGAGGTTTCGATCGGAGACCCGTACGTCGACACGCCCGAGCTTGACTGCGTCGGCATCTCCGAGCGACCACCAGTCCTTGGAATATGGCTTGCTCATTGCCGGCCGGATCACCGAGTAGTCGAGGCCACGGAGCGCGTAGACGTAGAAGCGGCCATCATCCTGGGCCTCCCGCGCAGCGCGGATCGAGCTGAAGAGGACGTCTGCCTCGGCCTTGACCCGCTGTCCGACCGCAACCGTCGATCGGTCTGTCTGGACGAACGACCACCAGCCACCAGCCATCGCCGACGACGGCAGGAGAAGAACCATCAGCAAGGCGAGCGTGAAGCGGCGCACCGTGAGCATCGGCCTCCTTTGGCGTCGGCTGGGTCGCACTGCTCGAGTACGGCGCTCAACGTCACGGAGGTCCCCGCCCGGCTCCCTGGTCAGTGGTCAGGTTGGTTGGTGAAACGCCGGCGCTTACGCTCGCGAAGGGGGAGCGGGTCCGTTCGGATCTCCGGTCGGGTTCCCGTTCCAGGCTGGCACTCTCCGCTCGAGGACTCGCTCTTCGGCGTCGCGTGCGATCGCCATCTTCACCTCTGGCCCACCGACGCACATCTTCACGCCTTCCTCGGCGTAAGGCTCGCCGACGGACCGGAGCCGGCAGGGCCAGGTCGCCCAATAGACGTTGAGCGGCAGGCCTCCCGGCTGCTCGACGACATTCGCGCGCACCCTCTGCCCGTCAGTGAGGATGAGGTCGACGCTTGCGACCTCCTTCGCCACCGGTCCGTAGGCGAATCTGCGCTCGAGCCCGACAGTGTCGCCGACTTGCCCGCCCTCGATCCACCGTCGCGGGAGAGATCCGCACGGTACGAGGGGCCCTTCCGGCGTCGCGATGCATCTCGTAGCTGGGTTCCCCCGAACGTCGGGAGGCAGATCGCCTCGAATGTTCGTGTAGCCGCAGCCGCCACCGAAGCGGTCGTCGCCCACACGATGGAACACGTCGAGGCAGAGCCCTCGGTCACTTCTCGTCGCGAGAATCTTCCACGGCACTCCAGCCTCGCCGGACGCGATGAGGACATCCGATGCGGTCGGCACTGGGGCGTCCGGATCGTGCCCGCCGGCGAAGAGACTGACGATCGTCGGCCCAACTCCCACCGCCGGAATCGAGAGCACCACAGCCACCACGACGACGGCCGCGAGCGCGAGTACCCGGACGCGGCGGCCACCGGTTCTGCCGCCTCGCACCCGCTGTGAGTGATGTCCCTCGAGCGCGGCACGCGCCTCCGAGATGAGGTGCTGCTTTCGGCGGAGGAGCTCACCGGGTGCCAGGTCACGCTCGGGCGGGAGGGTCTCTAGATCAGCGCGCATCATTCCCAGCTCCTTTTCGTGCCAGCACATCCGCTAGGGCCGCGCGCCCGTTTCCGTCCACCGCTCCATCCGCGCCGAGGCGAGCCCGCAGGCGCGCGCGGGCACGAGCAAGCCGCGAGCGAACCGTGCCGACTGGGATCTGAAGCGCCGCCGCGGCGTCCGCGTAGCTGAGGCCGGACCAGACGCAGAGCGCGAGCACGTCTTGCTCCCGTTTTGGGAGGCGCGAGACGAAGGAGAGGACGGCGCGCATGCGCCGCTCGTCCTCCAGACGCTCGAGCGTCTCGTCGGCGAACTCGGATGTCGACTCTGGCAGTGGTAGCCGCCTTAGGGCCGCTTGGTGTCGGGCGAGCGAACGCCGCTGGTTCCGGCAGACGTTTGTTGCGATCCCGAAGAGCCACGGGAGCACTTTGCCTCCCTCGAGGCTGACGTCTCGGCGCCGCCAGCACTCCAGGAACACCACGGAAGTCAGATCCTCGGCGCGGGTCCAACTGCCCGTTCGCCGGAAGCAGTAGTTGTAGACGCTGCGGGCGTGCCGCTCGAAGAGAATCCCGAAGGCATCCGCGTCTCCGCGAGCGACTGCCGACCAGAGCGCGTCGTCGTCTCGCTGGATCATCATCAGTTCATGTCCGCAGGGGCGGGTGAGTTCCCATGGGAGTGAAGCAGCTACTTGATCCCAGGACAGCCCTTGGGCGAGGCCCCGAGCGCGACCTCTGGTCGGTCAACGCGGCAATCCCGACGATGCACCGCTAGGCCGTGCGAAGATCCGCACTCGCGCTGGCGCTCGCGCTCGTCGCCGCCTGCGGGGGCGAGGAGCCCGCCTCGACACCCGCGCTCCCCACGTCGACGGTGCCGTTGCGGCTCGTCGAGGTCGGCTCCGGATTCACCTCGCCCCTGCAGGTCGTCGCCGGCCCGGAGCCGGGAACGCTCTTCGTCGTCGAGCAGGAGGGCGCCGTCCTCATCCTCCGGGGCGCGGCCGTCGAGCCTGAACCGCTTGTCGACGTCGGCGCCGACGTCACCGCCGGCGGCGAGCAGGGCCTCCTCGCCCTCGCCCTGCATCCGGGCTTTCCGGACGACCCGCGCTTCTACCTTCACTACTCGAACCTCGACGGGGACACGCGGGTGGTCGAGTACCGGGCTGGCCAGGCAGGCGCCGAACGGGTACGGGAGCTCCTCGCCGTCGCGCAGCCGTACCCGAACCACAACGGCGGCCAGCTCGCGTTCGGTCCGGACGGGCTCCTCTACCTGGGCCTCGGCGACGGTGGCGCCGCGTTCGATCCCGAGGGGCGCTCGCAGGATCTCCGCTCGCGGCTCGGCAAGCTGCTGCGACTCGACGTCGACCGGGCCGACGCCGACTGGGAGATGGTCGCGAACGGCCTCCGGAACCCGTGGCGCTTCTCGTTCGACCGCGCGACAGGAGACCTCTACATCGGCGACGTCGGCCAGGACCGCTGGGAGGAGGTCGACTACGTCCCGAGCGGCGCGGAGTGGCCGCTCAACTTCGGCTGGGACGTCTTCGAGGGGGACGAGCGGGTCGAGGACGGGGAGCTCGTGGGTGACGGCGAGCTCGTGGGCCCGATCGCGACCTACGCCCACGACGTCGGCTGCTCGATCACCGGCGGCTTCGTCTACCGGGGCTCCGACGTTCCAGCCCTCCGCGGCCGGTATCTCTACGGCGACTACTGCTCGGGGGCAATCTGGAGCCTGCGCGTCGCGGACGGCGAGGCGACCGAGTTGCGGCGGGAGCAGGTCACCCTTCCCCTCCTCTCCTCGTTCGGCGAGGACGTGGACGGGGAGCTCTACCTCGTCTCGCAGGCCGGCTCGGTCTACCGGCTGGCCGCCGGCTGAGGCGCCGCTGGACGCGCTCGGCGCGCGGCGAGTAGAATACGGCGGAAGTTATCGCCTTCTAGTCGGAAACTACTCAGGAGACACGCTTGGAGATCGCCGCCCCGCTCCGCCCGCGGCGTGACGTCGAGGACGTCCTGCGCGAAAGCGGATTCACCAGCTTCCACCGAAGGGCGGTGCTCGTCACCGGCGCGGCCTGGACGTTCGTCGCCATGGAGATCCTGATCGTGGGGTTCACCGTCCCGGTGTTCACCTCGATCTGGGACCTGTCGGGCAGCATGGCCGGCTGGATCGCGGCCTCCGCGCTCGCGGGGTCGCTGGTCGGCGCCCTCGTGCTCGGACGCCTGTCGGATCGCATCGGCCGCCGGCGCATCTTCCAGGCGTCGATTCTCTGGTACGCCGTCTTCACGGCGCTGACGGCGCTCGCCTGGGGGCCGTGGGCGCTTTCGGGCTTCCGCTTCCTCGCGGGGATCGGGCTCGGCGGCGTCCTCGTCGTCGACCCCTCGCTCCTCGCCGAGTACCTCCCGCCCCAGCGTCGCGGGCGATTCCTCGTCCTGCTCGATCTCTTCTGGCCCGTGGGACTGCTCCTCGCCACCGGGCTCTCCTGGATCTTCCTCGACCAGATCGGCGGCGACAACGGCTGGCGCTACCTCTTCCTCGCCGCCGCCTTCCCCGCGTTCCTCGCGTTCGTCGCACGGCTGACGCTCCCGGAGAGCCCCTACTACTTGGCGCGGTCCGGCCGCGTCGAGGAAGCAGCCGGCGTTCTCTCGCGGATCGCCGGCAGGAAGGTGGACGCGGCCGAGATCGAGGCGCCGAGCGAGCCTCGCGCCTCGATCCGAGAGCTCGTCTCGGAGCGGCTGCGCTCGCCCACCGCCCTCGTCCTGGTCGTCTGGACGGCACTGAACATCTCCTACTACGGCCTGTTCCTCTGGCTGCCGTTCGTCCTCCAGGGCGAGGAGCGGTTCACGGTCAACGTCTACCTCCTCCTCGCGCTGTCGGCCCTCTCGCAGTTCCCCGGCTATGTCGCGGCCCTCTGGCTCGTGGAGCGGATCGGTCGCAAGCTCACGCTCGCGTCGTTCCTCTGCCTGGGCGGCGCCTCCGCGTACGCGTTCGCGGTCGCGGAATCCGCGCCCGTCTACGTCGCCTCGCTCTTCTTCGTCGGCTTCTTCAACCTGGGCGCCTGGGGCGCCGTCTACCCCTTCACCGCCGAGCTCTTCCCCACGCGCCTGCGCTCTACCGCCTTCGGAATCGCCGAGGGTGTGGGCAAGGGCGCGGCGATCGGAGCTCCGTACCTGTTCGGCGCCCTGATCGACTGGACGGGGGACACGGTCTGGTCGCTGACCTTCGTGGCGCTCGTCATGGTCGCCGGCGGCCTCCTGACGCTCCTTGGCCGGGAGACGCGCGGGGCGCGGCTCAGCTAAAGCGGAAGAGCTCGACGAAGCGCGGGACCTCGGCAGGGTCGCCCGCGGCCACCGTGAGCGCTCCCTGGTCGAGCTGGCCGGCCAGCACGCCCATCAGGACGTCGTCGTCAGCTTCGAGCACGAGCTCGGCGGCCACCGCCGCGCCCGGGGCGACCTCGAGCGCTCCGTCGGCGACCGCGAGCCGGAACGGGCCGTCGCGCAGCCGCAGCTCGTACGCGCGCGAGAGCCCCGCGGCCTGCTCTCGGTGGAAGAACGCCTTCAGGGCGAGCGCGAGCCAGCTCGAGCGAAGCACCTGCTGGCTGTCGCGGGGGCCGAGCGTGGCCGCTCCCCAGCGTCCGAGGGCCGCGACGGCCGTCTCCAGGCCGCGCCCATGCTCGGTCAGCTCGTAGACCGAGGCGGCAGCGGGCGGCGGGAGCCTCGTCCGGACGACGACACCCGCCCGCTCGAGCTGGCGGAGCCTGGTGGCGAGGACGTTCGTGCTCACGCCCGGAAGGCCGTCGAGAAGATCGGTGAAGCGCTTCGGGGCGAGCAGGAGCTCGCGGACGACCAGGAGCGCCCACCGCTCGCCGACGAGGTCGAGCGCTCTCGCGAGGCCGCAGTACTGACCGTAGGTCCGGTCGCCCGTTGCCGCGCTCACGCTCACCACTTCGTAATCAGAATTCGACACTTGCTTTTCCGAAGTATGCCGGATAGCGTGGCCGCGAAAGCAACGGAAGGAGGACGGTGAGATGAGCACCGTCGAAACAGCGGTCGGCCGCTTCGTGTGGCACGACCACATGTCAGGGGACCCGGAAGCGGCGCGCGCGTTCTACGCCGACCTGCTCGGGTGGGACTTCGAGGTCTGGAAGGCCGGCGAGTGGGACTACCCGATGATCAAGGTGAACGACACGACGCACGGCGGCTTCGGGCCCGCTCAGGGTGGCGCGCCGCCCCACTGGCTCGGCCACGTGCTCGTCGATGACGTCGACGCGGCCGCGGGCCGTGTCACCGCTGCGGGCGGCACGATCGTCGCCGAGCCGATGGATATCCCCGAGGTCGGGCGCATGGTCGTCGTGACCGACCCGCAGGGAGCGGTCGTGTCGCTCTACTCCCCGAGCGGCGAGCTGACGCCTTCTGAGGGCGTGTTCGTCTGGGACGAGCTCGTGACCACGGACGTCGAGGGCGCCAAGCGCTTCTACGGCGAGGTCGTCGGCTGGGAGGCCCGCGACGCGGACATGGGCAACAACTTCGTCTACACGGTCTTCAGCTCGGGCGGAAACGACCGCGCCGGGTGCATGCCCCAGCCGCCGGGTGCGGAGGGAGCTCCGCCTGCCTGGCTGACCTACCTCGGCACGGGCGACGTCGACGGGACGCTGGAGAAGGCCAAGAGCCTCGGCACGACGACGGTCTACATGGAGCCCACCGACGTGCCGACGGTCGGGCGCCTGGCCGTCTTCGTCGATCCCGCCGGCGCCGCGGTCGGCCTGTTCGACCCGGAAGCGCAGTAACCGGCTTTCCCGACGAGGAGCGGGGCACCGGGCCCCGCTCCTCCCGGCCGCCCACCCCGGTATTCTCCAGATCGACACATGGGCGGCCTGTTCGCGTACCTGGACCCGGGCTCCGGGTCGATGATCCTTCAGGCGATCGTCGGCGGCGTCGCCGCGGTCGCGGTTGCGAGCAAGTTCTACTGGCGACGGTTCCTGGGGTTCCTCGGCATCCGGAAGAGGGACGACTCGTAGCGGACGCCGGGCCCCGGGTCGAGCGAGGCTCGTTCCGCGACCCGGACAGCCACGTCTTCTACGCCGAAGGGGAGGTGCGCCGCGCGCTTTCCGAGCGCGGGCTCGCCGACTGGGAGGCGCTTGCGGCCAGCGGGTTCTTCCGGGACGGCGTCGCGGCCGGCCGGCTCGTCGCCACCGAGAGGGTCGCAGAGCCGGACGGCCTGCCGGCCGAGCTCGACGCCGAGGACGTCGCGGCCGTCCTCCGGCACGAGCGGATTCCGGTGGTCTCCTATCCGTACGAGTGGCCGTTCGGGATGCTCCAGGACGCGGCCCTGCTCGAGCTCGACCTGCTGCTCGCCGCGCTCGAGGAGGGCCTCGTCCTCAAGGACGCTTCGCCCTACAACGTGCAGTGGCGCGGGTCGAAGCCGGTCTTCGTGGACGTCGGCTCGTTCGAGCGGATGCGTGAGGGCGAGCCCTGGGCCGGCTATCGCCAGTTCTGCATGCTCGTCCTCTACCCGCTCATGCTCCAGGCCTACAAGAACGTGCGGTTCCAGCCGTGGCTCCGCGGCTCCCTCGAGGGCATCGAGCCTGCGCAGATGCGCGAGCTCCTGGGCCTCCGCGACCGCTTCCGCCGCGGTGTCCTGACCAACATCGTCCTCCACGCCCGGCTCGAGGGGCGGTACGCCGACCGGGATGTCAAGACCGACCTGAAGAGGGCCGGGTTCCACGCCGAGCTGATTCGCGCCAACGCGCGGAAGCTCAGGAAGCTCGTCGACCGGCTGCGGTGGGAGCCCGGGCGGACGGCCTGGTCCAGCTACGGCGAGGCCAACCCGTACGGCGACGCCGACGCCGCGGCCAAGGAAGCCTTCGTGCGAGAGTCGGCCGGGCTCCGACGCCGCCGGCTCATCTGGGATCTCGGCTGCAACGACGGGCGGTACACGCGGATCGCCGCCGCCGATGCCGACTACACCGTCGCGGTCGACGCGGACACGGCTGTCGTCGAGGCGCTGTACCGCGCCCTTCGCGCGGAGGGCTCGGAGACCATCCTCCCGCTAATCGGCAACCTTGCCGACCCCTCGCCGGGCCTCGGCTGGCGTGGTCAAGAACGCCGGCCGCTCGCCGAACGCGGCCGCCCCGAGCTGACGCTCTGCCTCGCGCTCGTCCACCACGTCTCGCTGTCGGGCAACGTCCCGGTCCGCGCCTTCCTCGACTTGCTGGCAGACCTCGGGACGGAGGTCGTGATCGAGTTCCCAACGCGCGACGACCCGATGGTGCGCCGGCTCCTCGACCGGAAGGGCCCGGGCGCGAATCCCGACTACGAGACTGACTCCTTCGAGCGCGCCCTCGACGAGCGCTGGCGCGTCGAGCGCCGCGAGACCCTCCCCTCCGGCACGCGGATTCTCTACCGTGCGGCTCCGCCGGCCTGATCCTCCCGGCTCGTACCGCTGGGCGGCGCTCCACCTCGCCGGCCTGTCGGCGCTCGCCATCGCACAGCCGCTCTTCGGCCTCCTCTCCCAGAACGTCGAGTTCTTCGCCGTGCGCGGCTCGACCCGCTGGGACATCGTCCTCTTCGCCGTGGGCGTCGTCCTCCTGCCGCCCCTCCTCCTGCTCGGCCTCGAAGCGCTGGCCGGGCTCGCCGGCAGGCGAGCGGCGACCGTGCTCCACCTCGCCTTCCTCGCTGCGCTCGTTGGGCTTCTCGCACTCCAGGCACTCCGCGGCCTCGGCATCGGATCGACCGCGATCGCAGCGACGATCGGCGGTCTCGCCGCGCTCGTCTACGCCCGGGCGCGCGCGGCCCGGATGCTGCTGTCGGTCGTCGGGGCCGCACCGCTCCTCGTGCTCGTGCTCTTCCTCGCCTTCTCGCCCGTGTCCCGCCTCCTCGAGAGCCCGCCGCAGGTGCGCCTGGCGGAGGCGCCATCCGGAGCGCCGGTCGTCATGGTCGTCCTCGACGAGCTACCCACGGTTTCCCTGCTCCGGGCAGACGGCGAGCTCGACGCGGTGCGGTACCCGAACTTCGCGCGGCTGGCGGAGGACGCGACCTGGTTTCGAAACGCCACGACGGTGCACGAGTGGACGACTGGCGCCGTGCCGCCGATGCTCACCGGACGGCGTCCGCACGGACTGCCCCTCTTCCTCGACCACCCCAACAACCTCTTCACTCTCCTCGGCGGCGCGTACGACCTGAACGTCCACGAGTCGCAGACGCACCTCTGCCCACCCGAGCTCTGCGACCCGGAGCGAGAACCGCTTTCCGGGCGGGTCGGTTCGCTGCTCTCCGACCTGTCGATCGTCTACGGCCACCTCGTGCTCCCCGAGGACCTCGCCGACGAGCTGCCCTCGATCTCGACGGCGTGGCGCGACTTCGGCGAGGGCGACGGACCGCAGGCGCTACTGGATGAGGGCCCGGCACAACCCGGCCAGCGCCCGCCTGCCTACACCGAGCGGGACGCCGAGGTGCGGGCGTTCGTCGGCTCGCTCGGGGCCTCGGCGCGGCCCACCTTCTCCTTCTTCCACGTCCTCCTCCCCCACCACCCGTGGGAGTACCTGCCGGACGGGAAGATCTACGCATCCGGCCTCGGGTTCCAACCCGGGCTCGTGAACGAAGGCTGGGTCGGCGATCCGGAGCTCGCGATCCAGGCGCAGCAGCGCCACCTGCTCCAGGTCGGCTACACCGACCTCGCCCTCGGTCGCGTCCTCGACCGGCTGGAAGCCGCGGGTCTCTACGACGACTCGCTCGTGGTCGTGGTGGCGGACCACGGCGTCAGCTTCCGCCCGAGTGGGGAACGGCGGCGCGTCGAGCCGGGGAACCTGGAGGAGATCGCCTTCGTGCCGCTCTTCGTGAAGGCGCCTGGGCAGTCTCGCGGCGAGACCGTCGAGGGCCCGGCGCGGACGATCGACATCGTTCCGACGGTCGCCGACATGTTGGGCGTCCAGGTTCCGTGGGAGCTCGACGGGCGCTCGCTGCTCGAAGGGAACGGCGGCGACGGAGAGGTCCTTGTCGGCACCTCCTCCGGCGAGGTCGTCGAGGGCGATCTGACCGACCTCGTCGGACGGCTCGACGAGGTCCTCGCGCGTCAGGTCCAGCTCTTCGGCGAGGAGGACGACAGTCCTGGCCTCTTCGGCATCGGGCCGCGGCCCGAGCTCCTCGGCCTCCCCCCGAACGGTTTGGTCGCGGCGGCGACCGGCGGACCAACCTTCGAAAGCTATGGCACGAGCGACTACGACCCCGACTCGCCATTCGCTCCCGTCCGGGTCTACGGGCGCATCGACGGCGCGCCCGGCGGCCAGGACATCGCGATCGCGGTCAACGGCCGGATCGTCGCCGTGACCCGGAGCTTCGAGCACGACGGCGAGACGCTGGTCTCCGCCGTCACGCCGCAGGACGCCTACGTCCCGGGCGCGAATAGCGTGCGGCTCTACGTCGTGACGGGCTCGGGTGACGACACCTCCCTCGAGGAGCTGCCGCCGGACGCTTGACATCGATCGCAGACGTGCTATATAGATAGCGTGTCTGCGATGAACAAGCTCACGAAGGACGAACGCCGCCACATGATCGAGAGCTCGATCGAGCGGCTCCGGGAACGACTTGCGGGTGCCCAGGACGGCTGGCTCTTCGCCCAGATCGCCGAGCAGGTCGCCGAGCGCCGCCGCGACCTCGGTCTCTCCCAGGCCGAGCTCGCTGAGATCTGCGGCACCACGCAGTCCGCGATCGCCCGGCTCGAGTCCGGGGGCCGGCCGCCCCGGATCGACACGCTGCTGAAGCTCGCGCACGCGCTCGACTGCGAGCTCGCCGTCGAGCTGCGGCCGCTCTCCTCCGGAGGAACGGAGGCGGCGTGACCAGCCTCGAGGCCCTCGAGCAGCGGCTCGCGGCCCTCGAGGACCAGGTGGCCGACCTGCGCGGCCAGGTTCGCGGCGCCGGCGCCCTTGATCGGGGGCGGCTCGGCCCTGGAGTCGTGCGCCCCCAGCCGCCTCCTCGCCCTGCGCCCGCGGCAGCGCCTACTGCCACAGCCCCGCCTCCTCCGCCCCGACCGGCGCGTCAGGCCAAGCCTCGGCGCGAGCTCGACTTCTCGAAGCTGCTCGGCGCGTACGGCCTCGCGGTCGCAGGCGGGGTCGTCACCGTGCTCGGGATCGTCTTCCTCTTCGTGCTGGCTGTGAACCGCGGCTGGATCAATCCCGAGCTCCGCCTCGGATTCGGCGCATCAGCGTCCATCGGCGTGTTCGCGGCCGGAGTCTGGCTGCGCCACCGCTTCGGCACGACGCACGCGGCCCTGGCGGCGGTCGGCGCGGGGATCGCAGGCGGCTACGCGACGCTCCTCGCCGCCACCGCCCTGTATGAGTTTGTCCCCCAGGCCTGGGCGCTGGTCGCAGCCGCCGGGATTGCCGCCGCAGCGACCGTGGTCGCTCTCAGGTGGCGGGAGGAACTCGTCGCCGGGCTCGGCCTCGTCGGCGCGCTGCTCGTCCCGCTCATGACCGTCGTGGAGGATGGCGAGCTGACACTGATCGGAACCAGCTTCGTCGCCCTCGTCTTCACGGCCACCGCGGCCGTGTCCCTGCACCAGCGCTGGATGGGCCTGCTCGTGGCGGGCATCGTGGCGTCCTTCGTGCAGATCGCCGGGCTCGTCGGCCAGAGCGAGCCGACGGACTGGGCCGTCGTCTGGCTGACGGCGCTCTTCTGGGCCCTCTACCTGGCGGTCGCGGCGGTCGAGCAGCTGACTTCGAAGGTGAGGCTCAACCCGTTCGCGGCCACGCTCACCCTGGCCGCGACGGCGTTCGCAGCCGCCTCGGCGGCGCAGCTGTTCGACGGCGAGGTCGGCGGCATGAGCCGCGAGGGCCTCGCCCTGCTCGTCCTCTCGGCCGCGTACCTCGCGCTCGGCGCCGCCTTCCTCCGGGGCGAGCGAGACTTCTCCACGCTGCTCTGGGCCGTGGGCTTGACCCTTGCCGCCGTCGCGGGCGCGGAGCTCCTCAGCGGCGTCTGGCTCGCCGTCGCCTGGGCCGGCGAGGCGGCCGTGCTCGCGTGGCTCGCCGAAGCGACCGCCGAGCGGCGCTTCCGGCTCGCCTCTGCCGGATACCTCGCGCTCGCGCTCGCCTTCACGCTCGGCCATGAGGCGCCCTTCAGCGACCTCTTCGAGCTGAGCCCGCAGCCTGCCGTCGGCGTACCCAGCGTCCTGGCCGTCGCGGCCGCCGCGCTCCTCGTCGCCTGGCTCTTCCGCACCGCAGCCGAGCGCGGTGATGACGAGGGCCTGATCGGGACCTTCCTCACGGACGCCGTTGCTCTGCTCCAGCAGGCGCGCAGCGCCTTCGTCTGGCTGGCGGGCGCCCTCGTCGTCTACGCGGCCTCCCTCGGGCTCGTCGAGCTCTTCGCCAGGCTCGCCTCGGAGAGTCGCGAGGCAGGGTTCGAGCGCGGACACGTCGCCGTGTCCGCGCTCTGGGCTCTTGTCGCACTCGCGCTCATCGAGGCCGGCGGGCGTCTGCGTCGTTTGGAGCTGTCCGTCGCCGGGCTCGGCTTGATCGCCTTCGCTGCGTTGAAGACCGTCGGCTACGACCATGACGAGCTGGCTCCGGGTCGCTGGTCCGTCGCCTTCGTCCTGGTCGCTGCCGGCGCGCTCGTCTGTGGGTTCGAGTACCAGCGGCTGGGTCGTGACCGCTGGCCGGGCCTCCGGGGCGAAGCGGCCGGGGCTGTCGCTGCCAGCGCCCTCCTTGGCCTCTTCGGGATCCTGGAGCTGGCCGTCGGCGCCTGGAACGGAATCGACGTCCTGGGCGGGGCGCTCGTTCTCCTCACCGTTCCGTACGCGCTGCTTGCGGCCGTCGCCTTTCGCATGGACGGGCTGCGCGACCTCGCAACGCTCCTCTGGTCGATCTCGCTCGCCCTCATGGGCGCTGCGCTCTTCCTCTTGCTGGAGGACGTCTGGCTCGTCGCGGCTCTCGCGACCGCGTCGGCGGCTCTCTCCATGCTCGCCGTGGGCCTGCGCGAGCCGCGTTTCCAGACAGCCTCGGCTCTCTCTCTGCTCACCGCGCTCACGTACACGCTCGCGCTTGCAGCGCCGCCTCGCGACTTCGTGGTCGCCGCCGAGCATCCCGGCGACGGCGTCCCGAGCCTCGTTCTCGTCGCGCTCGCGGCGATCGTGTTCGCGGTGTACGCGCGGCATGAGACTCGGGCCGAACGCCCGCCCCTCTCGTGGGGCGGGATCGTCCGCTCCTGGGAGCCGACGTACCGCCTTATCGCCTTCGTCGGCGCGGGAGTCCTCGCCCTCTATGCCCTCTCGCTGGGGATTCTCGAGCTGGCCGAGCTCGTCTCGCCCGCCGGTGTGGACGTCGACTTCCAGCGCGGACACACCGCGGTGAGCGCGGCCTGGGGCGCAATCGGCCTCGGCCTCCTCACCCTCGGGCTCGTGCGCCGCTCACGCGTACTCCGGCTCGCCGGCTTCGCCCTTTATGGCATCAGCCTCGCCAAGCTCTTCCTCTACGACCTCACGTACTCGAGCCCGATGGGTCGTCCACTCTCGTTCCTCGCCGTCGGCGTCCTCCTGCTCGCGAGCGGCTTCTTCTATCAGCGCCTGAGCGAGCGAATCGAGGAGGGCGACCGAGGCGGGGCCAAGCCGGCGTAGCCCGCCACCCGCCAGGGGCGGCGCTATCGTCAAGGCGTGGACGACGTTCGCGCGTTCCTCGATGCCTCCGAGGCCTTCTTCACGGCGTTCGCCGCGGTCGCGTGGGGCGCCATGCTCCTGGCTGTCGCCTTCCAGGTAGTCCGTCTCCTCATGCGCGCGCGGGCCTGGCAGAACATCCTCCAGGCCGCCTACCCGGAGACGAAGGTCCGCTACTGGAGCACCTTCGGCGCCTACATGGCGGGTGTCGGCGTGAATGCGGTCGTCCCGGCCCGAGGCGGTGACGTCGTCAAGCTCTACATCGCGAGGCACCGCATCGAGGGCTCGAGCTATCCGACGCTCGCCTCGAGCCTGGTCGTCGAGACGCTCTTCGACTTCGCCGTCGCCTCCGTGCTCTTTCTCGCGGCGATCCAGATGGGGCTCCTTCCGGGCCTGCCCGATCTGCCCCGGCTGCCCGCGTTCGACTGGGCGTTCGTGGTCGAGCACCCGCGCGTCGCGGTCTTCATCTGGTGCATCCTCCTCGGCGGGCTGATCGTCCTCATCGCGTGGGCCTCGAGGCACGTCACTGCCTTCCGACAGAAGCTCGCGCTCGGTTTCGCCATCCTGCACGACTGGCGCGTCTACGTCCGCGAGGTCGTCTCCTGGCAGGCCGGGAGCTGGGTCGCGCGTGTCCTGTCCGTCTTCTTCTTCCTGCGCGCTTTCCATGTGGACGCAACCGCCAAGACGACGGTCGCCGTGCTCGTAGTAGGCGGCCTCTCCACGCTGCTGCCGTTCACGCCGGGCGGCGCCGGCACCCAGCAGGCCATCCTCGTCTTCGCCCTCTCCGGGGCGGCCGCGAGCTCGACCATCCTCGCCTTCAGCTTCGGGCAGCAGCTCGTGACGACGATCCTGAGCGTCGCGATCGGCTTCGGTGCCATCCTGCTCATGCTGGGGACGCTCCGGTGGCGTCACCACGTGCGCGGCGCTGAGGACGAGATCAGAGGCCGGACGCCGCCCTCCGATCCAGACGCGGAGCTGGCGAAGAGCACAACTCCGGTCGCCGCCGATCGCGACCGCATATGATTCCGCCCGGGATGGAGCGGACCGTTCGACGGAGCGAGCCGGGGGGCTATGCGCAAGCCGTCTCGCATCTCTGGGAGCGCGTCGGCGCCGCACTCGTCCGGCTCGAGCGGGTCGCCGAGTCGCCGGCCGAAGGCCTCGCGGACGGCTTCCTCGACGAGCTGCCGCAGCTGCAGTACAGCCTGCACGCGGGAGCCGAGCTCGCCGTCGGGATCGACCCTCCCCCTGGAGCCGAGCACCTTCACGCCGAGCTCGTCTCGGCGCTCGCCGAGGCTCGCGACATCACCGCGGAGGTCGGCTACGCGCTCGAAGGAGGGGACGTCGAGCTCGTCGACCCGCTCCTGCCCGAGTGGCGCGGGGCGCTCTTCCGCGTGCGCCTCGCCAGGCTGAGGGCGCTCGAGCGCACGGCGATGCCGATCGGCGCCGACGACCGCCCGTCGCCCGAGCCGAGGCGGCGCCGCGAGCGCGCCTCGCTCTCCGCGATCGTCGCCACCGGGCTCGTGATCGGCGGCGCGTTCCTCTTCACCGCCGGGGCGGTGCTCGCCGCGTGGCCCGTGTGGGCGGCTGGGCTCGCCCTCTTCGCCGGCGGCTTCGTCCTCTACAGGTAG
Source organism: uncultured Actinomycetes bacterium (assembly GCA_963838795.1). Lineage (GTDB taxonomy): Bacteria > Actinomycetota > Thermoleophilia > Gaiellales > Gaiellaceae > JAIBJN01. Next base: position 168,922 of record CAWISL010000018.1, read on the forward strand.
CGATCGAGTCGCGCGAGCGACTCTTCGCGATCCAGCAGCTCCAGGCTCTCGAAGAGCCCCGGCGAAACCTTCGAGCCGGTGACCGCGGCCCGGATCGGACCGAAGGCCTCGCGCGGCTTGAGGCCGAGCCGCTCAGCCAGCCCCCGCAGCGCCGCCTCGATCGGCTCCGCCGCGAACGGCTCGACGCCGGCGAGCGTCTCACGGGCCTCGGCGAGCACCGGGCCGGCTCCGTCCAGCAGCTCGGGCGGCGGCTCGACGCGGCGGAAGAGGAAGCCCGCGAAGGCCGGATACTCCTCGAGCCGCGCGATCTTCTCCTGGACGAGCGGCGCGGACGCGCGGATCGTCTCCTCGTCGCCCTCGAAGCCCTGCTCCCGAAGGTAGGCGACGAGCGCGTCCGCATAGGCGTCCGGCGCCAGCTCTCGCAGGTACACGCCGTTCAGCCAGTCGAGCTTCGCGTAGTCGAAGGTCGCCGGGCTCGACCCGACGCGGTCGAGCGAGAAGCGCTCGACCAGCTCGTCGCGGCACATCACCGTCGTTCGGTCGTCGTAGCTCCAGCCGAGGAGCGCCAGGTAGTTCATGAGCGCGGGGGCAAGGTAGCCCTTGTCCCGGAACTCCTCGACCGAGACGGCGCCGTGGCGTTTCGAGAGCTTCTTCCCGTCGGTCCCGAAGACGTTCGGGACGTGCGCGTACACCGGCACGCCCCGGCCGAGCGCCTCGAGGATCCGGATCTGCTTGGGCGTGTTGGAGACGTGATCCTCCCCGCGGATCACGTGGGTGATGCCCGAGTCGGCGTCGTCGAGTGCGGCCGCGAGGTTGTAGGTCGGCCGGCCGTCGGAGCGCAGGAGGACGAGATCCTCGAGCTTCTCGTTCGGGTAGGAGATGCGGCCCTTGATGGCGTCCTCCCACTCGGTCGTCCCCTCGTCGGGCATGCGGAACCGGATCGCGCCCTCGTCTTCGTAGGCATGCCCTTCGGCGAGCAGCCGACGCGCCGCCTCGGTGTGGCGCGGAAGCGAATCCAGCTGGAAGGCGACCTCGTCGTCCCAGTCCAGCCCGAGCCACGAGAGGGAGCGCTGGATCTGCTCGACGGACTCCTCGACCTCGCGGCTCGTGTCGGTGTTCTCGATGCGAAGCAGGAGCTCACCGCCCTCGTGGCGAGCGAACAGCCAGTTGAAGAGCGCCGTGCGGACGCCGCCGATGTGGAGGAAGCCGGTGGGGCTGGGCGCGAACCTGACGCGGACAGGCACGCGGCTATCGTACTCGTGTGGAAGTGGGTGTAATGGGGTGAGGGGGTGGTGTGTGGGAGTGGATGGGAGTAGGTAAGTATTGGTAGGGGGGAGGAAGCTGCTAGAACTGACGCGGAGTGGGAGGTTAAAATGAGTTTATGAAGACGACTCAGGTGACGAGTGCACGAGTTGGATAAGGAAGAACTGACACTACTCAAAGGCGAGCAATCGGCGTGCTATGTACGAGGTTTGCGTTGAGGGTGTGGGGTTTGCGAGACAGAGTTTGGGAAGGCTTTGGGGGAAGGCGTATACGAGTTGCTTGCAGGACGCTGAGGAGATTCTGGCTCGTAAAGGTCGCGGAGGCGGATGATAGAGAGACTTCGTGGAAAGTGGAGAAGATTAGACGAGCACACCTATCGTGGCGATCACGTGCGGCGGTGTAGCCGCACGAGGGACAACGCGCCATGGCGAAGTCTCTCGATTGTCGTGACGACAACGAGCTAGGACTCATCACAACGCGTGGTCGGAACGCGGCGGCCTCAGCCCGCTTTCACTGCCTGGGCAACGGCAACACGAGCGGGTGATGGCGTTTCGAGCGCCGGTTTGATCAACGCCGGGACACTTATCGGGAGGTTGCTGGTTTCTCGAACGCCAGCGGGTCATGTTTCGGCGAACCTCACAGGGCGTCTGGGAGGACAACCACGAAAGACCTCAGCGAAGAGGAACTGACTGCCTCCTGGGCGTGCGCATCGATGGTTCGCGCGAAGTGAACGCAAAGCTCGACGTATATACGAGAGCGCAGGCGCCTATTACCGCGCTGGCGATCTTTGAGACCTTCGAGCGGCGCGAGTACGAAAACGGGGGAACTCACGCTTCCACCGCTGGCTGGAACGAAGCTAGGCCGCGGTTGAGGAGGCACGCGATCGAGCATCGAAGCAATCAACGCGGTCGAGGCAGCTATGCGCGACGAGCTCGCAAGTCTCTGAGCGTACTCCTTCAGCTGTCGTCGGCAGACACGGCTTGCTTCTCGTGATCACCTAGAGAGACGAGTCTTTGAGCCTGCGACAAGAGGACAAGTGGTTTACTAGGGGTTGGCGGCAATGCGATTCGGAGGCTCAGGGCTGGCAGTATTCGCTATGGGCGTCGCTATTGCTGTGCTTCTTTCAAACAGAGATTTAGCTTTGCTCGAATCGTTATTAGCACAGCGCTCGGCTTTCTTCTTGTGCTTGTGCTTGGTCTAGGATTATCCGTGCTTCAACACTGTCGTCCAAGGAGGGAAACGTGGCAAAAAAGACAGTCTAGTTAGCGACAATCGGGCGACGTGGTACCGGATGGGAAGGGTGCGCTGCTCCGAATCACGTACACGGAGCTCGACGTGGCAGCTATGCAGCGACTTGACAGACGGAGAGGCTGAGGCCTGGTAGCGCGACTCATGCAAAGCCGGTGGCTCGCAGGGGACGCAGATTAAGGCTGCTGGGTAGAGCCTCTCACCAGGGCTCGACACGCCGCAACACGCGCAGGCAGCTGGGCGCTCGCTATGCCTCCACGGTGGAAAACGGCGGTGGTGGTCTGGCTGGCCATCTACCCAGCATCACACTCATCCAGTGGCTGGTCGGGCCAACGATCCAAGCCTGGCCCCTGGCGGTTCGCACATTCGCACTCACCGTCGTGCTGGTGCAGTTGATGGTCTACCTCTTGATACGGCTTCCAGCGCCTCCTGGCCCATGGTTGCGTCGGCCACATTGACAACCGAGTTGAATACGTGAAGTACATTGGGGAGGGCGAATGGCGCCTGCCGGGCGGGCGCGATGTACATATCCCGGGCTCCCCTAGGGCTACACCTAGCCGCGCCGCCACAGGGGCAGGCACCGGCCCCAGGGCCAGGCCCGTGCGTCCTCCTTACATAGCCACGCGCGGTTGCTCAACCGCTAACAGTCACGAAGTACCTGCAATAGCGAGGATCTCTAGCGTGTGGGCCAACGATGGGCAGCAAGTTCGCCGTTTCCTCTCGGCGGGTGGAAGGTCTTGGGCGTATCTCCCGACCCCTGCCAACACCGCTCTACAAGGATTGCTGCGACTCCTGGCTCCGTATCGGACGGAGTAAGGTATTGCGCCTCGGGCATGAGAGGTAATGGCAGCTCGCATCTTCATCAGCTACCGACGTGACGATGATACTTCGGCAGCAGGACGGCTCTACGACGCTCTTAGTGCCAAGTTCGGAGCCGACCAGGTGTTCATGGATCTGGACACGCTGGAGCCGGGAGAGGATTTCTGGGAGGTCATCAAGGAGGCCTTGGAACGGACTGACGTGCAGCTTGCAGTGATCGGGCGCGGATGGCTCGACGCCCCGATCAGATAGGCAATCGACGCCTCGACATAAGGACGACTTCGTTCGCCGCGAGATCGCGCTTGCACTCAAAGGCGGCGTCGTGTCGTCCAGTCCTCGTCAACGGTGCAACGATGCCGCCGCCAAGGAACTCCCGAGCAGCATCAAGCGCTTGACCGGCAGGAACGCGGTACACCTGACGGCGGCGACTTGGAGAGCGGAGGTGGCTCGGCTTATCGCGTCACTCGAGGATGAGCCGTTCTTGCGGATGAGCCCGCCTGGCCGAGCCGTCGCCCACACTCCAGCGGCTGCCGACGCGGATGAGCTCGCACCTGCGTGGAACCAGGACCAGCCGAGGTTCTCCCAAGGCAGAGCGGGCGTCCAGAACTCCATCTGCCTTTCGATCTGCCCCCACTCCGCCCGGCGGCACCGCCTCAAGGGAAGCGCAGCGCGGACGAGCTACTTGCAATGGCGGAGTCCGCCAAAGAGATAGATCCGGCGGAAGTCTGCGCAGCGTCAAACCCAAGCCTCAGACAGAAGCTATTGCTGCCCAGCTCGCACAAGACGAATGGGTCCTAGCGCTGTTTCCGGTTGAAGATGCGGAGATATTTTCCCGATGGCAGGGGTACCTGGCGATCACGAACGAGGGGTTGGCTCTACTCGTCGGCTAGCGAGACTGGTCGTCGGCCGAAGGTAACCATTGAGTGGCTGGATAGGTCACAGGTAGCGTGGCATCGCTTGGCAAGGATCTCGCGGGCATCCGACCATCATTATCAAGCGTCATACCGGTCCTGACACCACCGCCGAGTGGATAGCCATCAAGGCGCCGCTCCGGACCTCGGAAGCGATGCTCGAAGAACTCAGAAAACATCTGAGTGACTAGCGGTCGCGTGGGATAGCAGCCTGCGGATACATCGTGCGCGGAGCTGATCCCGTTTGCGTTCCTCCCTGATTTCCTTCGACACAGTGACGGACGGATGAGGTTCTAAGAGGAAGGTGTCGTGGGCATTTCTCGTTGAAGGCTGAAAACGGCGTTGTGAGCGGCTATCGTAGTCCCGTGCTCGCCGGCGCCCACGTCTCCACCGCGGGAGGGATCCACACGGCGATCGACCGCGCGGTCGAGCGGGGCGCGGAGTCCGTCCAGATCTTCACGCAGAGCCCTAGGGCCTGGCGGCCGACGACCCATCCGCCCGAGAACGTCGAGCGCTTCAAGCAGGCCCGCGCCGAGGCGGGGATCGGGGCTGTTATCTGCCACGCCGTCTACCTGATCAACCTTGCCGCCACGAATCCGGAGATCCGCGAGAAGTCGCGCATCGCGCTCCTGCAGACAGTCGAGGTCGCCCGCGCCATCGAGGCCGACGGCGTCGTCCTGCACGTCGGCTCCCACCTCGGCGCGGGGCTGGAGGCCGGGGTCGAGCAGGCGGCGCCGGCGCTCGAGGAGGCGCTGGCCGCGTGCGACGACCGTGTCTGGCTCCTGCTCGAGAACTCGGCCGGCGCGGGCGGGACGATCGGCCGCTCCGTGGACGAGCTCGCCGTCCTCGTCGACCGTCTCGACCGCCACCCGCGCCTGGGCCTCTGCCTCGACTCCTGCCACCTCTGGGTCTCGGGTGTCGACGTCACCGACCCGGCGACGGTCAGCGCCTCCCTCGACGATCTCGACGATCGCATCGGTCTCGACCGCCTCCGCTGCCTTCACGTCAACGATGCCGCCGCCGAGCTCGGCTCGAACCGCGACCGCCACGCGAATGTCCTGGACGGCCTGATGGGCGAGGGGCTCGGCGCTTTCCTGGCGGATCCGCGCGTTCAGGACCTCCCCGCGATCCTGGAGACGCCCGGCCCGGACGGCCACGGCCCGGATTCAGCCGAGGTCCAGCGCCTCAAGGACCTGCACGCCCGCGCGACGGGCGCTACGCGGCCTGGTCGCTCTGCTCGACGACCCGGAAGGACGGCGTCCCGCGGGGGAGCTCGAAGAACTCGGGATTGACGCACCCGCGCTCGTCGGCCCGGTGCTCGTAGCAGGTCGAGACCTCGGCGCGGCACATCGGAAGCGGCTGCCGCACGGCCCGCACCGCCCCGAACCCGCCTTTGCGCCCGCGGGCCTCGTCGAGGAGCTCGAGGTCGATCTCGACGGCGTAGACCTTCTGCATGCAGCCGACGTAGGTGCGTCCCCACTCGTGGTAGGCGTACAGGAACGGGCACGCGCGCTCGATGCAGGCGGCGGGATGGACGACCTTGTCGCAGTGCACCTGGCACCGCCGACATTCGGTCTCCTCCTGAGGTCGGAGGGGTAGCTCGGTCCCGGTGAACATCTGTGGCGGCACGGGCTGTCCCTGGATTGTCGACCCGGCCTGCGACCCCCGCAAGTCTTGACAGGGCAGGCCGCGGGGTGTAGGGCACGGAGCGGCTAGGGCTCGCCGGTGAGGCGCCGGACGACGTTCAGGACGTCCATCGCCGTGAACGCCTCGAAGTCGGGATCGAGGCCCCGCTCGTCCTCGTCGGCGCGGAACCAGAAGGCCTGCACGGTGCTCATGCCGAGCTCCTTCGCGCCGCGCACGTCCTCGTAGCGGCGATCGCCCACGAAGAGCGCTTCCTCCGGCGCGACGCGGAGCTTCGCCAGCGTCGCCTCGAAGATCGCCGGGTGCGGCTTCCGCAGGCCGATCTCGGACGAGAAGACGGCCGCGTCGAGGCGCTCCGCGAGGCCCATGTCGGCGAGGTCGCCGTGCAGGAGCCAGCCCGGGTCGAACGCGTTCGAGACGAGCCCGGTCAGGAGGCCGCGCCCGCGGAGCGAGTCGAGGAGGGCATGCGTGTGCGCGCCGAGGAGCCGCGCGGGCGCCCAGGCGGCGTGCTCGGCGGCGAGGAAGCGGTCGAGCTCGTCGTCGCCGAGCTCGATGCCGAAGCCGCCGAGGAGCTCCCGGATCATCTCCGGATACTCGACCTCCTCCACCGCGCCGGGAACGAAGAGCAGCGGCAGGTAGCGCTCGCGGAACACCTCGGCCGTTCGCTCCGGAGTGGGCAGGCCGTCCTGCTCCAACGTGACGAGACCCGCCTCCCAGCCGGCGGCCAGGAGCTCCTCGTCGTAGGCGAAGTGGAAGAGGGTGTCCCCCCAATCGAAGAGCACGGCGCGCAGCACCTGCCAGAGGATAGGGTGGCCGCGCCTTGGTGCGCCGCATCCTCTACGCCCTGCTCGCGCTCGGGCCGATCGTCATCCTCCTGGACAAGTTCACCGACGTCGGCGACATCATGCTCTTCGTCTTGGCTGCCCTTGCGCTCGTCCCGCTCGCCTGGTTGATCGGCGAGGCGACCGAGCATGCCGCACACCACACCGGGCCCGGGATCGGGGGCTTCCTCAACGCGACGTTCGGAAACGCGCCCGAGCTGATCATCGCGCTGATCGCAGTCAACTCCGGGCTGACGGAGGTCGTGCGCGGCTCCCTCACCGGCAGCGTCGTCGGAAACCTTCTACTCGTGCTCGGCTTCTCACTCCTCTTCGGAGGCACCGGGCGCCTCGATCGTGAGTCGAGCTTTACGTCATTTGCGCTCGTCGCCTTCGCGGTCGTCCTTTTCCTCATCCCATCGATCCCAGGCTGGGACGGTGACCCCGACCGCCACTCGCTGGCCGTCGTCTCGGTGCCGGTGTCGATCGTCCTCCTGCTCGTCTACGTCGTCGTGACCTGGTACTCGCTGCGGCGACACCGTTCGCTCCACGTCTCCGACGAGGCGGCGATCATGGCTGCCTGGTCGCTTCCGCTCTCCCTGGCGATTCTTGCCGCGGCTACGGTCGTCACGGGCTTCGTCGCCGAAACCCTGGTGCACACGCTCCAGGTCTTCGCCGAGGAGGTGGGGCTGACGGACTTCTTCGTCGCCGCCGTGATCGTCGCGATCGTCGGAAACGCCGCCGAGCACGGCGGCGCCGTCGTCGTCGCCTACGGGGGGAACATCAAGCTTGCTGCGGAGATCGCGCTCGCGTCGAGCGCCCAGGTGGCCGTCTTCCTCATTCCGGCCGTGGCTCTGCTCTCGTGGCTGATCGAGCCACTCGCGCTCTCGTTCCGGCAGGTCGAGATCCTCGCCATGGCCGGAGCGGTGCTCTTCACGGCGCTCCTCCTCTTCCAGGGCCGCTCCACGCGCTGGCGGGGCGTGGTGCTGATCGTCGCCTACGTCGGCGTCGCGGCCGCGTTCTACGCCGTTGGCGACCGCTAGCAAGGTTCGGTTAACCCACCCCCAGCACTCGCGCTCGCCACATTGCCGCGCCCGGCGAGCGTTGTGAGCATGCCGTGACACCCCAGGCTCGGCAGGAGGTCCTTAGAGTGGCGGCCATGGCTACCGACACGCAGCACGCTCAGAGCAGCACCCCGAACGGCGCCGTGGTAACGGCGCGCGGCGTCACCCGCGTCTACGGCGAGGGCGACACCGCGGTGAACGCGCTCCGCGGCGTCGATCTCGACGTCGAGCGCGGCAAGCTCACCGGCATCATGGGCCCCTCGGGCTCGGGAAAGTCGACTCTCATGCACATCCTCGCGGGGCTCGACAAGCCCACCGAGGGCGACGTCGCCATCGACGGAACGAGCATCGAGGATCTCAGCGACACGGAGCTGACGAAGCTTCGCCGCCGCCACATCGGCTTCGTCTTCCAGTTCTTCAATCTTCTGCCGATGCTGACCGCCGAGGAGAACATCGTCCTCCCGCTCGAGCTCGGCGGCGCGAAGATGGACAAGGACTGGAACGACTCCGTGATCGAGCGGGTGGGCCTGTCAGACCGGCGCAAGCACCGCCCAGCCGAGCTCTCCGGCGGCCAGCAGCAGCGCGTGGCCATCGCCCGCGCTCTCATCACCAAGCCGACCGTCGTCTTCGCGGACGAGCCGACAGGCAACCTCGACTCGACGACGAGCCAGGAGATCCTCGATCTCCTGCGCGAGTCCGTGGAGACCCTCGGTCAGACCTTCGTGATGGTCTCGCACGACCCCAAGGCGACCGCCATCGCGGACCGCACGCTCTTCCTCGCGGATGGCCTGATCGTCAAGGAGCTCGGCAGGGCGACGTCGCACGAGGTCGTGGAGACGATGGAAGCGGTGAGCCGGCTGTGATCCGGGTCGCCCTCAGGGGCCTGCTCGGCCGCAAGCTCAGGGCGACTCTCACCGCACTCGCGATCATCCTCGGTGTCGCCATGATGAGCGGCACGTTCGTCCTCACGGACACGATCGACAAGGCGTTCTCGACCATCTTCGACGAGTCCTACGCCGGGACCGACGTGGTCGTCTCCGGCAAGGGCGCCGACATCAGCGTCCAGGGCCTCGAGGCCGAGGCGCCGCCCATCGACGAGTCGCTCGTCGCGGAGGTCAACGCCCTCCCGGACGTCGAGATCGCGTCGGGAAGCGTGGCCGACGAGACGAACACGAAGATCATCGGCTCGGACGGCAAGGCCATCAACACGCAGGGCGCCCCCAGCCTCGGCTTCGGGATCGACACCGGCCCCGAGGTCGAGCGCTTCAACCCGCTCAACCTCGTCGAGGGTGCCTGGGCCGATGGGGCCGGGCAGGTCGTCATCGACGCCGGCACCGCCGACCGCGAGGGCTACGAGGTCGGCGACACGATTCAGATCTCGACGCTGCAGCCGAAGCAGGACTTCGAGCTGACCGGCATTGCCAAGTTCGGCGACGTCGACTCGCTTGGGACCGCGACCTTCGCCATCTTCGACCTGCCGACCGCGCAGCGGCTGCTCGACCGAGAGGGCAAGGTCGACGAGATCTCCGTCGCCGGTGTCGAGGGGACGACGCCTGAGCAGCTGATCGAGGAGATCCAGCCGGTCCTGCCGGCCGACGCGCAGGTGCGCTCCGCGCAGGTGGAGGCGGGTGAGGACAAGGACGACGTCAACGAGTTCATCAACTTCATCCGATACTTCCTGCTCGCGTTCGCGGCAATCGCGCTTTTCGTCGGCGCGTTCGTCATCTTCAACACGCTCTCGATCACGGTCGCGCAGCGCACTCGCGAGTTCGCGACCATGCGAACCGTCGGCGCTTCGCGCCGCCAGGTTCTCTGGTCTGTGATCGTCGAGGCGCTCACGATCGGATTCATCGCGTCCGTGATCGGTCTGTTCGCCGGCCTCGGGCTAGCGATCGGGCTCAACGAGCTCTTCAAGGCCCTCGACTTCGAGCTTCCCACCGCAGACACCGTCTTCGCCACGCGAACGATTGTCGTCTCCTTGCTCGTGGGGACAGGCATCACGCCTTGTCGCCGGGGTTCTTCCGGCAATCCGGGCCACGCGCGTGCCGCCGATCGCCGCCGTCCGCGAGGGCTTCACCCTCCCGAAGTCGCGCCTCGCGCCGTTCGTCCCGTACATCGCGCTCGCGGTGATCGCGCTCGCGCTCTTCCTCCTGGGCTACTCGATGTTTCGAGACGATCTCGACACCGCAGCCCGGCTGCTCTTGATCGCCGGCGGCGTTCTCCTCCTGTTCGTCGGCGTGGCGATGATCTCGGCGCGGCTCGTCCAGCCGCTGGCCGCAATCGTCGGCTGGCCGGCTCGTGCGTTGGGGGGTCCGGCCGGCAAGCTCGCCCGTGGGAATTCCGTCCGCAACCCGGGCCGCACCGCAGCCACCGCCGCCGCACTCATGATCGGCATCGCCCTCGTGACTTTCGTGGCGGTGCTCGCCAACGGCATGAAGGCCTCCAACCGCGGCGCGATCGAGGAGCAGGTGAGCGCAGACTACGTCGTCACGGCCCAGGACGGCTTCACGCCGTTCGTCGCCGCGGCCGGAGACGAGATCGGCACCTCCGACGACGCGGAGGTCGTGTCGAGCGTGCGCGCAGATCTCGGCAAGGTGGGAGACGCCTCCACATACGTGACCGGCATCGACCCGAGAACCATCCTCGAGACGTACACCTTCGACTGGAAGGAAGGCGACGACGCGGTCGTGCGGAACCTGGGCCCGAACCAGGCCATCGTCGACGCCAAGTTCGCCGAGGACAACGACATCGCCGTCGGCGACACGATCTCGATCCTGACGCCCTCGAACCAAACACTCGATCGGCAGGTCGTCGGCCTCTACGAGCCGCCCCCGTTCTACCCGCTCCTGGGCGGCGTCTCGATCACCACCCAGACCTTCGACTCCTACTTCGAGCGGCCGCGGAACCAGTTCACGTTCGTGAACGTCCCCGGCGACCCGACCGACGCGACGACCCAGTCGCTCGAGGCGGCCGTCGCCGGCTTCCCCGACGCCAAGGTGCAGACGCGGGAGGCATGGATCGATCAGCAGGACCAGGACTTCAACCAGTTCCTCCTGATGCTCTACATCCTCCTCCTCCTCGTCGTGATCGTGAGCATCTTCGGGATGGTCAACACGCTCGTCCTCTCGGTCTTCGAGCGGACGCGCGAGCTAGGCATGCTGCGGGCGGTCGGGATGACCCAGCGGCAGACCCGCCGCATGGTGCGGCACGAGAGCATCATCACCGCGCTGATCGGCGCCGCTCTCGGGCTCCCGCTCGGCATCTTCCTCGCCGCGCTCGTGACCCGCGCGCTGCAGGAGTTCGACGTCCGCTTCTCGATCCCGTGGGATCAGCTCGTCTTCTTCGCGATCGTGGCCGTGATCGTCGGGATCGTGGCGGCGATCTTCCCGGCCCGGCGCGCCGCGAAGCTCAACGTTTTGCGGGCACTCCAGTACGAGTAGAGCACTCCGTCAGTACGGCGTCGGCGCCGCTTCTGCGGCGTCGGCGACCGGCGCGCCCGTCAGCGCACGCGGGATGCGCTCGATTGCCTCGTCGACGTCGGCGGCAGAGACGTCGAGGTGCGTGACTGCGCGAAGGACGTCCTTCCCCGTGGCGTAGGAGAGCAGGACGCCCTCGGCCCGGACACGGGCGACCGCGTCGTCCGCGCCGAGCCCCAGCTCGCCCACGTCGACGAGGACGAAGTTCGTCTCGACCTGTTCGAGGTCGACGGGCATCCCAGCCTCGACGAGCCCCGCGGCCAGCCGCCACGCGTTCGCATGATCGTCGGCGAGCCGCTCGACGTGGTGGTCGAGCGCGTAGAGCCCCCCCGCCGCCACGATCCCGGCCTGGCGCATTGCGCCGCCGAAGAGATGCTTGAGCCGCCGCGCCTTCGCCATTCGCTCCCCCGAGCCGGCGATCAGCGCGCCGAGCGGGCAACCCAGCCCCTTCGAGAGACAGAGGCTCACGGTGTCGAACTCCCGTCCGTACTCCGCCGCAGGGACACCGCCGGCAACGACGGCGTTCAGCAGCCGCGCGCCGTCGAGATGTGTCGCCAGCCCGCGGCCCCGGGCCTCCGCGGTCACCTCCCGCACCTGGCTCAGCGGCCAGACGCGCCCGCCGCCCCCGTTGTGCGTGTTCTCGACACAGATAAGCGTGGTCGGCGCCACGTGCAGGTCGCCGCGGTCGCTGACCGCCTCCCCGAGCTGCGCGGCGGTGAAGCGGCCGTCATCGGTTTCGAGCGGCTTCATAACCAGTCCGGAGTGGACGGCCGGCCCGCCGAGCTCGTAGAGGAAGATGTGAGCCGCACCGTCGGCGATCACCTCGTCGCCGGGCTCGGTGAGAACACGCAGAGCGATCTGGTTCGCCATCGTCGCGGTCGGGACGAACACCGCTTCCTCGTGGCCGAGCAGCTCGGCGCCTCGCTCCTCCAGCCCGATCACGGTGGGGTCCTCCCGCTTCTGCTCGTCCCCGACGACCGCCTCGGAGATCGCCCGGCGCATCGCGGCCGTGGGCTGAGTGATGGTGTCGGTGCGGAGGTCGATCACGCGCCCACCGTACCTGGGGGCACAACCGGTTGCAGCCTCCCCGGAGAGCGCGACAGCAAGAGAAACGCGCCCCCGGCGACGAGCAGCGCGGCGGTCCCGCTCACGGTGAGCGCCACGGCCGTCCCACCCGAGGCGGCCAGCCACCCGGCGAGCAGACCGCCGAGTGGAGCGGCGCCGTTGAAGGCGAAGTAGTAGAAGCCCATCATCCGCCCGCGCAGCCGATCCGGCGTCGAGAGCTGGAGCGAGGCGTTCGCATTCGACGTCCACAGGGTGAATGCGAGCCCGGCCACGACAAGCAGCGGCGCGACGCCGGCGAGCGTCGACTGCGGGGCCAGGGCGAGCTCGGAGAGGCCGAAGGCCGCCGTTCCCGCAAGGACGAGCCGCGGGCTCGCGCGCGAGATCGCGGCCGAGACGAGAGCTCCGACGAGCGCGCCGGCGCCGAAGCACGCGGTCACGATCCCGAGCACCTCTGGCCCTGCGCCCAGCGTTTGCTTGGTGAGCACGGGCAAGAGCACGTTGAAGTTGAAGGAGAGCGTTGTCACGAGCAGCACCGTGGCGAGGAGCACGCCGGCGAGCGGAACACGGCGCACGAACGCGAACGCCTCACGGCTCCCGCGCACGAACGTCGGACGCTCGTCGCCGCGGTCGAGGGCAACGAGCTCCTCCGGCCGAATCAGCCTCAGGCTCGCCAGCACCGCCACGAAGCTGAGGGCGTTGAGGAGAAAGCAGGCGCCGGGCCCGGCGGCGGCGATGACCGCCCCGCCCAGGGCGGGGCCGAGCACCCGCGTCCCGTTGAAGAGCCCCGAGTTGAGCGCCACGGCGTTGGGAAGCTCGTCCCGACCCACGAGCTGGAACGTGAAGGCCTGGCGCGCGGGGTGGTCGACGACCAGTGAGATGCCGCGAAGCCCCGTGAGCAGGTAGACCATCCAGGGCTCGACCACGCCGCCCAGCGTGATCGCCGCCAGCGCGGCGGCGAAGGCCATCGACGCCGCCTGGGTGGCGATCACGGTCTTGCGCACATCGAGCCGGTCCACGAGGACCCCGCTGAACAGGCCGAGCACGGTCGCCGGCAAGAACTGGCACAGCATCAGCAGCCCCACGGCGAGCGGCGATCCGGTCAGCTCGAGGATCAGCCACGCGGCCGCGATGTTCTGCATCCAGGTGCCGGTCACCGAGACGACCTGCCCCGAGAAGAAGATCCGGTAGTTCCTGTGCTTGCGGAGGCTCGTCCAGGTGCGGCGGTTGGCGCGCAGGAACGCCGCCGTCACGCGTCGTCCTCGAGCAGGCGCCGGAGCGCAGGAAGCGCGGCCTCGAGCGAAGCGAGCTCATCCGCGTCGAGACGCTCGAGCCGTGCCGCGAGCCAGGCCGTGCGCCGCCTCCGGGCCGAGCGGAGGATGCGCAGACCTCTATCCGTCAGGGCCAGCTCGACCCGGCGCCGATCGCGCACCGACCGTCGGCGCGCGACCAGCCCACCGGCCTCCAGGCGATCGACGTAAGCGGTCATCGCCGGCGGTGACACGCCCTCCCGGTCGGCGAGCTCGCGCACGCCGATCCCAGGGTTCGAGCGGATCGCCCAGAGGAGCGACGCCTGGCCGCCCGTGATCCCGAGCGGGGCCAGCTCCTTGCGTAGCCGCCGGTTGAGGTGAAAGAGCGTCGGGCGAAGCCCGTTGGCGATCGCGATTGGATCGAAAGTCGTTAACATTGTTAACTATCCTACCGAGGAGACCGAGCCGACGCATCACCCGTTCGCGGCGGCTAGCGTAGTGCGCCGGTGGACCTCGATCTCCTCGAGCGAGGCTCTCGCCGACCGGGCGAGCCCGCGTACCGCGTCGGCCAGGCCTGGGAGTGAGCCGCGCGAGGCAATCGGGGTACGAGGCGATGACGTACCTCCCGCGCTTCGCCGACCAGGCATGTGGCTCAGGCCTCGGCAATACCTTTCTCGACACAGCTCCTGCAAGCCTTTCCACGATCCGTCACACACACGCGCGGATCTGATCGATAGCGTCGAGAACGGGTGGTGGCCCGGGGTGGCCCCGTCGGCGAAGAGCCAGAGCGCCGCGTCAGCCGGCTGGGCGACCCGAGAGCCGGTCGGCAAGCTCCGGGTGCCCGCCCTCGCGCGCGAAGTCGGCGGCGGCGCGGCCGTCGTCGGCCGCGAGCGCCGGATCCGCGCCGTGCGCGAGTAGGAGCTCAGCGAGCGGCTCGTCGCCGTGCTGTGCGGCCGCGTGCAGCGCCGTGAAGCCGCCGCGCTGCTGCGTGTTCGGGTCCGCTCCGCGCTCGAGGAGGAGCGCAGCGGTCTCCTCCTCACGCGCTGCGGCGGCACTCTGGAGCGGCGTCACCTGCAGCTGCTCGTTGCGTGCCACGACGTCTACCGGCGCGCCTCGCTCCACGAGGAGCCGCGCAGTGTCCGGTCGCCGAAAGAACGCGGCCAGGTGAAGCGGCGTGAAGCCGTCCTCCGTCCACGCGCCGACCAGGCCGGGATCGGCCCCGAGCAGCTCGTCGACCCGCTCCGACCGGCCGACGGCGGCCGCCTCGAAGATGTCGAGCTCAGGATCTTCCGCAAGGATCTGCTCGACGCGATCCCGATCACCCTGATAGACGGCTTCGAGCAGCTCACTCAAAGAAGGTGTCCTCGTCCGAGTAGGCTGGCGCGCAACAGCAGAGGAAGCGCAAGTCGCCGCCGGGGCCGGCTCGGATCTCGTGCCAGGCGCGCGGCGGGATGAGGACGGCGTCCCCTCGACCGACGTCACACTCGTCGCCGTCGACCTCCATCCGGCCGAAGCCGTCGAGCACCACATAGATCTCTTCTGTTCGAGCGTGATAGTGGCGCCGCGTTCGAGCGCCGGCCACGAGTGTCGCCTCCGCGAGACTCTGCCCGGAGGCGCCACCGAGGCGCGCGTCGAGGAGGACGCGGATGGTCGAGCCGTCGAGCGTCGTGAACGCTTCGGCCTGCTCGCGGCTCCGCACCTCCACTAGGCACCCCTCGCCCGCAGGGTCGCCGCTGCCGACCCGGCCGCGTCGCGCTCCTCGCGCTCGTCGGCTGTCGCCGCGCGTTGGTCGATGAAACCGAGGACGCTGGTATCGCCGGCCTCAGCGAGGGCCTTCATCGCCGCGATCCTCTCGACGGCCGAGCTCGAGTGCAGCCTGCGCCTCAGGTCCGGGAGTGCCAGCCGGATCGCTTCCGGGCCGAGGCCCACAACCGCGGAGACCGCGGCGTCGCGCACCTCCGGGACACGGTCCCGAGTCAACGAGAGGACGAGCCTCGTTCCGCCCTCCCCGAGGATCTCAGCGGCCGCGGCCGGAATCCATGCGCGCACGCGGCTGTCGGCGTGCCGCGAAAGAGCGTCCAGCACGACCGCTGCGCGGCCGCGATCCTTGCGGAGCAGGTCGAGCTCGCGGGCCAACGCCGTTTCGCCCTCAGGCCCGGCCTCGATCGCGGCGGCGATGGCGTCTGCGCGGTCGTCTCGCCAGAGACCCTCGAGCCGCGCGAGCGTCCGACGCGTCCAGCCCCTCTCCGCGAAGCGACGGCGAACAGCCTGCTGAAGATCGTCCTCGTCGGCGGCCCGTTCGAGGAGCACCTCCTGCAACGCCAGTCGCTCATCGGAGCTCATCCCTTCCGCCATGCGCTCGACCGCGGCGATGAACTCGTTGCCGTCGAGTGCCTGCGAGAGGGCGTCAACGCGCACTCCGATCTCCCGCTTGGCAGAGGTCACGCGCCCTTTTGTGCCTCGAGCGGCTCGCCGGCGGCCCGCTTGGGCTCCGTGCCCGGATGCTCGTCGAATCCGTACTTGACGATGGCGCGCTTCGCAGCCTTGACCTCGTCGAGACGCCGCACCGGCCGCCGGTGCGGGGCGTCCTTCAGCGCCCGCGGATCGGAGGCCGCCTCGTCGGCGATATCGCGCATCGCGTGGATGAATTCATCGAGGGTCTCCTTGGCCTCGGTCTCGGTCGGCTCGATCATCAGGGCCTCGGGAACGACGAGTGGGAAGTAGATCGTGGGCGGATGGAACCCGTGGTCCATCAACCCCTTGGCAACGTCGAGGGCGGTGATTCCATGGTCTCGCTTGAGGTTCCGCGCCGAGAGGACGAACTCGTGCATGCAGAGCCGGTCGAACGGGAGGTCGTAGACGTCCCGCAGCCGGGCCAGGAGGTAGTTCGCGTTCAGCACCGCCACCTCGGACATCTCGCGGAGCGAAGGCCCGTAGGCTCGAATGAACGCGTAGGAGCGCACGAACACGCCGAACGGACCGCAGTAGCCACGCACCTTCCCGATGGTCTTCGGCCGATCGAAGTCGAGGCGGAACTCCTCGCCGTCGCGCACGATCGCGGGAACCGGCAGATAGGGCTCGAGAATGTCGCGGACGGCGATCGGCCCGCCTCCGGGCCCGCCGCCGCCGTGTGGCTGCGAGAACGTCTTGTGCAGGTTGATGTGGACGATGTCGAACCCCATGTCCCCGGGCCGCGAGATCCCGCAGACGGCGTTCAGGTTCGCGCCGTCGTAGTAGAGGAGCGCGCCGGCCTCATGGAAGATGGCGGAGACCTCTTCGATGTGCTCGTCGAAGAGGCCGAGCGTCGACGGGTTCGTGAGCATGAGCCCGGCCGTTCGCTCATCAACCTTCGTCCTCAGGTCGGCGAGATCGAGGTTCCCGCGCTCGTCAGTCTCCACCTTCTGGAGCTCGAAGCCGGCCATGGCGACGCTGGCTGGGTTCGTGCCGTGGGCGGTGTCTGCGGTGATGACGACGCGCCGCTGGTCGGATTCGCCGCGGTCGGCGAAATACGCGCGCATGAGCATCAAGCCGGTGAGCTCGCCCTGGGAACCGGCCGCCGGCTGAAGCGAGACAGCATGGAGGCCGCATACCTCGACCAGGATCTCCTGCAACCGCCACATGAGCTCGAGTGCGCCCTGTGCGCCCTCCTCCTCCTGGCATGGATGCAGATCGCGGAAGCCTGGCAGATTGACGACGCGCTCGTTCACCCGCGGGTTGTGCTTCATCGTGCAGGAGCCAAGCGGGTAGAAACCCGTGTCGACGCCGAAGTTCCGGTCGGCGAGCGCCGTGAAGTGGCGCACGAGCTCGGGCTCGGAGATCTCCGGCAGACGCGGCGGCGTGCGGCGGGCCAGCTCCTCCGGGACCTCGGCTTTCGGAAGCTCGGAGCTCGGAAGCGTGCCGGCACGGCGGCCGGGCTTTGACTTCTCGAAGATGAGCTTCATTCCGTCACCTCGGCCAGCACCTCGGCCAGCCGGTCGATGTCGGTTGGGCTGCGCTTCTCGGTGAACGCGACGAGCAAGGCGTCGTCGAGGCCCGCGTAGTCTCGTCCGAGCGCGTAGCCGGGATGGACACCGCGCGCGCGGGCCTCACGGACGACGTCCTTCGCGCTCCGTCCGACGCGAACGGCAAACTCCTTGAACGTTGCCTGTTCCGGAAACACGAGCGGAAGCCCGAGCTTCTCCTTCGCGTACTCACCGAGGCTCATGCAGGTCTCCCCCAGCTCGCGCAAGCCCTGCGGGCCGAGCCACGACAAGTGGACGAGACCGGCCAGCGCGAGAAGCGTCTGGTTCGTCGTGATGTTCGAGGTCGCCTTCTCGCGGCGGATGTGCTGTTCACGGGTCTGCAGGGTCAGGACATAACCCCGCTCACCGCGAAGGTCGGTCGTTTCGCCGACGATGCGTCCTGGCATGCGGCGGACGAACTCGGAGCGAGCGGCGATGAATCCGTAGTGCGGGCCGCCGTACGCCTGGTAGTTCCCGGCGCTCTGCCCTTCGCCGATGGCAAGCGCACAACCGTATGCCCCGGGGGCTTCCAGCACGCCGAGAGACACGGGATCGACGTGTGCGACGGGCAGCGAGCCGGCCTCGCTCGCCACCGCGGCGAGCTCTGGGGCGGGCTCCAGGCAGCCGAAGAAGTTCGGCTGCTGGAAGATGACGCACGCAGCGTCGGCCGCCGCCGTGCGAAGCTCGTCGGGGTCGGTGATGCCCGCGCTGTGCGGCACCTCGACAACCTCGAGACCGAACCCGGGCGCATAGGTCTTCACGACCTGGCGCACCTGAGGGTTCACGGCTTCGCAGAGGACGACCTTGTCGCGGCCGGTGACGTGCTTGGCGACGAAGCAGGCGTCGGCGGCAACGGTGGTCCCGTCGTACCCTGATGCGTTCGAGACATCCATGCCGGTCAGCTCGCAGATGACCGTCTGGTATTCGAAGATCGCCTGCAGCACCCCCTGGCTCATCTCGGGCTGATACGGCGTGTACGCGGTCAGGAACTCGCCGCGCGAGAGGACGGCGTCGACCACGGCGGGGACGTAGTGGTCGTAGATGCCGGCGCCCAGGAAGGAGAGCTCTTTACCGGTGTCGATGTTTCGGTCGGCGAGCTCGGTCAGGTGGGCGACGATCTCCTGCTCGGAGAGCGCCGGCTCGAGATCGAGTTCCCGCTCGAAGCGAACCCCCGCCGGGATGTCCCGAAAGAGCTCGTCGACTGACGTGATTCCGATCGCGGCGAGCATCGCGTCGCGGTCGGCTTCCGTGAGCGAGAGGTAGCTCACTGGGCGGCCAGGAGCCCCCGGTACGCCTCGGCGTCCAGAAGCTCGTCGACCTCCGACGGATCGGAGAGCCGGATACGAACGAGCCAGCCGTCGCCGTGCGGGTCGCCGTTGATCGTCTCCGGTTCCGAGACGACCTTGGCGTTCACCTCCGCGACGTTGCCGGAGAGCGGCGCAATGACCTCGCTCACGGCCTTGACTGACTCCACCTCGCCGTAGCTCTCGCCTCTCGCGACCGAGGAGCCTTCCTCGGGCGGCTCGAAGTGAACGATCTCGCCCAGGGCGTCCTGCGCGTACCAGGTGATCCCGAGGGTCGCCGTGTCGCCGTCGATCCGCGCCCAGTCGTGCTCGGGGTGGTAGCGAAGGTCGTCGGGATAGCTTTCATCCGCGGCCACTAGGACTCCTCTCGCTTGTAGAACGGCTTCTGGACGATACGAGCGCGTCGGGGCCGACCGCGCAGGTCGATCGTGATCACCGAGCCCGGCTCGGCGAGGCCCGCCGGGACGTAGCCGAGTCCGATGCCGACCTCCAGGATCGGAGACAGCGTGCCCGAGGTGACCACGCCTCCTTCGGCGATCTGCATGCCCGAGCGGGGAATGCCGGGATCTTCCATGACGAACGCGAGCAGCTTCTCCGCCGGCCCCTCGTCCTTCTGGCGTCGGAGCACGTCCACACCGGTGAATTCCTTGTCGAGCGCACAGGCCCACGCGAGGCCGGCTTCGATTGGGGTGCGCTCCGGGGAGATGTCGTTTCCGTGCAACGGGTAGCAGACCTCGAGTCTCAGCGTGTCGCGGGAGCCGAGCCCGCACGGTGCGATGCCTCGGCCCATGATCGCGTCCCAGAGAGCGAGGGCGTCCTCAGGCGAACAGCCGAGCTCGCAGCCTCGCTCGCCCGTATAGCCGGTTCCGGCCACCAGGCACGGGATCCCCAGGACCTCGACTCCCTCCCGAAACGCAAAGGGCTCGATTTCGACTCCGAGCCGATCCAGCGCCTCCGGGCCCTGGACGGCCAGGTAGGCCCAATCGTCGGAGACGTCGTCGGCCTGCGGGAGCGCGGCGCGGTCCGCGTCGAGATTCGCGGCGTTGACCACGAGGAGGTAGTCGTCGTCCCCTCGACGATAGGCGATGAGATCGTCGACGATGCCGCCGCGATCGTTTGTCAAGAGCGTGTATTGGGCCTGACCGCGCCCGATCCGGTCGAGGTCGTTGGACAGGCGCTCCTGCAGGTACTCGCGGGCGCCGTTCCCCTCAACCCGGAGCTCGCCCATGTGCGAGACGTCGAAGACTCCCGCCCGCGTCCTGACCGCGCGGTGTTCCTCGGCGATGCTCGAGTACTGCACCGGCATCTCCCAGCCCGCAAAGGGGACGAGACGCGCGCCGAGTGCGGCATGTCGCTCGTACAGTGGCGTGCGCCGAAGCGTCTGCACCGGCGAGGATCCTACCCGTATCGCAGGCCTCGGACGCCCTGGAAGGGGGCACCGAGGCGCCCTGTCTCAACCGTATCGCGAAGACGCGCGCGAATGGTTCACGAGCCTGCGCCTGAAGCGTTCAGACGCGCGCCCGAACGGTGCCTGGAGTCGGCGCGGCGCCCAACGCGGCCCAAGCGAGGGCGGGCGACCGCCTACGAGCGACGGAGAAAGGAGGGCACTTCGAGCACGCCCGACGGCACCTCGAACCCCTCGCCGCTTGCATCGCGATCGCCCAGGGGCTCCTCGCGCTCCCGTTCCCGAGGCTCGCGCCGGTAGGCCTTGTCGAAACCGGTGGCGATCACCGTGACCCGCACCCGGCCGCCCATAGCCTCGTCGATGACCGCGCCGAAGATGACGTTCGCGTTCAGATCTGATGCGCCCGTGACCACCTCTGCCGCCTCGTTGACCTCGAAGAGGCCGAGATCGGGGCCGCCGGTGATGTTGAGGAGGACGCCGGTCGCGCCGGCGACCGACGCTTCGAGCAGCGGCGACGACACCGCTGCGCGCGCGGCCTCTGCCGCACGGTTCTCGCCCTCCGCCTCTCCGATCCCCATCAGAGCCGAGCCGGCGTCGTTCATGATGGTGCGGACGTCCGCGAAGTCGAGGTTGACGAGGCCGGGAATCGTGATCAGGTCGGTGATTCCCTGCACTCCCTGGCGGAGGACCTCATCGGCCATCCGGAACGCGTCGACGACCGAGGTCTGCTTTTCGACGACCTGGAGGAGCCGGTCGTTGGGGATCACGATCAGCGTGTCGACGTTGTCGCGCAGCTTGCCGATGCCGGCCTGAGCCTGCTCGGCGCGCCGGCCGCCCTCGAAGCCGAACGGCCGGGTGACGACGCCGACGGTGAGCGCGCCGATCTCGCGCGCTATCTCGGCGATGATCGGCGCCGAGCCGGTGCCGGTTCCCCCGCCCTCGCCGGCCGTGACGAACACCATGTCGGCGCCCTTCAGAGCCTCCTTCAGCTCGTCCCGGGTCTCCATGGCCGCCTCGTATCCCTTCTGGGGATCCGCGCCGGCGCCCAGGCCGCGCGTCGCAGCCGCGCCGATGTGAATCTTCTGGTCTGCCTCGATCATGAGGAGCGCTTGCGCGTCCGTGTTGACGGCGATGAACTCGCAGCCGCGAAGGCCTGCCTCCACCATGCGGTTGACCGCGTTCGAGCCGCCCCCACCGGTGCCGACGACCTTGATGACGGCCAGGTAATTGCCCGATTGATCTCTCACGTTGAATCCTCTCCCAGACACGCCGAGCTTGAAGCTCAGCTTGAGCGTCCGGCTGAGGGTACGCACGCTTGGGCGGGTTGTCAAATGGGCATTTGCAGCGAAATTCTGCCCAAACTCTAACCCTCTAGTTGAGAGTTGAACCTTGAGCTCCCACGGCTCGCTCCGGCACGGACACGTCTAGATACCCAAGCCCGGCGCGCTCGGCCGCGCTCATCCCCCGAAGGACGCGGGCTGCAACTGCAAGCTTCAGGGCGAGGGAGTCCGCCGTGCCGAGGCGGAGCTCCGCACCGTCGGCGAGGACGAGGGTCACGGCTCCGTCGGAGCCGCGGGCCGACTCGATCCGGGCCGGAAATGACGGCGGCAAACGGCGGAGGCCGGCAAGAGCAAGACGGGCGTTCTCGTCCGCCACGGTCTTCCCGGGCTCGAGCTCGGCGGGCGCGGTCCAGACGACCGTGCGGGTCGTTTCGGGATCAGCGCTTCGGATCACGCGACCGCTCTCGGACACGAGCCACGCCCCCATCCCGTCCTTGACGACGGCGAGCGGACGCTCGGGGACGACGACGACCCGAAGCGTATTGGGGAAGGCGCGATCGAGTCGTACCGACTCCACGCTGGGGAGAGCCATCAGCTGTTCGCGAACGTCGTCCTGATCGAGCGCCACGAGACTCGTTCCCGCGAACTGCTTCCCCGTCTCCTGCACAGCCTCCCTGACGGCCGCCGAGCCCCCTGTCACCTCGATCTCGTGCAACGCGAACAGCGAGGTGAAGCGGGCGGCCGCATACGCAATGGTGGCGCAGGCGAGAAGGAGCGCCGAGATGACGAGCGCGCGCCCGAGCGTCGCGCGCAGACGCGTTGCCAGCCCGTTTGGTGGCACGAGTGCAAGGTGCGGTCGGGTGACCACGGGACCGAGTTCGCCGCCCGGCGGCTCGGTCCTACCTCTTGGGGTCGAGCGCCGGGATGTCGAGCCCGCCGAGCAGCTGCACCTCGGGCTGCAGAACGACGCCGAACTGCTCCAGCGCCCGTCGACGGGCTTCCGCGATCAGCGAGATCGCGTCGGCGGAGCGAGCCTCCCCTGCGTTCTCGATGAAGTTGGCGTGCTTCGGCGAGATCAGCGCGCCTCCGATTGCAAACCCGCGCAGGCCGCATGCCTCGAGCATTCGTCCGGCGGTCAGCTCGTGCTTCGGGTTCTTGAAGACGCTTCCGAAGGTCCGCTTGTTCGTAGGCTGGGCTTCCTTCCGCTTCGCTTGCATCCCGGCCACCGCCTGCTTGATCTCGTCCAGCGGGCGAGGCTCGAGCGCCAGCTCGACCGACGCCACGACCTGCCCGTGCCGGAGACCGGAGGAGCGATAGCTGAGCCCGAGCTCGGCGGGCGTCTGCCAGCGAGCCCCGGACGCCTCGGCGACGAGCGCCCTTCGAAGCACGGCGGCGATGTCGCTCCCATACGCGCCGGCATTCATCCAGACGCCGCCGCCGACAGTGCCCGGAATCGCGCAGGCGAACTCGATCCCGCCCAGCTCGGCGGCCCGGGCCCGGTGCAGGCAGACCGCGAGAGGGGCACCGCCGCCTGCGGTCAGGCTTCCGTCGAGCGCCTCCGCGCGAGCGAGCTCGCCGCCGAGCTTGAGGACGACCCCGGGGAACCCCTCGTCGGCGACGAGCAGGTTCGAGCCGAGCCCGACGACCGCGACGGGCAGGCCCTCGGCCTCGGCCCAGGCCAGGCGCGCGACCAGCTGGTCCACCGTCTCCGGCATGCTGAACCAGCGCGCAGGCCCGCCGGTCCCCAGCGTCGTGTAGCGGCTGAGCAGAACGCCTTCGTTCACGCGTCGAGCCTCTCGTGCAGGAGCTGCAGCGCGCCGTCCACGTTCCCAGCCCCCGCCGTCAGCACGAGCCCACCCGGACGAGCGAGGGCCGCGGCGAGGCGGGCAGCGTCGTCCAGCGCCGGAGCCCAGCCGACCGGCATCCCGGGACGGGCCTCGAGCAGGCTGTCGACGAGCAGCTTGGCGGTCACCCCCGCGACGGGTTGCTCACGCGCGGCGTAGATCTCCGTGACGACGGCGGCGTCGGCCGCCGCCAGCGCACGGCCGAGCTCCCGCCCGAGGTGCTGTGTCCGGGAGTAGAGGTGGGGCTGGAAGAGGACGACGAGGCGGCCCTCGACGACGAGCTCGCGAGCTGCTGAGATGGTTGCCGCGAGCTCGGCGGGATGGTGGGCGTAGTCGTCGACGAGGCGGACGCCGCCGGCCTCGCCGTGGTCCTCGAGCCGGCGGCCGACGCCGCGAAAGCCGACGAGCGCGTCGACGGCGGCGTCCCGGTCGAAGCCGGCCAGCTCGAGCGCCGCCAGCGCGCAGGCGGCGTTCAGGCGATTGTGCTCCCCCGGTACTGCGAGGGGGACGTCGACAGGCTGGACGTCCCGGCCCCAGACGACGTGGCCCTGGGGCAACCCGGCGGCCCAGCCCTCGAAGCTCCGCTCGAGCTCGGCTGTCGAGGCGAAGGCGGTGTGGTGGTCCAGCTCGACGTTGGTCACGACCGCGATGTCCGCTGGCAGCTCGAAGACCGTTCCGTCGGACTCGTCACCCTCGACGACGAGCCACCCCTCGCCCGAGCGGGCGTTGCCACCGAGCTGCGGGACCTCACCTCCGATGAGAAACGAGGGATCGTCGCCCAGGGAATCCAGACAGTAGGCGATCATCGCGGCGGTGGTGGTCTTCCCGTGCGCGCCCGAGACGACGATCGAGCGCCGGAGCGCGACGAGCTCGGCGAGGAGCTCCGCGCGGCGGCGTCCCGCCACCCGCCCGGCGTACGCCGTCGAGACCACTACCTCCGAGCCGGGGGGAGGCTCCGGCGGCTCGTGTGAGATCGAGACGGAGATGCCGGCCGCTCTGACGTGGCGCAGGTACGGCGTCTCGTTGCGGTCCCAGCCCGAGACCTCGGCGCCCCAGGCCTTCGCCACGACCGCATAGCCAGAGAGCCCCGCGCCGCCGATTCCGGCGAGCCACAGGCGGCGGCCGTCAAGCTCGGGCAAGCGCGATCAGCTCCTCCGCGACGTCGTCGGCGGCGGTTGGCTTGGCCAGATCCAGCATCGACTCGGACATCCTCGCGAGCCGCTCGGGATCACCGAGGAGCTCCTCCACCTGCCGGCGCAGGTCGAGCTCGCCCTCGAGCACGACCACGGCTCCGCCTCCCTGCTCGAAGAAGCTGGCGTTCTTCGCCTGATGGTCGTCCGTGGCGTGCGGATAGGGCACGAGGAGGGCAGGCTTCCCCGCGGCCGCCACCTCCCACACAGAGCCGCCGGCGCGCGCGACGACGAGGTCGGCCGCCGCGAGGGCCGCCCCGAACTCGTCGGTGAAGGCGAGCAACCGGTAGTCGCCGCGTCGAGGGCGTCGGTCGAGCTCCGGGAAGTCGCGCTCCCCGGCGAGATGGAGGATGGCGGGCCCGCTCTCCGCGAAGGCCTCGATCGACGCCTCGTTCAGCGCTTTCGCTCCCTGGCTGCCTCCGAAGACGAGCACGGCCGGGCCCTCGGCGGGGAGCCCGAACACCGCGCGGGCCTTCTCGCGGGTGGGCGGGCGGGAGCGCGCCGGGATCGGGCGGCCGACGAGGCGGTACTTCCCGCCTCGACGGCCGTCAAGGGGAAAGGCGCAAAAAACGCGCTTCGCGAGCGGAGCCGCGAGGCGGTTCGCAAGCCCGAGTTCGGCGTCGGCCTCCATGAGAGCGGCCGGAATCCGAAGGATCCGGGCCGCCGCCACCATCGGGCCGCCGACGTAGCTCCCCGCCCCGAGAACGGCGTCGGGACGCCGGCGTCGGAGGATCCGGACGCAGGCGGCCGGGGCCGCAGCGTCGCGCGCGAGCGCGCGCACGAGATCGCCGCTCACCCGCCGCGGGAGCCCCTCGACCCGGAAGGAGTCGAACTCGAGGCCGGCAGAGCGCGTCAGCGCCTCCTCGACGGAGTCAGGCCGACCGGCGAGCGTGACGGACGCGCCGCGGCTCAGCAGCGACTCGGCGACCGCGAGCGCGGGCAGGACGTGACCTGCCGTCCCGCCGGCGGCGATCAGGAGCTGTGGCACTCGATTCGGCGGCATGGTTCACCGCGATGTTAAGGAGGATGCCGACGGAGGCGAGCATCACGACGAGGCTCGAGCCTCCGTAGGAGACGAACGGCAGCGGGATCCCGGTGAGGGGCGCGAGGCCCATCACGGCGCTGACGTTGACGGCGGCCTGCCCGCAGATGAGCGCGGTGATCCCGGTCGCGAGGAGCTTCCCGAACGGGTCGCGACAGGCGAGCGCAACGTTGAAGCCCGCGTAGCCGAAGACGACGAAGGCGGCGAGAACCGCGAAGGCGCCGAGGAGGCCGAGCTCTTCGCCGATGATGGCGAAGATCATGTCGGTCGAGGCCTCGGGCAGGTAGTAGACCTTCTGCACGCTCTCGCCGAGCCCCACGCCGAAGAAGCCTCCGGAGCCGAGAGCCAGCATGGCCTGGACGCTCTGAAACCCAGTGCCCTGCGGATCCTGCCAGGGGTCGAGGAAGCTGAGGATGCGCTCGCGCCGGTACGGCTCGAGCCAGATCGCCGCGGCGACGAGCGAGACGCCGATGGCTCCCGCGCCCGCGAGGGTGGTGAAGCGGATCCCGGCCACGACGAGGACCGCGGCGAGCATCACGCCTACGGAGATCGCCGTGCCGAGGTCCGGCTCGACGAGGATCAACCCGAGCGCCGCGCCGAAGACGACGCCGATCGGGCGGATCAGCTCCTTGAGCGACTGCGGCACCGGCGAGCGCGAGAGGTACGCAGCCACCCAGAGTGCCAGCGCCAGCTTCGCGAGCTCGGAGGGCTGCAGCGTCGCCGGCCCGAGGGTGAGCCAGCGCTTCGCTCCGTTCACGGGCGTGCCGAGGGCGAGGACGGCGACGAGCAGCGCGAAGCTCGCGAGGAGGAGCGGCGGCACGAGGTACCGGAGCCTGCGGAAGTCGGTCCGGGAGAGGAGGGCGAGAGCGACGATCCCCAGGAGGGCGTAGGCAGCCTGCCGCTTGAGGTAGTAGGCGGGGTCGTCGGCGGCGAGAGCCGCCCGCGCAGAGCTTGCGCTGTAGACCATCACGAGGCCGAACGCAACGAGTCCGAGGGTGACGACCACGAGCAGGTGGTACTCGAGGCCGCCGCGGATCGCCCCTCTCACAGCGCCTCCACGAGCTGCCTGAACCGCGCTCCGCGTTCCTCGAAGCTCTCGAACTGGTCGTAGCTCGCGCAGGCGGGCGACAGGACGACGACCTCTCCTCGCTCGGCGTCCGCATGCGCCTCCGCCACCGCCCGCTCGAGGTCGATCGAGTGCCGGAAGCGAACTCCCTCCCGCGCAAGCGCCTCCGCGATCTCATCGGCCGACTCGCCGATGAGGTAGGCGCACGAGACGCCGGCCTGGCGCGCCCGCGCGGCGAGCCCGCCGAACGGCGTCCCCTTGCGGCTGCCTCCGAGGATCACGCGCAGCCCGGGCGGGTACGCGCCCAGCGCGCGCTCCGCAGCCTCGGGGTTCGTCGCCTTGGAGTCGTTGACCCAGCGAACGCCGTCCAGCTCGCGAACGAGCTCGAGCCGGTGGGGCACCCCGGCGAAGCTCGCGAGCGCGGCTCCGATCGCGGCGTCGGAGACCCCGGCGGCCCGCGCGGCCGCGGTGGCCGCGGCCGCGTTCTCCCGGTTGTGGTCGCCGGGGAGTCGCGGCTCGGCGGGAAGCGGGTCGTCGACCGCGAACTCGACCCGCCGGCCCTGGCCGGGGACAGGCTCGAAGCCGCGCGGGACGACCGCCACGTCGTCAGGGCCCTGGTTCTCGAAGATCCTGAGCTTCGCCGCCCGGTAGGCGGCAAGCTCGCCGTGGCGGTCGAGGTGGTCGGGGGTGACGTTGAGGAGGACCGCGACGCGCGGCCGAAGCTCGTCGATGTCTTCGAGCTGGAAGCTCGAGAGCTCGCAGACGACCCAGGCGTCGTCGGAGATCGTGCCGTCGAGCCCGGTCAGCGGGCGCCCGACGTTTCCGGCCACGGCGACGGCTCGACCGTCCGCGCGGAAGATCTCGCCCAGAAGCTCGCACGTCGTCGTCTTCCCATTCGTGCCCGTGACCCCGAGCAGCCGGTTGGTCAGGATGCGCGCGCCGAGCTCGACCTCGCTCCAGATCGCCACGCCACCGACGCGCGCGGCAGCCACGAGGGCGGCCTCGCTCGGAATGCCGGGGCTCTTGACCAGCAGGTCCACGTCGTCGACGAGCGCGGGATCCTCCGCGCCCAGGACGACTTCGACGCCGCTCTCGCGAAGCCTCCCGACCTCCAGCTCCTCGTTCCGGTCGACGCCACGGACCCGCACCCCGCGTCGCGCGAGGGCGAGCGCCGCCGCCTCGCCCGAGCGTGCGAGGCCGAGGACGAGAGCTCGCTCAGGAAGCAAACTCGGACGCGTAGCGGTAGTAGAGGACGAACCCGCACGCGCAGAGGATCGCGGTGACGATCCAGAAGCGGACCATGATCCGCGTCTCCGACCAGGCCTTCATCTCGAAGTGATGGTGGAGCGGCGCCATCAGGAGGACGCGCCGCCCGAACCACTTGAAGCTGACGACCTGGACGATCACCGATAGGGCCTCGATGACGAAGATCCCGCCGATGAAGATCAGAAGTGACTCGGTCTTGGTCATGATCGCGAACGCCGCGATCGCGCCGCCGAGGCCCATCGACCCCGTGTCGCCCATGAAGACCTGAGCGGGAAACGCGTTGTACCAGAGAAAGCCGATCGAAGCCCCGATCAGGCTCGCTCCGAGGATGGCGAGGTCGAGATCGACCTTGTCCGCCGCCCCGACCGCCCGGATCGAGGCGAGCGCGGCGACGAGGCTCATGGCCGTGTAGGTGAGGAGCGAGATCGTCGTCGTCCCCGCCGCGAGGCCGTCGACTCCGTCCGTCAGGTTCACGCCGTTGGCGAAGCCCGCGATGATGAAGTAGAGGAGGACGTACCAGCCCCATCCCAGCGGCAGGTCGACGTCCAGGAGCGGAAGGTAGACGTCGGTCGTCAGCGGCTCGTCGAGCCCCCGGGCGGCGACGAAGCCGACCACGACAGTGATCGCCCCGAGCCAGAGAAGCTTCCACCGGCCCGACAGCCCGAGCGAACGGCGGCGCGAGACCTTCGTCCAGTCGTCCACGAACCCGATCGCGGCGCAGCCGAGGGCGACGAAGAAGGCGGTGACGGCCGGCACGGTTCGATCCGAGAAGATCAGGAACGGCACCGCCATCGAGATCATGATCAGGAGACCGCCCATCGCCGGCGTGCCCTGCTTGACGACGTGGCCCTTCGGCCCCTCCTCACGGATCTGCTGGCCGAACTCGTTCTTGCGCAGGAAGTCGATGAACTTCGGGCCGCAGAGGATGGAGATCATCATCGCCAGCACACCCGCGAGCAACACTTCGACCATGTTGGAGCCTAAGCCTAGGCTTGGGCCGGGACGACGGCGACGGCCTCGGCGATCACCTCGAGGCCCATCGCCCGCGAGCCCTTGACCAGCACGCAGTCGCCGGGTTGCAGGACGGAGCGGAGCGCGGCGAGCCCCTGCTCCACGGTCGGCGCCCAGCGCGTGAGGGCGACACCGCGGGCGCCCTGGACGTAGTTGCGTGCGAGCGGGCCGACCGCGACCAGCACCTCGACGCCGGCGCGCGCTGCCGCCGCCCCGACCTCGCGGTGGTAGGCAGGAGCCCCAGGGCCTAGCTCGGCCATGTCGCCGAGGACCGCGACCTTCCGCTGCCCCGCCGCCCGCTCGCCGAGGTGCTCGAGCGCCGCCGCCATCGAGAGCGGGTTCGCGTTGTAGCAGTCGTTGAGCAGGATGCCGCCGCCGGGGAGCGGAACCTCCTCGCCGCGCAGGCGCGAGAGCTGGACGTGGCGGGCGCCCTTCTGCGCCTTCCCGAGGGGGAGGCCGAGCGCGTGGTAGGCGGCCAGCGCGGCCAGCGCGTTGGTCGCGTTGTAGCGCGACGAGAAGCTGAACTCGAGCGTGAGCGGGCGGCCGAAGGCCTCGACACGGATCCGGGCGCTGCCGTCGTGGGCGGCAAAGTAGCTGAGGCTGACGTCGCCGCGATCGCCGAAGCGGTAGACCTGCAGGTCGTCCCGGGCGAGGTACGGGTCGAGGTAGGCCTCTCCAGCGGGGACGACTGCCGTGCCTCCCGGCGGCAGGCTCTCGATCAGCTCGGCCTTCGCCTGCGCGACGCGCTCGACCGTGCCCAGGAGCTCGAGGTGCACGGGGCCGATGCTCGTCACGATGCCGACGTCAGGCTGCGCGATCTCGCAGAGCTCGGCGATCTGGCCGAGCCCGCGCATGCCCATCTCGACGATGGCGATCTCGGTGTCCTCCTCGAGCCGGCAAAGCGTGAGCGGCAGCCCGATCTCGTTGTTCTGGCTTCCTTCGGCGACGACGGTTCGCGCGTGCGGGGAGCAGAGCGCGCCGAGGATGTCTTTGGTGGACGTCTTCGCCGTCGAGCCCGTGACGGCGACGACCTTGGCCGCCGAGCGTTCGCGCACGGCCCGCCCGAGCGCGCCGAGCGCGCCGAAGGCGTCCTCCGGATCGAGCGCGGCCGCCGCGCCGGCCGCGAGCGCGTCTCGGACGAACGCAACCCCGCCCCCGACGGCGACGAAAAGGTCCCCGGGGCCGGTCTGCCGGGAGTCGATGGTCACCCCGCCGACCTGCTCCGCACCTGACGCGCGCTCCAGCCGGCCCGGCGCGAGCGCTTCGACCTCGTCGAGGCGGAGCGGGATCATGCCGCCGCGCCGAGGCGCCGGAGGGCATCGCGGGCCACCTCGCGGTCGTCGAACGGGATCGTCCGGTCCCGGAACTCCTGGCCCTGCTCGTGGCCCTTGCCCGCGATCACCACGACGTCGCCCTCGCCGGCCTCCTCGACGGCGCGCGCGATGGCGACGGCGCGATCGGGCTCGACGGTCTCCCCTCCCTCCATCCCGGCCCGGACCTCCTCGATGATCGCCTCGGGCTCCTCGCTGCGGGGGTTGTCGGAGGTGACGATCGCCACGTCCGCGAGGCGGCTCACGACCGCGCCCATCAGCGGCCGCTTTGCCCGGTCCCGGTCGCCGCCGCAGCCGAAGACGCAGAGCAGGCGGCAGGAGGCCAGGCGACGCGCCTCCTCGAGAACGTTCTCGAGCGCCTCGGGCGTGTGCGCGTAGTCGACGAGGACGGCGAACGGCTGGCCCTCGTCGACGGGCTCGAAGCGCCCGGGGACGCCGGCGACGTGCTCCACGCCCCGGACGATCGCCTCGTCCGGGATGTCGAGCAGGCGGCCGGCCGCCACAGCACCCAGGACGTTCTCGACGTTGAAGCGGCCTCTGAGCTGCGGCCGCAGCGCGAGGCCGGCCGCCCGGAAGCTCGTCGCGGACGGCGTCAGCTCGAGGTCGTCCGCCCTGATCTCGGCGTCCCCGGCGAGGCTGAAGGTGAGGACCCGGGCCCCGAGAGCGCCGAGCTCGTCCGCCAGCCGGCGACCGAACGGATCGCCGACGTTGACGGCGGCCGGGGGGCGCCGACCGTCGACGTCGGGCTCCGTGAAGAGCCGCCGCTTGGCGTCGGCGTAGGCCTCCAGCGTGCCGTGGAAGTCGAGGTGGTCCTGAGAGAGGTTCGTGAAGACGAGCGCTCGGAAGCGCGTCCCGACGAGGCGCTTCAGCTCGGACGCGTGCGAAGAGGCCTCCATGGCGCAGCTCCGGTCTCCCGCGTCGAGAAG
The DNA here is from genome assembly GCA_963838795.1 of uncultured Actinomycetes bacterium. GTDB lineage: Bacteria > Actinomycetota > Thermoleophilia > Gaiellales > Gaiellaceae > JAIBJN01. The sequence goes on from CAWISL010000018.1 coordinate 200,143, forward strand.
CTCCCGGAAGGCCCGCTGCAGGTCGATCGCCTCGGGCGTCGTGCGCGTAACGGCTCGGCGCTCGCCTCCCACCCGCGCCTCGACCGTGCCGAGCAGCCCTGGACGACGACCGGCCGCGGCGAGGATCGAGTAGAGGAGAAACGCCGTCGTCGTCTTTCCGTTCGTGCCCGTGACGCCGACGACCTCGAGCTCGCGAGTCGGCCGGCCGAAGAACACGTCCGCCGCGAGCGCCATCGCGAGCCGCGCGTCCGCGACGACCAGCTGCGGCGCTGGGAGCTCGAGCGCCCGCTCCACGACCAGCGCGACGGCGCCTCGCTCGAGCGCCGCTGCGGCGAAGTCGTGCCCGTCGGCGCGTTGGCCGGGCACGCAGACGAAGAGCGCCCCCGGCGAGACGAGGCGCGCGTCGTAGACGAGGTCGGTGACCTCGATCGGCGCCGGGTTGCGGATCTCGCTCGCCGTGACGGCGTCGGCGAGCGTCTCGAGCGCGATGGCGGCATGGTCGGGCACAGGTGAGGCTGAGTTCGGCACGCGGCGTGGTCTTCTTCCTCGCTCCTACGTGCATTCTGGCCCGGTCCGCGCTTCCCGCGCGCAGGTCAGTCGCGCCAGCGTCCCCGGACGTCGGGCGGAACCTCGAGGTACTGGAGCACGAACTCCATGATCTCCGCGAACGCAGGCGCGGCGACGACTCCGCCCCAGATCGTGCCCCGAGGCTCGTCCACGGTGACGAGCACGACGAGCTCAGGGTGCTTCGCCGGCGCGAAGCCGACGAACGATGCCACGTAGCGCGAGTCGGAGTAGCCTCCGGTCGGCTCCGGCTTGGCGGCGGTTCCGGTCTTGCCCGCCACGCGGTAGCCGGGGATCTGGGCCGTCGTCCCCGAGCCCTCCTCGACCACACCGCGGAGCATCTCCGTCAGCTCCTGCGCCGTGCCTTCGGAGAGCACGCGGCGCTCCTTGGGCACGACACGGCCGCTTCCTTCGATCCGATCGACGAGGTGAGGTTGCAGCCAGACACCGTCATTCGCGATCGCGCCGTACGCGGCGGCCATCTGGATCGGCGTCACGGCGATGCCCTGCCCGATGGGGACGTTTCCGATGGTCGAGCCCGACCACTCCTCGGGCTTCAGAACGATCCCGGGGGACTCGCCGGGGAAGTCGATGCCCGTCGGTCGCCCGAACCCGAAGCGATGAATCCACTCGTTGAGACCGTCGCGTTGCAGCTGCTGCGCCAGCGTGACGACGCCGACGTTCGAGGAGCGGGACAGGATCTGGGCGACTGTCATCGTCTGGGTCCCGCGCGGTAGGGCGTCGTGGATGACGCGGTCGGCGACGGGGATCTTGTACGGAAGGCGGAACTTCGTCGACGGCGAGACGAGGTTCGACTCGAGCACGCCCCCGACGGTCACGATCTTGAACGTCGAGCCGGGCTCGTACGTGTCGGTGACGGCTCGATTCCGGAGATTCTCCTCGTCCCACTTCGCCACGGTCGGATAGTCGTTGGCGTCGAAGCTGGGCTCGACGGCGAGCGCGAGAATGCCGCCGGTCCGGGCGTCGAGGACGACCGCCGACGCGGACTCGGCCGTCCACCGGGCCGTGACTCGCCGCAGAACGCGCTCTGTGTGGCCCTGGATCGTGTCGTCGATCGTCAGGAAGACGTCCTTGCCGTCCTCGACCTGATCGGCGTCGAGGACGTCGATCGTGCGCCCGAACGGATCTCGGACGATCGTCCTCGAGCCGTCCGACCCGGCGAGCTCGTCGTCCAGCTGCAGCTCGAGGCCCGAGAGCCCGGAGTTCTCGGTGCCCGCATAGCCGACGACCTCCGATGCGAGCGCCCGCTGCGGGTAGACACGGCGCTCCTCGGGCTGGAAGCCGATTCCCGCGATCTGCTGAGCTTCGAGCGCTTCGGCCTTCTCGGGATCGGCCTTGCGGGCCAGATAGACGAAGCCCCGCGACCGGTCGGTCAGCAGCGGATAGAGCTTGCCGGCGTCGAGCCCGAGCGCCTCCCCGACGGCGATGGCCGCGTCGCGAGGGTCGACGATCTGCTTCGGGTTCGCGTAGACGGTGATCGCGCGCTCCCCGAACGCGAGCTGCACGCCATTTCGGTCGAAGATCGCCCCCCGCCGGGCCGTGATGTCGAGCTCCTCCCGCTGCTGGCTCGAGGCAAGGTGGTCGAGCGTCTGCGCCTTCACCGCCTGCAGCCAGGCGACGCGCACGGACGCGGCCACGAAGACCACCGCGAAGACAGCCACGAGGAGCCGGAGGCGCCTGTTCGCCTGCCGCACTCGCAGCTACTCCTTGACGCGCGCCAGCCGAACGTAGGAGGTCTCGACGGGCTCCGTGAGCCCGTGCCTGGTGACCGCGATCGCCTCGATGCGGCCCGCGGCCGCGCCCCGGGAGAGCTCCGCCTCCAGGTTGTCGCGCCTGGCGGCGAGCTCGGCCCGCTGCGCCTCCAGCTCCTCGGCCTGGACGTTGAGCCTGAGGACGGTGACATTCAGCGCGACGATGCCGGCGAGGAGCGTGGCGACCAGGACGATCCACACGACGCTCCCCGCGACCCGCGGTCGCTGGGCGGTGCGGCGCCTGGGCGGCCGCCGAGGCGCCGCCCGCGGCCCGGGTTGGGACGTTCGCCGCGGCTCCGCCCGTGCGGTGGCCGTCGCCATTGATCCTCTATTCCTCCGCCTTCATCGCGACGCGTAGGCGCGCGGACGCAGCGCGCGGGTTCCCGGCCGTCTCGGCTGGAGAAGGCCGGACTGCCTTCCGCGTGAGGATGCGGAGGGTCGGCTCCTTCCCGCAGACACACACGGGTAGGTCGGGCGGGCAGGTACATCCGCGCGCCTGGGCGGCGAAGAAACGCTTGACGATCCGGTCTTCCAGCGAGTGGAAGCTGATGACGGCGAGGCGCCCGCCCGGGCCCAGCAGCCGGAGGGCCATCGGCAGCGCCTGCTCGAGCGACTCGAGCTCTTCGTTGACGACGATTCGAAGCGCCTGGAAGACGCGCTTGGCCGGATGACCGTCGCCGAAGCGGCGAGGCGCCGGAATCGCCGCCCGAACGACCTCCACGAGGTCGGTCGTCCGCTCGAAGGGCTGCTCGGCACGGCGGCGGACGATGGCCCGTGCGATCTGCCGGGAGAAGCGCTCTTCGCCGTACCGGCGAAAGATGTCCGCGAGCTCGCGCTCGCTCAGCTCGTTGACGACCTCCCCGGCCGACCGGGGCCCCGAGACGTCCATCCGCATGTCGAGCGGCGCATCGGCCGCATACGAGAATCCGCGCTCCGGGCGGTCGATCTGCATGCTGGAGACGCCGAGATCGAGCAGGATCGCGTCGGCCCGTACGTCGTTGTCGGCGAGCTGGCCGAGGACGACGGCGAAGTCGCCCCGCAGAAAGCGTGCCTGTACCCCGGCGCGGCGCTGGAAGCGGTCGAAGTACGGTCGGACCGTCGCGTCGCGGTCGACGGCGATGAAGCGCCCGCTACCGCCCAGGTCCGTCGCCAGCAGCTCGGCGTGTCCGCCGGCGCCGAAGGTGGCGTCGATCACCGTCTCTCCGGGCCTGACCGCCAGGAGCTCGCGAACCTCCTCGGCGAGAACGGGGATGTGATCAGCTGTCTCGTGCTGCAAGGCGTTCCGCAACAACGTCGGCCCTCCTCTCGATGTCTTCGAGCTGAACGTGCCAGGCATCGCGATCCCAGACTTCGAGGCAGTCCCCCGCGCCGGCCACGATCACCTCGCGTCCGAGGTCCGCCTTCGCCAGCAGGCCAGCGGGGAGCGTCACTCGCCCCTGCTTGTCGAGCTCGGACTCGACCGTGGCGGAGAAGAGATAGCGCCGCATGTCTCGCGCCTCACGGCTGAAGCGGTCGAGCCCCGCGAGGCGGGAGCTGGAGAAGTCCTCCCACCCCTCCTTCGTGTAGACGGCGAGGCAGGGCTCGATCCCGCGCGTGACCACGACGCCCTCGGCAAAGGATTGCCGGAACCGAGCGGGAAGCGTAAGCCGGTTCTTGTCGTCGATGGTGTGCTCGTACTCGCCGTGCAGCATCGGGGCCTTCCGTCGCCTCCACTTCGCCCCACTGTAAACCACATTCCCCCACTCCGCAACCCCGCCGACCCAAGGCGCGAAGGCCGGGATAATGCCGGCGGCACAGGGAGGGAGACTGCGATGCAGGAGCAACTGACCAGAGAGGAGCTCGCCAGGCTCCTCCGCGAGGCCGAGCAGGCGCATGCCGCCTACGAGCGGGAGCTCGGAAGCCGTGACGAGGACTGGCCCGGCTGGTACGCCGACTACGTCCTGCGCCGCCTCGAGGGGCCGCCCGCCTAGCGGGCTCCGTGAGCGCCGCGTCGGGTGAGCGCGGCGGCGGCACACGTCGCGGCGAAGGCGAGCGCGGGCCGGGCGTCGTCACCCCGGCCCAGGGCGTACGTGAGCCCGGCCGCGAAGCTGTCCCCCGCGCCGTAGGCGTCCTCGATCGGGCCGGCGAGCGGCGCCGCCCGGTAGGAGCCCGAAGCGCCATCCGCCGTGTCCCAGCTCCCACCTGCGGGGCCGTCGGTCGCGACGACGAGCTTCGGCCGGGCCACGAGGTCGCCACGCTCATAGCGCTCGCTCGGGTCATCGGCGCTGCGAACGAGCGCGTCCAGCTCGACGGCCGCCTCCGCGAGGACGGGGAGCGAGCGAGCGGTGGCCACGAGAACACGGGCCCGGCGTGCCGCTCTCGCGGCTTCCGCATCGCCGCTGACGAAGTAGACGGCGTCCGTCTGCGCAAGCTCCGCCCACGGCAAGTCGTCGCTTCCGCGAGGGACGTGCTTCTCGCCGATGATCGTGATCGTCCGCTCGCCGTGACGATCCACGAATGTGAACCCTCTCCGCTGCGGCTCGGGATGGCGCGCCGCCTCGACGCGCACGCCCAGGGACGCCAGCTCGGCGAACGAGGCACCGCCGAGGTCGTCCCGGCCGAGCGCCGTGTAGAGCGTGCACGAGCCGGCAAGCCGCGTGAGCTGCACTGAGGCCACGCCTCCTCCCCCGGCCGCTTCGGCCCATGAATCGCTCGCCTGGACGATCGCGCCCGGAGAGGGAACGCGCTCGACTCGCGCGAACTCGACCCATTCGACGTGCCCGACCACGGCCGTTCGCATGGGCCGAAGTCTCACATCTCGGCGGCGTCGTGCGTTTCAACGGATGATGGAGATCGTGGCCCGAATCCCGCCCTTCGAGCGGTTCTACGAGGAGCGCAAGGACGAGATCTTCGGCTACCTCGCCCGCGTACTCGGGCGCGAAGCCGCGGAGGACGCGTTCCAGGAGACATTTCTGCGGGCGCTTCGCGGCTACGGGAAGCTCGAGCACGGACGGCATCTGCGCGCCTGGGCCTTCACGATCGCAACCCGTGTCGCCGTCGACGTGCGGCGCAGGCCAGCCGACGTGGCCGAGCCGACCGAGGTTCCCGTCGTCGACGAGCGCCCCGCGTACGCCGAGCTCGAACACCTCGCCGGACAGCTACCCCCGACCGAGAGGGCGGCGGTCGTGCTGCGCTACGGCTACGACCTCTCCTACGACGACATCGGCGCCGCGCTCGGCTCGAATGCCGAAGCGGCGCGCGCGGCTGCGTCGTCCGGAGTGCGCCGCCTACGGAGGAAGGAGACCCCATGACCACCGTTCCCTCGAGCCTCGACCACCGCTTCCGCGAGGAAGCGGCTTCGGCCGGGCTGCTCGACGTCGCCTACGACCTCACCGACTCCCCGATCGGAACGCTGCTCGTCGCCGCCAGCGAGCGCGGCGTGTGCCGCATCTCCTTCGATCCCGAGCCCGAGCAGGAGCTCGACGCGCTCGCCACGGCGTTCGGTGCCCGCGTGCTCCGGGCCTCCGGACCGGTGGATGGAGCGCGGCGCGAGCTCGAAGAGTACTTCGAAGGAGCTCGTCACGAGTTCGACCTTCGGGTCGACTTGACACCGCTGCCGCCCTTCCAGCGGGCGGTGCTGGAGGAGCTCGTCCGCGTCCCGTACGGGCACGTCGACACGTACGGAGGCCTCGCCCAGAGGATCGGGAAGCCGCGGGCGGCGCGGGCCGTCGGCGGCGCGCTCAACCGCAACCCGATCCCGATCGTCGTGCCGTGCCACCGCATCGTGGGCGCGAGCGGAAGCCTGGTCGGCTACGCCGGCGGCCTGGAGCGCAAGCAGGCCCTCCTCGGCCTCGAGGGCGCGTTGCTCTCCTAAGCGGCCTCGCCGGTCCGGGCGGACATGCGGCGCAGAAGCTCGCGCCGGAGCTGCTCTCCGGTGAGCCGGCCGCGATCGCGCGGATAGTCGATGAGGAGGTGGAGAGCCGGCGCGGTTTCCGTCGGGCCAGCGGGCTCGCTCAGGCGTCGTGCCGGACCCTCTAGCCGCGTTTCCCTGACGACGGCGACCTCTCCGGAACGGACGCCGTGGAGGCGGACGTAGCACTCCTGCTCGTCGAGGACACGGAGCGGCTCACGCCTCCGGAAGACCCGCACAGCGGCGAGCGTAGCGCGCCAGGCGGTCGGAGCTACGCGGCTGAGCCGAAGCCGCCGCCGCCGGGCGTCTCGATCGTCACGGACTGCCCCGCCTGCAGCTCCTGAGTCACCTTCGCCGGGGCCTCGTCCCCGTCGATGAGATTCCGCCCGGGCGAGCCCGACTCGCCGCCTCGCGTGCCGCCAGGGCCCCGTTCACGCCGTTCGCTCACGATCGAGACGCGACACGGCTCGAGGGCCGTGATCTCCCTGATCACGCCGTCGCCGCCCCAGAAGCGGCCCTTCCCCCCAGAGCCGAGCCGCAACGCGTAGCGCTCGACCCGCAGCGGGTAGGCGAGCTCCAGCGCCTCCACCGGGGTGTTGAGGGTGTTCGACATGGCCACGTGCACCGCCGAGGGGCCGTCGGCGTCCGGACAGGCGCCCTGGCCGCCGGCGATCGTCTCGTAGTAGGTGAAGCGGGCGTTTCCGAAGGTGAGGTTGTTCATCGTGCCCTGCCCCTGGGCCGGAACGGGGACTGCCTGACCGAAGGCGCGGAAGAGCACGTCGGCGATACGGCTCGACGTCTCGACGTTGCCGGCGACCACGGCCGCCGGACGGCGGGCGTTGACGAGCGAGCCTTCGGGGGCGGTCACGGTGACCGGGGCGAACGCGCCCCCGGACGCGGGAACGTCGGGATCGGTGAGGCACCGCACGACGAAGTACGCGGCCGAGCGGGTGACGGCAATCGGGCAGTTGAGGTTCCCGGGGTGCTGGGAGTCGGTGCCGGAGAAGTCGATGGCGACGGCATCGCCGGCGATCGTGGCCGTGACGCGGAGGGCCAGCTCGCCCTCGGGGGCCTCGAGGACGTCCGCTGCCTCGAAGCGACCGTCGGGAAGCGCGGCGATCGCCGCGCGCACGCGCCGCTCCGAGTACGCGTACAGCTCGTCCATCGCAGCGGCGACGCGATCGCGGCCCCGCAGCTCGCAGAGCTCGGCGAGCCGCTGCTCCGCGAGGCGGTGCGCGCCGAGCTGGGCGCGCAGGTCTCCCCGCCGCTCGTCGGGGTTGCGCATGTTGGCGAGGAGGATGGTGAGGACTTCGTCGGTGAGCCTGACCGGGGGTACCACGAGGCCCTCCTGGTAGAGGTCGGTCGAGCCTGCTGGGAGGCTCGCGGGCTCGGCGCCGCCGACGTCCGCATAGTGCGCGCGGGAGACCGCATAGCCAAGTGGGGTGCGCGAGACGAGAGTGATGTCGGGCAGATGCGTCCCGCCCGTGAAGGGATCGTTGACGACGAAGACGTCGCCGGGCTGGGGAGCGCGCTCGCGCACGGCTGCCACGGCCTCCGGCATGGCGCCCAGATGGACGGGAATGTGTTCGGCCTGGGCGATCATCCGGCCGTCGTCGGCGAAGATCGCCGTCGAGCAGTCGCGGCGCTCCTTGATGTTCGCCGAGAAGGCGGAGCGGACGAGCACCGCGCCCATCTCCTCCGCCACGGCTCGAAGCGCACTGCCAAGAACTTGGAGCTCGATGTTCACGATCCCGTCACACCCTCGTGAGGATCAGCGTGCTATTCCCATCCCTAGCCCCCTCCCACCCGGGGGGCACCCAGCAGGTGGCGCCGTCGAGCTCTACCGCGGTCGGCCCCTCGACGGCGAGCGGCTTGCCGCCGTGGAGGTCGAGCGCGGGGCCCGGAGCCACTTCGGCGGTTCGAACCGCCACCAGCTCGATCTGGCGTCCGCGGTCGGCATAGCCGTAGCGCTCTTCGTGCGCGCGATGAAACGATTCGACCGGGTCGCCGCCGAGCGGAACCGTCAACTCGAAGGACTGCCCCTTGTAGCGAAGGTCGACGGCGCCTTCACGCGGCAGGAGGCCGGCTTCCTCGAAGGGGATGACGTAGGAGCGCACGCGGTCACGGCGCTCGTCGCTGGCGACCAGGCCGAGCGCCGAGAGGACGCCGGCCGCGGCGGGGACGAGCACCTTCGTGATCCCGAGCTCGTCGGCGAGCTCGCACGCGTGAAGCGGCCCGGCGCCGCCGAAGGCCACGAGCGCGAAGCCGCGCGGATCGTGCCCACGCTCGACGGAGACGAGCCGAAGCGCGCGCAACATCTCCGCGTTCACGACGTCGATCACGGCTTGCGCGTCGAAGTCGCCGAGCGCGAGCTCCGCCGCCGCGCGATCCAGCTCGAGGCCGCCGGCTAGCGTGCCCGGCAGGCGCCCCAGCACGAGGTTCGCGTCGGTGACGGTCGGCTCGAGACCGCCACGCCCGTAGCAGGCCGGCCCCGGGTCCGCTCCGGCACTTTGAGGGCCCACTCGGAGCGCGCCTCCGCTGTCTCGCCAGACGATCGAGCCTCCGCCGGCGCCGACGGTCTGGAGGTCGACGGACGGCAGCCGGATGGGAAAGCCTCCGAGCTCCCGTTCCCCGGCTCGCTGGAGCTGCCCCCCGGCGATGAGGCACACGTCGGTCGACGTCCCGCCCATGTCGAGGGAGATCGCGTTCTCGACGCCGGCCGAAGCCGCGACGCGTGCGGCCCCGACCACCCCGGCCGCCGGACCCGAGACGAGCGCGAGCGAGGGATGGCGCGCGGCGTCGGCCAGAGTGCAGACGCCGCCGGACGAGAGCATGACGAGGGGCTCGGCGAGGCCGGCCTCCCGACAGCGGTCGGCGAGCGACCAGAGGTAGCCGGCGAGCACGGGCCCGAGGTAGGCGTCGATGGCCGTGGTGGAGGCTCGCTCGTACTCCCTGAACTCCGGAGCGATCTCGTGCGAGGCGACGACGTGCGCGTCCGGCAGCCGGCGGCGCACCTCCTCGGCAACTCGCCGCTCGTGGGTCGAGTCGCGGAAGGAGAAGAGCAGGCAGATCGCCACCGCCTCCGCCTCGAGCTCCGGAAGCGAGTCGAGGTCCAGCGGCTCGATCACGCCGCGAGGCCCCACTCGCTCGTGCACTCCAACGCAGAGCTCCAGCGGGACGAGGGGCTCCGCGTGCCGATCGCAGAGGCGGTAGAGGTGCGCCCGGGTCTGACGGCGCAGGTGGAGGACGTGCTCGAAGCCGGCCGTGCCCACGAACGCCGTGCGGGCGCCCTTGCGCTCGAGCAGCGCGTTGGTGGCGATCGTCGTCCCGTGCGTGAACCGTTCCAAGGGCAGGTCCGCGGCGCCGACCGCGGCGGCGGCCTTCAGAACCGAGTGCTCCTGCGCGCGGACGGTCGGCACCTTTGCCGTCCTCAATTCGCCACCGGCGAGGAGGACGGCGTCCGTGAAGGTGCCTCCGACGTCGATCCCGAGGATCGCCACGGAGCACGTCTACCACGTCCGTCCGACGCTACGTCCCGTGGCGGCGCCGGTAGGAGCGTGCTTTCGTGCGGTTGCCGCACACGGCCATCGAGCACCAGAGGCGCGAGTGGTTGCGAGCGTGGTCGTAGAAGGCCCAGCCGCAGCGGTCTGCCCGGCAGGCCTTGAGCCGGCGCCACGTGCCATCGGTCATCGCGTCCGCGGCGATGGCGACGAGGCGGCCCAGGACTCCCTCGAGCCCCGGCGCGCCCGCCTCGAGGCGTACGCCACCGGCAGAGTCGAAGCGGAGGGCAAGCCGGCCGCGCTGGGCAGCCCGGTTCAGCGCGAGCGCGGCCTCCTTGCGGACGCTGACGCCGTTGTTCTCGAGCAGGAGGCTTCGGAGCGCCTCGCGGAGGCGGCGCGCGGCGTGCAGGTCCGCCGAGCTCGCCTCCACGCCTTGCGCCAGACCATGCCGCTCCAGCCATGCTTCCAGGGCCCGAGGGTCGGAGAGCTCGTCCGCGCCGCTCTCGAAGTCGAGCGTGTTGACGAACGCTCGCACGGTCTCCAGCTTTCCGGGAGCTCGATCTCTCATAACCGTCTATGATAGATCACCGGTTACCGCTCGACCAGGGAGGCAGGCATGCCCGACGCGCCGTACCGCATGGCCCACGTTTCCGAGATCGAGACCCCGGCGGGCACCCGTCCCGGCGAGGCGCCCTGGCGGGCGGTGCGCAGGCACTTCGGCATCGGCTCGTTCGGAGTCACGGCCTACGTCGCCGAGGCGGCCGGGGACCTGCTCACGGGCGAGCACACCGAGATCGAGGACAGCGGCACCCAGCACGAGGAGCTGTTCTACGTGGCGAGCGGGCGCGCCTCGTTCAGCGTTAGCGGCGAGTCTGTCGAGGTACCGGCCGGCACCTTCGTGTACGTCCCCGACCCATCCGTCGTGCGGGGCGCGACGGCCGTCGAGGCCGGCACGACGCTGATCGCCGTCGGCGGCGAGCCGGGGAAGGCGTACGAGGAATCCCCCTGGGAGCGCGAGTACTTCGATGGCGGCTGAGAACCCCTTCCGAAATGAAGCCGGGTGCCGCGCGTCATTCCGAAATGGGTTCTAGGCCGTGGAGCGCAGAGCTCCCGCTCGTCGGAGCCGGCGGCGAGCCAGTCGACCTCCGGCGCTCGATCGAGTCGCACGGGCTCGTCGATCTTCCGCCGATGCGAATCGACGAGGATGGCCGGGCGCTCGAGATCACGGTGCCGCTCCCGCGAACGCGACCACGCACGTTGCGCATTGCCGACGGGCGCCCTGGGCACGCTCGCGTGAGCATCGAGGGCCGGGCACCCGGGGTGCGCCAGCAGGGCGACGTGCTCGCGGCCGCCGCCCACGTTCTCCGGCTGGACGAGGATCTCTCAGCCTTCTACGACGCGGCCTCGGCCGACCCTGACCTGGCCTGGGTCGTGACGGGCGCGGGCCGGCTCGTGCGCAGCCCCACCGTGTTCGAGGAGGTCGTGAAGACGATCTGCACGACAAACTGCGCCTGGTCGGCGACAGAGCGAATGGTGGGGGCGCTCGTAGAGCATCTCGGCGAGCCGGCTGAGGGCGCGCCCGAGGGCCCGTATGGTCGCGCCTTTCCCACGCCGGAGGCGATGGCTTCGGCGGACGAGTCCTTCTACCGCGACGTCGTGCGCGCCGGCTACCGCGGCGCCTACCTCCGCGCGCTGTCGGCCGACGTTGCTTCCGGAGCCCTCGATCTCGAGGCGCTCGGCAGGGCAAGCCGCGACGAGCTGCCCGACGACGACGTCGCGGATCGCCTGCTCGCGCTCCCCGGCGTCGGCCCGTACGCGGCGGCGCACATCATGATGCTGCTGGGCCGCTATTCGCGGCTCGTCCTGGACTCCTGGACGCGCCCGAAGTATGCGAGTCTCAACGGGAGGAGATCGGTCAAGGACTCGGCGATCGAGCGGCGCTTCCGCCGCTACGGTCCCTACGCGGGACTCGCCTTCTGGCTCGTCTTGACGCGCGACTGGGTTCCGGAGGGGTGAGCGAAGCCCGCTACCGCGACGGGGCGAGGAGGATCGCCCCGATCGCCGTCGCCGCCTTCGCCTTTGCGGTCTCGTTCGGCGTGCTCGCGCGCGCATCGGGAATCGGCTCCGTGGAGACCATCGTCATGTCCGCGACCATCTTCGCGGGGTCGGCGCAATTCGCGATCGCGTCGATCCTCGGCGTCGGCGGGGGAATCGCGTCCGCGATCGCGGCCGCCGTTCTGCTGAATGCCCGCTACGCGCCGATCAGCGTCTCGGTCGCGCCGATCTTCGTCGGCGGCAAGCTGCGCCGCTTGCTCGAGTCGCAGCTGATCGTGGACGAGTCCTGGGCGATGTCGCGGGGCCCCGACGGACGCTACGACCGCCGTCTCCTGGTGGGCGCGGGTCTCGTCCTCTACGTCTGCTGGGTGGGAGGAACGGTCATCGGGGCATTGGCCGGGGAGGCGCTCGGCGACCCGGCGAGCCTCGGCCTCGACGCTGCTTTCCCGGCGCTCTTCCTCGCCATCCTGGTGACGCAGGTGCACTCGACGCTGGCACTCGCCGCCGCCGTGCTCGGCGGAACTATCGCCCTCGCGCTTCTCCCCGTCGCGCCGGCGGGAGTCCCGATTGTCGCCGCCGCCGCGGCGTGTCTCATCGGCTGGGGACGGCGATGAGCGAGACGTGGATCGTCATCGGGGTCGTCGGCGCGGCGACGATCGCGCTCAAGTCGGTTGGCCCGGTGCTCCTCGGCGGCAAGCCTCTCCCCGACCACCTGACCGGCATCGTCGCCCTCCTCGCCCCCGCGCTCCTGGCCGCGCTCGTAGTCACGCAGGTGGCCGGCGGCGACGAGGAGATCGTGCTCGACGCCCGCCTGGTCGGCCTCGGCGCGGCAGTTGTCGCGATTCTCATGCGGGCGCCGCTGCTGGCGGTCGTCGTCGTTGCCGCAGCCGCCACCGCGATCACCAGGCTGCTCGTCTAGCTGCTTGACAAAAGGGCCACCAAGGGGAAAAGATGCCCGGTCAGGCAAGCACTTGGGGGAGCTGGCCGAACACCTTCGTTCGCAGGCGGGTCGCTGGAATTGCCCGCGGGGCTGCCCCGTGAGCAAGTAAGGAGGTCCGTGGTGAAAGGAGCTTTCGTGCAGAGGCTGCGGCTCTTGGTCGCAGTCACAGCTGTCGTCATCGGGGTTACGGTCCCGTTGACAGCGTCCGCCGTTCCGCCAAGTGCGGCTTCGGCGACGGCCACGTTCGAGTACACGCAGAACATGCACCCGCTCGGCTTCTCGCCGAACGACGTCCCGCTCGACAACACGGACCCGCGATCGGGCGTGTTCAACTCCGACCTCGCGTTCTGGGGCAACACGGCCGTGCAGGGCACGTACTCCGGCTTCCGGCTCGTCAACGTCTCCGCGCCGGCGAACCCGAGGGAGATCGTCGACTGGACGGAGTGCACCAGCCCGACGAGCACCGTGGGTAACCAGGGCGACGTCATCATCTGGGGCGACCTCCTCATCCGGTCGTGGAACTCGCCGACACCCGCGCCGCAGGTGGGCGGGGTGAACATCCCCGTCACTGACCCGGCGCGGTACACGACACCGGGCGCGTTCTGCGGTGACTGGCCCATGTTCCGGGAACCGGCAGCTCCGCCGCTCCCCGAGCGTGGCCAGGAGGGCGTGCACATCATCGACATCAGCGACCCGACAAACCCTGACGTGATCGGATTCGTCGACATCCCGTGCGGGTCGCACACCGAAACGGTCGTGCCCGACCTCGCCAACAACCGGCTGCTCGTCTACAGCAACGCGTCGGCGAACACGACCTTCGGGTCACCGGCGCCCGGCGAAGAGCCTCTCAACTGCCGCGGCATCGACATCATCGAAGTGCCGCTGGACAACCCGGCAGGGGCGTCGTACCTGAACTTCCTGCCCTCTGGCGATCCGGCCACGCCGGTGGAGGAGCACCATGCCTGTCATGACAGCGCCGTGATCCTCGGCGATGCCATGAAGGTGGCCTGCTCGGGTGGCGACAGCCTGACCATCTGGACCACCGACCCGGCCGAGGGCGGCTCGCTCGAGGAGCCGATGTTCATGCACCACACAGAGTTCGCGGGCGTGACGATCGGCCACACGGCGGCCTTCACCTGGGACGGGAAGTACGCCATCTTCGGGCACGAGCCTGGTGGCGGCGGCCAGGCGCAGTGCCAGGCGACGAGCAGCGTCGTGAACCGCACGCTCTTCTTCGTCGAGGTCGAGACCGGCGACGTGGCCGGCTCGATTCTCCACCCGCGGCCACAGACGGCCCTCGAGAACTGCACCTGGCACAACCTCAACGTCGTGCCGACCGACAAGGGATACGTCCTCGTCGCCGGCAACTACCAGTCAGGGATCTCGGTCGTCGACTTCACAGATCCGACCGGCGCGCACGAGATCGCGTACGCGGATCCGGCGACCCTCGTCGACCCGAATCCGCCGGTGGGCCTCGAGCTCGGCGGCGACTGGTCGACCTACTGGTACAACGGCCGCATCTACGAGTCCGACATCACGCGCGGGCTCATCATCTGGAACCTCAGCGACAATGCGGTCGCCGGCGCCAGGAAGCTTGGTCACCTCAACCCGCAGACGCAGGAGTTCACAATCGATCAGAAGTAGCGGTTGCGGTCATCGAGCAAACGAAGAGGGCGGCCGCCACGAGGCGGCCGCCCTCGTGCTTGACTGCACGCACCCCGCGGGAGAGAATGGCCGTCTGCTGCAGGCGGAGGGGAGCCGATTGCGTCAGTGGTGGTTGCATTCTGGCCGGGTCCCGGGAGGTCAGCATGACCATGCCTGCGAAGTCCTACCGGCGAGGAGGTGCCGATGAAAGGTGCATTTCGTGTCCTCGTCCTGGCCGCGGTCGCCTGCGGGATCCTGACGTTCCCGCTCGCCGCCGGCGCAGGACACACGACCGACCCGAGCGAGAACCTCACTCCGCTCGGCCACATCGAGGAGCCCGCCGTGCTCGGCGGCTTCGGCGGCGCGAACCCGGACATCAATACCGACATCGCGTTCTGGGGCAAGTTCGCGATCCAGGGAAACTGGGACGGGTTCTCGATCCGCGACATCTCGGACTCGAACAACCCGACGACCGTCGGACGCGCGTTCTGCGACGGGAACCAGGGAGACGTGACCGTCTGGAACAACATCGTCGTGCGCTCCTGGAACACGCCTGCAGGGAGCCCCGGCGCGTTCGGCGCCGGACTGACGTGCGGCGGCCAGCCCGTTCCGGCAGGCTGGGAGGGAATTCACGTCTTCAACATCCGCAACAAGGCGAACCCGCAGCTCGTGGCCTCGGTGCAGACGCCGTGCGGCTCCCACACGAACACACTCGTCCCAGATAGGGAGAACGGGCGGGTCCTCATCTACAGCAGCTCGTCCGCCCATTCGGCTACGGACCCGAATCCGCCTGCCACGTGCGACTGGATCGACATCATCGAGGTGCCTCTCGGGGGAAAGGCTGCCAACGCGAGCTACCTTCGCGCAGAGCCGTCGGACCACACATGCCATGACATCGGCGTGATCCTCGGCAGCGTGAAGAAGGCGGCCTGCGCCGGTGGCGAAGGCTTCCGCGTCTTCAGCCTCGGTGGCGCCGACGGCGGCACGCTGGAGGATCCGGAGCTCATGCACCACGTGACGGTGCCCGGCGTCACCATCGGGCATTCGGCCGCCTTCTCGGCGGACGGCGACACGATCATCTTCGGGCATGAGCCTGGAGGCGGCGTCGCAGCCGAGTGCGAGGCGACGGACGAAGCGTTGAAGAAGAGCTTCTTCTTCTTCGACACGGACACCGGCGCGCTCCTCGGGACATGGGTGCTGCCGCGGGCCCAAGGACCGACCGAGAACTGCACGCTCCACAACTACAACGTCGTTCCGTCGAAGAAGCGCGACCTGCTCGTGAGCGGCAACTACCAGGCCGGCACGTGGGTCGTCGACTTCACCGATCCCGCTGCGGCGTTCACGGTCGCCTGGAGCGACCCGCCGGCGAAGCCGGTCCCGCCCGGAACGCCGTTCTGCTGCGATGTTACGGGCGCGTGGTCGTCGTACTGGTACCGGGGCACCATCTACGAGACGAATATCGGCGAAGGCCTGAACATCTTCGGGCCTGACTTCAGCGTTCAGCGAATCCGCCCGGTGCGGCACCTGAACCCACAGACCCAGGAGTTCTCCTTCCCGTCCAACTAGGTCTCGCGCCTGACGACGGGAATCAGAGGGGGCGGCTCCGGCCGCCCCCTCGCTATGCAGCCGCAATCAGCCTGTAGCCTCCCCACACGTTGACCACGCACGCAGCTTCGCCGTTCTGACGGCGCGGGTCGCCCGCACCTGGTTCGGAATGGGGGTAGGCTGACTTGACTACCTATGAAGAGGGTAAGGGGGATGTGTGGTCGGCCCGATGGGATGGTCTCCCAGATCGAGACTGCTGCGCGCCCGGAGCGAACGGGAATGAAAGCGCTGACGCTACCCGCGAGGAAGCAACGTCTCAGCGTTGCGCTCGCGATCGCCCTCGTCTGCTTGGCGTACGCTGGGGTTGCACGTGCGGAGGATCAGGTGGCCGTCGCGCCGGCGAGCGAAGCTCCCCCAGCACCCGCAGAACCGCCCGCAGAAGACCCGGCCAGCGAACCTCCCCCAGCACCCGCAGAACCGCCCGCAGAAGACCCGGCCAGCGAACCTCCCCCAGCACCCGCAGAACCGCCCGCAGAAGACCCGGCCAGCGAACCTCCCCCAGCACCCGCAGAACCGCCCGCAGAAGACCCGGCCAGCGAACCTCCCCCAGCACCCGCAGAACCGCCCGCAGAAGACCCGGCCAGCGAACCTCCCCCAGCACCCGCAGAACCGCCCGCAGAAGACCCGGCCAGCGAAGCTCCCGCGGCACCCGTAGGGTCAGGAAGTGGCGACTCGATCGTCGTGATCGACTCCGCAGTCACCGCGCCGGGAATCGATGCGGCTTCCCTCATGCCCTCCTCCGACTCACCTGCAGGAGCCATGATCGACGGCGAGGCTTCGGTTCTCCGCTCGGATCCCGGCCGTAGCAAGCGTGCCTCGCCTTCCGGGCCCGATCCGCAACAGCTTCCACCCGCGCCCCAAGCGCCGATGCCTGCGGGGGCGGGAGCCTCGGGCGGCTCCGGTGGTGGTTTCTCCGGCGGTCTCTTCGCCGCGCTCGTGGGGTCTCTCATTCTGGCAATCCCTGGGTTGGGGCGGGTTCTCAGCCTGTCCTTTACTCCGTTGCGGGCGCCGACGCTCGTCGTCGACCTCGAACGGCCTGACTAGCGCTTCCACGGACGGCTAGAAGGCGGCGGGGCCTTGCGTCCCGCGGCGCTTTTTCGAGATGCCGAACATGGAGGAACGCACTGATGTCCAGCAATGGAAGTCAACAACACAACGGACGGGGGCACAAGAATGGGTCGGCGAGCCTCGACACCGGGCGCACGACCGCTCCCGAGACGGCGCCCCCCGCCCGACCGCTGACGACCGTGTTGCTCGATGAGGACCCAATCTGGTCTCAGGCGGTCGAGCAGGCTCTAGCTCCGCTCCACATCAAAGTCGTTGGTAAGGCCAACTCGCCGGAGGGTGCGCTCGCGCTCGTTGCTGAGCGTAAACCTGATCTGCTGATCGCCGAGATCGAGACAGGCGATTCCGAGATGGAGCGCAGCGCGTGCCTGCGCCAAGCGAGAGCACGCGTGCCCGACCTCAAGACGATCGTATTCTCCAGGTCTGACGACCGAGACCACATCCTCGCCGCCTTCTCCGCCGGCGCCCTGGCCTACATCCACAAGAAGACGCACCCCGACGACCTCGCCATGGCGATGCGGCAGCTCTTCTTCGAACCCTCCATCTATTTCGCCGAGGATCGAATCTCCAACCCACAGCCGCAGACTCCGCTTTCCGGCCGCGAGACCGAGATCCTCGGGCTCGTCGCTGAAGGACTGTCAACCGCTGACATGGCGAGGAGACTGTGGATCACCAGACAGACAGTCAAGTTCCACCTTGGAAACATCTATCGGAAGCTCGGCGTGTCGAACCGAACCGCGGCGGCCCGCTGGGCCTACGACCACGGACTGCTCATGGAGGAAGACACAACCAACCAACCATCAAGCTGAGCCTTAGCGTTAGACCAGGATCTGAAGGTCAAGCATCAGCGAGAAACGGGCGGCTCTGCCCTACCCTTGGCCAAGGCGCTCCGGTCGAACGCGAACACTACGGCGAGCCCGAAGATCGTCGCTACTAGCTCTGCCGAAGCGCAACTCCGCCGCACGAACCCAGCCGCCCCTGCGGCGAGCGCAAGATCGACATCGCCCAGCTGATCGGAGGAGCCCATTAGGACAACGCGCGCCAGCGGAACCCGTGCGCGAATGCGGCGGGTCGCCTCGATCGCGTCGAGGGCAGGCATCTCCATGCCCATCAAGACGACGTCGGGCAGGAGTGAGGTGGTGAGCTCGACAGCCTCTCTGCCGTCGCGGGCACAACCGACGATGTCTAATCGCTCCTCCGCGGTTAGCGTCCTCATCAGCTCCCGCGCGAGGAGGCGGTCGCCTTCGGCGAGGAGGACGCGGATCGAGCCGGGGGGAGGGCCGTTCGCCACCATCTGCGAAAGCAAGGATGCCGCACGCTGGGTCGCCTGTGAAGAGGCAACCGAACTCCGCCACCTACCCAGCAAGTGGCGAAGATCCTCAAGAGCCCGCCGCTACGTCGCCGCGACCAGGCGGTACCCCACGCCCCACACGTTGACGACGTAGGCGCACTCGCCGTTCAGGTTGAGCTTCCGGCGCAGGCGACTGGCGTGGGAGTCGAGCGTGCGCGTCCGGCCCAGCGAGCGGAAGCCCCAGACGTCGCGCAGGAGCTCCTCCTTCTTGTAGACGCGGTCGGGATCCTCGGCGAGCGCGACCAGGAGGTCGAACTCCTTCGCCGAGAGGAGCACGGGGACGCCGCCCACCCGGACGACCCTGGAGGCGAGGTCGATCTCGAGGTCGCGTACGGCCAGCCGCGGATGCTGCGGGCGCGCAACTCGGCGCAGGACGGCACGCATCCGCGCGACCAGCTCTTCGTAAACGAACGGGCGAACGACGTAGTCGTCGGCGCCACGGGCGAAGCCGCGCATGCGATCGGACGCGTCGCCGCGCGCGCTCACCATGATCACCGGCACGTCCCGGTTCCAGGCGCGGCCCGGCTCCCCCGCCCGCAGGCGGCCGCAGACCTCGAAGCCGGATTCGTCGGGCAAGACGGCGTCAAGGAGCACGAGGTCGGGGCGCTCGCTCTCGACGAGCGCGAGAGCCTCCGCAGCCCGGTCGGCCGCGAAGACCGCGAAGCCGTCGTCGGCGAGCTGACGCGAGAGGTGATCCCGCATCGGGGCTTCCCGCTCGACCAGCAAGACGGCTTCGCGCATCGCCGCCGACGCTAGCAACGGCCGTCGAGCGCGACCAGATGTCCTTTCCGCCGAAAGCGTGACGACGTAAACCCAGCAGTCATCCTCGTCCCCCGGGGTGCCAGCAAGCAAGGCGTCTACGAGGACGATTCGGCCAAGGGAGTGGGCGCGGCCGACTCGGCCTTCGGCCAGTACCGGTCGGCCTTGAGGACCAGCGTGATGAACGTGAGCCTGGCGGTGCCGACGGCCCCTGTCACCTGCCAACAGCCCTCCGTCGGGAAGGTGATCCCGCTCGGCTGGAAGCCACGGTTGCCGTAGCCGGACGGGATCGCCGCTGTCAGCGGAGGAGCCTCAGCGTCGAGCCTCCTGCCCGTGATTGTCAGCCTGCCCTCCACCCTCCGCCACCACGGCCACTTCATCCACACAGAGCCGTCCGGCTGGATGTAGTCGCCCGACGCGATGAGGACGTTCTGGGGCCACAGCGTCGTCCAGAGTGTCCCGTTTCCGTGGTTCATTCCCGCATCCCTTTGGCCGTGCAGGGTCCGTTCGTTGGGGAGTGTTAGAGGGCAGATCCCCGCCGGCCTCGGAACCGCGCCCGTGGGCAATGGAGGCGCATGCTCACTGTCGGAAGGTGGGTGGGTGTCCCTCGAGCCGCCGGAGCAACCGCCGACGATGAGGGCGGCGACGGCCAGAGAGATCGCTCGAGCGCTCACTATCGCTTCTACACGCGCTTCACGCGCCAGGTTCCCGACGCCGTCGCCCGCCGCTACTCCTGGATAGCTGACGAACGTGTCGACCGCGAACGCCATGCCAGGCCGTCGATGGTTCGCGTCGCAACCGCAAAGCGTGACGAGCCGCTCGCAGCCGTCCCCGACGGACGCCTAGAGACCGCGGGCGAGGCGCTCGTAACGCCAGCGGGCCTGCGCGTAGTCGATCGTGCCTCGTCGCCAGGCCCGGAGGATCTTGCGTCGGCGCCACCGGAGGAGGACGTGCATGCCCTCCCCTTCGTTCCGCTCCGGGCGGCTCCTGCTACAGGCGGCCGGAGCGTAGGACGCCCCACACCAGCCAGATGCTGAGAAAGGCCGAGAGGAAGAGCCCGATCGCGGCGACTAGGGGCACCCCGAGGATCATGATGCCCCCTTCGATCGAGGCCGCGAGGATCCCCGAGGTGACGGCGCCACCGAGAGCGACCATGGCGATGCCGAGGCGGTTGAAGACGATGTCCATGCGCTTGATCAGGTCGTCGAGGCCCTGGTGGCGGAAGCCGACCTCGATCTGGCCGTCGCGCACCTCCTGGAGGATGTCGTGCACCTGGTACGGCAGCTCCAGCATCATGCTCGCGTAGTTGCGGGCTTCGTGCTGCGCCCGCGCGGCGACCCGCTGCGGCGTGAAGCGTTCGATCATGAGCTCGCGCGCGTACGGCTTGGCGACCTCGAAGACGTTGAAGTCCGGATAGAGCGCGACGCCGACGGAGCCGAGCGTGGCGATCGCGCGGTCTAGGAGGATGAAGCGCGTCGGCAGCGTGAGCTGCATGCGGTAGATGAGCGCGAACGCCTCGCGAATGACCTGGACCGGGTCGATCTCGGCGAGGCTCGCGCCGTAGTAGCGGTCGAAGACGGCGCGCAGCTCGGAGACGAACTCGTCCTCCCGCTCCTTCGGGTAGCGCACGCCCAGCGAGGCGAGGCGGCGCGGGATCGCCTCGACGTTCTGGTTCACGACCTCGATGAAGAGCCCCGTCAGCTTCGAGGAGTCGTCCGGGGCAAGCTGGCCGGCGGTGCCGAAGTCCACCAGGCCGATCTGGTCGCTCTGCTCGAGGACGAGGATGTTGGCCGGATGCGGGTCGGCGTGGAAGAACCCGTGCCGGAAGATCATCGCCATCCACGTCTCGGCCACGCGGTAGGCAATCTGGCGGCGCTCCGACATCGAGTGGGTGTCCATGTCGAGATCGCGCAGCTGCACGCCTTCGAGCAGCTCGAGCGTGAGCACACGCGCGCGCGAGTAGCTCCAGTAGACGCGCGGGACGCGGACGTGGGGGTACCCGGCGAAGTTCCGGTGGAACTGCTCGGCGTTGCGCGCCTCGATGCGGTAGTCGAGCTCCTGCCTGATCGAGCGCGCGAACTCGTCGACGACCGCGACGGTGTCGATGAACTCGAGCGCGCGAATGCGCTCGCGCGCGAGCCTGGCGAGCTGGTACATGAGCTCGAGATCGGCCTCGATCTGGCGCGGCGCGTTCGGGCGCTGCACCTTGACGACGACCTCGTGCTCGTTGGGGAGCCTCGCGCGGTGCACCTGCCCGATCGACGCCGCGGCGATCGGCGTCTCCTCGAACTCGAGATAGAGCTGCTCCAGCGTGAGCCCCAGCTCCTCCTCGACGACCTCGCGGGCCTGCTCGAAGGGGAAGGGCGAGACCGCGTCCTGCAGCGCCTTCAGCTCGAAGACGATGTCGGGCGGGACGATGTCCGGGCGGGTCGACAGGAGCTGGCCGAACTTGACGAAGGTCGGCCCCAGCTCGTCCAGCATCTCGCGCAGGCGCTGCCCCCGCGGCGAGCCCTCGGGGTCGACCTCGACCTCACGCCCCAGGCGCGAGCGCACCACCGACGGGCCCCGCGTCTCGAACAGGTAGCCGAACCCGTGCTTGGCGGCGACCTGGGCGATCTCGGACATCCGCCCCAGCTGCCGCACCGCGGGCCGGGAGCTCATCCGGTCAGTCCTTCTCGACCAGCCGGAGACGATGCTCGAGCTGCGCGAGCCGAAGCTCGAGCTCCTCGTACTCCCGCCGTGTCACGAGCCCGAGCTCGCGGAAGAGCCCGGAGAACGTCGCGCTCGCGCGCTCGCCGACGCGAACCGCGTCGCCGCGCCAGCGGCCGACAACCTCGTCGACGATCGTGCGCGCCTCCTCGCGGCTGACCTTTCCCCGGCCGACGAGCTCGTCGACGAGCTCCTCGGTGCGCTCCTTGGTCAGCGCGACGACGCCGACGCCCGCCAGGAGGAGCTCCTCCGCGGTCGAGCGGAGCGAGCGGTCGGCGCCGTTACCGTGCTCGGCCATGCGGCCTCGCGCGCCGTCGCTTTCGCCGCGCCTCCCGCCGGGCCGCTGCGCCGTCCGCGCCTTCGCTCCCGGCCTGAGCCGGCTCGGCAGAAACGGGCTCCGAGGTCTCGGCGACCGCGACGGGCTCCTCTTCGGCCACGGGCTCCGGAACGGCCTCCGGCTCCTCCTCCACCTCGTCCGCTTTCCGGTCGGACTGCTCGCCGACGGTGTCGAGCTTCTCCTGCAGGCCGGCGTCCTTCCGCCGCGCGAACTCGGGCTCGCGCTCCTTCAGCACGGCGAGGAACGGCGTGGCGATGAAGATCGTTGAGAACGCGCCCGAGGCGATGCCGATGAGAAGCGCGAACGCGAACTCCTTGAGCGTGTCGCCGCCGAAGAGGATCAGCGAGAGGATCGGCAGCAGCGTGATGAAGGTCGTCGCGAGCGAGCGGCGGACCGTCTCCCAGAGGGACTGGTTGGCGATGGCGGCGAAGCTCGACTTCCGCATCAGCGGGATGTTCTCCCGCACGCGGTCGAAGATGATGATCGTGTCGTACATCGAGTAGCCCAGGATGGTGAGCAGGGCGGCCACGGTTGCGGCCGTCACCTCCCAGCCGAAGAGCGCATACACGCCCATCGCAACCGTGATGTCGTAGAAGAGCGCCCGGAAGATCGGCAGGGCGAAGACGAACTCGAAGCGGATCGTGACGTAGATGACGATGAGGACGAGCGAGGCGATGATCGCGTAGATCGCGCTCCTGAGGATCTGCTCGCTGAAGCTCCCGGACACGTTGCGGATGCCGATCGACTCCGCGCCCAGGTCGTTCTCGAGCGCGAGCGTGAGCTCGTTCTGGTCGGCTGTGGTCAGCGACTCCGTCTTGATCTGGAACTGCCTGTACTCGCCGCCTGTCTCGTCCCCGCGGCCCTGGATGACGGCGTCGGCGCGGCCGATGGCGGCCATCTCCTGCCGTACCTCCTCGACCGACGTTGCCTCGGCGGTCTCGAACGACACCTGGCTCCCGCCCTCGAAGTCGATGCCGAGGTTGAGCCCCTTGAAGATGATCGCGGCGACCGAGATCACCAGGACGACGGTGGCGGTCGTGAACCAGATCCGACGCAGGCCGACGATGTCGATCTTCTGCCAGTCCGGGATCTTCTGGGCGCTCGCTCCCATGAACTTCGGGTTGTCGAACCAGCGGAAGCGACTCAGGACGCCGAGCAGCGCGCGCGTCGCGAGCACTGCGGTGAACATGGAGATCAGCGTCCCCAGGAGGAGCATGAGCGCAAAGCCGCGGACGCCGCCTGTGGCGACCAGGAAGAGCACGCCCGCCGTGATCATCGTCACGACGTTGGCGTCGACGATGGTGGCGAAGCCCTTCCGGTAGCCGGTGGCGATCGCCGCGCGCACGGACTTGCCGGCGCGCACCTCTTCCTTGATGCGCTCGAAGATGACGATGTTCGCGTCGGCCGCGACCCCGATCGTGAGGATGATCCCCGCGATCCCCGGCAGGGTCATCGTCACGTTGAAGGCGAGAATGGCGCCGTAGAGGAAGACGCCGTAGACGGCGAGGCCGATGATGGCGACGACGCCCAGGAAGCGGTAGACGATCAGCAGGAAGAGGGCGACGGCGAGCAGTCCGCCGATGCCCGCGATCAGCGCCTGGCGGAGCGAGTCCTCGCCGAGGGTCGCAGAGACCTGCGTCGAGTCGACCTGCACGAACTCAACGGGCAGAGCGCCCGTCTGCAGCACGAGCGCGAGGTCCTTGGCCTCCTCGATCCCGTCGAGACCGGTGATCTGGGCGCTGCCGCCGGCGATGCCGTCCGCGAGGCTCGGATCGGTGAAGTCGATGATCGGGAAGGAGCGGATCTCGTCGTCGAGCACGATCGCGAAGCTCTGCGCGAACGCCCGCGCGTCGTCCCCGCGACCGGTGATCCCGTTCTGCGCCGCGAGGAGCGCGCCTCGCTGCGACAGCTCGCGCGTGATGTCGTGGAACTTGTCCGCGCCGTCGTCCGTGAAGTCCAGGAGGACGATCGGCTGTCCGGTCTGCGGGTCGAAGTCCTGGCGCGTCCCGTCGGCGTTCAGGTCCTCGCCGGTCAGCTCCGGAATCGGGTTCTCGGCGTCG
The DNA here is from genome assembly GCA_963838795.1 of uncultured Actinomycetes bacterium. Classification (GTDB taxonomy): domain Bacteria; phylum Actinomycetota; class Thermoleophilia; order Gaiellales; family Gaiellaceae; genus JAIBJN01. Next base: position 224,393 of record CAWISL010000018.1, read on the forward strand.
TTTGGCTGGTACTTGTAGAGGTAGTACCAGGGCTGAGCCGCGGAGACGCCGCCCGGGCAGGGCTTGGCCGCGGCCGCTGAGTCGTCGGCGTTGGCGTTGATGCCGCAGGTGAGGACCGCCTGGTTGCTCGGGACGACATAGAACTCGGCACCCTCGGGCGCCTCACCTCCCTCCACCTGCTGGAGGAGCTCCTCCTTTGTCGCCGCAGGCCCGGCCAGCCGCTGCTTCTCGTCCCCGTAGAGGTACCACTCACGCGCGGTCGTTCCCTCGGGCAGATCGTCCTCCGCCGTGAGGAGCGGGAGGAGGGTCTCGCTCGGCACCGGGTTCCCGTTCGCGTCCGCGGAGACCGGCTCGACGTCGCCCTGGAGGTCGTAGAACTCGAGCTGCGCCGTCTGTCCGATCAGCGCGGCCGCCCGCTGCGCGTCGAAGACGCCCGCGAGGTCGACGACGATCTGGTCCGGCTCCTGCGTCCGGATCTCGGGCTCGGAGACGCCGATCCTGTCGACCCGCTCCCGGATGATCTCGACGGAGCGGTCGAGATCCGCGTCCGTCAGGTCCTGGCCGGCCTCGGGTCGCGCCTCGAGCACGACCTCGAGGCCGCCCTGGAGGTCGAGGCCGAGCGTCGGCTCGCGGAAGTAGCCGAACGTGACGACCGCGGCGATGGCGCCAAGGAGGACGAGGAGGATGAGGAGGTAGCGACGCACGCGGTAGGAGGTGCCCTAGCGGCTGGTCTGCTCCTCGGCCACGGGCTCGGGCTCCTCGGCGGCCTCGGGCTCCGGAGCCGTCTCGGGCTCGGGCGCCTCTTCGGGCTCGTCGGCCATCTCGGCGGCCTCCTCCGGCGTCACCTTGTTGGCGATCGCGCGCCGCGAGACGGCGATCCTCACGTCGGCGTCGACCTCGAGCTGCACACGCTCGTCGTCGAGGCCGGTGACCTCGCCGTAGATGCCCCCTGCGGTGATCACCTCATCCCCGACCTGCAGGTTCTGGAGCATCTCCTGGACGCGCTTGGCCTGCTGGCGCTGCGGACGGATCAGCAGCAGGTACAGGAACACGAGCAACACGAGAAAGAAGATGAAGATTGGATCCACTTGCCGAGCCTCCTAGCAGGCTGCCTCGATCACCTCGGACCGCTCAGATACTGCGTCCTCGAGGTGGACGGAAACGCACGTCGTGCGGCGAAAAGGTAGCAGGCGGCGACCTCCCGTCAGGCGTCGAGTCGACGCAGCGAGTCCGTCTTGAACGCCGCCAGCTCGCCACGCTCGACGGCTGCGCGCGCCCCCGCAGTCAGGTCGAGGAGGAAGCGAAGGTTGTGCTCTGAGAGCAGGACGAGGCCCAGCAGCTCCTGCTGGTTGAGCAGGTGCCGCAGGTACGCGCGCGTAAAGCCGGTGCACGCGCGGCACGGACATCCGTCCTGGAGCGGCTCGGAGTCGCGCGCGAAGCGTGCGTTGCGCAGGTTCAGCCGCCCTTCCCAGGTCAGCGCGGAGCCGGTGCGGCCGAGCCGCGTCGGCAGGACGCAGTCGAACATGTCCACGCCCCGCTCGATCACCTCCAGGATGCCGGCCGGATCGCCGATGCCCATGAAGTAGCGGGGCTGCTCCCGAGGGAGGCAAGGGGCGGCCCAGGCGACCGTGTCGAGCATCGCGTCGCGGTCCTCCCCCACGCTGAGGCCGCCGAGCGCGTGCCCGTCGAAGCCGAGAGCCGCGATCTCCTCGACGGAGCGGCGGCGCAGCTCGGGATCCGTGCCTCCCTGCGCGATCCCGAAGAGCAGCTGGCCGTCGGCGCGCGGCGCGCCGAGCTGGCGCTCGGCCCACCGGGTGGTGCGCTCGGCGGCGAGCGCGAGCTGCTCCCGCGATGCGTCTCCCGGCAGGCAGATGTCGAGGCACATGGCGATGTCCGAGCCCAGCTCCGCCTGGATCGCGGCCGCGAGCTCCGGCGTGAAGCGTGCCTCCTCCCCGTCGTAGACCGAGCGGAAGGTGACGCCGTCGTCGTCGGCGCGCACGATCGTGTCGCGGAGCGAGAACACCTGGAAGCCACCGGAGTCGGTGAGGATGGGACCGTCCCAGCCCATGAAGCGATGGAGCCCGCCGAGCTCGGCGATCGTCGCCTCGCCCGGCCGGAAGTGGAGGTGGTAGGTGTTGCCGAGCACGATCGTCGTCCCGAGCTCGCGCAGCCGCTCAGGATCGAGCCCCTTGACCGTCGCCTTGGTGCCGACCGGCATGAACGCCGGCGTGGGCACGTCGCCGTGAGCCGTGCGGAGAACGCCCGCGCGCGCAGCCCCGTCGGTCGCCGTCACCGTGAAGCTCACTGGACGCTTCCCTTGCACTTTCGACACGATCCGTCTCCCATGCGCGCGCCTTTCGACGCTACGCTCGAAGGCGGGTGGTGGGATGGGGTGCCCCGGTCCACTACTCGCGAGGCGGTCACAGCAGCAGCATCGCGTCGCCGAAGGAGTAAAAACGGTACCGCTCCGCGATCGCCGTCCTGTACAGCCGTCGCGTCTCCTCCACGCCGGCGAAGGCCATCACGAGGGCGAGGAGCGTCGATCGCGGAAGGTGGAAGTTCGTCACGAGGGCGTCGACCCGCTCGAACTCGAAGCCCGGCGTGACGAAGAGGCTCGTGCGACCCTGGAGCGGTGCGCCGCGCGCCAGCGACTCCAGCACCCGCACCGTCGTCGTCCCGACGGCGGCGACGCGCCCGGCGTCACGAATCCGCTCCCACGCTCGCCCCTCGACCCGGTAGCGCTCGCTGTGGATCTCGTGCTGGTCGAGGTCGTCGGCGGAGACCGGACGGAACGTGTCCAGCCCGACGTGGAGTGTGACCCGCTCGACGTCGAGGCGGGAGAGCAGCTCCGGCGTGAAGTGGAGGCCCGCCGTCGGGGCCGCGGCCGAGCCGTCCTCCTCCGCGTACACCGTCTGGTAGCGCTGGGGGTCGGCGAGCGGCTCGACGATGTACGGAGGAAGCGGCGCCTCGCCGGCAGGCGGCCCCTGCAGCCGGACGAGCCAGCGCCCGTCGCCCCGGTGCTCGACCAGCTCGACCTCGCCCAGGGTCATGCCCCCACGAAGCCGACTCGTCGGGCGCGCGAGCGCCTCCCAGAGCCCGTCGCCGCACGGCTCGAGCAGGAGCACCTCGGCCTCGCCCCCCGACGGGCGCCGCAGGCGCAGGCGGGCCGGCACGACGCGCGTGTCGTTGACGACGACGAGCGCGTCGGGAAGCTCGTCGGGAAGGTCGCGAAAGCGCCGGTGGCGGACCGCGTCAGTCCGGCGCTCGTAGACCAGCAGGCGAGACTCGTCGCGCTGCGGCAGGGGTCGCTGCGCGATCAGCTCCGGGGGTAGGTCGTAGTCGAGCTCGGCGGTTCTCATGCGGTCCGACGCCAAGGGTAGATTCCGGACAGATGGATCGCGCAGCGTTGGAACGCGCCCACGCACGCCTTGCCGAAGCCCGGGAGGAGCGACCAAGCCGCGTCGACCTTGAAGGCGCGCTAGAGCGAGCTGAGAACGCGCTCGACCAGCTCGCCCGGACCACGGCGGAGCTGGAGGCGGTCGTTCCCGAACGGCTGGGAGCCGCGATCGAGGAGAGCATGCATGCGGAGGTCCTTCCGGTCGCGCGCCAGATCGCGGAGGTGCGCGGGCTGACCGGCCAGCTCGTCCGGCGGCTCGAGGGGCTGCAGGGCGAGATGGCGGCGGAGCGGCGGGACCGGCGAGAGGACCTAGCCCTCCTCGTCGACCTGATCAGCTCGGGCTGGCGCGGCGTGGAGCGGCGCCTCGACCGCGCCGAGCGCATCCTCGACCGCCTGGAGCGGTCGCTCGAGGAGCGGCCGGGAGCCGCCCTCTACCAGATCGACGGCCGGCAGGCCTAGGCTCTACGCGGTCGGGAGGTGGAGCTCGAAGCGGGAGCCGCGCCCCATTACCGAGTCCAAGGTCAGGTCGCCGCCGAGCGCTTGGGCTAGCTCACGCGAGATGGCCAGGCCCAGCCCGGTACCCTCGCCGTTCTCGCTCACGAACGGCCTGAAGACGCGGTCCCGCTCGCCGGGCGGGATCCCCGGGCCGGAGTCCGTCACGGCCACCGAGACCGCTCCGTTGGACTGCGACAACGCGAGCGAGATCGAGCCGCCGTCGGGCGTCCACGAGAACGCGTTCGCAAGCAGGTTGGAGACGATCTGGAGGACCCGGTCTCCGTCGGTCTGGACGACGGGATCGGCGCCGAGCGCAAGCTCGTAGTGGATGTCGCGGCGGCGCGCCTCCTCGGCGAACGACTGGTAGCCCTGCTCGACGAGCCGCTGCAGCTCGACCTCCTCCTCCGCCAGCGTGAAGCTGTGCGCCTCCAGCCGGGCGAGGTCGACGAGGTCACCGACGAGCCGCGCGAGGCGATCCGTCGCAGCGCGGATCACCTCGAGCGAGGCCGCCCTGGCCTCCGGATCGTCCGCGAGCCCCTCGCGGAGGACCCCGACGTGGCCGCGGATCGCGGTCAGCGGCGTCCGCAGCTCGTGCGAGACGCGGACGAGGAAGTTGCGCTCGTACGCCTCGGCCTCGGCAAGCCGCTCCGTCATCTCGCGAAACCGCTCCGTGAGATGGCCGATCTCGTCGCTGGACCGCGGCTCGGGAAGCTCGGCCGCATAGCGTCGCTCCGCGACCTCGTCCGCGGCCCGCGAGAGGGCGAGGAGCGGCTTGGTCAGACGCCGGCTCAAGTACCACACGAGCAGAAGGGCGGTCGCGAGCCCCGCCAGGAACGCGATGCCCAGGCGGCGGGTGAGATCCATCCAGCGCGCCTGCAGCTCGGCCTGGGGCTTGGCGACGACGATCGCCCCGAAGGTCTCGCCGCCGAGCCGGATCGGATACGCCGCCGCGAGATAGGTGCGCTCGGCGCCAGGCGGCTGGAAGTCGAACGTCTGCACGCGGCCGGCATCCAGCGCCTCTTCGTCCAGGAGGCTGAGCGGAAGCGTCCGCAGCCCGGATGCCTGGCCTGGGAAGATCTCGACGCCCGCGTAGTAGAGCTGAGACCCGGTCGCCTCCTCGAGCGAGGGCGGGGCGAAGCGCGGCGCTTGGAGGCCCTCGTCGACGCTCGTGGTCGCCTGGAGCGTGTACAGCTCGGCGAGGCCTTCGGCCTGGCGGCGAAGCTCCGCGAGCGTCCGCGCGCGGGTGTCATCCTGGAAGAATCGAACGGCGATGGCCGCGGTCACGAGGGCCGCCACCAGCACGCCGACGAGGAAGATCGCTGGGAGCCGGAAGCGCAGCGAGCGCAGCACCGTGCTGCCTAACCGGGCATCACGAGACGCGCGCGGCCTTGGGCTCGGTGGAGACTTTGTAGCCCACGCCCCAGACGGTGACGACCGGGCACGCGTCGCCGAGCTTGCGCCTCAGTTGCCGGACGTGGACGTCCACCGTCCGGGTGTCGCCGGCGAAGGTGTAGCCCCAGACGCGTTCGAGCAGCTGGTCGCGGGTCAGCACCAGCCCGCGATGGTCGAGCAGGTCCCAGAGGAGGTCGAACTCCTTCGGGGCGAGCTGCACTTCCTCGCCGAGGACCGTGACCTCGCGACGTCCGGCGTCGACGCGCAGGTGGCCGTGCTCGAGGACGGAGCTCACGAACTCGCGGCGCTCCGGCCCCGAGCGGCGAAGGATCGACTTCACGCGGGCGACGAGCTCGCCCGGGTTGAACGGCTTCGTTAGGTAGTCGTCGGCGCCGACCTCGAGGCCGATGATCTTGTCGATGTCCTCGTCGCGAGCGCTGAGCATGAGGATCGGGACGTCGGAGCGCTGGCGGATGCGGCGGCAAACGTCGATTCCGTCGATGTCGGGGAGCATGAGGTCGAGGATGATGAGCGCCGGGGGATCGGCGCTCGCCTTCTCGAGCGCATCGCCGCCGGTGCTCGCCACGCTCACGGTGAAGCCGGCGCGCTTCAAGTACATCCCAACGAAGGACGCGATGCTCGACTCGTCCTCGACGACGAGGATCGCCTGCTTCTTCCCGGGCACGACTCCGTATGGTGGCATACCCCCCGGCGAGGACGCGGAGGTCGACCGGCTTCTCGCTCGGCTACTTGCGGTTGAGGCCATAGGTGTCGACGCGCCGCGGCCACGAGCGCCACGGTCGATCGCCGATCCTGAACCTGCCGGTCGATCCTCGGTCAGCCGCATCGAGGGTGAGCGAACCGACGACCCTCCCGCTGGCGCTGATCCGGCGCCCCCTCATGATCACCTGCCACGGCCCGCCGTCGTCGCCGGACAAGATGACGCAGCCGATGTCCTGGCCGCGGATCTCGACGGTGCGCGGGCTGACTCGCCGGGCCCGCTGCCGGCACTGGTCGCTGAGGTGCGGGCGCCCACCGCCTGCGAGGTCGACGACGCGAAGCCTGCCCCTTCCGATGTTGACGAGGAGCGCGCCCCGCCGCGCGACGGCCGCGCGGCCGTTGCCGTTTTCCAGCTCGACGAACTCCGCTCCGGGCGTTCGGAGCAGGACGGGCACCGCGCCGAACGCGGCCTCGGTGGCGGCCGTCGCCAAGATCGCGACCGAGACCAGGACCAGGATTCGCCGCATTCGTAGAGAACTATCGCGTCAGCCCGTGAGACTTCAATTACCTACCTGTAAGAAATCTGTAAACGCGGCGACACAGGCGCCCTCCGGCAGCCCGAGAGCGTCCGCGGGCGTCCGTACCATCGACGAGACCTCCGATGGACGAGCGGGCACGGCATGATCGTACGCTGCGCCTCCTCGAGGCGCGCCTGGACGCCCTCGCGGACGCGTGCGAGCGGGCTCCGCGCGGCGAGCGGCGGTTCGAGCCCGAGATCGACGCGGCGGTTGCCGCCACCCGCCATGCCGTCGCGCTCGGCCTGATCAACGCGCGCGAAGCCGACCGGGTCTGGGCCGCGGTGGTGCGCCGTCACCCTCGCGCGGCCTGGTGCCGGCGGGGGGCCCGGCAGCTGGCGGCCTGACCCTCTCAGGCGACGAGTCGGACGGTCCCGCGCAGCCCGACGGCGTTCTCTCGCTCTTGGCGCTCTGTCCGCGACCAGCCGTCCTGGGTCGCGGTGGGCTCGCACAGGTGGCAGACGACTCGCGGCACCTGGCGCTCCTCGACGCTCTGCCAGTACCGGAAGCGCTCCCCGGCGAGGAGGTTTCGGCGGCAGAGCGCACAGAGCGTCATCTGCCTCTCGATCGTAGGGAGGGCCCCGGACGGCGCGCGCCTCCAACCGCCGCGACCTGCGGCATACTGCCTGGGCAATGCCCAGTGGCCAGGGGTACCCGGGCCCGAGGCCGGTCGCACACTCGCCCGTCGAGCGAGACGAAAGCGCCACCGAGGTCTGCCGCCAGGCTCTCGAGCGCTTGGGCGAGGAGCTGCCGGACGTCCAGCTCTGCTGCCTCCTTCGCATGGGGGACGCGCTACGCGTGGTCGCCTCCGAGGGAGGGCTGCGACTGATCTACGAGGTCCGACGTGAGCAGGGAGGCATTTGCTGGCGCGCGGCCGAGACGCGCGAGCCGCAGCTCGTCGAGGACGTCAGGCGGGATCCCGACTACATGGCGACCGACGAGCGGGTGCGCTCGGAGGTGGCCGTCCCTGTAGTCGGCGGGCACGAGACGTTGCTCGTGCTCGACGCCGAGTTCCTCGACCGCGTGTTCACAGCCGAAGAGGCCGCGGCAGTCATCGCGCGAGCGTCGCAGCTCGAGCTCGAGCTGACCACGTAACGACGGTCAGTCGTAGCGAAAGAAGCCCTCGCCGGCCTTCCGGCCCAGCTTGCCCTCGTCCCGCATGAGGATGAGGCGCTCCGGCGGGGCCATGCGCTCCTCGCCGAGCGCGCGGTGGAGCGCCTCGGAAGCGTGGACGTGGACGTCGACGCCGATCAGGTCGATGAGCGCACACGGCCCGATCGGCCAGTTCACTCCGCGCGTCATCGCCTTGTCGAGATCGTCCGGCGAGACGCCCGCCTCGTCGAGGACGCGGACGCAGTCGTTCAAGAGCGGGATGAGGATGCGGTTGACGACGAAGCCGGGCGTGTCGTTGCAGCGGATCGGCTCCTTCCCCAGCCGCACGGCCAGCTCGAACGCCGTGTCGACGGCCTCGGAAGACGCGAGCTTCGTGCGCACGATCTCGACCAGCGGCAGCACCGGCGCGGGGTTGAAGAAATGCATGCCGACGACGCGCTCCGGGTGTGCGGTCGCAGCGGCGACGTCCGTGACCGAGAGAGCCGAGGTGTTGGTCGCCAGGACGGCGGCCTCCCCCACCTCGTCGTCGAGGACGCGGAACAGCTCGCGCTTGGCGTCGAGCTCCTCCACGATCGCCTCGATCACGAGGTCGCACCCGGCGAGGCCGCCGAGCTCCGTCGTCGTCGTCAGCCGAGCAAGCGCCGCGTCGCGCTCGTCCGCGCTCAGCCGGCCCTTCTCGACACCGCGGCCCAGATAGTGGGCGATCCGCT